>JAKACZ010000092.1 GCA_021820965.1 Bacillota bacterium | reverse complement strand
TGAAAGCCGAGTGTCTCCATGGGCGCTACTACGCCACGTTTGCCCCCTTTAAACAAGCCATTATCGACTGCTTGGAGGACCCCGAGGGCCGCCATAAAGCCAAACTCGCCACCCTGCTCACGCTAAAGTTTCAGCTGTTTGACACAGCGGCCTAACGAACCGCCGCTAATCATCGGAGCGGCGATCGCCCGTGTATTGAGTCGCCCGTGTATTGAGGCGGGTAGCATTGCTCTGGGCCAGCCCACCTGGCAACACGCCGAGTCACTGCCGACAGCCCCACGACCGTGCGCAATCGGTCATGAGGTGACTCATCCTGCCGGGGGATCGGTTAGCTAATCATCGATTGTCTTCCGTGAAAAGTATAGCGGAATTCTGTGGCGTGAAATCCATGAAACAGTGAAGAAAAATCCCCACCTTTTCGGGTCTAAAGGTCGCCATCGCAACGTTCGACGAAAAAGGTGGGGATTTTATTAAGGTTTGGATAACGCAGGTCGTGAAGCCTCCACGTATTTGGCAACCCAGCCTTCTTTAATAGCTTCTTGAAGGCAGGCGTAATCTGGCTGGGATCAAGCAGCGTACCACGTGAGGTGGTAAACACAAATCCGGTGTCCTCCCAGTTGTCTCCAGCAGCCTGCCTCTCCAGCTGTTGTTGCCTGCGTTGCGCTTCAAGTTCGTTGACAAGAATCTCTGGAATGGCAATCGTCCGTACACCGCGCTGCGTTTTGGGAGTGTTGAGAGTGCGGCGCTTTCGCCCACTTCCCGAGAATGTCCGCTGAATAGTGACAACACGACGCTCCCAATCAATATCCTCCCATCGCAGGGCCAAAGCCTCGCCGCGCCGGACACCCGTTAAGGCGATAAACCTCCATAATACCCGAAATCGGTGCGTCTCGGCTGCGGTCAGAAATTGGCGGGCTTCCTCGGGGGTTAACACCGGCCGTTCCGTCCGTTCGAGGCGCGGCATGGGCACTTTTCGAGAGGGATTACTGGGCAACAACTCTAAGTTGACCGCCTGTTCTAAAGCCCCCCGCAACAATGTGGCGGCATATTGAACCGTGCGCCGACTATGGGTCTCCGCCATCTTCATATAGCACTTTTGAATGTCGTCTGGTTGCAGTTGGACAAGCGGCTTCTTTCCCATGATCTTAATAACCTCGTCGATCCGGTAGCGATAGCTCTCCAATGTGCTTTTCCGTACACGCTGAGCGGAACTCTCCAGCCATTGCAGAAGATAGTCCCCAACCGTAACATTCCTTGGCGGTGGTTGATAGCTCGGCTTCTGGCGATGTTCCCCAATGGCAGCATCCACCCATTTCTGCGCTTCACCCTTCTTTGAGAACGTCGCGGAGCGCTGTTTCCACTGTCCCGGGTTGTCCCAATCTGGATACTTCACAATCCCTTGCCATCGGACGCTTTTGGTACCGGGGTGCCGGCGCACAAATCCGGTCGGGTTCCGCGATCGCATCGTCATCTCTTATTTCGCCTCCATTGGGGTAAAATCGTCAGGCACACCAAGCACAAAGCGGGATTCATACCGTGGCTCTATTAACGACCCAATTCTTGCGCCCCGTTCCGAATCACCGTCAGCTCGCGTTCCCACATCCGGGTGGGCTCAAGAAACTTACGGAGTCCGTCTTGCCACGCCGCATTCCAGTCCTTATACGCGTCGTCGATTTCCCCCTCCCCACATGGATGCACGTCGCATTCAGCCGTCTAGTCTTGTGCGGGGATGCCTTCGGTCAAAAGGCGCGTCACTTCGTCCGCCGAAATGCGAACCGCACTCCCAATCCGCACACTTTTCAAGGCGCCTTTCTCGATCAGGCGGTATATGAAAGCGCGGCTCAATCCACTCATCTGTGCGACTTCCACTGGCCGAAACAATTGACGCCCTTGAGTGCGGGCCATCTCCAATGACATCGCCATGGTGCCTGTCTCCTCTCTCGGTTATTCCACACATGCTGCAATCTGGGACTCGACCAGGTTGAATAATTCGGCGCGAATTTCCGGCGTTTCGATGAGTTCCGGGGTGAGCCAAAGCTCCACCCAACTTAGCCAACACGGAATCTGGTAATCACCCGATTCCCCTTCCAGCAACAGGCGCATCCCATGTGGATAAACACCCGAGACGACCGCACGGCGAGAGTTCTCGCCGCTCCATTCCCGCGATTCTTCCCACTGAACCGCCACGGATGTCCCCACGCGACACCGGAACATCCCCTGCAGGGAGGCCTCGAGTTCCGTGTGTCGACAAGGCCCAGTTCCCGTCATCGTCCTTTCTCCTCTCCGCGCGTATTTCTGATGACAACAGAACAAGGCCCGCACGAGCGGGCCCAAACGACGACAGCATGACAGTTGATCACTACTTATGGGCCAGCCCGTTCCGACGGCGCGTGAAACGCGCCGACGATCTGCTGGCCGCGCCCATGGGCTACCAGAGGATGCCGTTTGGTCCGACGAGGCAGTGAGAGAGCGTCAATCGGAGTATTGAGCGGCAGATTCCGCTCCTTCAACAGGGCGACCGTTTGACGGCGCAGGTGTCGGCGCCACGCTTGTTCGGCCTGTCGGTCCGCTTGTTCTTTTCGCGCGTCTCGTTGATCCAACCAGGCATTATAGCGGGCATGGGCTTCCCGCAAGCATGAGATCCGATGCTGTTGGGCCACCCAGAATTGTTGTGCTGCCCGAAGAGCACCACGTTCCTCGACGGCCCCTCCGCACCGAATATAGATCTCCGGCAATTCAGGTACGGGCCGAATCCAACCCTTCTTAGCCTTGCGCCGGGCCACGCTCGGCGACACGCGATATACGTCGCCATTGGGTTCACACAGATAGGGCATAGCTCTCCCCTTTCCGCCTGCTTTCACCCGCCGCGCGGCGAGATTCCAGCAAACTACTGATGTCATGTGAGGGTTTGGGCTGTGACGCCAACGACACGCTTATCGCGGACGTGTTCGACCTCCGAAGGGGTGTGCTATACTGCACGCAATGACTTGTCTTAACCGGTGAAACGGCAGGTTCCACCCAAATGGGCTGGCCTTAAGGAGCATCGTCTGCCCCTGAATTGGGGGAACACTCGTCCAAGATTCGTGCCACAGGCACGTGGAGCGCGTCGGCAATGGTTTGCAACATCGCTTGCGTCGGATTCGCTTTCCCGGTTTCAATTTCGGAAAGGAACGATCGTCCGCATCCCGCGATTCGGGCCAATTGCGCTTGGGTCATCCCTTGGGACAGGCGCAGTTGACGAATACGATTCACGGACGTTCCCTCCCTTCCTAACCAAGGAGATGTCGGTATGAGCGACACATCCAAACTCATTGTAGCGTCGGTATGAGCGACATGTCAACCACCGCACCCGACCTGTTTGCGAAAGAATTCGGGGAACGTCTCCGGACGGCTCGCCTACGTCGACAACTGTCCCAAACCGCACTCGCGCACCAGTTGGGCATTGGCCGTTCCACGCTGGTCGAATATGAGTCCGGAGCCACCGTTCCCTCCCTGCCCGTCGCCATGCGTTTGGCCGCCACGTTGGATGTCTCGCTCGACTGGCTCTGTGGGCTGGCACCCGATCGCTGACACGACCACCATCAACGAATCCCCTCATCCTGTGCCGCTAGCATCTTCTGCCTCGCATTTGGCTGATTGAGACGCTCCCTTGCCCTCGCGTCTCTAGCTTCACCTTACCCAGAACGTGTCCTCCACGGAAGGGATATTCTCACGAATCTCCCCAATATCTCCCGGTATACTCCTATTCGACCGCGCCTGCGCGCGCGTTTTTATGCTATACTCTTGGACAATTCTTCCAGCAAAGGAGCGTTGGTCATGTCGACGGTAGAGAAGACGGCCCGCATTTCCTTGTACGTGACGCCCGCCTGTCGGGCACAGCTGGACCATCTGTGGAGAGAAACCGGCCGCCAGAAAAGTGAACTCGTAGCGGAGGCTCTGAACCACTATTACGAAACGCTACGGAAAGACGGAAAAATCCGCGCTGCGCAGTAACTGACCACTAGTGTCGCGGCCGGCAAGGGGGGATCACAATGCCCGGCACGCCATCCCGACGAGTTTTCGGTCTCTTCAACGTCTACCGCTTCGTTCTCGCGATTCTGATTGCCTGGGTCGTGATGGAGGCGCCCCACTACCACGTCTCCTTGTCTATCGGATGGCCCTTGGTGGCATTTCTGCTGGTCTATAACGCCATCCTATGGATCCTCTGGCGTGTGGTGGACTTTGTCACCTATGGAACCCTCCTGAGTGTCATCGCCATGGCCCTGGATACCTTGTTAGCTGCCTTAATCTTGTTGCAGTTTGCCTTTCCCGCCAACACTGACTCGCCGGTGTTGCTACCCTTGCTGGCATTTGAAGGCTGGGCTTATTGGAATTGGGTGGGCGGCCTCTTGGTTACCATGGCTACGGAGCTTTTGCTGCTCGGAACGTGGTTCTACCAAAAAGCCATCGGTCATGCCGCCTTTTCACCGGCCTTACTCGTCTTTTGGGCAGCCGTGCTCCTCATCATCGGATTGGTTCCGGTGTCGATTAGTTGGGTCACGAACGAACATCCCTTGTACATTGCTGCCGAAGCCCGCGCCAGCATCCCCTCCGAAAACCGACGCATTGGACACTTTGACCGAGCGAGAACGCGAAATCTATCAATATCTCAAAGCGGGAAAAACGTTGCCCCAGATTGCGAAGGTCTGCACCATCGAATATGGCACGGTCAAAACCCATGTACGCCATATCTATCGCAAACTCGGGGTTTCTGCCCGCGAACAGTTGCCTTAGCGGCCAAAATACCCCGGAGTATACCCGGATCTCTCCCTGTGCCGCGACGACTATTCGAGACCACAATGATGAAAGAGTGACGCCAAAGACGACGTAGACAGGAGGGATGGCGATGTGGCATATCGGAATGGTCCTCATGGCCAGTGCCTTGACGCGTTGGCACGCTGCTTCCCGGGTGCCAGTGAGTTCTACTCCGTGGCAAATCGCCGGGGCGGCTCGAGTGCTTCCGAGTCCCCATGCCTATGCCGCCACCGTCACCATCCCCGAAACCAAAAATGCGACCCACTTTAATATGCGGGATGCGCGATACTACCAAATTCCGTTATCATCCCGTCCGCCGGCGGTCACCGTCAATCCGGGTGAAACGGTAGCCGTCCGAGATACGCAGAGAGATTGCTGCCAATCCCGCCCGGAAAACGGAACTGGTGAAAATCGGGCTTCCGACGACCAATGTCAGTCCGGGATCCCCAACGCCCCTCGCCGCCACGGCCATGCGGGTCGTGGCACCGTCTGGCGGCAATCCCAGTGTGTCGGGGGCATACTGTGAAACCGGATGGAATGATTTCTTAGGCATTACGGTCGGGATTGTGTGGAACTTCATCAGCTTTTCGTATAATGGCAGCCAAGTGACGGGCTATCATACCTGGGACTGGATTCGTCATCCCTTCCCGGATGGCGACTATTTCATGGCCAACCGGCAAGGCCATATGGAGACCCGTGGTACGGCCTACGGGTGGAGCTTTGTCATCGAAGATGCACCGGCCTTTGCCAATACCAAGATTTATTGGGATGTCAATGAAGTGGTAGCCCACGGCAATGGCCGGGTCTCCGGTTACGTGAATACATGGGCGTCGGGGGCGGATAAATATCTCTTGGGAGGGTGGTGGCAAGTTGTCCATGGATAACGAACGAAAGCCCGCATGGCTCTTTGGCGTCCTCTTCATCAGCTTGTCAGTCGATGTCGCGAATGTCTTCCGGCTGGTGCATGGTCCCGTCCCCTTCCCGTTCTTTGTCCCGTGGATTGTTGCAGGTGTGGCCACCATCCTGTTGGCATGGCAAAAGACCCACCACATCCGGGCGGTCCGCATCATTCTCTGGATCGTCTTGTCATTGGCGATACTGCTCCTCTCCATCCTGTCTGATGGCACCAATCTCAGTCTCTGGGTGTGGCTCGGCATCGTGATTGGGCCCGTGACGCCTATTCCCAGCAGACGACTGCTGGCAGGACTGTTTGGGCTGGCCCACATTGTCACCCAAGGGTTCCTGCTGCCACTGCCCACGCATAATGCGCCCCTGTCCTATATCATCATCGAGCTGACCGGCGCACTCGGGCTTATCGTCTGGCATCAATGGCGTCCACCCGCTGTTACGCACGGGCGGTCAGTATGACCATGAAAGGACCCATACTGGTCATCGGTGCCACGGGCAATCAAGGTGGACACGTAGCCCGCGCGTTGTTAGACGCTGGATGGGCCGTGCATGCCTTCACACGCAATCCGGCCAGTCCTAAGGCTCAGATACTTAAGGACAAAGGAGCCATTCTGGTCCAAGGAGACCTGTCGGACTTCAATTCCCTCAAAACAGCGATTCGCCATGTCACCGGGATTTTTAGCGTACAGAACTTCTGGGATTTAGGCCTGGAAGAGGAAGTGCGCCTTGGCTCGAATGTTATCCAAGCAGCCAAAGAAGCGGGCAACAATCCGCATTATCTACAGTTCTGGACTAGGCGCCGAACACCGGCAGAACATAGCTGCGATCGACGGCAAGGCCATCCTCGAAGAGAATTTACGACAATCAGGACTACCCTTCACCATGTTGCGACCGGGTCTCTTTATGGATGATTTTCGGGGTGCATCCTTGCCATTTCCCCCTCCAATTCAGCGAGTTCTTCGCAACCATCGTCCACTGGTGGGCCGTTTGTTTTTAGCTACGTTGCGAGCCGTCGCAAAGAATAGTCCTATTCCGCTAGCCACGCTCAATGATGTGGGGCGGATGGCTGCCTGGGCCTTCGAAAACCCCGGCACCTCCCAAGGGCAGGTGTATCACGTAGTCGGTAGCGCTGAAACCGTAGACACGTTATGTGAACTATGGGAGAAAGTTTTGAACGACCAGATTCCTCACGTCCCAGGACTACATATCGGACTTCGCCTGTTGCATCCTCATATGGCATCTTTACTAAAGTGGCTAGTACATCATGGCGTTAATCCCTCATCACCCGAGCGATCACACTTTCAGTAATTTTCTATCAAACGTCCATCGGAAGGGCTTGGCTAAATGCTCATTATAGTAGTCAATAAATTGGCGAATGCGCTCTTCGAGGGCAGCGACCGAGGCAAAACTGGCCCGTTTATTGAGGACGCGGCGAACGAGG
>JAKACZ010000049.1 GCA_021820965.1 Bacillota bacterium | reverse complement strand
AGCTTGCGGAGTGTCCGCCTGTGGACGCCGACAGTCGGAGGAAGTCCCCAGTCTTACCTCTATACTGGGGGATGACCGGCGCGAGCCCTAAAAAGCAGTGGCATGATGAAGCAAGAAGGTGGCAACATCTTTGATCAATAGATCAATAATGATCAAAATTAGATAAGTCCATCAGAACGGTATTGGCTCTACAGTTGCGGCGCCGACGGCTGCACACCCGAAGCGCCATACGACGCGGTGGTCTCTGGCTCTTGGCAAGTGTCTTGGACCGGATCCGAATCTGGCTGGGCGTCCCTCTCGGGGACATATCCCATCTGCCAGGATGGTGCCGTCGAGAACGAATACGGCAGTGCTGATGGATACCCTGGAGTTCCTCAGCCTGATGGAAATTTGAACCCTTCGCCATATATTTATTGGAGTGACGGGTCGTATGGATCCACGCCGAGTTATACGATAAATGCGCAATCGCCGTACTGCACTTCGCTGTCTAGCTCAACATGGAATGTTGACATCGGCGTGTCCAACAACAACGGCGAGGAAGTGTACTACCCGGATCTCTATGCCACGGCAGTGGTTCAACTTAACTGTGACTCGGGTGAATGTTCGCCTGACAACGGTGAAGCCTATGTGGAGTACAATTGGTAGGGGGTGGATCAGATGAAAATGTGGATTAAGGGATTGTTGGCAACGGGCGCTCTTGGCGCCATTGCTGCCTTCGCTGCCGACAGTCAGGGAGTATTCGCGGCACCAACGCCATTACAAACCACCTACGCATCGCCTCTGAGCATGTCGGAAGCCCTGGCCACGGCGTCCGACCCGAATCTGCCGGCTACCGTGGCTTGGGTCAATGGTGAAGCCATTACGAACAAAGCCGTGGCGCAGGCAGAAATCTTGGTATCCAATGATAAGACGTCGCCGACCGAAGCACCGATGACCACCGCTCAACTAGAAAAAGCCGCTTTGCAATTGATCGTCAAACAAGTGGTGCTCGTCCAGTCTGCGAAACAACAAGGGCTAGATGCGACGGCATCTCAAGCTCTACAGGCATGGAAATTAATCGGCAGCAACGCCAAAACGGTCCAAGTGATTACGTCTGGGGCATCTAGTTCTCTACGTACTCCTCCCGCTGCCTGGATCCAGGGCTACGAAGTATTGAGGGGTACCAATCGTTTGTTGCAAAAGGCAATTGCTAATGTTCCAAGGGAGCAGCAGGCCCAAGTGGAGGCTTCTTATATTCAGAATCTCATCAATCAAGCGAACGTGGTTGTGGCCCCCGGTGTTCCGTAGACTGCAACACCGCGTAGCGATGGTCATGGCGATAGCTTTAATTTTAATGATAAGTGGTTGCGGACTGGGTACCCACCCGTCCGTGACCGGCTCCCTCGTCGGCAAGCTCACCACCATAACCGGATCCCCGAAAGGGAAGCAGTTTGTATTGTTTGTCGGCGTATGGACGAATCGGTCAAATCACAGTGTCACGTTCACTAGCACAACCCCGGCGACTCTGGAATCATCGGGCCAAATCGTTTACCCGTGGCAGTATCAATCAGAGATGCGCTCCGAGTTCAAACAACAATGCGTATTGAAGAACGGTAAAAAGGTTTGTACTCAACCAAAGGCCACAACCGTATCGGTTCCGGCCGCGTCGTCTGTTAGGTGGAGCACTCCGTTCGCGGTGCCAAGGGGCATGTGCCATGCGTCGGCCTCAATCCGCATCAAGGGCCTTGCCGGAGTGTTCCACACGAAAATTCCGTGTCGTTAGCGAGTCCATTGGGGGATAAGCCCCTGTGGGAAAATGCTATGTGCTACCGCTCTCTGGAATCTTCATCAAATTGCGTTGCGGCGGATACCTCGGCGTTCAGGCCGAAGGCGGATCCGCACGAGTATGGTGGCCAACGGCCACTTGTGGACTCGGGCGCAGTTCACCAAACCGGCCTTGGATCTCGTCTGGCACCGCGACTATTCTTTAAAGAGCGGAGGGTTCTCCCTCAATACGCTGGCGGGCCGCGTGCGGGTCTGCTTCGCGATGTCGGGGATGGATCGCCACCCGTTGCCGAGAGTCTCTCGGTGCATGCAGGCCATCCTGCGGGAAGCGGCCTGGGTGGGGAATACTTGTAAGGTTCATCAAGAGGCCCGCCGTCACGGTACGCAATGGCCGAATTCGAACGCTTTGTAAAAAGCGCCAAGGGCCCTTGCGCTCTATTCCCAGACGGTGCAACTGGTCGTCCGCGCCTTTTTGCGGGTCGGCCAACGGTGTCGCGCTTCGCTCCTGTGTCTTTGTAACTCCTCGGACGCGGTGCGAGGAGGATTCGCGTAAGGCAGGCGATACCTATCGACTGTTGTGCGCCGGCTTGACGAACTTCAACGAGACTTTAGTTAAAGCGTCAGCTACAGCACCCGAGTAAGCGGTAGTGAGGGCCGGGTAGGGTCGGCTGCGCGACCGTGCCGGGAAATGGCGGATCCGATGCCACTGGCAGCCAGGCCGATGTACCGGAACAGCAGTCCGAGTCCAAAAATATGGCCGAGATACCAGTCGGCGGCAGGAGACCGAACCGTAACCAGGTAAAGTGTTGTGAAGGAGTTTACGTAGTCAGCCAGTCCGAACAGGCTGATGATGAGGTAGGTCCATACGGGCCACTCCGCCAAAATGACGAGCACGAACACCCACAGCGTGTATTGAGGTGAGTAGACCTTGTTGAAAAAGAAGAACACCACAAACGTGAATGCGGTGGCATCCACTACCCGTTGCCCGCGATATACCCGCCACATCAAATAGAGGACCGCCAGTACCACCATGGCCAGCGAGAACAGATCGGCTGCGGAAATGGACACGCCGTGAACCCAGGCATTGCTGTAAATGTCGGCTCCCAGCGAGCGCGTGGCATTATAGGTAAAGAAGTAGGACCAGTTCTTAAGGTTTCCCAGTGCAAACGGAACATTAATCACCAGCGCGGTGGCGCAAAAACTAACTACCATGCGCGTCAAGGTCCGGGTCTGCCGCTTGCGCCAGAGTTCGGCGGCAATAAACGGGAGAAAGAAAATGGGGAACAACTTTGCAAATACGCCCAATGCAAAGAAGACTGCGCTGGCGGTAAAATGTTCACGCTGGTATAAGTACCATCCGACCACCATTAAGCCAATGCCGAGAAGGTCCCAGTTCAAGAGGCCATAGACGAGCAAAAGCGGCAGCACGGCAAAGAATATCGCTTGCTGCGGCACCAAACGCTCGAGGAGGAAATAGACCAATACCGCGATCATCCAAAACACGATCAGGGTGGCGAAAAAGTACGATGTTAAGCTATGCCCGACCTCGGCCATCAATGACATGAACACGCCGGTGACGACGGGGTACTCGATTAAGTTATGGATGTACGGCATGAGGTGCATGAACAAGTATCGCGTTTGGTATAGTTTGACCACATCGGAGTACGCTAAGTTTTGAAAAGACCATAAATCGTACCCCGAGGGAGACAGGTGGCCATGCACGAAAACGTTGGATGGCGGCAATAGGCGGATATATGCCCATACGAGCCAGACGGTGATGGACAAAAGCGCCAGTGCACGTTTCCACAAGGGTTGACCCATCGAATGTTGTCCCCTTCTCGATTTTTACGGTGCCTTTCACAGAATAACGTACAATCGGACGGAAAAGTTTCTTCTTGAACATTTTTGTCTCTGCTTGTCATGAGTGGGCGCATCTAATCCTCACTATTAAATCAAGACTGCGGTCACACCGTGTTGGGGAAGTCGGGGTGCCGAACTTCTTGACTGATCTCTGCGTAATGACTCTGACCATCGTCGGGACTTTTCGTGTTGATCGAGCCGGTGAGCAGGCAAACGACTGTGGGCCAAAAGTGCAATTAAGGACGAGAACTGCTGCGCTAACCTCCCCGAGAGTTGATGATTAGCTGAGTGAAGCAATGGGCAGAATGACGAAAGCGCTACTCCTCCTCCACCAACTCAAACAGTTCCACCACAAGTATGGTGTCGTCCGTCAGCGGAATTCCTTCTGCCGCCATACCCTCCCATGCCTTGGTATGGTCAGTCTGAAATTTTTCTACGTCCTCTCCGTCACCCTCGCCTTGAACCAAGCGTGGATCGGGATTACCGAAGGTGGTCTCGAACACAGCGAGGTGACGCACATTGCATCGGGGTGTCCCAAACCGGTCCGTCACGGTACACACCTTGCCCACCAATCCATAGATACCTTCCAACTCTTCCGGCGTGTACGACACCTTGGGACCCGCTGTAGCCGTTTTCTTCCCGTCGATAATCTGCTGGATCAACCGCTCGCCCAGTCCGTTGTCGCCTTCCCGTCCATAGGAATATTGGTCGTTATGGATAATCGACTCCCATCCTTCCTTTCAGCAGAGGATAACGATTCCCGCCGACCAAGGTGGCTCCCTTCCCCCTGCCTCAGCCCAGGAACCCGGGGGGAGCCTATCGAACACGACCCGCCATCGGCACGGCAATTTAAACGCTGGGGTTCATAGGACTTTGACTGCTGCGCCGAGCCGTTAAGTCTCATCGTCTTACGCTGGATCTCCCCAGACGTGGATGACCCTGGAAGTCCCCGACGGGGGATTCGGACCGCTCCAGTCTTATGTCCTTATTATAAAACAAAAGTTTTGATATGTCTAGCCCTGTCCCCGTGGGACTGGACCCCCTCGTGGTCGTAGGCCTAAGAATGCGCGGGTATTGTGTTCAAGCGAGACCAAGAAGGCACTCAAACGGTCCGTTACCTACCCTATGGCTGCTTTACGTCGCGAATGATAGACTTGTCCGTTAACGCACGCAGGATTTCTCGCACTGCGTCTTCGAATTCGTGGGAGTACCCAAACGGGTGTGCCGGTCAATCACGTAATCGGGATTTGCTTTCGTGTGACAACCGCTGATCCAACCGAGCGACCAACCAAACAATCCGGATACCCGGGGTTTTCCTTAGGAGGTCTGGCGAAATCGCGTGACGTCCGAAATATAAGCGGAGTCGGCAAAGGTGCGGAGCTCATTTGCCCGCTGCTCGGCACTCCACCCCAGCCGTTCCTGCAAACGATTGGCCACCCGATCGGACACGGGAGCCAACTGCTCGGGTGTCATTCCGCTGAGCCAAGCCAAGCCCGTGCGCCGGATTAACAGGTCGCTTAGGGTGTACACCTGTTCGTGTTCTATAGCCCAGTCGACTTCGGCCGCCAACAGAGGAGCATCCTCAGCGACGGGGACCAATGCGTCGGGTAGGGCGGACGCCAAAAGCTCTTGGGCGCGGGTGCCGTACCGTTGGATGAGACGCCACGACCAGTCCTGACCCAGTTGATAGGTGTCCGACAGCTTGGCGGCTAACACACGGATAGACCGGACATCAGGGGCATCCACAATATATTCGGGAAGGGGTGAGGCTCCAGTTCCGCCTAAGCGCCTCAGTACGGCGCGGGTCACGCCGTCTGCAGTGGCCCGAAATCCCGTGAATTTTCCACCCAATACCGTAATCAATGACGCGGAGGCAAGGACCACATCGCGCCGCGACAACTGGTCGGTCGCGCGTGGGGACTCAGTGGCGATAAGGGGGCGAACGCCCGACCAGGCCGCCACTACATCACCAAGCGTCAACGTTAAACTGGGGAAGAGACGGTTGACCACATCCAAAAGATATTGGGCGTCGTCTAAGGGGAGGACGGGATGGTCAAAGGTTCCATCGTCCCGCTGATCAGTCGTGCCGACATAGGTAATCGGGCCGAGCGGCACCGCAAACAGATTGGCATTCTCCAAGGTCGGCAAAACGGTCGCGTACGAAATGGGGAATCGTGCCCGGGAAAATACCAGGTGGATGCCTCGGCTCCGGATCAGGCGCGCTCGGTGGTCTAAAGCATCGGCCCAGGGCCCGGCCGCATTCACCACCACCCGTGCTCTTACCGAACCCCTCTCGCCGGACAAGGTATCTTGAATCCAGATGTCCGACAGCCCCTCAGGGTTCAGGCGGCTTTGAGCCAAGTCCGCCCGCACATAATTGAGCGCAACCGCCCCAAGCTCTTGGGACGTGCGGATGACCGTCCAGGTGATGCGGGCATCGTGGCCGCTGAATTCGAAATATGCGATACCCCCGGAAAGGTCCCGGCGGGAAATCCCTGGCGCGCGCTCGCATACATCCTCGGGGCTTAGTCGTTTGGGGCGGTGAGCGCGGTCGATCGGTCCCAGCCGGTCATAGATCCAAGAACCCGCTGCTAACAGCGGCAGGGGAAAAGGTCCGCCCCGATAAGCGGGCACGGTCATTGCCAAGGGACGGATTAAATGCGGCATGAGATGGGCTAAGCGGGTCCGTTCCCGGGCCACCTGGCGCACCAACCGTACGTCACCCTGGGGAAGATAACGGAAGCCACCGTGAATGAGTTTGGATGACCGCGATGAGGTGCCGCTGGCAAAATCGCCCCGCTCTACGAGAGCCACCCTGGTGCCCCACCGAGCCAACTGCCAGGCGATGCCCGCGCCTGTAATCCCGCCGCCAATGACCACGGCGTCAAACACGCTCCGGGTTAAGCGGAGAAATTGCTTACGGCGGAATTCTTCCGGAGACTCATTTACGTTGGCCACAAGACGCCTCGATTCATAATGCCGTGCGGATCGAATAGTTGGCGGATTTGGCGCGCCCACTCAAATTCCGGGCCACGCTCCTCAGCTACCCAGTGGGTACGAAGACGGCCAACCCCGTGGTGATGAGAGACCGAACCGCCCTGAGCAAGCGTTTCTTCCATGACTGCCGTCCAAATCTGACGATATAAGGCAGGGCCGTCGGATGGAGTCGGTGGTTTCGCCATAAAGGTGAAATAGAGGTTGGCTCCATCGGGATAGGCGTGCGACGCGTGGCCGGTAATGCCGACAACCTGGGGAATCGTCGATACCCGACTGACGATGGCGCGATAAAGGGCGGGGAGGACGCGCCAATATCCCGCCACTTCAATGGTATCCACAAGAAATCCTTGCCGCAAAAGAGGAACCCAGGCCGAGACGTCATTGCGGGTGTCGAACCAGCGCTGAATCATGGCAGAATCGCCGGGTGTGCCCAGAAAATCGGCCAGGGCGGCCGCTTCCGCAACAGAAGCTTCCACGACGGTGGCCGGTCCGTGAAAAAGCGCAATCAGTACGGCCTGCCCTCGCACCGATGAAAACGTGCGTCCGGCTTCCGCGGGGTCATAAAGGCGCACAACACTGGGGCAAAGGCCCGACTGCATCCATCGGCGCATGACCTGGAGACCTTCCGGAAATCCCGGCAGCATGACCGTGAGCCCTTTTTCTGCGGCGGGAGTCGGCCACACTTTCAACCTTACGCGGGTGATAACACCCAATGTGCCTTCAGAGGGGAGCAATTCAGGTCCGGCGCTACGCCGTGGTGCGGGCGCGCCGATATGGAGGGTATCACCGGTCCCGGTGACCAAGTAGAGCCCCCGGACCATGTCCTCGATGCCTCCATAGCGTGACGAATATTGCCCAATACTTTTGGTTGCGACCAAACCGCCCACGGTCGCCAGCGCAATAGACTGGGGCCAGTGGCCAAGGGTAAATCCGTGCGTCGTCAACAACGCCTCCAGCTTCTCGGCGTTGGCCCCCGCTTCAGCCTCGATGTGCCCGTTTTCCCGATCCAGGGTTCCTATGGCATTCAGACCGGACAGATCCAAAATCACCGAACGTTCGTCTGGGAAAATGCCTTGCACGACGCCTGATCCCCCGCCGCGCGCGATAACAGAAACGTTCATCGTGCCGGCCAACCGTACGACTGCGGCGATGTCATCGGTGGTATGCGGTCTTACCCGGAGTCCTCCACTAGGCAGTGCCAGATTGTGCAGGCGTTGAAACCGGGTGAGCGCCGAAGCGTCAAGGACGTCTTGATTGTCTCCGGGGACGACCAGATTGGCGAAGGTCTTGATGAACGTTTCTTTCCAGGTATTGATAAGGGTGCCTCCCGTTCCGCAAATTCTTGGCCCTTTGCGTTTTTCTGCCTGAGAATTTCTCATCGAGTGCGCCCAAATCCTGCCGGTCACGAAAAATTTCGTCTCGCAAAGGTGTCCTTGTGAAGGTAATCGGGACTTGTACGGCGCGGCATAATTAGCTTCGTCCTCCATATACATGGTAGCGGGGAGGGGGACACATGCGCGTTCTGCGAGTTCAACGGCCCGTGTTGGCGGGTGCCGCCGCAATCGTACTCGCCATCGCCGGGATAATCCTTTTTTTCTACCGCAACTATAATCCCCATGCTTTAGGGATGATGCCGGGACCTGTTCAAGAGGTGCTAAACACCCCTACCCTGTCCGGTCATGACATCGCGGTCAACATTCTTGAGATTACCGGCAATCAAAATGAGATTGGACCCTGGAATATCCCGGGCGAGTTTACCTATGGTCCGGTGCAAAATCAGGGAGATAACACCTGGTATGTAACCTTCCAAGTTCCAATCCGCATGCAGGGAATCGTGAAGCGCCTGGGATATCGACCGCCAATTCAATCATCCTCGGTGTCGGCAGATTTAACCGATAAAACCACGACGGTGAGTTACCAAGATTACGTGGACGTCATTCCTTTGCCTAGCCAGAGTTTCGACCGTCTCTATTTTGATCCCAACAATCACATGGCGACCTTCACCTTCAAGCTCGATCCGTATGGCCGGGTTATCGACGAATCCTGGGACGCGGTGGCGGTTAACAGCTGACGCCGCTCGTTTCCGCTTTTCATTTGACGACCATCCTGGTTAAATGGGATTAACCAGGAGGGAGATTCGTGCCGAACCATCAGGGATTTCATACGCGTGCCATCCACAAAGGACAAGAGCCGGACCCCGTCACCGGTGCAACCGTTCCCCCGCTGTATCTCACGTCGACGTATACTCAGCCCCGTCTGGGTGAGCATCTGGGTTACGAATATGGACGCAACGACAATCCGACTCGTGAAGCGTTGGAAGAGGCTTTGGCTTCCTTGGAGCACGGTGAGGGAGCGGTGGCCTTCGCCTCGGGAATGGCTGCCAGTGACGCCATTTTGCGGCTTTTCGCCACGGGAGATCGGGTGCTGGCCGCCGAGGACCTTTATGGCGGCGTCTATCGGCTGTTGGAGCGGGTATACCGAGGGCAGGGGATGGAGACTGACTACGTGGACTTTGCGCAACGGCAGGATCTTGAAGAGACGCTGACCAAAAAGCAGCCAAGAGTTGTGTGGATGGAGACGCCGTCCAACCCGCTTTTGCACGTCATCGACATTGCCGAGGTGGCGGTTTTGGTCAAGCGTCAGCGTGCGCTATTGGTGGTTGACAACACCTTCGCGTCGCCGTATAACCAAAATCCGCTCGACCTAGGCGCCGATGTAGTGGTGCACTCCACCACTAAATACATTGGAGGACACTCCGATGTGATTGGGGGGGCGGTGGTGGCACGCGATAGCGAGCTACTGGACCGACTACGATGCATCCGCAACACCACCGGGGCCACACTAGGGCCGTTTGAGGCCTGGCTGACCCATCGAGGGATTAAGACGCTGGGCATCCGCATGGAACGGCATGCGGAGAATGCCGCTAAAGTCGCGGAATATTTGGTCGCGCATCCGGCGGTGGAGACGGTCTATTACCCCGGGTTTCAATCTCAAATCGCTTCGCGGCAAATGCGAACGCCGGGCGGCATGGTCAGCTTGGTCCTAAAGTCCGCTGAACACAGGCAACCGCTGGCCCAGGCCGCTGCCGTACTAAACCGGTTAACCGTGTTTTCTCTGGCTGAGAGTTTGGGTGGGGTGGAATCACTGGCCGGCCACCCCGCCACCATGACCCATGCCGCCGTACCCAAACACGAACGTGACCGGCGGGGAATTTCCGACGGACTTATCCGGCTGTCAGTCGGTATCGAAGATACTCAAGACTTGTTGGAAGACTTGGGTCAGGCGCTTGACGGGGCCTTGCACCCATGAACCGACCCGCGCGCGATGCCTGGGGCATTCTTGGTATTCCGGCTGGATCGCCAGTGGAGATGGTGCGGGCGCAGTACCTGCGGCTGGTGCGATTGAACCATCCCGATCAATTTGCGTCTAACCCGGCCGAGCAGGCCCGACATGAAGAAATTATGAAAGAGGTGACTTGGGCATACCAGGAAATTGTTCAAGGGCGCGCCAAAGCCCCGCCGCCCCCGCCTCCGCGGTACGACCGACCGTTCAGGCCGGTTGACTATCGCGAACTTCAATGCCGGGCGCACCAACGCTGGGCCGTCATTTACTGCACCGTCTGCGGCGCACCCTTATGCTCGCGATGTGATGAGTCCTTGTCCGGATACTGCCCGGTGCACCGCCGGCGCGGATGGGGTTGAGGCCGAGCCGGGGAACGGTCAGGAGGATGCCAAATGCGTTACTGGATGGTATTTGACGTTGAGACTGTGCCCGATCCGGCCATGGGTCGGCGCTGGCTCCAACTTGATGCCGGGGTTTCTGACAGTGCTGTACGAAGGCAGATGGCTGAGGCACGCAAGGAACAGACAGGCGGACAATCGGAATTTCTAAAGCCGCCGTTTCACCAGGTAGTGGCCATCTCCGCGGCACTCATCGATGACAGTGGGGTGCTACGCCGTCTGGGGCCTTTAGGCGACGTTCTTGATGGAGAAGCGGTGTTATTGCGCGACTTCTTTCAGGTCATTGACGAATTGGCGCCGAGGCTGGTGGGTTGGAACACATCCGGTTTTGACCTTCCCACCCTTTTGTACCGCGCGATGGCACATGGTATCGCCACCCCCGGTTTTTATAAGATTGGTGAGCCGTACCACGGGTACCGGAAGCGTTATGATGAAGAATCGCACCTGGATTTGATGGATGTTTTGAGTGGCTATGGGGCATCCGCGCGGGTGAGTTTAGATGAAATGGCGCTCATGATGGGCGTGCCGGGGAAGTTGGATGTGGATGGCCAAGATGTGGTGAATCTTTTTGAAAGCGGCCAGATTGAACGGATCCGCCAATACTGCAGTCACGATGTGCTCACCACCACCCTGATTTTCATGCACTATGCCCATCACCGCGGATGGCTTGACGATGGCGGGATGCAAACATTGTCGGCCAGCGCCTGGCGGTGGATCGCGGAGGACGAATCCAACCAGTGGGACAGCTTTCGCGATGTCTGGAAAGCCCTAGACCAAGAGCGTCGCGCGCGCGGGTTGGCATGACGGATTTTCCCCGTTTAACACGCGTTCAGCGGGAACGCCTGTTGGGCATTGTATCGGCCCGGTTTCGCATCGCGGCGCTTCGACCCTTTCAAGCCGACGTTATCGCTCGTCTGTTGTCGGGCCAGTCGGTCTTAGCGGTCGTGTCAACCGGAGCCGGCAAATCGCTGTGCTATCAGCTGCCGGCACTATATTGGGAGGAACCCGTGCTGGTGGTATCGCCGTTGGTGGCACTGATGCATTACCAGGAGGAACGGATGGCGGAGCTGAACATTCAGGCGCGAGCGCTGACCGGACAGCTTTCTCAAACTCAGCAAAAGGATGTCTTGACATCATGGGAGAACGGGGCGCTGCATTTGCTTTATGTCGCGCCCGAACGTCTTTTTGAAGACCGGTTTCGCGCCCTGCTAAAGCGCGTACCGCCGAAACTCCTGGTGGTGGACGAGGCTCATTGCATCTCCGAATGGGGCTACGACTTCCGCCCCAACTATCGGCGCATTCGGGCTTTCCGCGATTGGGTCGGCAGTCCTCAATTGCTGGCCCTTACCGCGACCGCCACTGACCGGGTCAAGGCGGACATACGCTGGCATCTTACAGCTGAATCGGAACCGTTTACGCTGGTGCAAGGACCGGTTGATCGGCCCAATATCTTTCTTGCGGTGGAAACAGCGGAAAGTCCGGTGGCGCAACGGCGGCGCGTTGGAGAACTGGCAAAAGGGTCGACCGGGGCGGTCGTTGTGTATGCCGGCAGCCGCCGCGCGACCGAACGCTGGGCAGAATATCTTGGCCGCCATCTTCGCGAACCAGTGGCGGCCTACCACGCTGGTCTAGATGCGGTAATTCGAAGGTCCATCGAACATAAATTTTCCCGGCGGCAAATCCGTGTGGTGACAGCCACTACGGCCTTTGGCATGGGTATCGACCGTGGCGATATCCGGGCGGTGGTCCATGTTGCCGTGCCGGAATCGCTTGACGCGTATTATCAGGAAATCGGACGAGCCGGCCGGGACGGACAGCCCGCATCCGCTATCATGGTTGTGCAACCAATTGACGTGTATCGGCGTGAGCGCTGGATTCGCGAGGATCGTCCCGATCCCCAGTGGGTACAAACGGTGTTGGACCGGATTGAACGGCAGCCGTTGGAGCGTGCGGTTATTTGGGAAGTGGAGGACGGCGACGTTCGTCCCGCCGTGTTGTTTTCTGTGTTGGAGGATCGAGGCCTGGTTAGCATCGGCAGTGCGCCGACAGGGCTTAGAGTTATGCGCCTGCGCGAGATCGGCCCGCACGTTCAGGCGGTAGCTCACCGCCTTGATCAGTTTTGGCGGGAGCGCCAGACACTTTTTGCGGCTATGCTGCAGTACTTGGACGCTCCGGGCTGTAGGCGGCAGATGCTCCTCCAATATTACGGCCAATCAACTCCGGGAACCCAGCGCTGTTGCGACCAGTGTGTCACCAAGGGCGGAGTGAGCGGTCTTCAGCGGCCAGATCTGTCGCTGATCGATCGGTTGCGGGCCTGGCGGCTCAATCGGGCACGCCAACAAGGCGTCGAGCCGTACATTGTGTTAAGTGACCGCGACCTCGTCGGGCTGGCGGTGAAACGGCCGCAGGATGCCGCCGCCCTATCGCGCTGCCGCGGTATGGGCCCAAAACGCCTCAAACGGTACGGCGCGGAACTGTTGGAGCTCCTGCGGGAAACACGCGGCGACGATGGTGAGTCGGGATTAACTGCCTTAGACCCAACGTCGGCGCGAGACCGATCGATTTGGCACTTTCGGGCCGGCACCCCGTGGGAGCGTGTGGTGGACGATGTGGGCCGCAGTGCCAGCACCGTTCGCCGCTACCTTACCGACTGGATCCAATCGTCTCCCGAGGCGGAATGGGCTTCTTATGTCGGTCAGTGGTTTTCGGACGAGGAATATCAACTCATGTCGGCACTCATGCAAAAGCTGGGGTCGGCGCGGCTCAGGCCCCTTTTCGAGGCGGCCTCAGGCCGGTTCGGATTTGACCAGTGGGACGTTGCCCGTGCTGTTTTCCTGCGACGAGCGCATGTCCAAGAACGATATTAAGGGTCGAGCTGCGGTTTTAGCCGAAAATCCCCACGGCAGCGGATAGAGGTCAAGCGGTTGGATTGCCGCCATTGGCCACAATGCAAAAACACTTACTATTCAGGTGCGACGTAAAACGCCATTTGGGTTCGACTTCACGGAGAGCGGCCGACCAATGCCGCCACGTAGATCCCCAGGCTGAGCGGTCCGCCGCTGGCCAACAGCTTGAGGGCGGCAATCCGGGCACGGATTTTTCGGTCAGAGAGATAAAAGCCTAAAAGGCCGCGGGCGACGTATTGATGAAACGGGGCGTCCGCCAGTGCGGCGGCTCGGTCCAGAGTTTGCCGGTAAATGCGTCGGATTCCCCGGATAGCGTCCGCCTCCGAAGGATAATAGGTGATGAAGTTCAGGTCGCCGCCCAAGTCGTCTTCCTCCTGATCGACGTAGTAGTCCAGGAGAATGTGAAGCGCGCCAATCCACGGGAAATACAGTCCGGTAACCTCCTCAACCTCAAAGAGGGATGGGGCTGGGGCAAGCGCCAGGTTCAGCAAGGCGAAGAGCCCCAATGTCGAGCCGCACGCCGCGGAAAATTCCCACCAGCTCAGATCCGCCTGCCTGGGCGCGTTGTTCTCATACCAACGCGTCAGTCGGCTGACGCGTTCATGAGGGGGTCCATGCTTGTACACCTGGAGGTCGACATAGAGGTCCACCAAACGCTGCATTGGGCCGAGAACCGACATGAGACCCGGAAACTGAGTGAGACTTTGGCGGGCGTCTTGAACTAACGACGCTGCATAACCGCCATCGTCCCGACTGGGATGATGTGCGTAATAGTCGTGGAGCGGTGTCTCGGGGTGGATGGCATCAACCAACGCCTGGTGTAACTGCCGCAAGTTCTCCGGATCTTGCGATGGGCCGCGGTCGGTTACCGTATCAAGATAGTCGCATAGGGTCTGGTACGGCACTACAAACGAGAACAGGCACCCGCCGGGATCGCGCGATGGTGCCGAAAAGATACCGCCTCCCTCACAGTGAAATTGCTTGGTTTTCAAAGAGTCGAGCGCCTGGGCGCGAAGCTCGGCATTGGGAATCGCGAGTGCCCGACGCTTTATGGGGGCAAGGCCCCGAATAACCTCGGGCCTGACAACCTGGAAGTATTCCCGGATCCAATTCAAGGACTGACGCCCAATGAGCATTCCATTCGCCTCCGTCGCCCTCCCATGGTAACCGATCCGATCGTTTTGTGCCTAAACACTATGCGGTGTGGCAACACAAAGAGAACCGGGCAGTTTGGTACTGCCCGGCTTTCCGTTGCTATGGAAGCGGTGTTGGCCGGCGATCGGGTCGATGATCGTAATCCGGAGTCAGCGGCACGAAGTCCGCCAGTATTTTTCCGATTTCGAGGATGGCCCGCTCCAACTGTTCGTCAATACCCTTGGCCATCGCATGCGGGGTCTCTTCCACGAGGATGTCCGGATCGGTTCCATAGTTTTCGACGCCCAGGCCGACATCCTTAAACCAGAAAGCGTCTTCCGGTTGAGAGGTAGATCCCCAGTCGACCAACGCATATCGGGGATTAATTCCGATGACTCCGCCCCACGTTCGGGTTCCGATTAACGGCCCCAGTTTCATCAGCTTAAACGCGTGGCTGAAGATATCGCCGTCAGACCCGGCATGTTCGTTGGTAAGCGCCACCATGGCGCCGGTGGGGCTTTGATACGGATATGCCTCTAGATGGCCCTGACGCAGCCGCGCAAACGCAATACGTTTTCTTCCCAGCATTTCCAAAAGTAGCGGTGATACGATGCCGCCGCCGTTGTAGCGAACGTCGATAATGAGCCCCTGACGGTTGAACTCCGCCAGGTATCCCCGGTGAAATTCTGCGAACCCGGCACTACTCATGTTAGGTACGTGGATATATCCCACGCGGCCGTTGGTGCGCTCATGTACCAGATGGCGGTTTTGATCGACCCATTCACGATATCGCGCGGGAATCTCCGTTTTGAGAGGCCGTACGGTAACTGTACGTTCACCGTCGTCGGCACTTCGCACGGAGATGCTGACGTCTTGGCCCGCCCGATCGATGAGCCGCGATCCGGGTGGCAAATCGGGCCCCAAGGGCTGCCCGTCGATAGCCGTGATAATGTCCTGGTCTGAGATGTTGGCGCCCGGCGTTAACAAGGGTGAAGTTTTGGCCGAATCGGCGCTATCCCCGCGGATCAGGTGGGTGATGCGGTAACCGTTGGCATCGCGCTGCCAACGGTAGTCAGCACCCAGGAAGGCAACGCGATGCTGTGGCTCGGCGCGGTAGTGGCCGCCAAATTCATAAGCGTGGGACGAACCCAGTTCTCCCTGCATTTCCCATATCAAGTCGGAGAATTCGCCGCGGGTCGCGATCCGCGGCATGAGGTTGCGGTAACGGTGGTAGACGTTCTCCCAATCCACCCCGCCCATGTCGGGGACCCAAAACATTTCCCGCATCCACCGCCAGGCTTCGCGTTGCATTTGGTACCACTCGGCCAGTTGTTCCACTGCGACGTGGATGCGGGCTAGGTCGACAACGCCGCTCTCGCGGCCAGGTTTGGTCTCCTTGGGATCGATCTTGTCGCCGACCTTGACAACGCGCAGCTCTGAGCCGTTGCGCACCGCCAAGAGTTTCTGATCGGGGGAAAGGCAAAAACTGGTCATCTTGCTCAAGACCGTATCTTCCTTGAGGGACTTGAACTCGAAGCGGACCAGCTCATCCTCAGCCGGCGGCGGACCAGCGGCTAAGGTGTTGTTTTCATCCGGACCCGGCGGCCGCTTGGTCCAAAAAACAGATCCGTGGGCCCCCGCAATATCACCGTAGATGCCTTCCTCTACCGGGAAGGAGAGGACGCGTTGATCAATGCCGTCGAGGTCAATGCGGACGATGACGTTCCCTGTGTCGTCGGACTTGTCGCTTGCGGCGATGAGTGGCTCCGGGTCCGGAATAAAGGGTGAGGTGGTGTCTTTGGCCAAGGGTATGACACACGGCACTTCGCCCTTGGGGAATCCCAGATCAAACTTCATGTTGTCCCAGACCGGCTTAAACACGCGGCGCGACAAGAAATATAAGAATTTGCCTTCCGGGTCAAAGGATGGGCGGCGGTCGGCGAGTATAGGGTTGGTAAGTTGATGGGAGACTTTAGTGGCCAACCCATAGAGAAATAGGGGGGTCGTGACTTCTCCCGGTAGAGCGTACGCAATCCATTGACTATCTGGCGACCAGTCAAAGCCGGCAATATGGCCATGTACGGTTTTGGCGATCGGGGTGCAGTCTAGCGTCTTGAGGTCGAGAACCCATAGTTCCATGCGTTCGTTGGAGAACGCGGCAAACTGCCCGTTGGGTGCCGTTTTGAGTTCATCAATAATCCCGGTGTCGAAAGGAACCGGAACAACGTTAGGGGCCGGTTCCGGGGCTATGCTGCGAATCTCCAGCCGGTCTTCACCACCCTCGTCGGAGACAGTCAGAAAGTTGGACTCATCGATTGCCCGGGTCAATCGATATCGCACCCCCTGGGGGGTACCCAGCGGCAAAACCGGGCCGGCGAAGGGCGCCAGATGAAACAATTTGCCGCGCGCGGTAATCAAGAGCTTCTGGTCGTTTTTGGTAAACGCGTACTCCGACCAGTAGTTCGCCGCATCAACGTGTTTAATTTCGCGCTGAGTCCCCTGGGACCGGAATTTGACCGGAATCCTGCGTGCGCTATCGCTCGCCAGGTCGTAATAATACAAGTCCGCACCGGCGTGGTAGACAATGGAGCGACCGTCGGTCGAGATATTGCGGACATAGTAGTCGTCGTGGTGAGTGTGGCGCTGAATATCGCTGCCGTCCGATTTTATCGAATAGAGGTTGGCATGGCCCTCGTGGTCAGAAATGAAGTAAATCCGGCTTCCAATCCAGAGCGGGGTGATAACGCTGCCGTCCTCGAGCGAGAATTTCTCAAAGCGGCCTTGGCCGCCCGCATCAATCCAAAGCATGCCGCGGGTGCCCCCGCGATATCGCTTCCAATAGGCGGAGTTGGTGGTAGGACGGCCCAGCACCACGCTACCCCTCGGCCCAAAGGATACCCAGGAGGCACGGCCATAAGGCAGCGGCTCGGGTTCGCCCCCGTCTTTGGACACCGCGTACAGTGAACGCCAGGCCATAAAGGGGTGGCCATAATATGTCGAGAAGATAATCCGACCATCGGCATGCCATCCGACAATCGCCGCGTCGCTGCCAAGATATGTTAAACGTCTCACTTCACCGCCATCGCTGGGCATGACATAAACTTCGGTGTCCCCTTCCTCCTTGCCCGTAAACGCCAGCCACTGTCCGTCCGGAGAGAATTGCGGACGCGCAATCGACCCAAGGCCGGCGGTTAACCGCCGTGCCGGCCCGCCGGTGCAGTCGACTTGCCAAAGATCGTCTTCGGCAACAAAGACGACAGTGTCTTCGTGCACGGTGGGAAACCGATAGTAACCAGAGTCCAATACTCTCACCCTCCTGTCTGGTGCCTTGCTGTCAGTGTCTTCATTTTCTCACTTCTAACATGCAAGCCATTGCTACGAGTATAGAAAAGCAAGTCTTTGTCGGCAACGATGTGAGCGCTCCCTCTTTTGGCGGGGTTGCAGCGCCTCGGCGCTGGGGCCGGGTTCATCAGGTGCTATGCTATAATTTTCCCGACACAAGGGGGGGATATGGCTATCGTGGTAACCGACAGCCGCTTTATCCAAGCCTGCCTGGGGCAGCCGCATGACACTGTGCCGGTTTGGTTTATGCGGCAAGCAGGGCGCTACCAGCCTTCATATCGTGCCTTGCGGTCCCGCTTTAGTATGTTGGAGCTAGCTCGGACGCCTATACATATCCGCGATGTGACGGTCCGGCCGGTCGAAGACTTGGGTGTGGATGCGGCCATTCTTTTCTCGGACATTATGATTCCGCTGGACGGAATGAACATTCGATTTGACATTAAGGAACATGTAGGGCCGCTGGTGTTCGACCCCATCCGTACCGGGGCTGACGTGGCCCGCTTGGCACCATTCAATAGAGAAAAGGTGGACTTTGTGTTTGAGGGCATTCGGCGAACGGTTGAGGCGCTGGGACCGACGACTCCGCTGCTTGGTTTCTCCGGCGCGCCCTTTACGTTGGCTAGTTACCTCATCGAAGGAGGACCGTCCCGGACCTATCGCCGAACTAAGGCGTGGATGTGGACCGACCCCCCAGGCTTTGAGGCCCTACTTAGCCGACTCGCAGATATGGCCGTACAATACCTAACCGGCCAGGTCGAGGCGGGCGCCTCGGCACTCCAGATTTTTGACAGCTGGGTTGGCACGTTGGCTACTGTAGATTACCGGGCGGCGGTTCTTCCCCATATGGTGCGGATCTTTCAGGCGCTAGCCCCTCTGGGGGTTCCCTTAATCTATTTTGGAGTTGGTACGCCTCATCTTCTAAGCGATATGAAATCTCTTGGTGCTACGGTACTCGGCATCGACTGGCGAACGCCGATTACGGAGGCACGCGCACTAGTTGGACCGGATGTCGGATTAATGGGAAACCTGGATCCTGAGCGTCTAGTCGCTGGACAGTCCCAAGCTCTTATGGGTGCCCGCGGAATTGTTGAGGCGATGAAGGGCGACGGGCGTTATATTTTCAATCTGGGTCACGGGGTTCCCAAGGAATCGGACCCCATGGTGCTGAAAGCCCTGGTGGCCCATGTGCATCAATGGGGTCGATATTCGTCGTAACCTTTCTAAAGGCGGGTGGATCATGACCTGGGGTGTTCTTATCATGGCCTACGGCACGGCCAGCGGCCTCGACGACGTACTTCGCTACTATACCCACATTCGACACGGGAGACCGCCCTCGACGACTCAGTTGGATAACCTGGTGGCGCGGTATGAGGCCATCGGCGGAGTGTCGCCGTTGGCAGAGATTACGGCGCGGACCTCTCATGGGCTTCAGGCTGAGCTTGATGCCCGCTACGCCCGCGCTCGATTTCGAGTCTACCAGGGAATGAAGCATTCGCCGCCGTTTATCGCCGAGGCGGTGCATGAGATGGCCGCTGATGGGATTGAACGGGCGGTGGCAATCGTGTTAGCGCCGCACTTTTCGTCAATGAGCGTGGGTTCCTACCTGGACGAGGCGGCAAAGACGGTGGCAGAGGTGGGGCGGCCCCTAAAAATTTTTGGCGTTCGGTCCTGGGCGGCTCATCCCGGCTATATCACGCTCCTGAAAGATCGTATCGAACAAACCCGGGAGCGATTTTCGCTTAAGGAGCGGGTCAACCTCCCCATTATCTTTACGGCCCATTCGCTGCCCCAGAAGATTTTACAGGAAAACGATCCGTATCCGAATGAACTGCGGTTAACCGGCGACCTGGTTGCTCAAGAGTTGGGCACTATCGATTACACCTTTTGCTGGCAGAGCGCGGGACGAACGGAGGAGGCCTGGCTGGAGCCGGACATTATTGACAAGTTGACCATGATGAAACGAGACGGTATTTCCCAGGCGCTCATCTGCCCGGCCGGATTTGTCTCCGACCACCTTGAGGTGCTTTATGACCTTGATATTCAATCCAAGGAGCATGCGCGTTCGATCGGCATGCATATCGAGCGCACGCCCTCGTTCAACGACGATCCGGCCTTCGTCCGCGTTTTGGCTGATATCATCGAGGCTGAGATTCGATGACGCGCCGAATTGTCGTTGTCGGTGGGGGTATCAGCGGACTGACTGCGGCTTACCGGATAATTCGCGAGATGGGCCCAAGGGCGGTCGAGCTGACACTTCTTGAGGCGTCGGAACAATTTGGCGGTGTCATCGCCACCGACGCCAGCCAAGGAGTGGTCCTGGAGGGCGGGCCCGACTCGTTTCTCCGGCGCAAGCCGGAGGCGGTGCAATTGGCTCAGGATCTGGGACTGGGCCGTGAGATTATTGGCACCAATCCCAATGTCCGCGGATCCTATATTGTTCACCGAGGGCATTTCCATGACATTCCACTTGGTGTGCGTGTCGGTGTCCCCACGCGTCTCGATACCTTGTGGACGACCGAACTCTTATCGCTTGCAGAGAAAATGCGGGTCTGGGGCGATCTGATTCTTCCCCGCAAGCCCATCTCATCGGATGTCGCCGTCGGGACACTGATGCGCTACCGGTTTGGCAATGGCTACGTGGACCGCATCGCGGCGCCGATGCTGTCGGGCATCTATGCGGGAGACATTGATCGACTCAGCGCCCAAGCGACGGCGCCCGCTCTTTTGACCTATCAAGCCCGGGGCCGCAGTCTGATCCGCGAAGCTGAGCACGAGGCTAAGAAAGTCCCGGTGAGCGGCGATAACTCGCCCAAGGCTCCGTCAGGGCTTTTTGTGTCACTGCTGCGCGGGGTGGGTTCACTGGTTGATGCGTTGGTTGTTGCTCTAGAGTCCAAAGCGTCATTGAACCGTGAGAGTCCGGTCCAATCAATTACCTACCAGTCCGAAGGGTTTGCCCTGACGTTGCGAGACGGCCGCACTTTCGAGGCGACCGATGTTGTGCTGGCCGTGCCGGCATATCGCGCCGCCCAGTTGCTAACATTTTGGGATAGAGACGCCCGCCGGCTGCTCGCGGAGATTCCTTACGCCGATTTGGCAGTGATTGGGGCTGTCTATGCCCCGAATGCCTTTAGCCGCCCGCTCGCTCGCACCGGCTTCCTGGTACCGCGAGGGGAAGGACTGGAAATGACCGCCGCTACCTGGGTGCGAACCAAATGGGCCTACCCCGATGATGTGCCATTGGTGCCGGTGCGTGCCTTTTTCGGACGTGCGGACCAGCAAGGGCTCTTGGATCAGTCGGACCAAGCCATGATGGAGACCTTCCGGCGGGAAATGGGGTACATCATGGGTGTCACCGATGAGCCGCGCTACACCCGTGTGTTTCGAATACCGCAAGGCATGCCGCAGTATCTTGTCGGCCACCGCGAACGGGCCCACCGCATACTGAACGAAGCCGCCCGATGGCCGGGACTTAAGCTCGTCGGTTCCTATTTCGATGGGGTCGGAGTGCCTGACTGCATTCGCCGGGCTAATCAGGCCGCCGTCGAGGTGGCTCAAGCCGCGCGGGAGCCGCTCCACTCTCCGCGTTGAACATAGTGCCCGCGCATTGCCCCTTCTTAGGAGGGGGTTAAGTCCCACGGGGATTTCTTTCGGTCAGGGGCTAGTCCGCAGGGCTAGACATGCCAAAAACCCCAAATCCCCCTTGGGGGACTTCCAAGGGTCGTCCACGCCTGGGGAGACCGACGTAGTGCACCCAGTAACGGTGATGTACTAACCGGTGTGAATCCGGTCGCACGGACTGCCCGTCCGGGAGCGTAGTCAATCGAACACTCCGCGTGGGTGCCCCGCTGGGGGTAAGCTTCGAGGGTAATAGCTCCGCCGCCAGGTCCAACGAAATTGGGCTGCCGGTGTAGCCAGGGCGCCTGCTTCATATCCCGGAAGGTGTTTTCCAGGTGCAAGGCGTCGCGATATGCGGTCACAATTTGGGCGGTAGAGCAGTCGGCCTGGTCGGTAAAGAGGATGGTTTTCCCCCAATGGATTTTCCCCAGTGCACAGTTGCTCGTGGTCGATGGTATACGTCAACGTCGGTCGACCGCCGGCGTCCGGTTCCCCGATCGGGGTCCGCACCCTGTTGCGGACCGGGGGGCTGGCCGGGGGATTTCGTGATTAGGCGCGGCAGCGACCGCAAGCCTTTACCCGCCGGAAAGAAGCTTGTCGGCGTGATGTCGACCAAGGTCCGCAAAACACCCCAGTGGCCTCCTAATAGTTCCATACACGAGGCCGCGTTCGTTAAGGCGCGGCCCCGTTCTGGTGCGGAAGGTGCGTCATTGCCCTTCATTCGGCCTTCCAGATAAACTGAGACACGGCGTCGAGGGTCTGAATTCCATAGGCTTCAGTAGGGTTGTCGCGGGATAGCAGAGCGACGACATAATTTCGTCCATCACCGAAAAGATACCCGATGCTGTTAATTTCCCACCCGACGGAGGGCAACGGAAGCCAGCCGTTCTTCAATGCGACGGTAGAGCCGGAGCGAGACCCGGTCGACACGCCCCAACGCTCGGATGCCACCACACTTTGCATCAGATTCAAGGCATAGCTACGCGACGTAGGACTAAGGACGTGGTTGGGGTACGCCAGCAATTTCAAGAGCCGAACTTGATCGAGTGCGGTAGTGGTTGTCAGCCCCCAGTATCCATGGAGGCCCGGCTGTGTTTGGGTCATGCCGGCCGCCTGCAAAAACGAACGGATGCCAGCGGCTCCTCCCGCATCAAGCCAGAGGCTGGTAGCCGCGCTGTTGCTGCTCACGTCGATCATCGGAACCATCAGAGACTGCTCCTCAGGTGTGAGCGGGCGTTCAGCGTTCCGGGATTGCCAGAGGAGCGTGGCCATGATGGTGGCCTTGACTATACTGGCGGTGTCAAAATGGACACCGGGATTCAAGGTGTACAACGCGCCCGTGTTGGCGTTGTAAATAGCCGCTGAGACCTGTGAGTTCCGGTGGGCGAGGTATTGCTGCAGGGCCGAACCGAAGGGATTGGCTCCGCTCGCCGCGGGAACTGGCGGTGGCGGCGGTGTCAAGGCGTGGATGGCCGTCTGCAGCGCCACTTGGATGGTTTGGTGATGGTTGATTTGAGCGAGAGTGGGACTGTTCAGGTATTCGTCCGCGGTGGCCACGGCGGCTTTAGCTCGGGGATAACCTCGCCAATTGGGCCCGGCTCCCGCCAGTTTTTGATTAAGGGCGTTGAGAGCGTTGAGGACATCCCGCGGCTGATCGTGGAGCAATCCCTCACTTTCACCAGCCAGCACGTGCAGGAGTTCAGCATGTGATGGGGGGCTCAGATGGGTGGAGGCCTGACTGAGGACGGCAACAATCCGGTGATATTGCGAGAGTTCTTTCGGTGGCGGCTGCTGTAGATACACTTGTGCACTGATTATGGCAGAGCCGGCCTGAGAGACCCCCTGCCAGTACTCGCCCCGGGATACATAACGGTCTTGCAGTTGATGGAGCGCACGCAGAACGCGCTTGGGCTGCTGATCGTCGCTCAGCCCGCCTCCTATGCTTGACAGGTGTTGGAGCGTGGCTTCCCATGCGTAATATTGGGATTCCCATTCGCGGCTCAGCGACAATAGCCGATGCAGCGAGGCGTGGGCGGTTTGTTGGGCGGTGGCTTGTGCGGTTAACGGCGCTGCCCAGGGACCTTTAGCCGCCACAAGCTTGTCACCCCAGGCGTGAGCCTTGTGCTGCTCGCGCCGCTGGTCAGCAACCATCAGCGTTGACGCGCGGCGCTGAAAGGTTTGCAGTTGCGCGGCTAGACCATCCAGCGGCGAGAAATAGGCAACGGGCAGCACCGCAAAAACACGAGCGTGGATGATATTGGTCAAGCGGCGGATTTGCGGGTTGACGACGACCGTGGGGACCCCGGCCGCCCGATCATGGCGCAGTACATTCATCATTGTCGCTACTTGGACCTGAGACGTGCGGACATTGCGATCCATCCAAAACGCCAGGCTTGCACCAAGGATACCTGCCGCGAAGAGCACAAAGGTCAGGATTCGGCAGGAGAAGGGATGCTGCTGGGCCCGGGAGTGTGCGACTGGCGAGGTTTCTGGGAGCACGATGCTCACCTCCTGCGGTTCTCATTTGCATTAACGCGGAAGAGGTTTGTACAGGTTACATAAAACAGCAAAAATGTCGGAAACTGGGACACGCTGACGAGTGAACGATACGGAATGAAGCGGACTGAACGACACCCTTGGACGACGGCACAATTAGCGGTACGATGGCACGTGTCCGAGAATGGCTTCCAACCAACGTCTCGGCCGAACCACGAGCGCAAGACTGCGTGGACTGCGTCATCCCGCTGCGCGTCAAGTGCTTTCGGGAAACGTCCCAGGGCCACACCAAAACCGATCCCCTCTCTGTGGCCTCGTGTTACCATGGAAAGTAAGTATCGATGAACAAGGCGGGGAGACACATGGGCCAGCAAATGGTGTTGCACGGGGACTTGGTGTTGCCGGAGGGCATCATCCCGGAAGGTGAGCTTATTATTGAGGGTAGCCGAATCCAGGAAGTGAACCTGCGTGCCACTCGATCCGATCCAACTCACGCATGGCATAGCGGCTGGATTTTCCCCGGCCTTATCGATCTGCACATCCATGGTGCGGCCGGTTACGATTTTATGGACGCTAGTGTTGAGGCTTTTGAGGCGATTGACGGCACTCTGGCTCGGTTAGGTTGTACCGGCTACCTAGCGACTACACTGTCTGCCTCATCCGACGCGCTGCAGCGGGTGCTGCAGGCAGCACGGCAATATGGCGATCACGCGGTGAATTCGGGGATGTTGGGGGTTCATCTTGAAGGACCGTTCATCCATCCCCAGCGTATCGGCGCTCAACGCGCCGATTGCGTGCGGCCGCCGTCTCTGTCAGAGCTCGAGAGTTACCGACGAATTCTTGGCCCGTTGCTCAAGCGAATCACCCTAGCGCCTGAGATTCCAAAGGCACAGGATCTTATTAATTTCTGCCGCCGGTCCGGAATCGGAGTGTCAGCCGGCCACTCCAACGCGACTTTTGACCAGGCGCGCACTGCGTTTGGCGCGGGGGTCCACCAAGTCACCCACCTCTTTAACGGTATGACTGGCCTGCATCACCGCGATCCGGGCCTTGCCGGGGCAGCTCTGACCCATCCCGAAGTCTGGGTTGAACTGATTGCAGACGGCGTTCACGTACATCGGGAGATGATTCGCCTGGTTGGGCAACTGAAAGGTCCGAACCACACTATCTTGGTGACCGACGCCATGCGCGCCGCCGAACTCGGTGACGGCATGTTTGACTTGGGCGGCCAATCGGTGCAGGTCAAAGACGGGCAAGCGCGCCTGGGTGACGGAAGTTTGGCTGGGAGCACGTTGTCTTTGATGCGCGCAGTTTTCAACTACCAAACCTTTGCTATGGTCGATTTGTGTGAGGCGGTGCGCGCGGCCAGCCTCATCCCCGCCAGGGTGTTGGGATTGGCCGATCGCGGCGCATTGGAGCCCGGATTTTGGGCTGATGTGTTGTTTGTAGACACCGCCGGAAGAAACCGGATGACCTGGCGAAACGGCCAAATTATTTTTGACGGACGCTAACCAGGGCCCGTGTTACATCCACTTACGCCGTTTAAACACAATCAACATGGTGGCGGCAACAACTGCCATCAGGAGCATGGTCAACGCTTGGCCATGAGGCGTGGCCAGTTCCGGCATGCTTTTCAGGTTCATGCCGAAGAACCCGGTAATAAAGGTCAGAGGCAGGAAAATCGTCGAGAAGATGGTGAGAAATTTCATAATTTCGTTGAGCCGGGTCGAACGTTGATTAAGGCCCAGGTCGACCAAACCAGTTAAATTGTCGCGAAGACTGTCAATGTTGTCCATGACGTGGTAGAAGCCGTCGTAGACGTCGACAAAAATGTTGGCGTCCGATGCCCCGGTTTGGGTCGAAGTGAAAGGTCGGCGGCTAAGTCTGGCGGCGATGCGCCGCATGTCGGCAAGAATGCCGCGCAAATGGTGGAGTTCGTGTCTAAGCGCAAACACCTCATGGGCGCGGTCAAGACCGTCGAGGACGTCTTCTTCCAATCCGTCGAAGGTTTCTTCATGGGTATCCATGCGCTCCAAAAAAATATCGGCTACGCGTTCAAGAATTTCGTACAAGAGGTAGTGGGCGGATTCCATCAGGCCCGCCTTGGTTAACACCTCCCGACCAAGGTCAGTCAATAACTGTATGGGCTCGCGGTGGATGCTGACTAGTACGCTCGGTGCCAGCACCACGGTGAAGGTCTTCATCACCTGACCCTCGGGAACAAAGAGCGACAGAACAGTTATGCTGCCAAAATATTGCAGTTGGGCTCGGTCCGGTTCAGGTTCAACCGCTGTCAAAACATCCGGGCTGAACCCGAGCACGTGAAAGACGTTGGCCAGTGACGAAGCGCCGTCACCGGATACATCGATCCAGACTTTTTCGCCGTCGTGGGGTCGGCGCAGGGCGCCTTCTTTGACCGTATCACCGTCTTTTATCAGCATTTTGGGCCTCCTTCGCCCACCTTATCAAGAATTGGCGCTTAGGACCACTATGGAAAGCGAACTCGGGTTAATCTGGTTCCAGAGGCTCCGCGGCACCGGCACCTTTTTCATTTCTGGAGTGCGTGAGCGAGATAGTCCCGGTTTTTATCCGTGCTGGTATCGATCCGCCGTCGGTGCCCGCCCAGGCAGAGCGGCGATTATTTTAGATCCGCTGGCACGATGCGGGCGGGCAGGAAGAAATACGCAGAATGTCAAATGGCCGCCTTTTGGAATTGGCTTTGGTACAAATCATAGTAGAACCCGCGGCGGGCCATGAGTTCGTCGTGGTTGCCCTGCTCGACAATGTGGCCGTGATCCATCACCAAGATCCGGTTGGCGCCGCGAATGGTGGACAAACGGTGTGCGATGACGAAGCTGGTGCGCCCGCGCATGAGATGGCTCATGGCTAGCTGAATGGCGACTTCGGTGCGCGTATCAACGTTAGACGTGGCCTCATCAAGGATGAGGATAGCTGGATCAGCCAGAAAGGCGCGCGCAATCGCGATGAGTTGGCGCTGGCCTTGAGAAATATTGGAGGCTTCTTCATTCAACACGGTGTTGTATCCATCCGGCAGCGTGCGGATGAAGTGATCGGCCCGCGCCGATATCGCCGCCTGAATGATTTCCTCCTCGGTGGCACCTTGCCGGCCATAGGCGATGTTATCGCCAAGGGTTCCGTGAAAGAGCCAGCTGTCCTGCAGCACCATGCCAAAAATCCGCCGCAAATCCTGACGTGCCATATCCCGAATGTCGACGCCGTCCACCGAAATGCGGCCGTCGGTTACGTCATAAAATCGCAGCAAGAGATTGACCAAGGTGGTTTTTCCGGCGCCGGTCGGTCCCACCAGGGCGATCGTCGACCCTGGCGCTACGTTCAAATTGAATTGGTCAATCAAGGGGGCATCGGAACGGTAACGGAAGGACACATTCTGAAATTCCACATGACCACGGCTCGAAATCCGCGTCTTTGCGGCAGGTACCCGGTCGGGCGTTTCTTCGGGCGCGTCCAATATCTCGAAAATGCGTTCGGTGGAGGCCAGCAGCGTTTGAATGATGTTGGAAATGCTGGCCATCTGCGTTATCGGCTGAGAAAACTGGCGGGCGTACTGAATGAACGCTTGAATGTCGCCGATTTGGATGGTACGTCGTGTCACCAAAATACCGCCTACCACACTCACGAAGACGTAGCCGATATTGCCAATCACATTCATTAGCGGAAAAATGATGCCGGTAAGAAATTGCGACTTCCACGAGGATTCGTACAACCCGGCATTGATGCGGTCAAACTGTTCTATGGCTCGATCTTCATGTCCGTAGGCTTTAACGACTGCATGTCCGCTAAACATTTCTTCGATATGGCCGTTAATGTCCCCCAACTGCCGCCGTTGTTCGCGAAAGTAGCGCTGCGAGCGGCGGACCACGTTGGTAGTCAGTAAGATGCTGAGCGGCAGGGTGACCGCTACGGCCAGGGTCATCAACGGACTGATGGTGAGCATCATAATTATCACACCGCCGAATGTGACAATGGACGCAATCAATTGAGCCAAGGTTTGCTGAAGCGTGCTGCTGATGTTGTCGAAGTCGTTGACGAACCGGCTGAGGACGTCACCGTGAGGGTGGTTGTCGAAAAAGCGAATGGGTAGCCGGTTCAGCTTTTCCATCAGTCTTTCACGCAAACGAAAAGTCAAGCGCTGAGCCACGCTGGCCATAACGTACTGCTGGAGGAAGTTAAACCCGGAACTAATTAGGTATAACAGAGCCAAAAAAGCGAGATCCCGTTCGATGGCCGCAAAATTCACGGATGCGCCGGGAATCCGGCGGAGCCTGGCGACGAATCCGTGAAACAGCACGGTGGTCGCATTTCCCAGAACCTTGGGACTCCAAATCGTGAAGACCGTGCTGAGGATGGCAGACGACACCACCAGCGCCAGCCGCCCGCGATAGGGGCGAAACTCGCCTAACAGGCGGATGAAGGTGGCTCGGGGGTTCTTGGCCTTCTCTACAGCGCGGGCAAAGCCGGGCCCGCGCCCAAAGCCGAGAGGAGACTGCCGCTGACCAGATTCGTGCCGCGATGGCTGATTCATGAGGCACTCTCCTCCGGCGAAAGCTGCGACGAGACGATTTCCCGGTAAATGTCACACTCGGCCATCAATTGCGTGTGAGTTCCGCGTCCCACCACGCGTCCGTCATCCAGCACCAAAATGAGATCGGCATCCATGATGGTGGCCACCCGCTGTGCCACAATCAGGACAATCGCCTCGTGCGTCCAGCTTTTCAATGCCTGTCGCAGTGCGGCATCGGTCTTATAATCCAAAGCAGAAAAGCTGTCGTCCAAAAGGTAAATGGCAGGGTGGCGTACCAAGGCGCGGGCAATCGACAGCCGCTGGCGCTGTCCGCCGGAAAGGTTGACACCACCCTGGTCGAGGTAGCTCAGCATCCCGTTCGGCATGGACTCGACGAACTCCCATGCCTGAGCCGTCATCAAGGCGTCTTTAACCGCCGATTCGCTCGCATTAGTGTCTCCATAGCGGACATTATCCAATATCGTGCCGGTGAAAAGGGCGGGAGGCTGGGTGACCAAACCCATTGTCTGTCTAAGCGACGCCAGCGTCAGGATGCGGATGTCCATGCCGTCTAAGCGGACCACGCCTTTTTGGGCGTCGTAAAAGCGGGCGATCAGACGTATCAGCGTCGACTTGCCGGCCCCCGTCCCGCCGATGATAGCTACGGTCTGACCCGTGTGCGCCTCAAAGCTAATATTGTCGAGCGCCGGCTCCTCCGCTCCCGGATAGCAAAAAGTGACATGGTCAAAGCTGAGCGTGGTCGGCGGGCGACCCAGTTCGATCGCATCGGGTGGATCCTCGATGGTTATGGTAGTGTTCAGCACTTCACCGATGCGAAGAGCAGATGCCTGGGCGCGGGGCAGCATAAAGGACATCATAGATACCATCATCACCGAAAACATAATTTGCGAGAAATATTGAATAAAGGCCATGAGACTTCCCACTTGCAATTGGCCGTGATTGACCCGCACGCTGCCCCACCAAAAGATGGCGACCGTAGCCCAATTCATAATGAGCATGACCAAGGGCAGCATGAGTGCCGTCATCTGAAACACGCGCACGGATATTTGAGTGAGATCCGCATTGGCGTGGTAAAAGCGTTCGCGCTCATGGTCCTGGCGGTGAAAGGCGCGTATCACCTTAACGCCCGCCAGGTTTTCACGAACTACACGGTTAAGCCCGTCCACCTTCACTTGAATCACATGAAAAAGCGGGATGCCTCGACCTAATATAAGGTACACGGTCAGGCCCAACAGAGGGACCACGACAATCATCGAGAGCGCCAGACGGGCGTTGGTATGAATCGCCATAATGACTCCGCCAATCGAGGTAAGCGGCGCGATGATCATCATGCGCAGCATCATTTGTACCATTTGCTGAACTTGCATCACGTCATTGTTGCTACGGACAATGAGGGAGGATGTCCCCAGTACGTCAAATTCGGATAGGCCGAAACGCTCTACGTGCCGGAAGATGCGTTCTCTGAGGATGCGGGCGTATCCCGCCGAGGCCCGGGCCGCAAATAGGCTGCCTCCGATAGCGGCCAAACCGCCCATCATGGTCACGGCCAACATCACTAGACCCACGCGTACAATGTAATGCACATTGCCGTGAAGAATGCCGACGTCCACAATATTGGACATCAGCTGCGGTAGATAGAGGGTGGACATCGCCTGCATGAAGGTCAGCGCCAACACCAGGATGACCGAGCGGCGATAAGGTGCCAGGTATTTAAGAATTTTAAGCATCCCGCACCTCGTTCCTCATACATGTAAGTTTCTTAACCATTATATCATGCTCGTGGCTTTCTTCTTGCTGCGGAAGGTGGCGTGTGCGAGACTTACGTTGGATGTGACAGAACTCAGCGTAAGCCATTAAATACTTAGGGGTCAAAATCATGTATATTCCCTCGTATTACCGCGTTGATGATCGTGAGCGCATTCAGGAAATGCTCACCCGATATCCTTTCGGGGTGTTGGTAGCCATCGACGGCACGCGTCCTATTGCGGTGCACATGCCCTTTGAGTGGCACGAGGCAGATGGCCGCTTGGTGCTGCAAGGCCACGTAGCCAAGGGAAACGCCATCTGGCGGGCAGCCCCCGACAATCCCGAAGTCTTGGCTATTTTCCAAGGGCCGCACACCTATATTTCGCCGTCATGGTATGAGGATCCCAATGTGCCCACTTGGAACTATGTCGCGGTCCACGTCTATGGCACCTGCCGGGTGATGACCGATGCTGAACTCGAAACATTTCTGGAGTTGCTGATGAACCGATACGAAGAAGACCGGCCCGGCGGTCGTCCCTGGCATAGTTTAACCTCTGAATTCCGGCAAAAGCAGATGCGCGGAATCGTGGGGCTTAGCATTGATGTTGCTCGGATTGAGGCGGCCGCTAAAATGAGCCAAAACCGCAGTGATCAAGACTTTCACCATGTAGTCGAGACGCTTCAGTCCTCCCCCGATCCCCAAGACGTCCAGGTAGCGCAGATTATGAAGACCATTAGACCGGGTCTCTTTTAAGACCGGGAACTCATGCGGCGCCCTCGCGATTGGAGAAAGGCACGTTTGAGTCATTGCCGGATGAGGAAATCGCCCAATGGAAGGTACGCCTTGACCAGACGCCGGTCGGCGGTCCATCCGCCGGCGTCCCGTCTCGCTAAGGAGATGATAGTGGCTAAAGATACTGCGTTTGCCTTTCGATGCGATCAGTGCCAGTACCAGCGGCATATGGCGAACTTGGATGATGGTCCGACAACGTCGACCGGGTGCTGACCCGTCTGTGGTGGCACCCGCCGGCGCATCTTCGCCAAAGATGATGAAGGTCGCATTCGTGTAGTCGTGTAGGATTGCAGCTGATTTATGATGTGTAACTCGTGTTTTTAATCGGCGCACTTTTTCTTTTTGCGATCGGACGCGTATACTCAGAGAAAGGAACTTTCTACGATGAAAGAAGGTACGGCCATGCCGGAAAGCGAATCGCCTCCTGTGCCAGGCGAGGATATTCCAGCCTCGTGGGGTTTTCACCTTCTCCAGGAATTGCACCGCATCGAAGATCGGCTCGAAAATAAAATTGACGCGTTGGAAACGAAGATGGATACCAAGTTTGATATGGTGGATACTAAGTTTGATATGGTGGATGCCAAGTTCGCAACGATGGATGCCAAGTTCGGAACGATGGATGCCAAGTTCGAGAACAAAATCGACCAACTGCGGCATGAAATGGATCAGAAGCTGGACAATTTGCGTTATTGGAGTTGGGCCAGCCTGATTGCGGTTATCGTTGCGGCCGTCTCCATCATTCTCTTGCGCCCCTAAAATCGAGTTCCCACTTCTCCTATACTGTGGAGGTTGCGAAAGTGGTAACGACATCCGACTCCTCGAAATCGCCAGCTGCGTCTAAGAGCTCATCGCGCCGTGGTTTTCTCGCCCTACGCCACACACGATCAGGAGTTGTATGGGGAAAATAACTAATATCCCCCATACTCGCGTCGCATCTTTGCGGCTGACTAGGGAGGCTAGCCGTGTATGAAGCGCAGTGTGCTTGTTGCTAGCGGAGTTGCGATTGCAGTAGTTCTGGTGTCTGCGTCTATGATCGTGTGGCACTATCGACAACTACGCTTCCGATACTCGCAAGGACCGTATGCACATGCGATCGGTGCCCGATATGATACGACGTCGCTCGCCGTCCTTGTTGGAACACAAGTTTTGCTCGGCGGCGCGCCCATTATGGACCGAGGTCGCATCCGTTGGCAGTTGCTGCACGTACGGCCGACGAATGTGGCCTCGGGCCTAAAGGTCGTAGCGACGACAGGCATGCGGGTGCCGCCGGCACTTGGTATTGGGCCGATGCAATGGGTGCGGCATACTGCACACCAGCCCATTCGGCAGTTGCCCATGGGTACCCTGACAACAGATGCGGAACCGGAGTTGGTTGTTGACGTAACAAAGCCCGGGCGATACATCATTGATGGGTTGCTCGTGACTTACCGTTGGGGACATTTGCAATTTACCGATTATGCGCGCACCGAGTTTGTTCTATGCGCATACCGAACAGAGCAGCAGGTCAAGCATGCGGATTGCAGCGCCAGGCTGCCCCCGCCGCCTCGTTACTGGACGAAGTAGTGGCTCTGTCCGTGTCGGCAGGATGAAAGGCTAAGCTTGCATCTGTTGGTGTGGAAGCTCTTTGATTGTCGGCAACAGGCTAGTGTGCTAGTGGGTCATGGGCCGGACCATGTCTGCTATTTGCCTGGCCGTGAGAGCCCCGTTGACCACTTAAGAATTCAGCCCTTGGGGCTGAGGAACACCAATGTCACGAACGTTTTCATCTGCCACAAAAGTCCCATCGCTGGGATTATACCCGGGCGGTTCAACCCAGACCCTGCAACGTACGAGCGCATGGTATCTACCGGGTATTTACCATGCCGCTTATGGTGATGGGGTGACCCTGCGCATCTTGACCCGAAAAAGCCGGTTGCGCTGGCCCGGGGGATCCGATCCCCGAACGTGGTGACATATCGACGATATCCAATTTGCCCCACGCTGGATGAAGAATGCTGGGCCACACGTATCGGCCCTCGTAGGCGCATTGAACCTCCCCGGCCTAAAGGCCGGAGATTCTGAGGGAACCACCATGGCTGCGTCGACGGGTTGTGAAACCCTGGGAGTGCTCCTCCGGACTCGCCACGGCTTATCCCACCAGCAACATGGGCG
>JAKACZ010000048.1 GCA_021820965.1 Bacillota bacterium | reverse complement strand
AAGCTCCTCTCGGCTGCAGTGGCTACGACGCAAAACCCAAGCCGGAAGCGGCTTTCACCACTCCCGACCTGAAGCAGTAATATGGATATGGGCTGGTACTACATTGTAAGTGTTAAAGTCCCGCTAGATGCATCGATCTACCCATTCGGTTGCCGCCTTGCTGCCCCGCGAGTTTCTCACGGAACCGCGGGTGCAGTTGTGGGTACGGAAGGACGGCCTTAATCGGGGCCTTGAAGCACAGGAGTTCATTCATCGTCGTCGAGGGGCCTCCCCTCATCTTCTACGTACTCTCGTGGCACAATCACGATGGGCTTGCCTTTGAGCTATGGTTGGAACGCTCATCCTCCATTGGGGACTTTCACCCTAAAGCACACGCCCATGCCCGGTCGCACAACGCGGCTCGATGGCGTCAGTGTCGCATCGTAGCCAACAATATTTTCGGAATCCAACGTAAGTGGCTCGGTCTGGTAGACTAGCCATGGAGCACTCATCTGAAAGTTTTCCACACCGGGGGCTTGAGGCAATCTATTTAGAACGTGGACTGTTGGTCGTGACATGACGTTGAACCGTCCGACATGGTGGGCTATCGAATGAGGACCCTGTCGACCTATTGGACCCGTTTGGAACGAGGCATACATGGAAAAGTTACCTCCCATAATCCCGTCCGTCTGGACTATTGGTCAGCGAGACGCCGCGTCGGTCTCTGCCCATCCGCTTATACATGTGGCGGGCGCAAGGTTGGGTTCCGTTGCTCAGTTCGTTGAGCCTCTCAAACGGGCTCAGAAGCGTTTTTGGGTCCACGCGGACATGATTGCCGGTCTCAAGATGGATCGCGAAGGATTGTGCGTTTTGGACAACCTCATCGCTCCAGCCTCCATCGTCACCAGTAATCTCGCCCTTGCGCGGGTCGCCCGATCTATGAACAAAAGTGTCGTGTTAAGAGTGTTTATTCACGACTCACAAAGTCTTGAGTCCAGTGTTTCTGCAATTGACCGAATCAGACCCGATATTGTGTGCTGCATGCCGGCCGTGGTCTTCCCGTTCGTGAACCACGAAATTGAAACCTTCGGGATTCCGATCGTGGTAGCGGGACTGGTGAGAACGGCCTCACTCCGAGATAACCTTTTAAAGCTTGGTATTAGTGTTGAAATCGGCAATGCTAACTTGTGGTGAATACTTTTTTTACTGCGATGTGAGAAAGCAGCAGGAGTTCTTGCGAACGTCACGAATTTTTAGAAGTGAAGGACCAGAGTTCTAGACATCCCTTCCATAGCGTTGCTATGGGAAGGGATTTTTGTTTTAAAGGAGGTGCTCCATGAACCTGTCACCCTTTATTGACCATTCGGTGCTTAAGCCCGACGCCACACACAACGAGATCGCCGCTGGAGCGAAAGTCTGCATCGAATACCATTTCCCTGTCTACTGCGTGAACTCGATACATACGGCAGCAGCCGTGAGCGACCTGCGTGGGTCTGACGTACGGGTTGCGGCTACTGTGGCCTTTCCGTTCGGAGCAGTCGAATCGACGGTCAAAGCCGACGAGGCGTATCGGGCCGTCCGAGCAGGAGCCAGAGAAGTGGACATGGTTGTAGATATTGGAGCGCTGAAGGACCACAACTGGAACCGTGCGATAGATGACCTTCGCACGGTGGTGGAGGCCATCCCGGGAATTACCCTGAAGGCCATTATCGAGACCGGGTATCTTACCCGCGACGAGATAAGAGATGCCATCCTATGCGTGGTTGAAAGTGGTGCAGCCTACGTCAAAAACTCAACCGGATTCGGGCCAAGGGGTGCCGACCTGGAAGAACTTGCATGGATTCGCAAGATTACCCCTCAGAGCATTGGGGTTAAGGCAGCAGGCGGGATCCGGACCTACGCGCAAGCGGTTGCGCTGGTGGAACGTGGCATTCAGCGCATTGGCACCAGCGTCGGTCCCGCTCTTCTGCGCCCTAGCGTTTCCTCGTAATTCGAAAAAGGAGGAGCAATGATGAACAATCCTTCGGATTCTGCTAGAGAGCCGGCACGGTCTAAGGTTCGCATATTGGTGTTTCTTCTCATATTTTTCGCGATCGCGATCAATTACATGGACCGCGTTAACTTCTCTGTTGCCGTTCCAGCCATTGAAAAGCAGTTCGGCTTTAATATTGCTCAAATAGGCGAAATTGCATTTGCTTGGACTCTCACTTATGCCGTTTTTAACTTTCCGGGAGGATGGATAGCTGACAAACTAAAGTTGCGCAATGCATTTTCCCTGGCTATTGGCTGGTGGTCTATCTTTACGATTCTGACGGCCGTTGCGTACAGCTTTTCGTCGTGGATCGTCATTCGCGGACTCATGGGGGTAGGCGAAGCGCCGGTTTGGCCCCTCAACGCTAAAGCCACATCCACATGGGCTGCTCCGGGCGAGAGATCGACCACCTATACTATGCCCGGTTCGGGACAGTTTGTGGGACCTGCCGTAGGGTCAGTGCTGTCGGGTCTTATCGTGGCATCCTTAGGTTGGCAATGGGCCTTTATCATTTTTGGGCTTCTCGGTCTGGCGTGGGTTCCCATATGGTACACGATGGTCCGCGATACTCCCGAGACACATCCCTGGGTAAACCAAGCCGAACTTCGCTATATCCAGGGAGCAAGCGGGGCCCTGGGCCAATCGGCGGTCACTCGGGAAGATATGCGTATGGCAGCTCGGGTCATGACCTCTCGTAACGGGATAGGAGTCTTTTTGACGTTTTTGACGTTCGGATATATTCTGTTTACCTTTTTGTATTGGCTACCAAGCTATATGTATTTCACCTTTCACTTATCCATCGTCAAAAGTGCGGCTTGGTCCAGCATCTCCTACGGAGGCGGATTTCTCGGCTTTATGATTTCCGGCCCGATTAATGACCGCTTGATCCGACGGTATGGCAATGGAAAGGGCCGGAAGATTGGTTCCGGTGTTCCCATGGTCCTGATGATTATCATGATGCTCATTGCTGTCGAGACATCCAAGGCGCACGCCGTCATCCCGACCGTCGTGCTCATAGGCCTGTCACTAATGGCCATGAACTCAACCGTGGGATCATGGGCGGTGAACGCCATTGATCTTGCACCCAATCCGCGGTCGACGGCGTTCGTTTACGGCATTTACAACGGCGTGTTAAACCTCATGGGTGCGGCAAACTCCATCATACTGACGCGGATAGCAGGGAGTAGCGGGTTCATCGCAGCGTTTAGTAGTGCCATTCTATTCATGGTCGTCTTTCTGGTTGGTCTCATCTTTGTCATTGACCACCGAGGCGTCATTAGTACAAAAGAGAGGTTGCTCAAATTGAACCAATAGCCAAAAACGAATCTCCGTCACGGATAATTTTGATTCCGTCGAGACCGCTCTCGTTTTCTGGGTGAGCGGTCTCTTGTTTTTGCCGGATACGAATCCCATTTCATCGTATGTATCGCGGATTACCTGCCAGAAATCGTTGGACAATGCATGATACATGAGCCGTTCCATCAGCCCACCATGACGCACGGCTCTCCCACAAGCCGACGAACAACATCGGGAAAAAGTGGAAAACCCCGGTCAAATCGGAACGCCGTGCGACATCACTCATCCCCCCGCTCTGCCTCTTGACGTGATGAACCCCGGGGAAGTGCTCTCCGGAGGGGGCGGATAAAGCCCAGTGGCGAAGACAGTGAACCCAAGGAAATCGAAGGAGGCCTTATGCACATCCACGAAGCGGGTTTGGTCAGAGTGGAGCATGAGTCAAAGCTCTTAAAGGACTGGTTCGGCCCCCCCCCATCGCGATCTTGGTTGCTAAAGTCCTGAACTGCCAGCGAGGCTTAGCCTCGGCCTTCACCCAGTCGACCGGGATCAGAATCCGCGCGCCGATGTGCCGGTGCAGAATCTGCTGCTGTTCTATCTCATGATAGAGGAGCCACTCCGAGACTCCCATCACCTCCGCCGCTTGCTGCGGTGAGCAGTACCGCTCCCCCGGCGCAATCGGGTTAAGGCGGCGCGCAATAATAACTGTCATGGCTTGAGTTGCGGCCGGATCACGTAGTTCCACTGCCCGTGAAAGGGGTTCCGGGTAAGAGTGCGCGTTGAAGGTCTCGTCATCCACCTTGCGACCTTTCTCGTAGGTACGCTCATCCAGTACGGCTTGGACCGCTCCCCCTCGGCGGGTGCCGCCCGCGCCAGTTGATACTCATCGCACTGAACAGCTCGTGTTCGATGGCTTATGTGGAGCTCTCGGTTATGCGGAGACAGTCGCGGATCCCCGCATAAATGGGCCCTTAAAATCGCCATCAACTTCCCATAACACCTCATCGTAGAGGTGAGCCCTGGGGCTCATGATCCTCTATGGGAGGTATGGATCATGGGTACAATACCCATTGATACTCTGGTGACCCGGGTTTTGGCGGAACTCGAGCGCCTACACTATTCGGCGTTGAGTAAGACCCGGTACCGACAATTCTATCAGCGCGTCTTAGACTGCGCACACAAACACCGCCTGGCCGACTATTCGGAAGACGTCGGACGCCAATTCTTTGAGGCGTGCTACGCATTCGATTGGGGCTGGACCTACCCCATCCCATTCCGGCGACGTTGCATGTCCCATTGCGCGGACTCGCAATGACGGCTTTCAAGCCATGGACAGGATCCGGATCGGATACCTTTGGGGCGCTTGCATCACTAACGCGATGGCGCGAGCCACATTCCACGCCATGCGGCGCAGGTTTTCGATGGTTTTCCCCTCTCGTTTCAGGGCTACAGCCCCATGACGGCGTTGCACGGGCTCGCCAATCACGCGCCGGGCAGCCTGGGTGCGAATTTTCGACGCATCTTCTACCGTTTTCTTGCCCGTTGACACATTCTGGGGGGGCGTCAGATAATGTAATTGCGAGAAAGCAAGTGCTTGGTTGGGGGGAGATCGGATGAACGAGGCGACCATGACCGATGAAGAGGCGTATTTCTTGGAACGCCTGGATCGGGGAGAGCGGATAGAGGCCGACGATTGGATGCCTGAAGACTATCGCCAGCAGTTGGTGCGGCTGATTGCCATGCACGCGGTGAGCGAGATCATGGGAGCACTTCCGGAAAAGGAATGGGTTCCCCGGGCGCCCACCTTATACCGAAAACTGGCCATCACCGCCAAGGTGCAGGATGAGGTGGGCCATGGCCAGCTGCTGATTCGCGTGGCGGAAGATTTGATGCAGCCCTGGGGCAAAAGCCGCGAGGACATTATGGAAGATCTGTTCACCGGTCGACTCAAGTACCACAATGTATTCCATATGGCCACGCCGACCTGGGCTGATGCCGGTATTATCGGGTGGCTGGTGGACGGTGCCGCGGTGATCACCCAAGGCATGTCGCTCAATTGTTCCTATGCCCCGTATGCGCGGGCGTTGCAGCGCATTGTAGAAGAAGAGGGATTTCACATCCAGCACGGGGAAAGCATCTGTATGGCTTTGGCAGAGGGGACTTCCATGCAGCGCGCGATGCTGCAAGATGCCTTAAACCGCTGGTGGCCGGCGTTATTGATGTTTTTTGGCCCTCCGGAAAAAAGCCAACTATCGACCCACCAGCTGCGCAACATTCGCTATCGCATTCGCTCCAAGACCAACGAAGAGCTGCGCCAGCGGTTTTTCACCAAGTACGTCCATAGGATTTGGTCGCTGGGGCTCACCATCCCCGATTCCACGTTAAAGCAGGATCCGGTTACGAAAAAGTGGACTTACCAGCAGCCGGACTGGGATCTGTTTCGGCAAATCGTCAATAACCACGGCCCGCGTTCGCAGGCGCGCCTTGGCCTGCGCTCAACCACGTATGAGGAAGGGACCTGGGTGCGCCGCATGATTGGCGATGCCCGGGCCGGTTAAGGGAGGCGGAGGGCATGGAGCACGTGCACTTTGACATCTATGAAGTGTTTGCCCAGTCTGATTGGATGAGTCCCCACGTTCACGTCTTTAATGTGCTGGCGTCCTCGCCGGACATGGCCTTGGCGCTGGCCGAAGAGAATTTCTTTCGCCGGGCTGATTTTATCAACCTCTGGGTGGTGCGGCGCGATCATATACACCAACTTGGATTACGCGACCGGCGCGGCTATAAAAAGACGGAAAAGGTATACCGGACCACTGACGACTACAAGTATTTGGTGGACAAGTGGCGCTACTATCGACAGAACCCGATGAATGCGGAGGGCGTGCCACAGGAAGGGGGCGCTAACCATAATGCCATGGTCGATTGACCAGGCTCGCCAGGACCCGGCGCGTCGGCGCCTGGTGGCGGAACTCTTGACCCAGTTGGCGGATGACGATCTAATCATCGGCTTTCGCGATCAGGAGTGGCTGGGACTGGCGCCGCATATTGAGGAGGATGTGGCTTTTGGATCGATTGGTCAGGAAGAAATCGGCCATGCCGCGCATTTCTATCACCTGCTGGAGGAACTGGGTCTCGGCTCGGCCGACGACCTAGCATCGTTGCGCCCACCCCAAGAGCGGCGAAATTCCGTGTTGCTGGAACAGCCCAACGGACCCGGTCACTATTTGGAGGACCCGCATTTTGACTGGGCCTGGACCATTGTTCGGCACTATGCGCATGACGTGTGGGAAATGACTGTGCTGGCCGGGCTTGAAGCCAGTGCGTTGACCCCACTGGCCGATGCTGCGCGCAAAATTCTGCCGGAAAAGCGCTATCACCGGGCGCACCAGGAATTGTGGCTGAAGACCATGGCCCGGCATGATGATGAGTCGCGCGCCAGGCTAATTCGGGCGCTTTTGGATTTAAAAGAATGGTGGGGTGACTTAGCCGGGTTTGGCGACATCGCGCCGGAACTGGGCCGGTCTCATCTGCTGCCCTCCGCGGCCCAACTACCAGACCGGTTTCACCGGGAGTTCCGCACGTTTTTTGCGGCGCTGGAAGTTGACGTGCCGGCCGCGGGCGATCCTCGCCTCAATGGGCGGGCGGGGCAGCATACCGAGGCACTGACAGCCGCGTTGGCGACGTTGTCGGAGGTTTACCGCTTGGACCCCAAAGCCGGCTGGTAGAAAGGGGGGACATCGTGACCGCGAGCGAAGTCGAAGCACTCTTGCGCGACATTCACGATCCGGAAATTCCGGCGGTCAGCATTGTGGACTTAGGCATGGTAGGGCAGGTGACGTGCCAAGATGACCGGGTGAGCGTCTCCTTGATCCCCACCTTTGTGGGGTGCCCGGCCCAACGGCTGATTGCAGGTCAGGTCAAACGGAGGCTTGAGCAGCAATACCCCGACGTTCGGGTTGAGGTAGAATTTTCCTTGTCGCCCGCCTGGACGTCGTCGCGCATTACTGACGCGGGCCGAAAGGCGCTGAAAGATTCGGGCATCGCTCCTCCAGGGCGGGATTTGGATGATGTGGCCTGTCCCTATTGCGGTCAGCGTGACACCGTCATGCAAAACCTATTTGCGTCGACATCCTGCCGCAGCCTATATTACTGCCGTAGCTGCCGAAACCCCTTTGAAGCCTTCAAACCTATCGCCTAAACATGGTGCACGGCTCCATCAATCGACGCGTACGAGCGTTTTATGCGGCAGCGTCCCTGAGTTATGGTATGTTGAACTGGGTGTACAGCCGGCGCTCGAAACGGAAGGGATGGAGTAGGATATGCAGTTCTGGCCTGCCCTGAACGAAGGGTTTATGATCGTGAGCGCATTGTTGATTGCCATCGGCTGGGTTTATATCCGGCGGGGGCAGCGGGAGACACACAAAAGGCTGATGCTAACCGGCGCAGGGTTTGCGACTGCCTTTTTTGTCAGCTATGTGCTGCGCACGCTCTTGGTAGGCGACACCGTTTTCGGCGGGCCACACAAATATAACTTGGCGTACACGATCTTTCTGCAGGCGCATGCGACGCTGGCAACCGTGGCCGCTATTCTCGGCATTATTACCATACGGCGAGCACTTTTGCGTCGGTTTCAGCTGCATCGCCGGATTGCGCCCTGGACGGCCAGCGTATGGTTGATTGCGGCCGCGTCGGGGTTGGTGGTATTTTTGCTGCTGTACGTGATTTACCATCCCGGCCCGACCACCAACATCTTTCGGGCCGTCACTATGGGACATTCTGCGTAGGCTGACAGGTTTTGGTTAGACTAGAACGAGGAGCCCAGAGTTGCATGCGCGGCCCTGGGGGCTGAACGGAGGAGGATCCATGCGCCCGAATTTCCGCGCGTTAACAGTGTATCTGGTTGGTATCTTCATAGGCGCACTGGATACCAGCATCATATCCCCGGTCTTTCCGCTGATTATGAAGAGCTATCACATTCGGCTGGATTGGGTTGCATGGACCATCACCGCCTATACGGTGGCGTATATTGCCTCCACGGTGCTGTCGGGAGCATGGGGTGACCGCCTGGGCCACAAGCGGGTGTTTTTGTGGGGCGTGGTGGCTTTCATGCTGGCATCGGCGTTGGCGGCGGTTTCGCCAAACTTTTGGGTGTTTATGCTGGCGCGTGTCATCCAGGGGGCGGGAGCCGGTGCGGTCTACCCCAATGCTCAGGCGGAAGGCATTAAGCAATTTCCGATAGAGCGCCGGGGCATGGCGTTGGGGATTTTCGGCGCCGTGTTTGGGCTCGCCAGTGTCATCGGCCCGACCTTGGGCGGCGTGCTGGGCCAGTTTCTGGGCTGGCCCGCCGTGTTTATCATCAACATCCCTATTGCGCTGATGGTGCTGGCGATGAGCGGGCACATCCAGCCGTCCGAATTCAAATCGCGGGCAATGCCCGACTGGCAGGGGGGCGCGGCGTTCTCGGTTCTGCTTGCCAGTGCTTTGCTGGGCTTGGCCGTCGGTGGTGCCATCCGCTTCCTGTTCATTGCAGTGGCACTAGTCTCGCTCCTGGTGTTTCTGACCCGCGAACGGAGCGCCGGAGTCCCCTTTTTGGACCCGGTTCCGTTACGCAGCGGCGCCGGCGTGGCGATGATGGTCGGCGCCGCCCTTATCGGTATGGACATGTCGGCCGCCGTCTTTGTGCCAACCTTGGTTCAGCGTGAACTGCACTTTGATGTCTTGAATTCCGGCCTGGCCTTGCTGCCTGCCGCCGTTAGCGGAGCGATTTTGGCCGGTGCCGGGGGTGTGCTGGTCGACCGCATCGGACCACGCAAGGTTCTGATGGTGGGGCTATTTGCCGGCGCCGTCGGTGGCCTTCTCTTGGCACTGCCTGGACTCGGGTTCGTCCGTTTCGTCGTTGCCATGCTATTCTTCGGGCTGGGGACCGCATTTACCATGGGAGCACCGTTAAACCGCATGGCCTTAGCGTTGTACCGGGAAAATCAGTCGGGCGAAGCGCTCTCGGTGGTAGCGGTCTTTCGCGGCATGGGCATGGCGGCGGGCCCCATCATTTTGACCGCCGTTGAAGCAGTGCGCGGATTCGGCGGCATGTTTGGCGCGCTGACCGTGGCGTCGTTGATCGGTATGGCTGCCTTCCTGTTTGTGCCTGACGTTAAGGTGATCAAACGCGGGCAAGTGATGACGGAAGGCTAGCACTGAGTCGGCAGAAATTGGATTGGCTCTCAAGGGTAAATCCGTCAACGGTGGGTGATAATAACCGCACTACCTGAGATGGAGGTGAAATGCATGGCTCGAGGAAGTAGTACGGGAAACCGGCCGGTAGTTCAAAGCGCAGCTCGGGCGCTGGACCAGTTCAAGTACGAAGTGGCCCGCGAAATTGGGCTGACCGGGATTGAGGACGGGTACTGGGGCGAGATTCCCACCCGTCAGTGTGGTGCTGTTGGCGGCCACATGGTACGTAAGATGATTGAGATGGCTGAACAGCAATTGGCAGGACGAACTCGTTAACACAAAAAGGCCGGATGGACCGGCCTTTTTTATTGTTGCGCTACGACACGACGGTTTTTTCGGATTGCGCTTCAAGCCAGCGCTCGGCATCCATCGCCGCGCGGCACCCGGTGCCGGCCGCGGTAATGGCCTGGCGATAACGGGAGTCGGCGACATCTCCGCAAGCGAACACCCCAGGAATGTTCGTTTGCGTAGTTTGGGGGTCAGTCACCAGGTACCCAACCTTATCCGTCTCGAGCTGACCGCCCAGGAATGCGGTGTTGGGCCGGTGGCCAATCGAAACGAAGAGACCCTCGGTGTCGAGCACTTCGGTTTTGCCGGAGTCGTTATGCTTGATTTTCAGCCCGGTGACGCGGTTTTGTTCTCCTAAGACTTCCAGCGGAGTCGCATTCATTACCCACTTAATCTTCGCATTGTTGTGGGCCCGGTCTTGCATGACTTTTGAGGCCCTCAAAGTGTCGCGACGGTGGACAATGGTTACTTCCGAGGCATAACGGGTCAAGAATGTCGCCTCTTCCATGGCCGAGTCGCCGCCGCCTACCACGATGATCCGCTTGTCCTTGAAGAAAAAGCCGTCGCAGGTGGCACAGGTCGATACACCGTGCCCAATCAGTTCGGATTCGCCGGGAATCTCCAAAAGCTTAGCGGAGGCACCGGTGGAAATGATCAGAGACTCGGCTTCATATGTGTTGTTGTCCGCCATAATGACGCGATACGGCCGTTTGCTGAGGTCGACGGAATGGGCATTGCCCCACACAAAGCGGGCGCCGAATCGTTCCGCCTGTTTTTTCATGGCGTCCATAAGGTCGGGTCCCATAATCCCCTCCGGGAACCCGGGAAAATTTTCGACTTCGGTGGTCAACATCAATTGACCGCCGGGCTCGTCTCCTTCGATAACGACCGGGTTCAGGTTGGCGCGTGCCGCATAGATTGCGGCGGTGTACCCAGCTGGGCCGGTGCCCAAAATGATGACGTGTTCGCTCATAAGCTGCTCCTTTCCTGACGGAACTCAAGACGTCGGGGGACTTGCTCCAATTAGTATAAGTCTTTCCCGCCCTCGTACCAAGGCCGTCACAACAAGTATATCTTTTGCACAGCAGTTGGAGATTTAGTCGACGGCATTGCTACAATGAAGCGAAGGGGGCGTGTTGTGACGGGGTGGAAGCAGTTTTTGGCAGACCCGACTCCCTGGAGTCGGCGTAGCATCCGCTGGTTTTGGCTAGCCGCCGTCCTCGCGGTCGTTATGATCGGACTCGCGTATGTGCTCTTGTGGTTCGGCGTTCAAGGGAAGATTGCGGCGTGGCAAGCTCTAGCAGGGCAGGGGGGTTCTGTTCTGTTCACAGCGCTTGCCTTTTGGGCGGCATATCGCGCCCGCCGTCGCGATATAAAAGAACGTGGTGCTCGATCATCATGAGGGCCCGAACATAATTGCGAGAGGAGCGGAAGATCTGAACCGAAAGTTGAACCTCACAAAGCGACGCGTCATCCGTGTCACTCTCATCGTGGCCGCCATTTGGGTCTGGTCCCATGGTACGGTTTTGGCCCGAATCCATGGATGAAGGTCGAACTGTTCTGGGGAATGTCACCTTCCGTTACCGGGTCGTCCGCAGTGCGCGGCGTTCGAGGCTGGCGCTGGCGGTGACTCGTCCCGGCGAAGTGACAATCCGATGCCCCGAACGCCTCGATCTGGCGATTGATGCGCTGCTTGAACGACATCACGACTGGATTTTATCGGCCCACCGGCGAGCGCTGGCCCGTGAACACGGAAGACCGGCGCTCGAACCCGGCGGATGGATTTGGATTCTCGGAAAAGCGCACCCAATCGATGAGGGCCTACCGCCGGGAGCTTGGGCAGAGGGGCTGTCGGCATTCGATCTCCGCCAGCGGCTGACCAATTGGTATCGGCCTCAGGCGCTCCGTTATTTTCAGTCACGGCTTGATTACTGGTCAAGGCAGCTGAACATCGATTTTGCCGGGTTAAGGTTATCCGACGCCACCAGCCGCTGGGGATATTGCCGCACCGACGGATGGATTGGTTTGAGCTGGCGGCTATATCAAGCACCCGACTGGGTGGTTGACTACGTTATTGTCCACGAACTGACGCATCGTCGCTTTCCCCATCACCGGCCCAGTTTTTGGCACGCCGTGAGCACGGTCTGCCCGCAATTTAGTGCCGCTAAGGACTGGCTTAGGGATATGGGACCGGTCTTAATCTGGTGACCTGCATAGGGCACGTCCTTACGGGCAATAGTAGCCCTAAGGAGGTTTCGAATCGTGGGCGGATTAACCACTATTGTCGCAGCGGCGAGTTTGATGGGGGCCCTCTTTGGGGCCGGGCACACCCACCCGCATCCCGTCCGAGTGCTGAATCTCGGCCATAACCGGGTGGTCCTGCCGATGAAATCGGCGACCGGGCGTTCGCAAGACTTGGCCGCTATTAAGCGCGTGGCGCTCATTCCTACCGGCGGCGGCCAGGTCGAATCGGTTCGCCCCAGTGTTTGGGTAGGGAAGCCTGTCTGGATGTGTACGATCGACCAGGGCCACAGTGTGTGGCACGTCATGATTAGTCAGACCACATTGCAGCCGATCTCCAAAATGATGGTGCCGCGACGTTGAGGCACGGACGGCTCGGGCATCGCGTCGACCCGTCGGCACACTGGGCATGGCCTGCTTGAGACTGAGCATATGCTATACTGAGGTGAATGGATGACGGGCAGGACGCCGCCTTGGGGGAGGTTGACAGATGAACCCCAGCATGATCGGGCGCGGTGTCCAATGGCTTCGAACTCACCGGTGGATCTGGGCGGTGAGTTCTGCTCTAGCCGCCGGGATTTTGATTTGGTGGGGCTGGGACATTGTGGCCGGCACCATTGGGATTCGTAGCGCCTTTCACGCGGTGTCGCTGGCGCTTCGCAATTTCGCTGGTGCGCTAGGTCCTTGGGGACCGTTTCTCCTTATTATTGCCTTGGCGGTGCACAGCGTGGTCATTGTATTTCCTATGGAAATCCCCACGCTGGTGTCCTTTGCCTTGTATGGCCCGGTCGGCGGCGTGCTGGTCGTTTGGGCCGGATCAATGGTGGCCGCTGCCATCTCGTATATATTGGGCCGCATGATTGGACCCCCGATTTTGAAGCGATGGGCAAACAACGCGCGCGTGCAAGCCATCGTTCGGGCGGTCGGACATCTGAATCCGATGGCGCTGATTCTATTGCGCTGGATATCATTGGTTCCCTTTGACGTTCTTAACATGATTTTCGGCACCTGCCAGGTGCCGGTCTTCCGGTTTGCCTGGACCACGGCGGTGGGTGTGTTGGCAACCAACATTGTCATGGCCATCTTATTCCGGACCGCGATTCACGCACATTGGGGCGAGCTGGTGGCTCTTTTAGCTTTGCTGGTCGCGGCCGGGTGGGCCATCTACTGGTGGTCTGGCCGCTCCCACCTTAAGCGCCTTAATGCCTCAGACGATATGGAAGCCTAACGCCGCCGTCTTTAGTGCATGCCGACGCGCGCGCGAAAGACTGAGAGAAAACGCTCGATATCAAGGGTGAGCGCTACTTCGGCCCCGGTTCCCGCGCAGCCGTCGCGACGGTCGACAATGGTCATGCCGTCGGTCCGTTGTCCTTGCGTCTCAACGCGCACGGGGAAGGTCTCGGTGCCCACCAGAGAGGGATCGTCGGCCACCGCCACAGCCAAGGGATCGTGCAGCGGGCACCAGCCGTGAATCCCGGGCGAGTCCTGTTCGTACGCGCGGATGTAATATTCGCTGGCATCTTGCAGTACTTTGGCATAGGGCAGCGCAGGATCAAGGCGGTTCAGATCTTCGCGCCTGAGACGGGCCTGCATGGTGACATCCAGCCCCACCATGGTGATCGGCACGCCGCTTCGAAAAACAATGTCGGCTGCTTCGGGATCTCCCCAAATATTGGCCTCGGCTACCGCCGTCACGTTCCCCGCACAAAAGGCGGCGCCTCCCATCATGACCACGCGGTCAATTAGCGCGGCGAGTCCGGGTTCGTAAAGCAGCGCCCGGGCCAGATTGGTCAGCCGAGCGACTGTCACAAGCGTGATTTGCCCGGCCCGGGACCGCACCTGTTCGCGGATAAACTGGGCCGCATGCTGGGATTCGGCCTGGCGCGATACTGGGGGAAGCGTCGCGTTACCCAATCCGTTGTCGCCATGATAGCGGGGGACGGGTCCCGCCCACTCACGCAAAAGCGGCCGGTCGGCGCCCTGATAGACCGGTGTGTTTGCACCCAACAGGTCGAGCATACAAAGCGTGTTGCGGGTGGTGGTCTCAAGGTCGGCGTTTCCAAATACGGTGGTCACGCCCAAAAGTTCCAGGTTGGGCGAATGCGCTGCATAGACTAGAGCCCAGGCATCATCGATGCCGGTGTCCACGTCGAGAATCACGGGGCGAAGCGTCTTTGATAAAGCCACGGTCGAAAGCCTCCTGACAGCGGTGTTAGTCCCAGTGTATCGCCGGGCCCAAGATGTGGCAAATGGGAGAGCCCCCAACTTCAATCCGAAGCATGTGACAGGGGTTCATGACGCCATGATGGGGGAGAGGCAAATCCGCGATGGCGGCGGTATGTTAGAGCCCCCCGCCATTAAGCTCGCCTTCGTTGCGGAACCCAACACCGAGTCGTCTTATCCGCAGGGGCAACCGTCATAGATGTGGCCACCATCCGAGACTGACTGTCGGTGCGGGAGGGACGACAGCTCTCCGGTGGGTTACCGCTTTGGGAACGCGCCGAATTGCCCGCCTGGTTCAGGCCGCCAGACCCCATGGTCGCTTAGAATAGATAGGTAATGGCGAGGGGCGATGCAGAACCCTAGGACATCAAGGTCTGGTGGTCGTAACAATCTTGGCGAGTACCGCGCCAAAACGAACTTGGTCTGGCGCGATTCCGTCTATGGCCTGGTAGCTTGTCGCTGACCTAGCTATTGGCCAGAAAGTACGACCGTACGTAGAACTGCTTCAAGGGGGCAGTCGTGAAACGCCGCGTTGGGCAGCGATGCAATAACATGTCTACCCTGCTGCAATGACCGACGGTTCCAACGCTTAACGGGGAGCTTCGGCTTGGCAACTGGCCGTAAGAGACCTCGTGGCTATGAAAAAGAGGCGCATAAACGTGGAGATCGTGCTGATAACCGGGCGGATTGAGTCGTGATTGAGTGGCATCCACCCCCTAAGGGCGGATTTGAATTGTCCGTATTAAAGACCCCGGTAGGTGCCATGTGGGTGATCCATGCCGCTAATGCGCTGGTGGCGGCGGAGTTCGGCTCCCAGCTCCCGACGCGCTACGGCGAGTGCGGCCTGGCCCCGGTGAGCTGTCCGGAATGGATTCAACGGTTGGTGGACCAAGCGTTCGCCGGTGAGCCGCTTCCGCTCTGGCCTGCGGCCGGTGCGGGATTCACCCCCTTGGAGCGTATCTTGTTGTCCACGGCCACTGAGATCCCGTTTGGCACCACCGCCAGTTACGGAACGGTGGCCGCCTGGGCCGGCTATCCGGGTCGGGCGCGGGCGGCGGGTCGGGCCATGAGTAGGTCACCCATCGCCTATCTGATACCCACGCACCGTGTGATTCGGTCGGATGGGCGGCCGGCACTCTGCCAACGCGATTCGTTGAACCGACGCCTCAGGGAGTTCGAACACATTGACCTTGGGGGTCCTTGAGATGTTATAGAAAAACACCGAGACAACCTGTCGGCTTGCCGTCAGGATGAATCGGCATCATGATATAATAGACTATGAACTCAGGGAGAGTGACTCGACTTCCTTCTACACTCTCGGGTGTGGAGAAGGCGACCGCCAATGTACCCAGGTGGGGTGCTTGGTCGCTGAATGGTTTTGAGGATGCGGTCAGTGCCGTACTCCAAAGTGTCCTCTATCTACTGTAGAGGGACATGTACGATACGGAGAAGCCGCACACCCCAGAACCCACGGGGCTTGCCCCGTGTGAGGGTCAGGATGAGATTAAGACGATGATGGAGCGTAAATTCCACAACCGTCCGCAACAGCGAGCCACGAGGGGTGAAAGTGTGGCACGGACATGGGTTATGGGACCGGCCCTCCGGAGTGCAGAGCTGAATTCTTAGTAAGCCTGCCGTGTTGACCGCGTTAATGGTCATGAGGCGGCGCCCCCTCCAGGCGCGCTGTAAAGTGCGGTGGCACCACGGGTCCGGCCCCGTCCGCACAAGGCCCGGACTTTGGAGGAAACTATTCTTGAGCACCATGCCGAACCAAGTATCTCTGCTAAGTACCGACCTGCCGCAATATATTGGCCAGCCAGTTCGGATAGCCGGTTGGATTCATCGCGTCCGCCAACTCGGCGGTCTGACGTTCATTGTGATTCGCGACGGGCTGGGCCTCATTCAACTTGTCCACCAAGCCGACGATGGCGACCTCCCACACTTGACCCCGGACACTGCGGTCTCGGTTGAGGGAATTGTGGCGGTTGAATCTCGAGCGCCCGGCGGCGTCGAGATTCGGCGCCCGACACTCACCATCATCGCGGTGGCCGAGGAGCCGCTCCCGATCTTCTTGGGCGGGCGGGAGCTCGACATACACCTCGACGGCCTCTTGAAAGCGCGCGCGCTCACGCTTCGTCATCCCCAGGTCCGCCGTATCTTTCAGGTACAAAACGCGTTGGTGCACGGCTTTCGCCAATATCTCACGCGGCAAGGATTTACGGAAGTTCACACGCCAAAAATTGTCGCCGGCGCGTCGGAAAGCGGAGCGAGCGTGTTCGAAGTGAATTACTTCGGTCAAGCCGCCTATCTAGCCCAGAGCCCGCAGCTCTACAAACAGATGCTGGTGGGCGTTTTTAGCCGCGTGTTTGAGGTGGGACCGGTGTTTCGCGCCGAGCCTCACGCTACCAGTCGGCACTTAAGTGAATACATGTCACTCGACTTGGAAATGGGATTCATTCAGGACCACCGGGCCGTAATGGCGGAGTGCCGTAACGTGCTCGATGCGATGCTGCGAGAAGCTGCAGGCGAGGGCGCTTCGGACGCGGATGCCTGGCCCCAGGTTCCCGAGGTGATACCCGTCATACACTTTTCCGACGCCGTGGCCAAAGTTTCCCGAGCGCTGGGCGAGGATGTCACCCGAGAGCCGGACTTGGCCCCGGCTCATGAGGCCTGGTTGGGCGAGTGGGCCATGGCCGAGTTTGGATCGGATTTTCTTTTTGTGGAGGGGTATCCGCTCAGAACCCGGCCGTTTTACACCCACGAAGATCCGGCAAGACCGTCTTACAGCAATTCCTTCGACTTGCTATTTCGGGGACAAGAGATTGTCACTGGCGGCCAGCGGCTGCACCAGTACGAAGACTATATCCGCGCGCTGGAACAGCGGGGGATGAGCGTGCACGGGCTCGAACACTATCTTGAGGTGTTTCGTTACGGTATGCCGCCGCACGGAGGTTTAGCGATTGGTCTGGAGCGCCTGACCGCCCGGCTCATGCAGTTGGGTAATATTCGGGAGGCCAGACTCTTTCCTCGCGACCGTGCTCGATTGACGCCATGAGAACCGGAGGCCGCCCGATAGATCGGTCTCTTTGGTTGATACCCGGAACGAAGGCGCGGTGATGCGTGATGTATCGTCGGTCAGGACCTGGTTTCGGTGGAAGGGGCAATAGGGATCACACCGTAAGTCCAACCCATCCGCCGGCAGCATCTCATCGCGGCGGTAACGACTGTTCGGATGGTTCGAGGCCTTTTGTGCGGGGATTCGGGGGGATTCGGCAAAAGACGCAATGGTGCGGTAAATAAACGGAGTGGAGTGCCTGATCCTTGAAGCGCTTACGCTTTTCGCCAGTAGCATTGCCTGCAATACTGAGCTTGTCGGTGAGATCAGTGCGACTGTCGGCCAACCCTGGTGTAATTCACCCGAGGGCTCGCCCACTCTAACCTTTCATCCGTTTGAGCAGCTGATAGACCTCATCGTCGTTCCGTTTGCCAACCAGCAATATTCGGACTTCATCCCCCGATACCTCATTACACTACTCGATATTCCCCTATATTAACACTATGGTAAGGATATCCCTTTAATTGCTTGGAATCATGGGGATACGGTTCTGACAGCAACCGAAAGGCCGTTGTAACTACCTGTCGGAATTGCTTTGGAGGTAAGGTGTCTAAAAAGTCCCTTGCCACCTTACTCAGCAGAAGTTTCATCTAACTTCTCCTTTAACCAGAAAGCAGTTTCCCCTGCCGTTAAAAAACCTTCAGCTGCTGCCTTTTGTGCCTGTTCTCCCCACCATGCATCCTCTATGTCCTGCATTCGTTCAAAGTCCTCATAGGACAAAATCACTGCTACAGGCCGTCCGCTTTTTCGCACCAATACGGGTTCTATCTTTAACCCTTCAACCACTTCGGCAAACTTGTGCCGAATCTCTGTTGCCGTCAATGTCTTCACGCAAATTCCCTCCTTCATTATTCATTTTACTCATTTTCTTCAAAATGAGTACCGTGAAGGGTGGCCTCTGGAGATCTCTGCAGGAGTTCTCCTACCGGGGAGCAGCTATTAAGGGAATAACGGCAGATATGCTCCGTATCCTTCTTGCTCGAGGTTTTCCTTCGGGATGAAGCGTAGCGCCGCCGAATTAATGCAGTAACGAAGTCCACCCGTTTCTTGGGGGCCGTCGTCGAAAACGTGGCCCAGGTGGGAATCGGCGCCGTGACTGCGGACTTCGGTCCTTATCATGCCGTAACTTCGGTCAACCCGTTCCTCAATTGCCGCAGCGTCTAGTGGCTTGGTAAAGCTGGGCCAGCCGCAGCCCGCGTCAAATTGGTCCCGCGATGAAAAGAGCGGCTCTCCTGAGACAATGTCAACATAGAGCCCATCGCGGGTATTACCCCAAAATTCGTTCCGAAACGGGGGTTCGGTTCCGTTCAGTTGCGTCACTTGATACTGAATCGGGGTCAACTGTTTAAGCCGTTCATCCTTATCCACGGGTCTACCTCCTCTGCTCTGCAGTGGAATTGCCTAGTTGCTTTGGCTTGACTGTTAGCACGGAAGAGTTATTCAGCAGCTTCGACTCGCTTATCGATTTTCCGACAGCAGGTTTGCTGTTATGATACACGGGATAAGCATTGGGGGGAAAGAACAGATGGCTAAGACAGCTCTTTTGGTGATGGACGTGCAAAACGGCATTGTTCAATCGTATGCGAACCCCGAAGCCTTAAAACCGATTCAGCATGCCCTGACTGAGGCCCGCGCGCATCGCGTGCCCGTTATCTTCGTGCGGGTGGCGTTTCGCCCAGGCTACCCGGACGTCAGTCCCAACAACCGATCCTTTTCTAGGATCCGCGATCGAGGCGGCATGGTGGAAACCGATCCGGGCACCCAAATCTGGGACGGAGTTGCACCCGAGGGCGACGAACTGGTTGTGGTTAAACGCCGCGTGAGCGCGTTCGCGGGGAGCGGCCTTGAACTGGTGCTGCGCTCCCTGAGCGTTCAACATCTGGTGTTAACGGGCATTGCTACCAGTGGCGTAGTCCTATCGACCCTTCGCCACGCGGCCGATCTGGATTACCAATTAACTGTGCTGTCGGATGCATGTATAGATGGCGACCCAGAGGTCCAGCGTGTCCTCATGGAAAAGATTTTTCCGCGCCAAGCCGAGGTTTTAACCGTCGAGGCATGGTCGGCTAAGTTGTCCTGAAGGTTGCAGTTCAGGCGGAAGGTTCCGAGTCTCTTCTTTAAGTAGGAGAGCCCGGGCATGAGGATGGTTTTGAGGCGTTCCATGGCAGAGTAAGCGGCAGAAGGTTAGATCGTCCTGTCCTATGATGAGCCGTGGCTTCGCGGTCGCCAGTGGTATACATGGGCAGGCTGACCACCGTAGGCAAATCGGCCATGACCAAAGGATGGGGTTGGGCGGCCGCCAAGTACCACGACCGCGGACCTTTTGGGCCCGACCCATCCCGTACGACATCACCGGGATGCTATAGCGGGCGCAGGTGACCCACGCCCCAATAGCCGACGATGCTGAGCGCCAGCAGGAGTCCCCACAAGCTCGTGTAAAGCCACCGGGCTCGGCCGGGGATGTCAGTATAAGAGCGGGCGTGCATGCGCGGTTCGCGCACCATCGAGACGAAGATAATGGCCACGATGATGACTGTCACTGGATCAAAGGTAAATTGATTGGTCAGGGGATTATAGAACAGCACTACTAGCACCCCGACAATCCCGGGAATCCATGCTTTCCAGCGCCAGAACCCCACCGTGCGGCCGCCGTCCAGCGGCAATACCGGCATCAGGTTGAACACGTGTAGTAGAAACCCGATTTCGGTGACGGCGAAGAACCAAGGGATGCCGCTCCAGAGGCCGAGGACAAAAGCCAGCAGGGTGGCGGTCAGGCCGAACACGGGTCCCATCACCCCGACAAAGGCTTCGTCTGCCGCGTTTTGGGGGGACCGTTTCATTTGCACAAACGCGCCCACTAGGGGAATAAAGATGGGCAGGCTGGAGGGGATGCCTTTGATGCGATTGGCGGCCACGTGCCCAAATTCATGGATGGCGATAACAATAATGAGGCCGGCTCCAAACGCCCAGCCGAAGGCGAGGCCATAGACGACGAGGCTCACGACGACTGACAAGAAGACCAACACTAATTTAAACTTCAAAATGATTCCGAGCGCGATTGTCCACAGTTTTCGCCAGATTGAGGCGCGTCCTTGACGCTTGAGGGGTGGGAGATAGCGAATCTCCAAGCCATCACGTAGGCCCAGGGTTACCGCTTGTCGGCTCTGATTTAAGGTTTGACGTAGTTCCTCAACCTGTGTCGGGTCGATCACGGCCCAATAGAGGTCCGGCTCTTCATTCGGGTCGGCTCCCCGGATTTCCCAGGTGCCCTGCAATGAGGCGTGGTTGATGCCTAACCGCAACAGCACCGCATGCCAGGGGCTGTCTTGGGGAATTGGCTGCCATTCTTGATTGGCCCATACGGTCACGGTGCTACCGCCTTTCCTGTGTATTACACTATCAACGGTCATTATACCGAACTCTTCAGCAAGTTATCTTGATATACTTGGTTCGCGCGCGGCGCAGCATGGGTCGAGAAGAAGGGATGGATGTCACATGGGAACTGGGGAAGTCGCGACGATATGGGTCAACCACCCCGGCCTGGAGGCCGGAGCTTGGGCGAAACCGTAAGCTCCACCGGTTGACCAGCCTTAGCCCCTAAGCCGGGACTCCGTTCCTTTGGTGCAGACCCGGGGGTGCTTCTCCAGTTCCCGGCTCTCTCCCGGGCTTCAAACGAAGTCCCGGGACTCTGGTCCTCCGCTAAACGCCAGTTCGGGGTAGCGCGAGCCGTGCGGAGGGACGATGCGACCCATTGGAACATTGGCGAGGAGAGATCCCGCGCCAGCGGAACTTCACCAGCCCTCTCTTTCGGGAGTGAACGACCGTAAGGGGACCGAAAGAAGGATCATCGACTATGGTGTTCGTCTTAGATCAGCACAAGAAGCCTTTGATGCCGTGTTCTGAAAAGCGGGCACGACAGTTGCTCGAACGCGGCCGGGCCGTCGTCCATAAGATGGCGCCCTTCACCATCCGGCTGAAGGATCGCATCGCTGAGAATTCGGACTTTCAGCCCCTCCGTCTCAAGGTGGATCCCGGCAGCAAAACCACGGGGGTGGCCATCATTTTGGACGGGGCCAAAGGCCCCAAGGGCATCTTCTTGGGAGAAATCGTGCACAAAGTCCACATCAAAGCCCGGCTGGATAAGCGACGAGCTCTTCGGCGCGGACGACGCCACCGCAAGACCCGCTATCGCCCATCTCGCTTGCGGAATCGAAAGCGAAAAGAAGGATGGCTGCCGCCGTCACTGGGAGCCCGGGTCAATCAAACACTCCATGCGGTGCACAAGGTCCGAACTCTCGCGCCTATCACGGCGATCAGCGTCGAACATGTCAAATTCGACACCCAGAAGATGCAGAACTCGGAAATCTCTGGCGTCGAGTACCAGCAAGGCACGCTGTTAGGTATGAGATTCGCGAGTATCTGCTGGAGAAGTGGGCTCGGCGCTGCGCGCACTGCGATGCCGAGGATGTCGAGTTCCAGATTGAGCATGTCCATCCCAAGGATCGGGGCGGCTCTGACCGCGTCTCCAATTTGGCGCTCGCGTGCCCCGCTTGCAACACCAGCAAGAGCAATCAGCCGCTGGCCGAGTTTCTCGCACAGGATGCCGGGCGGCGGCGACGGGCGGCCCAGCATGCCAAAACCTATGCCGGCCAGGATCCCCCCAAGCAAAAGGAGCGGGCCGAATGGGAAGACACCCGCCTAGAGCGGATCCAACGCCAGATTAAAACCCCGCTGAAGAATGCGGCGGCGCCGACCCTCGGAAGTACCCGAAGGGGGATGAACGCCACCCGCTGGCGGCTCGACGACCAACTGCGGGCGACGGGGCTTCCGGTTGAAGGGGGGTCCGGTGGTCGGACCAAGATGCAGCGCATCGCGCACACGTTTCCCAAGGAGCACTATTACGACGCCTTGTGTGTTGGGGCCAGCACCCCGGCGGCCTTTGCCCGCCTTTCGGCCTATGTTCAGGTCTGGTTGGCCAAGGGCCGCGGCAACCGACAACGCTGCCGAACAGACAAATATGGGTTTCCCATCCGGCACTTGTCTCGGCAGAAGAATCATTTTGGGTTCCAACCCGGGGATCTCGTCAAAGCGGTGATCCCACACGGGAAATATTCAGGTAGCTGCACGGGTCGTGCCACGGTGAAAGCCAGTGGGCAGATCCTGATCACGACGGGGACAGGACTCAATCCAACGACGAGCTACAAACACTGCCGCGTGCTTCAACGGGGGGACGGCTGGCAGTATACCCAACGGCCTGTAGGTGCTTAAGAAGGGAGGGAGCGGCGCTCCTCTCCTTACGGTCGTTCACTCCCGAAAGGGAGGGACGACCGTTCGTCCCCGTAAGGGGAACGGTCCTCGGCCTAAACGCCGAGGTTTCCGCGTCGTGAAACTTGGATGAACTGTGTGGCTTTATCGCTGAACGGCTCAAGAGACGGAGCGTGATCGTTATACGTGCCGCCGCTTGAATGAATATGTAGCAGCCGTTCAAGCGCAGATGGCGGCGGTTGACGTTCGGACTTTTGGCTATACGGTCGAGACCGCAACCGAGACCATCGGGCGTGTCACCGGCGTGAACCAGTAGTGATGCACTTGGTAGCCCGTCGTGTCTAGAGACTTAATCTTGACCCATGTGCTCCGCACGTTCTGCCGCTTAGAGTCCGACGTGATCGGGGCACCGGTCCGACCTCGACAGCATGGAAAGACTGCAGAAGCTCAGGGCTCACCAGAGCAGTACCCGTTTCCCGCGCGGGACCACCAGCGCATCCCCTTCAAGTAGTAGGTGTTGATACCTCAAGCTTGAAGCCTCTAAGGCGAAGAGCGTTTCAAGCCTCCCGGCGCTCGATCCGATACGAACGTTCATGGTCGATGGCCATTTTCCCCGACCTTCAGCGAGATATATAGAGCGGTGCCACACCCAAGTCCCTAGGCCAGCTGCAAGCATTCACCGGCGGACCCGCTGAAGATCCACCGTTACGCCTGTTGCCCGTAAGTCGACGGCAGTCGCCAAAGGGACGACACGCCACCGGAAAGTGCATGCAGCATGATCCCCGGTGCTGCATATCCTCCACTGTTTGCGGGGAGGATTGAACACCGAGGGAGCGATATCATGCTGAAGGCGGCATTCATAAGGCGTCGCGAAAGAGGAACTACCCGCAAAGAGCCGCCAAGCCGCATTGGGGGATGGTCACTGACCGGGATGGGGATAGGCGGGATTATCGGTGCTGGATATTTCCTTGGGAGCGGCATCGCCATTCGTCAAGCCGGACCCTCCGTGGTTCTCACCTACATTCTTGGCGCACTCATCATGGCACAGGTCATGGGAGGACTCGCATCGATGGCCTTGGCTCATCCCCACGTTACCGCTTATCGCGACTACATCGCTCAATATTTGGGAACCTATACCGGCTACATGCTGGGGTGGGCCGTGCTCATCTCCGGCATTGTTGGACTCGGTTCAGAAGCTGTGGCAACAGCCACTTACGCTCGGTATTGGGTTTCCTGGCCCTTGATGCCCTTGGCCATCGGTTTCGCCTTGCTGGCCTTAGCCACCAATCTCTTGGGCACACGCTGGATTGGCAGAATGGAAGCGGGCATGTCAATCATCAAAGTTGCCGCGCTGCTGGGGTTTGTGGGCGTGGGGATTTTAGCCGTAATCGGACATGCCGACGTTCACCATGCATGGGGCCCCCAATTATTGGGGTCGTCGGCCGTTTTCCCTCATGGAATCGGCGGCATGCTAGCCGCCACACTCATTGTGGTCTTCAGCTATTCCGGCATTACGACGGTCGCCATGGCAACCGGGCGAGCGCGTCACCCAGCACTCGACATTCCCCGAGCCGCAGTGGCCACTGTAGTGGGTGTCTCTGGACTGTATGTGGCCGGGATGATCATATTGCTCATGCTCATTCCATGGAACGCCGCGTCAGTCAGCCAATCGCCGTTTAGTCAGGCGTTGCAAGCCCTTTCAATGGGTTGGACCGCGCCGCTTGCCTATTCCGACGAAGTTGACCACGCATTCCAGTAATGTCTGTCCACTCAGTCCGAAAAGTCTTGACCAGGTGTTCCAATAATTCCTGTCCACTTACGCGGTCGTTGTCGGTTCTGTTGTACCCGAAGTCGACGGGTTTGGCAAGACCTTCCGCATGGATTCGCCTTGCATGGCGACCTGATACGCCTGGTGGACCACCCGGTCCAAGACCGCTTCGGCGACGGTTGGGTCGGGGAACCATTCATGCCAGCGTTCTTGGGGTATTTGACTGGCAATCAGGGTGGCCTTGGCCTGGTACCGATCGTCGAGAATTTCCAAGAGGTCCCGACTTTCATCCAGCGACAACGGATGGACGGCCCAATCGTCGAGAATCAGGAGATCATAACGGAGGAGCTGGGCCAGCCAGCGGAACCACTGACCCTCCTGGCGCGCCACGAGTCCATCGGCTAAGAGCCGGGGAACCCGATAGTACCGGACCCGGTGATGGCGTCGACAGGCGGCATGGCCCAACGCACAGGCCAGGTAGGATTTTCCGACCCCGGTGGGGCCAGTAATTAAAACGGTCTGATGGTGGGCGACCCATAGGGCTTGGGTCAATTGGCGCACCACGGTGGTATTCCACTGACGGGGCACCGAATAATCGATGCCTTCCGGCGTGGCGGGCAATCGGAGATGGGCTTCTTGCAGCCGGCGGGTAAACCGCCGGTTGTCGCGGGCGAGCCATTCGGCATCGACCAACAAGGCGAGCCGCTCATCAAAGCTGAGCGGGGCCAACCCGGGGTCCTGTTGTTGGCGGAGCCATTCGGCGGCCATCGCGGTGAAGCCGAGGGTGTGCAAGCGATCGAGCGTGGGGCTATTCATGGGCTGATCCCTCCCGGGTGGCGTGCTGCCAGGCCGTCCAGGCCTGGCGATCGGCGCGTGTCGTCAGCGTGCCCGTGCCGCCCGCCCAGGCCGCCTCGGCCGCGAGGCCGGGTTCCTGGGCCAGGGTGGCGTCTCGGACAAAGGCGGCCGTCCGCGCCAATAGACAGCGGATCACCGCCCCTTCATTCAGGCCGGTGACCATGGTGAGATATTCCAGGTCGGCCTGGTCTTCCGGTCGTAGACGAATCGTTTTCGGATACATCTGGGATTCCTCCTCGTATGGATGGGATGGTGGTGTTCAGGGAACCCGGGGTGGCGCCCGCGGGCGATGGGGTGGCCGTATGACAATGGCCTCCTCGCATTCCATTCCGTCATGATTTGTCATACATCCGGCGTCGTCTCCGGGGTCCCCTGAAAATAGTCCGGACCCCGAAGATTCGCATGGGATCCGGGGTGAGGACGGTCTTCCGACGCGGTCGGACCCGTGACGCAAAAGGCCTTGACGGCGCGATACGAGAGGGCGCCGGTCTCGACGGCGCGCGTGGCCGCCGTTTGCCAGGTCTCGGGGGGCACCGTCTGAGCCAGTTGCAAGATCCCTTGGCAGCGGCGAAAGACCTGTTCGGGGATGACGGCCCGCGCCAGGATCGTGCTGATGAGACGGGCCGTTTCCGGCCCGATGTCGGCCGCCCGGCGTTGGAAATAGGCGGCATTCCAATCCAGGGTCATCGCGCGATGGGCCGGCGGCATGTGCTCCCGGATCGTATGAAACACGTCCCGGGTGAGCCGGGGATGGGACGCCACTCGCACATGGTCATGGAAACACTCCACCAGGCTCGCCGTCACCCGCACGTCGACGCGGGCGCCCACGAGCCGATACGGCACGCTATAATAGCGATGATCGATCTCAATGTGGTAGTCGCGATGCACGGTCGCGAACCGCCATTCCGCCTCCTCGTAGGCCACCCGGGGTAAGGGGCGCAGGATCGGGCGTTCCTCCTGCCAGAGCGAGGCCCGAGATCCCGGGAGCTTTTGAAAGGGGCGGGCGTTTAACCGCTGGAGTAAGGCGCTCACCGCCGTGTGGGCCGCCTCCCAATTGGTGAAGTATTCATGGCGGAGATGGGCGAGAATCCACCGCTCCACGAGCAACACCCCCGCCTCGGCGGCTCCCTTGTCGCGGGGATGACGCGGACGCGCGGGGACAATCGCCACCCCATAATGGGCGGCAAAGGCCTGGTACGTACGGTTCAGGGTCACATCAAAGCGTTCCGCTTTGGTGACCAGGGGTTTGGGGTTGTCGGGCACGACAACCTGCGGGACGCCGCCAAAATACGCAAAGGCATCCATTTGGCCCCGAATCCACCAGGCGGTCGTTTGTTGGGGATGCAGGTCGGCGAACGTGTAGTTGCTATACCCCAACACGGCGACAAACACCTGGGCCTGCTGCACAGCCCCGGTTTTCGGGTCATGAATGGGCACGGTCGGTCCCGCATAATCGATGTAGCAGTGTTCACCGGGGCGATGGTGCTTGCGCATCACCAGGTCGACGCGGCCTTGGTATTGCCGATACCGAGCACAGAACTGGGAGTATTCGTACCCGGTCGGGTAAGTGGCCCGATATTCCCGCCACAGGAGCTCCAAGGTGACCCCTTTATGGCGGAGTTCTTGATGCACTTGCGCCCAATCCGGTTCCGGCCGCGTCCGCGGCCGACCAGCATTCCCCGGGTAGAGTCGGTGATGGAGGACCGTGTCTGATGGCTCATCCGCCAAGGGCCATGTCAAGCCAGCCCGTTCAAAGCGTTTGACGATGTCGCCGGCGGTCGCATGGCTAATGCCTTGGGACCGCGCAATTTCGCGATCTTTGAGGCCCACCTCATAGTGGAGCCGTAGAATTTCGCGCAGTTGGTGCATGGGAATCCCTCGTTTCGTCATGATCCAGAACCTCCCTGTCGATGGGGGGCGAACCCCCATCGACAGGCTTCGGCCCGGGGGGGCGAGATCCTGCTCGACGATCCGCGATGGTCAGCAATTATTGGAATCGGTGGTTAGCCATTAATGGAATCCGTGGTCAAGACTTCGTGGAATCGGTGGTCAGGACTTTCCGGAATCGGTGGTCAAGATCAATCGGAATATGCACCGCTCTTTAACGCAACAATCTTGGTGGCTTCTGTCTCTGTGATGGCCGGCAGTTTCTTCGCTACCGTATGGATGCTAGTCAGTTTGGCGGTCGCGCAGGAGGCACCGCGCCTCTTTCGTGGTGCTGCCGGCGAGGCCACATGGTTCACGTTCGCGGCCGTTGGTTTGGCTGTCATTCTTTCCATCACTGCCGCGTTTGCCCTCCCGCGAAACGCCTATACCGGCTTAACTGCAGCCGGCAGCTACTTTTCTTTTCTCAACTGGTTTTTGATCCTGGCGAGCTTCTTACGGTGGGCAGGCTGGCCGTCCCGGCCAAGCCGACCCATTCTGCGTTTGGCCTTTGGTTATCCTTATGGAGCCGCGGCTGCGGCACTACTGATTGTCGCCTTGGCTGTGGATAGCGCCACTGTTCCTGCCTTTCAGCCGGGGTTGGCCGTCTTTTTCGCCACCTTGGCTTTCGCGTCTTTCGGGTATGCGGTCATGCGTATTCGCCGGCGCAAGGCCGAGAGGCCTGAGTGAGGCCCATTCTTCCAGACGGCAGCTGATTGCGATCTGCCCGCCGGTAGTTTTGTCGTCGGCAGCGGGCAGGGCATAGACCGGCATAAGGGTTTGTGGCGAGGATCCGCGGGGTGAAGCAATGGCGCCGGAGATTGCGGTTCCATGCCGGCATATACCGTAGCGTTGTCCTTCTCCCTGGCTGCGGCTACTCTCTGGAGTCAGTGTTCGCCGTCGACTACCCCGGCCTAAAGGGCCTTCAGGCATGGGGAGTCGTCACCAGCCCCCAGGACCAACACGCGACGGGCGTCACATCAGGGTACCGTGGAATTGGTTTCCCATTTTTCGCGATGCATTACCGGATGAGCGCGCGCCTCTGTCCTTGCGGCTACTACCACCACGATCTCACGTGGGCCGCCCGTCAGTGGGATTGCCCCACCTGTCAGCGACACCACGACCGCGATGTGTTGGCGGCGAACAACATTAAACGCTTCGCCTTTGCGGAGCACTATACAGGGCGGGACACGCCCGGTGAGCCTGGGGAGCCCCCTCTCGTGGACGAACGGCGCAAGCCCTAAGAAGCGATGGGGCGATGAAGCAGGAACCTGTTGCCGCGAGGCACAGGAATCCCCCGGATTTATCCGTGGGGAGGATGTCAAAATCAAGATATCATCGAGAGGGAGGGGATGGCCATGGCAACCGATTTTGAGATGCCAACGCTCCGCCAGATCTGGCGACGCTGGCGGCAGTCGGATCAAGCCATGCCTCCTCATCGACGACGGAATCTGCCGACAATGCCGAGTTCCCCGGTTCGGACCCCGAAGTCCGTACCGCCCGCCAAGACCATCGAACCAAAATCGTGGGCGCAGGTACAGCACGTGGTCCGGCAGTGGCCATCTGGAATGCCAGTCAGTTCTGACCTCATCGCACAGGTGTTCGGCGTCGGTCGTGGTCAGGCCTGGCGATGGCTGGAGCGGTTAGAACAGGCAGGGTTGGTTTATGTGACAGTGGATCCACCCAACGCAGGTGGCATGCGGCGCAAGCGGAGGTGGGTCGTGTAGTAGGTACGTGGCGGCAGAATTTGGCGTGCGATATACTCTCAGCAGTGTATACTACCTATGTAACGAGATCTTGTTGCATGTGACCTTGTTTGGTGGATACGTTGGGATGACTTTTTCGTTGCGAAGACAAGAGGTGATCCTGTGAGTAATCAAGATGTGCGGTGGATTCAGCGATTAGAGCACTTTAGGCAAGCCTTGCGGCAATTGCACGATGCTCATTCACTTGCAGAAAGTCGTCATCTTTCGAAACTCGAAGAGCAGGGAATGATCCAAGCATTCGAGTACACCTACGAATTAGCTTGGAAAGTACTCCAGGACTTCTTGGAAAGCCGCGGTGTTCAAGGTCTGTATGGGACACGCGATGTCACTAGAGCAGCATTCCAACGCGATTTACTTGACGATGGCAATGTCTGGATGGCGATGATTGAGAGTCGCAATCTGACGAGCCATACGTATGACGAAGCAATTGCCCAGCGGGTACTTGCGGCGGTCCGGAAGGATTACGTGGGGCAATTTGATGCCTTGGAGCAACGCATGCAGTCGCTTCGAATTGAGGTCGAGGAATGAGTTTTGGATTGCCGGAACAGACGGTGTTCATCATTCGCGCCATTTTGGCGCAATACCCCCAAGTTGACCGTGCCATTATCTACGGTTCCCGGGCTAAAGGCACTTACCGGTCCGGGTCGGACATTGACTTGACGCTGGTAGGCGCGCGGCTTTCCTATGATGATCTGTTGCATATCATGGGTGAGCTCTACGAATCTGCGATTCCTCATACCGTAGACTTGTCCATCTTTGATTATATCGACGACTTCGCTGTTCGAGACCATATTGAGCGTCGGGGACAAGTATTTTACCAACGAGCTACATAACGAAGACCGGCAAGATGAAAGAAATATGCCAACGCTGGCCTAAATGGGGGAACGCAGTTTTGGGACACCGTCAAGGTTTTGTGTTTCTCATTCCGGCCGTTCAAGAATTAGCAGCGTTGGGCAATTTCAACGGTTGAATTATAAAATAGCGGCGAAAAACCCCTTGGTTGACCTATGGGGATGAAAGCCGCTGGGGTTTGCTCTCTCGATGAGGGCAAACCCCAACTTAAATAGGGCCACAAGCAGGCTCGGACGGAGCCTTCGGGGAGCGGATGGAGAACACGCCACCGCCATGAACCGAGAAGCCCCTGCCTTCAGGCTAATCTTTACCCACAGTGGTAGAATATGCCACATTATGTGAAACATGGCAGGCACACCTTGGTGTTGCGGGGATCATCTCAGTGCCGTTTCGCTCGGCTCTCTCGGACCGCAGGGGATATGAGTGCATGCCAATGACCCGTTGCGGAACGCAACGGGTATCTCCTGCAGCAGAATTAGGGCGCCTGGCGGGCGAGCTGAATCCCCCAACAAATCAGCTGTAATTGTCGGTAACCTCGCCACAAGGTTTTGATACCCGGCTCGCCGTCACTCTTGCGGCCGAGAAAACCGCCCAGTTTGGCCATCGCGCGGACGGCATCTCGGAGGGTGAAGGGCTGTCCCGACCGCCGCGCCGGGGACTGTGTGGCGGCAACCCGCTCTAGGGCGTCAATTTCGTCCGCCGAAAAGGCCACCGTCGGCGATTGATCGGGGTTGATTCGCACTTGATAGGTCATCCACAGGATGCGCCAGGCCACAATCGTATAGAGGGTGATAGCCCGTTCCAACCGCTCCCGCGTCTCTAATTGCAAGCGCTCGACCTGACTGCCCCCACTCTTGAGCGCAAAGTGGAGCCGTTCGATGCGCCACCGATAGCTCTCTTTGTCTTCGATCGGGCGTTGCTTCCGATCAGCACTTTTGCCCTGCGTGTCGGGGTCCCGGGCCCACAGAATTTCCGCCACGAGTCCCAGCGGGACGCCGTCCGTGGTCATCGCTAAGGCACTATGCAGTAAGAGTCCTTGGTCCGGACCCGACCCAATGGGCCCGAGACCTTCCGTCGCCGGATGACTGGTATAGTTAAGATAGGTCGTATCCTGAGCGATTAGTGCGCCTGTAAGTCGCGTCTTCCGACGCGACGGGGGTGGAATCGAAATCTACCGCTGGCACGGTAGTGGGCTCGATAGGACAATGGCCCATCCTCACCCCGCTTATCCGAACGGGAAACCCGACGGGGAGTGTCGCATGCGGGGAAAAGCACAAGTCAGCCAACCATCCGGCTGCGACTGCGTGTCGAGAGGACAGGAACGGTATAAGGATGAAGGCTGTACTGCCTAAACGACAGTCAGAGGGGCTTTATCAGGGGCTACGGCGGAAGATGGTTACAACCGCCGCATGGGCACGAGGTGTCGTTGAGCTTGATCGCAACGGACGCCACCCTATCTCGTACCCGCCCAGCCGCCATCAGCAAAATGACTAACGTCGCATCCGAGAACCGTTCGCGCTGGTGCGATTCCGTCTAACCAGGGATGACCTAAACCGAGATGCTGGTAAGTCCAGCTATGGCCACAGGGTCGAAAACTCGGCATGGTCACGGAGCTCTCGTAGTAGTCTGAGGCCGGGAAAGCCGGTCACATGGCCAAGGAGAGCAGGGGACTCTCCCCCATGCTGTAGAGCCGATGCGTGAGGCATCTCAACCGCTTTGATGGGGATGGGGGAACATTGGAACAGTGGCAGACCCTCTGCCCTCCACATGATGAGTCCATGGAGAGCCGTATACATCGAGAGGTGTACGGACGGTTCGGGGGCGAGCATCCAGATGGTCCCCGCAAGGGGATGCGGCGCTGGATGCTTAGCCTACGGACCCACTCTTCTTGCGCACACCGTGCCCACGTCGCCGCCTGATGGGGAGCTAAGATCTGGGCCGGGGTCGCGGCTGTATTGTCAAAAAACCGATAGCAGGCCTTCAGGCTTCCCCAATCGCCCTGATAGAGACTGGCTAACGAGAGATCCGGATTCCGCGCACAATCGCTCGCGATGCGCAACGCTCGCGCGGTTAACCGCGCGTCACCGAAGGACGCCTTGCCGAGTTCGCGAAACACCCAAGGATCGATGGATGGCTGAGGTCGAACATTTGGGATGACCATACCAGAGATATTCGACATCCCGTGACAATCCCTTTGGGAACCGGCCCACGGTCAAAATTTTTTCTTCGGCTGAGAATCGCAAGCCCCGCGTGATGATGATGCCACAATTTGGCGGCCGCCCTTCAAAAGATATGGGTAAAGATTAGGCCTAAAGGCCGGATTTATATTCTGAGCTCCGCGGCGGTTTTAAGACGTGTGCGGGGCTCTAAGCTTTGGCTTCATCATCGGAAGCTTTACGGACAGGTGTGCGCTTGGTGTCGGGACCCTGGGCGATGGCCACATCCGAGATGCGATCACCGCGCGTGAGGATTCCGTCAATGATGCGCTGAGCAGCAAGGTTAAGGCGTGCGTCTTGGCCGATATATGAGAACCGGGCGAACTTGATAGGGGTCCTCGTCTAGCCATTGTGACTGTCATACCAATATATTAGTATGCATTCAGGCGGATCTTTCATCGGTTCTTTCCGCCGTCGTTCCCACCGAGGAGGGATACCAGACGCTTGAAACTGTCCACGCGGTGCACCGCTGCTTTCAACTCCGTTCTGACCTTTCCCATCCTCCTAAAATATTGAACCTGGCTTAAGCCAAGGATTGGCGGACAGATTGATGGACCGGGTTGTCTTAGTGCAGAAGATCACCACCGAGAAGGCGGTCGTCGAATTTCTCGGGTTGGTCATCTTCCGTTGGGGGACCGGCTGCCGTGACTACTGCAACCCTTCGAGCCGGTCTCAAACGGTTCCGAGGCAGTCGGGTGGGGATGGGGGTGTGCGGTGGTAAGTCAATCTGCCACTATTGGCGGCCGTCATGGCGACGCTACAAACGGTAGACGAGAGGAGGGCGGAACGATGGTGGCGTTTGGCGTTGATGGGGGTGCGCCCGAGACGGTGCAGAGACCGCGCACCGCGTCCACCGTCCGGCTTCACCGTTTGAAGGGGTTTACGATGGTGCTGGTAGGCGCGGTGCTCTGGGGCGTCTCGGGCACCGCCGCCCAAGTGCTGTTTCACCGCGACGGATTTCAGCCGGGGTGGTTGGTCACCGTCCGCATGAGCGCCGCAGGGTTCGTGTTGTTGGCGTTCGTAGCGGTCCAACAGGGTCTGGCGCGGACTCTGGCAATTTGGCGCCACGGGCGCGACGCCGTGAAGATAGGGATTTTCGGCTTGGGAGGACTACTTGGCGTCCAGTACACGTACTTCGCGTCGATTCAACGTGGCAACGCCGCAGTCGGAACGATGCTCCGATATTTGGGGCCGCTCTTTATCACGGTCTATCTAGCTTGGCGTCAGCGTCGACTGCCCACGCGGCCCCAGATAGCCGCCGTCAGTCTGGCGCTGGTGGGCGCCGCGTTGTTAATCACCAACGGGAACCTTCAGGGCTTGACGGTCTCGCCCTGGGCGGTGTTTTGGGGACTCTTGTCGGCGCTGGCGTTGGCCTTCTATTCGCTTTACCCGCAAGGTCTGATCGTCCAATATGGTGCCGCCACGGTAGTCGGCTGGGCCATGTTGGTGGGCGGGCTGGGCATGTCCGTCATCGCCCCGCCGTGGGCGTTCGTCGGGCAAACCTCAATCGCGGCGTGGGGGCTGGTCGCGTTTGTGGTGCTGCTCGGGACGTTGGTGGCATTTTATCTCTACATTGCGAGTCTCCAATACATTTCGCCGGCCGAAGCCGGCGTCCTGACCTCTGGTGAGCCGCTGTCGGCGGCCCTCATTGCGGTGACAGTGCTGCATGTGCGGATGGGGTGGGTGGGCATGATAGGCGCCATCTGCATCGTGTCCACCGTTACCGTGCTGGCATCGATGAGACCGGACGTGTGACCGCCCCTAGGGAGCTGGTGCAAAAGTCGCCAAAATCTCCTCAAATCCGGGTCCGTCGAGTTCCGCTTCAAAAATACGGCGATGGCGGATTCTCACGCGGAATCTCCATCACCGAGCACGGCACACATTTT
>JAKACZ010000009.1 GCA_021820965.1 Bacillota bacterium | reverse complement strand
TGTATTAGGCACGCCGCCAGCGTTCGTCCTGAGCCAGGATCAAACTCTCCATGACTCGTCTCTTGACGTCGATTCGTTCGTACTACCTTTGTGCATGTGGCATGATGATATAGTTTTCAAGGACCGGGTCACAATTGATGATTGTACTCCGCATACGACCTGATGTCAAGCCGCCAGAAGTCTCACTTCAATTGCATGCCGCCGAAGCAGCACAGGTTATGCTATCACCACCAAAGGTGGTTTGCAAGAGGAAAACACTCTCTTTTTTAGTCACGCCTCATGCTACTATTGATAGACGTGAGATGAATGGAGGCCGGACTGTGGCATATTTATCTGTACAAAATTTGCGCGTGAGTGTTGCCGGCACACCCATCGTGGACCACGTTACGTTTAATCTGGCGCTGGGCGACCGCATGGCCTTGGTCGGCCCCAACGGCATGGGTAAGACCTCATTTCTGAAGACAATCATAGGCGAAATTGAGCCGGACGCGGGCGCCGTAGAGCTTAGCCCGGATACGACCATCGTACGTTTAGACCAATGGCGCCCGGTGGACCGTCCCACCATCTATGATGCCGCCTATCGCGCCAATCCATCCCTTTTTGCCACGGAGCAATCATTGAAGAACTTGGAACAGCAAATGGCGGATCCGGCCAACGTGGATAAACTGGATACGTTGGTTAGTGAGTGGGGAACTCTATCCGAGCAATATCAAACCGCCGGTGGCTATGAATGGGAGGCACGGGTTAAGACCAGCCTTTTAAAGCTCGGCTTCCCGCAAGAACGCTGGGATCACAGTCCGGAAAGCCTTTCTGGCGGTGAAGCGCACCGTTTGGCGCTTCTCGGTATCATTTTATCCGGAGCGGACGTATGGCTTATGGACGAACCAACCAACCACCTCGATATCCAAGCCATCGCGTGGCTTGAAGAAACCCTCAAAACAGCATCTGCCGCGATGATTATTGTCTCACATGATCGCGCCTTTTTGGACCGTGTAGCCACGCGGACCATGAGCTGGGAAGACGGCTTCTTTTGGATTGCCTCAGGAAACTGGACCCAGTACCAGCATTTACGGGAGGAACGCCTGAAACGCGAAGCCCTGGCGTTACAACGCCAGCAGGAAGAAGAAAGACGGCTTAGAGCTTATATTGACCGCTGGCGGTCAGGGACGCGTGCCCGGCAAGCGCAAAGCCGACAAAAACGGCTAGAACGGTTGGTTCACCAGGTCTCGAGCACCGGACCCAAAACTGCGCCAACGTCCTTGCACCTCCTGCACCAAGGTCAGGAACGCTCTAGCCACCTGCCTTCCGTGCGGATTGAAAATCTAAAGCTTACGCGCGGAGCACGCCAATGGGAACCCATTGAATCTCTCAACCTTCCCTTGAATGCACGGGTGGCGCTGGTTGGACCTAACGGCACCGGTAAGACAACGTTGCTCGAAGCACTGTTAACCAATCCCGCCTGCCTGTGGCACCCTGATGTCTCGCCAGCGTACCTGACCCAAACCGCGGTACAAGAGCTTCCGGGGGAAGCGCTGGCTATGGATTATGCGTTTGAATTGGGTTGGGATCGTGAACAGATCTATTACTTAGGAGCGCGCTTCGGCATTGGTCAGACGCTATGGGACCAACAGCTGGACACCTGGTCTGGAGGCGAACGGGCGCGCCTAAAACTATTGGAGACACTGATGACCCCGGCCCAAGCCCTCATGTTGGACGAGCCTACCAACCATTTGGACGTGCGTATGCGGGAGGCACTGGAACGGCTGTTGTTGGAGTATCCAGGCCTCTTAATTGTGGCAAGCCACGACCGGGCTTTTCTCGAGCACGTTAGCACCCACACGTGGTGGTCACTCGGCAATCGCTTTGAGTTTGAACGCATGCCGTACCGGATTGACCGCCAGCCCGCCGTCAATACTTAGCCTGTCCGTCACCGGCTATGCGACGATCCGCTCCGCTGCAGCAGACCGAGCTCAGGCGAGGTTGATCCGTTCAGAAATGGGTCAAGGTGCTGCTGGACACCGAGAGTTTGGCTTGACCATTCCTCAACAGGTACTGTGCGTCGGCGACAGCTTCCCAAACCGTTTACTATTCCCGGCCTCAATCGAGGCCTGGATAGCAAAGGGCCAAGCTTGGCTATGTCGTTGTATGATTTTCCTGTAGAGATTGCGGATCCGATGCACATCCGCCCAAAAACCTCGCGGCGGTCGGGAGCCGATGTCGGGTCCGTGCTATTCGGACCGCTCCAGCCCTATGCTGTTATTGTAAAACAAAAGTTTTGACATATCTAGCCCTGCAGGCTAACCCGCTAACCCCCTCTTAGCCGTTGGCCTAAGAAGGGGAATGTGCAGGCATTTGTTCAGTAGCGTTCGGCAATCGACTTCATTTGCATAAACTGCAGGAGATATTCTGGGCTTCCAGTCTTGGAGTCCGTGCCCGACATGTTAAATCCGCCAAACGGGTGGGATCCTACCACCGCGCCCGTGCACTTGCGGTTAATGTAAAGGTTCCCGATCTCAAAGTCGTCCATGGCCCGCTCAATGCGATCGCGCCGTCTCGAATATACGGAGCCGGTTAGACCGTACTCGGTGTCGTTGGCTATATCAAGCGCATCTTCAAAGTCACGTGCCCGAATAAACGCCAACACGGGTCCGAAAATTTCCTCCTGCTCTAGCTTCGACCCTGGCGCCACGTCTTGAAAGATGGTCGGATTAATGAAGTACCCCTTTTGGCCGGGAGCCTGTTCGCGTTCCCCGCCTAGAGCCAGCTTGGAATTCTCGCGACCCCAGTCGATGTAGCCAGAGATTTTGTCAAACGCCTTTCGGTCGATCACGGGTCCCATTTGGTTGGCGTAGTCGTCGGCCGCACCGACTTTAAGCGCCCGGGTAAGTTCTAGCACACGATTTAACACCTGGTCGTACACGCTGTCAGCAATGATCGCGCGCGAACAAGCGGAGCACTTTTGTCCTTGGAATCCAAATGCCGACTGTACAATTCCCACGGCCGCCGCTTCCAAATCAGCAGTCTCATCCACCACAATGGCGTCTTTGCCGCCCATCTCGGCAATTACCCGCTTAATCCAGCGCTGCCCAATTTGATGTTCGGCCGCGAGTTTGTTGATGCGAATCCCCACTTCCCGCGATCCGGTGAAGCTAATGAAACGCGTGCGGGGATGGGAGACCAAATGGTCGCCGATGACCCCGCCGTCACCCGGCACAAAATTTAACACACCGGCTGGAATTCCGGCTTCTTCCATCACCTCGACGAATTTCGCCGCAATCACCGGGGTTGGGCTGGCGGGCTTGAGCAAGATTGTGTTACCGGCCACCATGGCGGAGCTGCTCAACCCCGTTAAAATGGCCAACGGAAAGTTCCAGGGCGGGATAATGGCTCCCACACCCAGCGGCACGTAGTACGCGGTATCTTCCTCACCCGGTAGCGGGGTTAGTTCGACGGGTCTGGAGAGCCGCTCCATCGACCGGCCGTAGTATTCGAGGAAGTCGATTGCCTCAGCGACGTCTGCATCCGCCTCCGCCCACGTCTTTCCGGCCTCCAGCACCTCCCAGGCGGAAAGCTCAAACTTGCGACGGCGCATGACGGCCGCCGCCTTATATAGATACCGCGCGCGAGCGGGTCCCGGAACGCGCTTCCACTTGTCAAACGCTCGCCAGGCAGCATCCAGCGCCTCATCAATATGTTCTTTGGTAGCCTTGGCCACATAACCGACCACCTCCGACGGAGCGCCCGGATTGGTTGAGGCGTTTTCCTCGGCTGTGGATTGACGGACACCGCCAATTAAGAGGGTATAGCGGCCTCCCAACTGTGCTTTGACCGTTCTCAAGGCCTCCTCCAGGAGTCTTCGGTTAGATTCCTGGGTAAAATCGGTGAGCGGCTCGTTGCGATATGTTGCTATTGCCATGGTGATTCCTGCCTTTCCGACGTTCTCTAGACCACCTCTTAGCTTAGCACCATTTACCTTCCTCGCTCAAATTGCGCAAAGATATCGGGAAACATGCGGTCCAACCGGCGGGCCCGGTTGTCTACCACAAATGCGTGTTCTGTAAGACCTTCCAAGGCCGTCACATCGGGGTTTGCCGGCGCCGCCATCCAGTAGCGGAAGCTGACCCGGGTGGGCGTCAGCGTTTCCATCGATATCCTAAGACGGACCGGGTCCCCGTGGCGCAGAGCATGATGAAAGGCCGCTGTCGCCGATTTCACCAGGAGTTCGACACCATGCGGCCGCAAAAGTTCGTAATATGATAGTTGATGGTCGTTGAGCCAAGCAATACGCCCTTCGGAAAACCAATCAAAAACTCGAGCATGATAAATAATTCCGGCTGCATCGCACTCAGCCCAACGAACCCAACTGTTCCACTCGGATTCTGAGCTCATCGATGTCCTCCCTCGTCTGTCTTCATCGTCATGATAACAAAAACACCGCCGGCATCATCGGCGGTTATAAAGATGGTAGCCCCAAGCGGATTCGAACCGCTGTTTCCGGAATGAGGGTCCGGCGTCCTAGGCCTCTAGACTATGGGGCCATGGCTGGGGGACCAGGATTCGAACCTGGGCGAGATGATCCAGAGTCACCTATGCTACCGCTACATCATCCCCCAACAAGCTACTCTATTATATCGGCTCTAAAACCGTGAATCAAGCCTCAGACATTGTTCGGTTGGCGGAGACGACTTACAAACAGGGCTTGAGTGAAATCTCGCAAGAACGTAGACTATAGATTAGAGAAGGGAGAATGACCGATGGCAAGATCATCCCGGCCATGGTACGGCCGCGATTTTGGATTGTCGTTTCGGATGGGGCTCACCATGTTTTTGCTGTTTGCCTTGTACGCCGCCTTCATTGCGGTGTTGTGGCGATTTGGTGTGCCCTGGCCCACTTTAATCACCATCATGTTGCTGGTCGCGATATCGCAGCTCTTTCTATCGGATAAAATTGTGCTCTGGGCGAGCGGTGCGCGCGTCATTCAGACGCAGCAAGCCCCCGAACTACACCAAATCATCTCGCGCCTGGCACAAATTGCCGACCTCCCGACGCCAAAACTGGCGTGGATTAACACACGTCTTCCGAACGCTTTTGCCATTGGCAAGAACCCGAAGACCGCTGTTATTGCGGTGACACGGGGACTGGTCGAACGGCTTGACGCCACCGAGTTGGAAGCGGTATTAGCCCACGAGTTGACGCACATTAAGAATCGTGACGTATCGGTCATGGGCTATGCCAGCTTCTTTGCCATGGTTGCCTCATTTATCGTGCAGCAGTTCTTCTTCCTTGGGTTTGCCATGGAAGGCGGGGGGCGCCGCAACAATCAAAACGGCGGAGGCGGGCAAGCAGTCATTATCATTTGGTTGGCTTCTCTGGTGGTATGGGCTCTCAGCTACGTATTAATCCGCACCTTGTCTCGATACCGCGAATACGCCGCTGACCGCGGGTCGGCCATCCTGACCGGCCACCCGGCATATCTGGCTAGCGCATTGGAGAAAATTCAGTCAGGTGTGCGTATGACGCCGAACCGTGATCTCCGACAGGCGGAATCTATGAATGCGTTCTTTATTTTCCCGGCCGTGCGAAAAAATAGTGTGATGGAAGTCTTCGCCACACACCCCACACTGGAACACAGAATCCAGCGTCTGGAGAAACTGCAGCAACAAATGGAGAAGAAGTAAAGCGCTGAAAGTACACCGTCAGGAGAGGGCTATGGGATTCTTTGATTCAATTTTCGGCCGAACCAAACTCCCCCCGGGAAAAACCGATGAGTTGTTCGCGCTGTCTACCGCTGCCTTGGACATTGAAGTCAAACTCGACAGCCCTTATGGTCAAAAGGCCGCCATTGTGTTGCGCGCCGTGGACAATTCTACCTACGATGCCATCAGCAAGGATATTCATGACTTGCTGGCCATTGGCGGCAAAGACTTCACAGTCAAGGTTACCGAGCATGATGATACCATGGGTTTTCATTGGATTATCTTTGACGGCCCCAACTTAGAGGACGCCGTGAATGGCCTGCACATGACCGCCGACCTCATTAAACAAGCCGGCTTTGCAGACAGTCTTTTGGCCGCCATGTTCCGCTTTGCCGACTGGTACCTGATCTATAGTTACCGGCGTGCCACCTTTTATCCCTTCGTACCCACCGGACGTTCCAGCCGCAGCGAAAGCCGAGAGTTTCGCATTCGCCAGACCTTGGTCGGCGTGCTACCCATGGAAAAGGATCCCGAACGGTGGTACCCGTTATGGGATCCTCCCATTTAACTTGCGTCGGTCAATTTGCCTTAGCTCGGATCACTAAAGAGACGCTGGGCCTCTTCCAAGGTCGTGTCTGTTGCCGGAAGCACCAGGTCCGATTCCACTAAATGCTCGGCATCCAAGGCCTGGCCGGTCCGTACCAGTGCCGCCACTCGATTTAAGAGGTGATGGAACCGGTCTGATTCTCCCCGAGTCAACGCATCCAGCAATTCTTCGTCTAATCGGTTAATTTCATCCAGTGTACTGCCCTCAACCCGGTATTGCCCCTCCGCCAAAATGCGAACGATCATGCGTTCTCTCCCTGGCCAAGTTCTGCTTTGAGTTTGGCCAACTCATCAGAGACGCTTGACGACGTCTTCAGCTTGTTTAACTCGTCACGAATCGAGTCGCCCGAACCCGGCAGCGCCTCCGTCTGAAATGCCGGGTTTTCGGCCAGCGCGTCAACCGCGGCAGCACGCGCTTTCAAACTTTCGGTTTTATCCGTAGCCCGCTGAAGCGCCATGTTGACATCTGTCATATCTTCTCCAAGACCCGTAAAAGCCTCGCCAATCTTTACTTGTGCTTGAGCCGCCGAATATTGTGCCTTGATGACTTCTTTTTGTGTTCGGAACGATTCGACCTTGGTTTGCAGCTTTTGCTGGAGGTCGGTAAGGCGAGCCTCTTCACGGGCCAGATCTTCAATCTGAGTTTGTAAAGCCGCGACTTGTTGTTCCAACCCTTGCTTGCGAGTTAACGCTTCTTGTGCCAAGTCATCACGATTGGCACGAACGGCGTCACGGGCATTTTCGTCTTGCTGCGTCACCGATTGCTGCAGTCTGGTAACTTGCAGTTCCAGCCGCTTTTTAGAGGTCACCACTTCCGCAATACCTCGGCGGATATTCTGCAGCTGCTCCACCTGTTTTTGGTACGAATACTCCAGGGTTTCCCTTGGATCCTCGGCACGATCCAAAACGGTATTGACCTTCGATTTGAAAATGGTGGAAACGCGCGCCATCAGTCCCATGAGAAGCCTCCTCTCTCTCACTTCAAGTATATTCCCCCACAAAAAACGTTGTCAAAATCCATTCGTTCCCGGCAACACTACCCGTGGGAGGTGGGTTCCATGGCCGTAATTCTGTGCGATGTCGTCCGGTGCCGACACAACGGACAAGGCCAATGCATGCTCGATCGCATTATCGTCACCCCAGGCTCTGTTGCGATGAGGCCCGAAACGCTCCCGGGGCCCTCCCGTCTTGGCGACAGCCCCTGGCTTTCCGGCTACTCCGGCGAATATGAGGCGTACCTGGGATACGCGCAAGATCATCCCGATCTGAGATCAGGAGCACTGTGCGGCAGCTACGCACCGTAAAGGCGGCGCGGAAGAATTCTTCCGCGCCCTTCACTTTCCGTCCGAAAACAGCACGGTCCCCTCGACAGTCGCCTTGACAGTGGCGCGAACAAAGTCCGCAAATAGGGGATGGGGTCGGGTAGGTCGCGATTGGAATTCAGGGTGAAACTGCGTTCCGATATACCACGGATGATCGATAAGTTCTACGATCTCCACTAAACGATTGTCTGGGGATAGCCCCGATAACACCAACCCGGCAGCTGCCAGACGCTGGCGATAGGCATTATTAAATTCGAAACGGTGACGGTGACGTTCAAAAATCAGGGTCTGCTGATAGATCTTCTGGGCCTTGGTTCCTAAAGTCAGACGGCATGGATAACTACCAAGCCGCATGGTTCCGCCCAAGTCTTCGACGGTTTGCTGCTCCGGCATCAGATCAATAACCGGATGAGGCGTGTCTGCCAAAAACTCAGTGGAGTTAGCATCCTTGAGCCCGGCGACGTTGCGCGCCAGTTCGATGGCGGCCGCCTGCATCCCCATGCAAATCCCAAAAAACGGTATCTTTTGCACGCGAGCATACTTCGCAGCCAAAATCTTGCCCTCAACGCCACGATATCCGAAGCCACCTGGCACCAAAATGCCGTCCACCCCGGCCAGATGGATGTCGATGCCGCCTTGTTCAAGTTGTTCGGAATCGACCCAGCGGATCGCCACTTGCACGTGATTGGCGATGCCGCCGTGGGTCAACGCTTCAGCCACGCTGAGGTAGGCGTCATGCAGGTCAACATACTTGCCCACGATAGCGATGGTGACTTGTCCCTCAGCGTGAGACGCGTCATTCAGCATGGCCTCCCACTCTTGAAGCCGCTTTGGCTTTGCGTCCAAACTCAAACGCGCCACGACAATATCGTCAAGTCCCTCTTCCGCCAGCATGACCGGCAGCGCATAAATCGAGTTTGCATCCACGTTTTGGACCACGGCCTGCCGGTCGACATCGCATAGGAGCGCGATCTTGTCTCGCATGTCCCGCGACAACGGCCTCTGCGTCCGGCACACGATCACATCGGGTTGTATCCCAATCGACCGCAGTTCCTTAACGGAATGCTGGGTCGGTTTGGTTTTGGCTTCCCCCGTAGCGCTCAGGTAAGGAACCAGCGTGACGTGAATATACATCACCGAGTCGCGTCCGATATCCGACCGCATTTGGCGGATGGCTTCCAAAAAGGGCAAGCTTTCTATGTCGCCGACGGTGCCGCCAATTTCCACGATGACCACTTCGGCTCCGCTGGCTTCTGCCACGCGATGAATCCGCTCTTTGATGGCATTGGTAATATGCGGGATAACCTGCACAGTGCCGCCCAGAAAATCGCCGCGACGCTCCTTAGCAATAGTGGACCAATAAATGCGACCGGTGGTGACGTTGTTGGCCTGCGACAGGTTAATGTCCATGAAGCGCTCGTAGTGCCCGAGGTCCAAATCGGTTTCGGCTCCGTCTTGGGTGACGAATACTTCACCGTGCTGCAGAGGCGACATTGTTCCCGGATCAACGTTGATATACGGATCCAGCTTGAGTGCAGTGACACGAATGCCGCGGGTCTTTAAAATTCGTCCCAAAGATGCTGCCGTAATCCCCTTGCCCAACGAAGATACCACACCGCCGGTCACGAAAACGTACTTAGCCATGATTGTCCTCCCACCAATTCGTCTGGCCGTCGATAATTCTTCAAAAATGGAGAAGGAGTCCGAACGGTGGTTTAACCGTCGTCCTCCTCCAAATCTTCGTTGTCGTCGTCCTCATATCCGCCCCGCTCACGGCTGGCGATATTGCGTCCGGGGGACTTAGGCTGCCATTCTTTGAGACCCCACGAGGACCCGCCCCGATATTGGAAACGTGAGTCCAAATTGATATCGGTGTATATCCGTGCGGCGATACGTGGTTCCCGGTCGGTGCCCAGACGCAACAGCGTTTCGTCCAACAGATCTTGCACGTCCATCGGCTGTCCCTGAGCCTTAAGCACCGCATAGGCCGCATCCGTCGCCCTCATTACTCATCCCATCCTCCAAAAGTTTCCCGTGTATTATACCACGCATAAGCGCCTCTCCTTCTCGCTTTGCGTTCAAATTCCCATCTTCCGGAAATTGCCAAAATGTCCTAAAGCTTGACCGCATCCGTCAAAATTTCTGTCCAAATTTCTTGACCGCGACACTTGTCCCTGCGTACACTTATGCATATAAACAACGCCGAATCCTTGATCAGTCAAGGTACGGGGGATCCTAAAGAGAGATCTTTAGATGGTGAATCCGGCTCATTTGGTTGAGCTGGTAGAGGGCTCCTTCTCCCTCGAACCACGGTAAATCCGGAACTAACCTCGGAGGCAGTCACGAGAAGGAAGGACGTATTGTTTTTGTCGAAATTCAACCGGAAAATTTCGCCTGCATTCGCAGGATTGGCTGTTCTTGCAGTCCCCGCATTTTCGCAAGCCGTTCAAGCGCAAAGTCAACCGGTGATTCATTACGGCAATCGAGGACCGGCAGTCAAAACTGCAGAAAATTCTCTGCGTCGGCTCGGTTATTACCATGGAGCAATTGATTCGGTTTTTGGACCGGAGTTGCTGTTTGCGGTGAAAGCCTTTCAGGACCACTATGGCCTCACCCAAGACGGCACCATCGGTGCTTTAACCTGGCGTAAACTCGACGCCGCCTCATCCCCGCATAGGGCCTCGTCCGACCATGTGTCCCCCACCGTTGAGGCGTCCCATGTACCGACCGTTCGGTTGGGAAGCCATGGTCCGGCTGTCTTCCACGTACAACACCTTCTAAACCGGGATGGGTATCACGTCAAAATCGACGGCCAATATGGCCCCGCGACCTATGCCGCTGTGCGCAAGTTCCAAGCATCCCATGGTCTCAGGGTTGTCGGGATTTGCGGCCCTAGCACGTTGAACGCGTTGGAGCATGTCGACTCACACAGCAACAGCGCCAGCGCTAAGATGGAAGCACCGCCCCCCAAGTTTCCCCCGGGATACTTGCACGAGGGAGATAGCGGCGCGTCGGTAAAGACGCTGCAGGAAGACCTGACCAAGTTGGGTTACTCGACGGGCGGAACTGATGGGCATTTCGGCCCCATGACCCTTAATGCCGTCGAGTCCTTTCAACGGGCTCAGAGACTCCCAGCACACGGACTGGTGGGTTCGCTCACCTGGAATGCATTGCGCCGAGCGCTTGCCACTAAAACCAAAGGTTCGACCAGAGCCGGGGCCAATGAGCCGTTAAGCAATCGAGGGAGCGTGTCACCGACAGCCAGCGCCGTGGTCGGCCTAGCCATGAAATACGACGGATACCGGTATACGTGGGGCGGCAACACCCCCGCCAGCGGGTTTGATTGCTCCGGGTTTGTCCAATGGGTCTATTCGAGGGTTGGCATTTCGCTGCCGCGAACCTCATACGCTCAGTGGAATGTCGGAACGCATATAAGCGAAGCACAACTTCAACCCGGCGATTTGGTGTTCTTCACCACGGATGGCGTTTTTGCCAACCACGTCGGGATTTATCTTGGAAACGGGGAATTCATTTCAGCGGCGACTCCAAGCCAAGGGGTGGTCGTCCAAAGCTTAAATTCCCCGTTTTTCGGTCAGGCGTACGACGGTGCGGTACAACTTATTCAGTAGCTCCTCGTAGATATCGTGACAGCATCGTCTTGGAGGGATAGGCGTGAAAAGGAAGGACCTCTGTTCCCTGGCATTACAGGCGGGAGTACCTTTCACACTCTCCCTCGCACACCCGGACGCATAGTCCGGGTGTCTTTTTTTGGACCGGTTGGGATTGCGCGTTTGTAGGAAGGAGGTCATCGCATGGTATATCGTCGGCTAAAGGTGGAAACACCCAAAAGAATGGTCCGCCACCGGGCGAGTCCAAGGGGGCTGGGACGACTCCTAATCATGGCCGCTACCGTGGCGCTGTTATCCCTGGGACCGGGAATCTTTTGGTGGGCGGGGTTCTTGCTCATGGCTCTCATCCTGTTGGCGGTAAGCCGCCAGGGCCACTTATGGTTGGGTGTTGGCTCGCTCGCCGAAATGCTAGCGGCACTAGCCGTCTGGCATGTCCACCTCATGCCGATGTGGGCGGGTTTGATGTTCCTGGCCTTGGGCGCCATCCAATTTTTCTGGAGTCAGCTGCCGGCCGAGCGCAATTAGCGTCCACTGAAGCGCGGACGGCGCTTTTCTATGAAAGCGCGGACGCCTTCCATCGCGTCCTGCGTCAGCATTAACCGACCCATGGCTTCTGTTTCCCGCGCTTGCCCGTTGGGTGCGGGATCAGCCAACAGTGCTTTGATTTCTTTGAGAGCCAGCGGCGGCAGGCTAGCCAGACGCTCTGCCAAATTCACCGCCCGCGCAACTAATAACGAGCCGTCGACCACGGCATCAACCAGCCCAATGCGATAGGCTTCATCGGCATCAATGGGATCGCCGCTGAGCAACATTCGACGAGCACGAGCCATACCCACTAACCGTGGCAACCGTACGGTACCCCCCCAGCCAGGGATGATGCCGAGGTTTACCTCAGGTTGGCCAAAACGTGCCCCCGGCGCGGCAAATCGCACATCGCAAGCCATCGCCAGTTCGTTGCCGCCGCCGTATGCCACGCCGTTAACCGCTGCGACAATCGGTAGAGGGCTTTTTTCAATGCGCTCATAGAGCTTCGCGCCTTTGTTCATGAAGTCGGTAAGGCTGCCCCCTAACTTCATAAATCCCTGGATATCCGCGCCTGCGGCGAAGGTTGGTCCCTTGGCGGTTATCACCACCGCCCGCACCGCCTCATCCGCTTCAGCCTCATCCAACAACAAGTCCATGCTAGTCAGGACGTCCATATTGATGGCATTCACCGGTGGGTTCTGAATGGTCCAGACTACGACACCGTCGCGCACACTACCTTTGGCCACGCTCATCACAATTCCTCCTCGTCTACGACCCGTGGCTCAAATAGCCGCGGCCAGTCTTGACTCCCAACTGACCGCGCGCGACACGGTCACGCAATGAGATTGGCAGGGCAAAGCCATCGCCGACTGAAGCATGCAGGCTCTCCAAGTCGTTCAACACCACATCTAATCCTCGCGCGTCGGCCCAATGGAAGGGTCCTTGCGGAAGCCCCGCGCCGGCTCGCATGGCGATATCGATGTCCTCGACGCTGGCGATCCCTTCTTCGTACAGCCGCACCGCTTCCAGAAACGTCGCTAAGGTAAACCGCAATATGAGTTGTTGTTCCAACGCTTGGTCCATGCATTTCACCTCACCAAATACTGGCGGCACAAGTGGGCCGCTGCCGAAATCAATACGAGTAGAACCCCTTTTTGGCCTTCAACCCCAAGTGCCCCTGTTCCACCAATTCCTCTAGCTGCCGTCCCGGCTTGAACCGATTGCCATACGCCTCGGTCAATGTGCGCGCCACTTCCAAGGCCACGTCCAATCCCAAAGCGTCCCCAAGCACAAAAGGGCCCATTGGCGCCAATCCCGCCTTTGTTATCGCTTGGTCGATTTCCTGATACGAAATCCCGGTTTCATATTGAAATCTGAGGACTTCGGCCATCGATGCCATAAGAATCCGATTGACGACAAAGCCTGGACATTCCTTGACAGATACCGGAATTTTTCGGATTTCCTCAGCAAATTGCCGCAACGTGCTCACGGTCTCCCGACTGGTTTCACGACCGGAAATGACTTCGATTAGCTTCATCATATGGGCCGGGAAGAAAAAATGGAAACCGGCCACCCGATCCGGCCGCCCGGTTACTGAAGCCAATTCTGTGATGCTGAGGGCGGATGTGTTGGAAGCAATAATCGCCAGCGGTGGAAGGACCCGGTCGAGTTCCTGGAAGACTTGCTTTTTGAGGGCCATCTTTTCGGACACCGCCTCAATCGCTAAGCTCACATCCTCGAGCGCATCATCGGTCGTGGCGAAGCGTATGAGCTGCTGGCGTTGTCGCGCGTCATCAGGCGTCATGCGGCCGCGCGCCACACGGCCTTGAAAAAGATCAGCCACATGCTCTGACGCCTTGTTCAGCGCCTCTGGCTGAACATCCTTCACAATGACTGGTATTCCGGCGGAGGCAATGACGTAGGCAATATCCGCCCCCATTGTTCCCGAACCGATCACCGCTGCGCGTTTGATGTACATCGGTGCACCTCTCTTTGGGCTGAGTTCGAAGTTCTCGCTGCACTCAGCATATCGGCGATGAGCAATATTTGTCAACGGCAAGTTTTTTCTCTCCGTGGAGCGTGGTATGATGGCTCAAAAGGGCGAGAGGAGCTCTATGATGGTAGGAGCCGACATCCCAGCCTTCGTTCAGCAAATCCAACACTTATTCCCACGGATAATGCGGTATTTGGAGGCGGAAGCAACCCGGGAACTGATTGGTCTTGAAGTCACCCCCGCGCAAATGAACGCCCTGGTTGTGTTGTACGAGCCCACAAATCTCCCCATGGGAGAGTTGGCTGAACTGTTGGGGTTGACAGAAAGCGCAGCGACGCGCTTGGTGGACCGCCTTTTGCGGATGAACTTGGTCCGGCGCGAACGCGATGAGGTTGACCGGCGCGTCGTGCGGGTCAGGCTGTCGTCATACGGGCGCCAATTGGCGGACCTCGTGTTCCAGCGACGACAGGAGCAATTTACTCGCTTTGCGGAGCGCTTGGCCGCAGAAGACCGCACCAACCTGATCCACGGCCTGACCGCACTTTTGCAAGCGTTTCAAGACTTGGAGCACGAATCAAAAGAAATCACCACAACCTTTTCCGACTCCTAACTTTTTGTTATAATCTAGTCTTAAAAGGAGGGTCCTAGATGATCACATTTACTGATGATGCGGTTCAAAAGGTTCAAGAATTTATGGCATCCAAAGACCGCTCCGATTTGGCACTCCGGATTTACATTTCGAAGGGCGGGTGCAGCGGCTTTAGTTATGGCATGGCATTAGATGAACCGCACACCGACGACAATCACTACGAGTTCGGGCCCGTCAAAGTCATTATCGATCCGCAAAGTGCCCCGCTATTGGAAGGCATTGAGGTGGATTACGTCAACTCCCTGATGGGCGGCGGCTTTTCCATCAACAATCCCAACGCGGTGGCCTCCTGCGGCTGTGGGCACTCGTTCCGTACCAAAGATCAGCAGGGTGCGCCAGCCTCCTGCAGCCACTAAGCCGGCTCTATAGGCACCCATTGGTTGGATAGGGGGGGTTAGTACATGCTACGTACTACACCTTCCCGCCTTTTAACCAACTGCCAATACCAAACATTTGAGGTAGCGCGATTCGGGCAGAGCCGGCAAAATCGGATGATCCGGCCCCTGCCCCCGAATCTCGATAATCCGCACTGAACGATGCGAATCATGGGCTGCGGATTGGACCGTTGCAATAAAGTCGGTCTCAGACAAATGGTAGGAACAGCTGCAGGTCATTAAGAACCCGCCGGGACGGATGAGCTTAATGGCGCGAAGATTGATTTCTTTGTATCCCTTCACTGCCTGCGGAACGCTTTGCTTGGATTTGGTGAAGGCCGGCGGGTCCAAAATGCCAAGGTCGTACTGCGCACCTCGATCGCTCTCCTGGCGAAGCCAATCAAATGCGTTTGCCGCCACGAAACGAGTCTTGTCATCGACGCGGTTAGTGACCGCATTGGCCTCAGCTAGTGAAACGGCAGCACTATCGATGTCGATTCCCACCACGGACTGCGCACCACTGACCGCGGCGGTCAGACCAAACCCGCCGGTGTGGCAAAATGCGTCAAACACGTGGGCGCCGGCCGCCAGGCCCGAAATGCGTCCGCGATTTTCATGTTGATCGAGAAAGTGGCCCGTTTTTTGCCCATTAGCAAGATCGACCAGAAAACGGACTCCGTGTTCGTGAATCTCGATGGGAGAGATCATTTCACCCAATAGCAAACGGTTTTCCCGAGGCAGTCCTTCCCGTTCACGCGCGGTCAAATCCCCGTGTTCGTAGATACCGATCGGGTGAAGACTCTCCTGAAGCTCTTCGATAATAGCAGGCATAAATGGGACTAATCCCAGGCTCGTCACTTCGACCACCAGCATGGGTCCATATTTGTCCACAATCAACCCAGGAATCCGGTCCGCTTCGGAATAGATGACGCGATAGGCGTCACGTCCTGGGGCGATGCGCTGGCGCAACTCAAGCGCCTCCCGCACCCGCGCCCGCAACAGACCGCCGGTCACCGACTCCTTGTCACCCCAGGTCACCATGCGAACCGCAATCATTGAGCGGGGATTTAAAAACCCTTGGCCTAACACCCGTCCTTCAAAACTCTTGACGATAACGACACTGCCCGGCTCTAGACCGTCCGTTGACAATTCCGTTCGATAAACCCAGGGCGATCCTCGGAGCACTCGATGTGGACCTCGTTTTAAGGTGATAACTTCCATTTCATCCGTCCCTTTCGATCAACCGCGTGATCTCTTTACGTTTGTACTTGAATTTCGCACCAAAGCCAAACGGTTTCCCATTAAGATGGGAGTTTCATAGTCGTTGTGTGGATAGTGATGGCCCGTGTCCTCAATCATGACACCTTTTTCAGCATCGCGATAGGGGATCGCTCGGGGGGGGGAATCGGCCGGAACATAGACCCCCTTCCAACACGTTTAGCAAGGCCGAACCTTCGATGAGGCGGGCACGGCGGTCTTCCCGTCTTGTGTTATGCCCTACCCCGGGACGTGATGCCCACCGGAACCGGCAAATGGTTCTCGGTGACCCCGCATGACTGTATGGCACTCCCCAATCGATCAGCATACGGCAGGTATATCGTGCCGCAGTCGGCTGACCTGATTCCTGCCCCTCCATAATCCGATAGGATGGTTGGTGCGAACCTGTCAGCAAGATTACCAGTCTCCGGCTGACGACCCTGGCACTCGGGCGCGGCAAGCGGGCACACAACACTAGGTGAAAGAAGTGCAAGCTGACTACCAGGAATGCAGGCCCGGAACCATGGGGAAGAAAGCGCACATTGCTCATCTGCCGCCCGGAAGGACCTTAATCCGGCAGGCCCAGGCCGAATTCGGCGAGATGAGCGGAGGCTGATGTGTCCCCGGTGGGCGGCGCTTGAGGCCTGCCGCTGAGACGCATAATCTGCCACTCCTATGGCGTAGACACGGTGCGCGACTTATCGACCGGGTGCGGTGGCTAAAACGCGAATTGCGACGCGAAGGACCAGGGGGAGCCCAATATCGTTTTTTGCGTATCTCATCCGGTGGGATGAGGGCTAAGAGAACACAAGAGATCCTATTCCGTCAGCGCGGAGGATCCCATCGCCATGGCTTGGGATTGATGGAGCGTACGCAAACCGATCAGGGTGAGGAACACCCCGAGCACTCCCAAAGCGACCGGTAATCCCCAAAAATCCGTGATCCACCCCGTAAATAACACGGGAAGAATCATGCCGCAATACGCAGCCATGTAAAAGAATGACACCATGGTCGCTGTTACCGAAGAATCCGTCAAATGAGTGACGCCATAGAGAGCGGCCCGAAACGACCAGCCACTTCCGAGGGCCTGCAGAGCCATGCCGCCCCATAATAGTCCCGGGATGTTCCAAAAACCCGCACTAATCATGAGCCATGCACCCCCTAACAAACTCGCCAGGCCCCACCGGAGCCGTTGCTGAACATCGACAGGCCAAGGCGATAGCTGGGCGACACCGCCCCCTCCCAAGACCAGAAATAATAGCATCCCGGCCCAAAGCGGATTGGTCGTGTGAAAAACCGTCACGGCATCGGCGGGAATCAGCGCGATGGCGGTACCATTTAAGGCAAATAAGGTAAAGCCGGCAGGGGCATAAAGACGCCAATAACCTCTCCACGCATGGGGCACAATGCGCGGTCGGAGCGACGGAGACGAAGAGGCCACCACCAACTACCGCAGTAGACGGAACCGTCAAGGCCAGCACCGAAAGGGTCAACCCGGCTACGATTCCGCATGACTCTTTGGGTAACATCCCCTTTAAGTTTATCAACGCTCAAGGAAAGGTTTTGGCCGAATACCCGGCATCATACGTCCAGACGCACCATGCCCAGATTGAGAAGCAGTTAGGGATTAAGTTCTAAAATTCGAGTGAGAAAAGGGGTCCTATCGAAATCCGATGGCGGTCCCTTTCCTCCCTCATGGTTTGGAAAAAAGGGTGGCGAGAAAATGAAGTCGTACAGTGTGGTCGTGGGTATCGCCCTCTTACTGTGTCTAACTACCGGCTGTGAACAGAGTTCAACAACAGTTGCCTCGCAGAGTTATACCATCAATCAATCCGAGGATCCCATTATTTTAAGATACTTTTCAGATGCCACACGACATAATGCGTATCAGATTTCTGCGGATCAACTGTATCAATGGCTTTATGTGCAACATAAAACCGTATCATTAATCGATGTCCGACAACCAATTGGGGATAAGAGTTTCCAGACGGGACATATTCCGGATGCCCATAATTCCCTTGCAAGCCTTTGGCCCGGAAATTGAAGCTCATCATACCATAAGGCAAGTGGCCAATTTCGTGACACCTTCGGGGAGAAGTCATCAGGTAACCATAACGTACTACCCTTTACCCAGGCACCAACCTATTGTCGTTATGTGCTACGATGGAAACGGAGGTGAAATGATTCCTGCACTATTACGCCTTTTGGGGTATGACGCCTATGGATTAAGATATGGGATATCAGCGTGGAACCGCCGCCTTAACGTCTGGCCACTCCCGGGGTCGATCTACCCATATCCAGTGGCAACGGGAGGAACCACCAATCTAGAAGGAATTCCGGACAGTGGTCCTGATACTTTTTTTCTTTCTGCAAAACGTCAAATTGCTCACTTTTTTGAGGATCTAAATCACCGCTATCCTCCTGGATTTCGCATGCCATGGACGATTACCCCCGCGACGTTAAGTGAAGAAATTCACTCGTCCCATCCCCCAACAGTCGTGGATGTACGTAACGCACAAAACTATCAATCAAAACATATACCAGGGAGTATAAATATCCCATTTGCCTTATTAGGTTCCTTTGTCCAGAAGATTCCAAAGAACAAACCCGTTGTTTTTGTCTCCCAGACTATGCAGACATCCGCTCAAGCCTGTGCCTTGTTTAGGCTTATGGGGTATCAGGCCTACAATTTACAGCAAGGTCTTGTTGCATGGAATCCCAGCTTTTCGCCCCCAATGTCTCGTAATCTATTCCCGGTTACTCCTACGAAAGATTAAAGGAGGAACAAATGGCTAGCAAGAAGATGTTGGTATTAGTCGGCCCCTTCGTCATTGCGGGGATCGGGATGTATGGGGTGGCCCGACTCCAATGGTTATTTTCTCATCCCCCATCACCCGCATTTGCTGGGTTCTGGGCTGAGTTATGGGCTCAGCTTGTCCCTCCTGTGGTCGGAATTGTTGAAGGCCTTGCGGTATCCTACGTCCTGCACTATGCTCAAGAAATTCGAACCTGGGAGGCAGCTATCGTCTTTCTCATCTTCTTGGCGTGGTCATTACAAGTCACTGTTGTGCCGGGGACGCTTGCCATGAACCTGTGGGTGATTTCTCACTGGGAAAACTACTATAGTATTTGGATCCCAGGACTATGGACAGGGACCTTTCTGTGGACCACTTGGCAACGATACAAGGAAACTAGCCGTTAGCCAGAATGGTCGGGGTCTTAGAATGGGTCAATCGACTACAGAACGTATGTGTTGTGACTCACCAAGAACTTTCTCACGCAATGGGAGCTTGTGTAGCAACCGCGCGGAACACCGGAATAAGCGCCCCAGCGTTGTCTTCACACAATGTCAGAAGACAGACCAAAGGTATTGGGGACGCGGGACACAAAGTGAATCCCGTAGTCACAGAGGTCGGCGACGGTGTGGTGGGACACGAGCTTGGAGTCCACCACAAACAGGGTCTGGGCGCGGATGTCGGCCGCCAAGGTCCGACCCGGGCTGAGTAAGGCCTCCCGACTCCACGTCGGATCATCCATATTCCCATCACAGACATCAACATCGATGGGGATGCCATCGGCCCGGGTCGTGACCCCCGCGACCAATTGCTTACATTCCGGATGGCCATCCTTGTTGTAGCCGTAGGTTGGAATACTGCCGTCATTTTGGCCGGGATACTGACCATAGAGCGTCACGGTGGTGGTATCGAGATGCGTGGTGTCCCGGGACGGGAGGCCGAGCCGTTCCACCGCTTGCTGACTCAGTCCGGCAAAGGTTTGCCCCACCTGCGACTCAAACAACTTCAGTAGCGCGCGGCCGATCGCGTCATCATTAAAATCGTGGGGTTGGCGCTCCGCGCCAACAAAACGGCGCAATCCAAATCGGCGTAACACTCTTCGAGCCGGTACAAGGCCATTGGGTCGACCAAGCAGCCGATGATGAGGGCTCAGAGGCGTAGGCCCGGCGAGACCTTACATTGCTTCGGATCCCAGGCGACATAGGCATTCACATAGTCCACAAGCCCCATCCGCTCCGCCATATCCGCGGCGACCACGGCAAACCCCATGCGGTACCCCTGCAAAAACTCCGGCGCCTCGGGCGCCCGACCACGAAATCTACAGGCCGGGCGGTGTCTGCGTTCCGACGTCGGAACGCACCCACTCCTTCGAGAAGATCTGAAGGGGAATCCCCAAGTCTTCCTCGAAACCCCGAATGAGTGATGAGGGATGACGTCTTCGACCGGAGGATCCGCGGACCGAATTCACGCTTACGTCGTCGTGTCGCGGATTGGCAGGCGATGTCAAACGGTAATCTATACCATGCACGGGATTTCCGAGATTTGCTGCTGCTGTTTCTATGACCTTCAAAATGAAAACCGTCCCTCCAGAAGAGCCACACCCATCGGCAATCCACTGAAATTGCGCGTTGCGGTCTGGGTGGTCGGCGGTCCCTTCGGTGACTTTCCGGTTGGATTGAAGGCTATACCCAGCCTCTCGCAACAGTTCGCCAACTTTGTGGGCACTGATCATATGGCCATGCGCGCGGACGCCGCCAACTTCTGAGCACTCTTGCTGGTCCACCGGAGCGCCGATTCGGGATCACCCCGGGTGACCGGGTTGATGAGCGCATCAAGATCGGTCTGTAGCGTCGGATCTTTATCCGTTAGGCGACGCCAGCCGGCGCCGGGTTTCCGAATGCGGTCCAACGGAACGGCCTCGGGCTGTTTTAGCTCTTTTAGGCCTGCGGTTATGGTATCGCGGTGGATTCCCGTCGCTCGCGCCACCATAGCGACCACACCAAATCCTAGTGCCCGGACTTCAAGCGCTGCCCATACCCGGCGAGACCGTTCATTTAGATACTGGGTGAACCCTAAAAATTTGTCCCGAATGATTTGCTCCTGTTCTGAGGTATTCGCCATTCCGAAAATCAATCCTTTCGCGAATAAGATGGTAATTCATTCGCGATTGATCCACCATTTTCCCTTGCGGAATTGGAATTCATCATGCCCCCTTAGTTCAAGCTTTCGGCGCATACGCCCCCATAAACGCATCAAGCATGTGCGTGAGCTTGGGCGCACAATAAGGATCTCCGCTCAAATGCGTTGTTGCTCAGGTCAAAGCTGCGAACCGAGTTGCTGTGCTATAGTACTGGTCCACGTTATCCACCATAAAAACGACTCCCGATCTGATGGTGCACTCGAACTCGTCTTGTTCGACCATGATATCGGGTCGCCGGGCGTTTGTAGCAACGCGGTATGCTCGTGCGGCCACCACCAAGCTTCCACCTGTCAAGGCACGTTGGCAAAACGCCACAGCCGGATGCCCGATAGACGTCGCGGGTTGCTACATCAATCTCGGGATCGTTTCGGTCCGACCACGGCACGAGGACACCCCCAGATAATCGGCAGCAGACCCAGGAATGGCCACAACCATCCCGACCGGGCGTTGCGCTTCTTTACCCGGCCGACCCGCACTGGGCGTGCTCGCTAGTGAGAACGCGCGGCGCGGGAACCTCGCGGGAGGTACCTAAATAGTTCCATCCCGTTACGAACTCGTTCTGTCGCCATCTGGTGTCATCCGGCAGCACCCAGCTCAGTACGCAACTATTTTGTCAAACGGCGATGCTGTGGTTTGACAAAACACAACCGTAATGACGATCGTGAAATGGTACCGCTTCGTTATGGACGAAGTCAGTACTCGAAATTAAAGTTCCGTACTCAGCCGCTCCCGTAGTCATGATTTGGCGCCTCATTTGACAGTTAAAGATGCGTCAGGACTTTCTTAGGGAACTACCGCCCCCGTGTGTACGCTAGCGTAGCTTCCACTCTCGTGCGAGCAGTGAGCAGCACAGTTGGTCTTGTACTTCGGTCTCAAACCAATAATGCTCACGCATAACACCGTCCAAGTGGAACCCCAGCCCTTCCAATAAGCGAATCGAGGGGATGTTCCCGGAGGCCGTCGTCGCGTACAGCTTATGCAGTGGCCATATCCTGTCAGCAAACATCTTGGCAAGGAAACGGTGGACCATCTCGCGGCCGTATCCGTGCTGGCGATGGACCGGCGGAAGATAGTACCCAAACTCGGCACTGCGATTCCGCGAATTATAATCGAAGGTGGTTACGCGGCCCAATGGCGCCTTCATCGTCGCATCCCAAAGCACAAAGATGCGTAGGGCATCGCTGTGGAGACGGTGCACAATCGATTCCATGAAGGCATCCCAGTCGGGCAACGCCGGGATCGGCCGACAGGTGAACTGCTCTCGGTGGTTCTCCTCGTGATCCCAGCGATACAGCGTGCGGTGGATGTCAACATTCGCCGCCGTAACCTCTATCAAGTCAAGACTCATGGTCCGCCCCCCTGTGAGATTAAATATGAGGTTTTGTCCGTTGCAGAAACGCAAAGTCCCACGTCTTGTTTCTTCGGGCCGGCCGGCGAATCCTCCTGTGCGGGTTTGCGGCGGAAGGCCCATGCTCCATCGCACCAGAATAATGTCTAACCCAAAGATAAGCAGCCCGGGCAGTAGCCCGACGGCCAGTTGGGAACCACTGGTCAACGGGACACTCGCGCCCATTAGTACATGATGGGCTCCATGAAGTCTTAGGGTTTGACGCCTGACGGGGCTGTTGTGATGATGCAGCGGTTCGGACACAGACGCTCCTGGGCGTCCCAATGATGATGATAAGAAGGCGTGTTCCGTGTTAGGCTTCAATTCCTGGCGGGTTCCCGGCTCGTCTTGGACGAGTCACTTTCTCGGTCCCCCACCACGTGGCAGCGCCCAACAGCGCCAGAACACCCACAATCGCGTACATAGGGCGAACCAACCACGCACCGGGAACCAGTAAAATAGCGGCCGTCCCGGCAATAGCGCCCATTTCATCGTAGGCCCCCAATCGAGCCCGCGCGTGCCCCGCTTGCCCGTCGGGCGCTGTCGTCAACATAACTGTCATCACCAAATCCTGCACGAGCCAACGTCTTGCACCAGCAGACGTTTGGTTATGGGGTGGTATTGTCGGTGTGGGGCGGGTCGGGGCTGTTGGCTAGCGTGCTACTGGCCCGCATCCGAGTACGACCGTTGCGGTGGATACCGTTGCTCTTCACAGTGTTGGGCCTGTGCTGGCTCATTTTATGGCGCGGTGTGTCTTTCCCACTGTTCGTCGTATCAGGCGGGGTCGAAGGGATGGCGGCTTGGCTTTGGTATAGGCCAAGGCCAGGGAATTAGCTTGCCAGGTCAAGAAGCTCAAGCCGAACCGGGCCGCGGCCGCGCCATCCGGACGCCAGTCCATCCGATCCCACGCGGCACCGGGGGAGCCCTCCCGGCCACGGGAGAGTCGTGACACTGCCAGAATAGCGATCACATAGCCACCCGCCGCAATGACAAATCCGTTGCGGAACCCGATCTCAGCGAGAACGAGCCCGGCGAGGAGGGGACCCACAAGCCGTAGGGCGCTCTCCGACTGCCGTAGGCGCATGATGACGTGGCGAGTGGAAGCAAAGTCGTCGGGGACGGCCACATAATGGGCCTGCGCGGACGCATAGAACCCGCTACCGACAGTCCGCCCAGCAGGGCCAACGCCGCCCAAAAGTTGACCACCCGCCACAGCCCCAGGACCAGCACGAGGCGAGCGGCATAGGTCGCCAGCATGACCCGCTTGGCACTAAAACGTCGGCTAACCCACGAATAGGCCCGAGGGAGCACCAACCCCGGAATCGAGCCGACAAGAAAGTACCACGCATAACTAGATGAAGCTGGATTAAGCCCCGTGATGAGAAGCCCCAGCGCGACCTCACGAAACTGCGCGCCCAGGGTGACGGTGGCATCGTCGACCGCCAGGAGTACCACATCTTTGGTGGATGGCACAAAAAATCCCTCCGAATTCACAATGCGGAGGGAGGATCGAGGCCCGAGGTTAAATCCGCAAACGGGCAGACCTCTCCCTGGAGGGTGCCCTGCGCATCGTCATCGGAGATAACATGGGATGCACCTACTTTGCGTTTGGTGAGCCCAGCATACAAAACCCCGGGAGCCATGTCAACAGGATGCGCGGGAGCAGCGGGAGCATCACCTGGGCGAGGTTCCGAATGCTTGATAAAGGTGGCTTAGTGCGCATTTGCCGCGAAAGTAGACGATTAACTGCACGAAGAAAGGGTTAACACAGTTTCTTGAAAACTTGTCTATTTGTGGATATACCTGACTTTTTCTGATCGGTTGAGATGAAAAATCGTTCCACAAAACCCGGCGCGGCGGATTGACTCGTCGCGGGGGCAATGGTACACTAAAGGAGAATATATGTATGCCGTGGTACACGACATCGCCCGTCGAACCGAGCAAACCGGCCGCCGTAGCAGCCAGCACGTCGTGTCCACGGCTCTGTAGCCACTTATCTGTTTCGACCCCAATGTTCTCATCCAGTAGGATTCTCACGGGGCGTCGTAATGAGCAGGCTCTCAGGATGCCCACTGTCCCACAGTATACGCCCCGAAAGCGAACACTGCTCGGACATCCTCCTCCGTCAATTGCGGATATTGCTGGAGGATTTCAGTGAGTGTCGCCCCTTCGGCGAGATAATCTAAAATCATTCGACCTGTTCAATTCAGCAATTCAGCGTGCGAAAGCACGCTTCCGTGGTTTTGAACAGTCTTTATGCGACCCATTGCAGCGGGAACGTGTACTCCGTGCACCAGGGCAAGACGGCGTGATTGTGGTGGAGGGTGGTAACCGTGGTCAAGGCCACGGACTCCGCAGGAGTGCCACAGGATCGGCAAGAGGTCCTCTCACACCGCATTACGCAGCTTGGCCCCGTGCAGTGCGAGACTAAGCTCCAGTTTGTCTTTCGGCAACCGTTGCCCCCGGAAGAGGCCTCATAGTTCCTATGCAAAGTGTTTAAGACGCCCGCTACGATTCGTGGATAAATCAGGTTGTTCTTTTCCATAGGCCGTAGGGTGTCTTTTAGTCGATGGCATCCGGCCGAAAGACAATGGCTGCTTCGCGAAAAATGATGCCCCTTTCGTGTCGGCCAAGGTCGGTCGCCAGTCGATCGGGGTCGCTGGCAAGGGCTAGGGGATGCTCTGTAACTAATCCAACAACCAGCAGTGATAGTAGTGGTGCCTCAGTTTTCCATTCGTGGCGGACGGCCCAAGGAACGGTGACTTGACAGTCGTTTAGGTACGGGCGGTTGTATTGAATTGCAGGCCGCTCGTAGAGGGTCGTTGAGTGATCGACTAGGTCGCGAAGCTTGACTCGTCCCGTGCGGTGAGTGTCCATCCATTGTAGAACGCCCCAAGTTGGAACCCAGTTCTCTTCCTCGAACTCGACTAAGCGACCTTGCCGGCCAACGAATCGTGCAGCGCGTGAATTCATCGGATCCACGGTATAAACAGTGCCTGGTGTGAATTGCGTTAGACGACGCACATTGGCATATTGGGCGGCAATGCGATATGAAGTGGAGGTTTCCTCGTTTCCGTAGAATTGAGGATGCCAGATTTCCGTGTAGTCAACCAAGTTCAAGTCCTTCTCTTATGGTTCGTATTATCCGCCAGCCACTTTTGGCGGTTGCTTAATTGAGCTGCCCACTTATTTCCGGCCGTCTCCTTCGATAAGGTAGTCGCTAATCGTCTTCCTCATCCGGAAAATATCCGATTTCCTCCAGAATGTGATTAGCTCGATTGATAATGGTGCGGATATCATCGCGATCCTAGCGTTTTTTATCCACGCTGGGGGTGCAGCAAGAGTCGTGATAAGCGTCATCGTTTGTTGGAAACGTGTAACTAACGTCCTCCCACCGCGTTCGGTCCTTGAGGCGAATCTGCAACTTATCAAAAGCGCCGTAAAACCCCTAGCAGGAGTTTCCGAGTTAGTGAGTGCCAAACGCCTGAAACCCTAATAAAATCACGGTTTTGAGCATTTCGCACGTATTATACAACTTGGGGGCATTGTTGGCGGCATCGGTCGATCCGGTGAAGACGTGACGAGGGCCTCAAACTACCGTCTCATGCGGGATTCGGGGATTTCACCAATAACGGCTGGAACTCAAAGTTGGTCAACGGGAACCATAAGTAGGAAACTCCTGCTAGCTTTAGCTATGGGGATATCCCCTCCTGTTGGGCAGTGTGGGGATTCCCTTCGGTCCGAGTCTGGATAGCCAAGGCCATCCCCTCCATATTTTCCTCGACGCGGTACCCGATCTTAAGAAAGACACCGTGCTGGAGATGCTCGCGCATCGTGTGGAACACCTCGGCGTATGGCGCAGCGATGGGGCGCCTGTCTATGCGGCGAGAGCCCGTGTTCATGAAGCGGACCATGAAGTGTTTACGTTTGCCCTCCCTGTGGCCCCGTCCTCCATATATCGTATCAAGAAGACCCTGAGCGACGACCCGGAGGCGCCGGTCGTTTTTCATTGGATGAATACGGTCATTAGCCTCGCAAAAACCTTTATTGATAGGACCTATCACGGGCGCGGATGCTGTACCTCGAAAATTTGTGTACCGTTTTAATCGCCGCCACATGAAAACCGACATTGCCTCCCGACTGTTGGTCGCCTGCATCCAATCCAGCGCGCACCCGTACGGGACATAGGAGAACGACACCTTCTACAATGATCGGAAAGGTCGACAAAAGTCGACCCTGTTCCTCTGCTGTTTATCGGTCGACGCGATCGATATGTGTAACAATCTGGGAAAATATGGGCAATTTTTTACTGCTTTTGTAGATGGCCCGATGACGTAGTCCCTACGCCCTGAGCTATCCGGTGATGTATGTTCTTGAAATCCACAGCGTCTCCGTGATAGCTATACAGGGTATCTCCTGCTGAACTGCCTTAGCATAGTTCGAATGCTATGAGCAGAGACGACCGGGAGCGATTAGGATATTTATGGAAGTAAAATTTTATACACTGCCGAACTTGCATATCAAATGCTCGGTTGAATTCGGCTGACGTAATGTTCCCCCCTTTATGTTGCTATAATAGACGCTTTGGTCGATACGGGGATATGGTTTCCCGAAAGACCCTTTGCTTCAGGAATCTGAATGGAGCAGCCCGCCAGGACCCAGCATAATCCCACGATGCCCACCGACGATTCGTTCGCACTCTATTCATCGCAATCGCTCCCCCATTTAATTGATGGAGCACCGATGCATCTTCATGCCGAGGGGCGATGATGGCTTGCGCCATATCGCCCCTCGGATGTTTACGGTTGCGAGATCCAGGGATTGTAGTTGTTGCCGTTATTGTTATCCCACGTTCCCGCCTGGTTGACAAAGGCAGCGTTAAGCTGGTAACCATTTGGAACGATGATGTTGGCCGCCCAGTAGCCATTTCCTAAGTTTGTCATCGGGGTGTTCGTTATACCAGACCATCCGTCGTAACCCCAGTGCATCGTAATCGAGGTCGTGGCCGAGGACGATGCTAGTGAACCATCATAATACACGGTAGCCGGTTGGCCTTCCACGAGCGGATTAGGCCACGTGTCCACCGGAGAGGCTACGGGTGTGTGACTGCCCGCACTGATGGAGTAATTCCAATTGCTCCCGCCATTGTTATCCCAATTGGTCCCGTCCGTGAAGGCGAAATTCAGCGAGGTTGCCGTGGTTGGGACGCTGATCGTTGTTTCCCAGAAACCGTCCGACCGCTTGACCATTTGCTGGTTGTTGGGATTGATCCAGTTGTTATACCCCCAATGCAGGTAGATCGGATTCGAATTTTGCAAGGCACTGTTGTCGTTGGTTGGGTTGTAAAAGATGGTCAATGCCTTTCCCTGCACCAGGTCGTTCGAGTTTAGATCGACTGTGTATCCGGAATGAGGTTGATAGGCGTTCGCCACGAAGTGGTCGTACACCGTCATTGGCATGCCCGGTAAAGTCGTAATGCCCTTGGTGTAATTATACTGGGCGGCCACCAACTGGATGTACATCGACATGGCCCAGTTGAGCGGATTCATGGAGTTTGCCGGCGTACCCGCCGTAAAACCCGAAGGCGGATTGTTCTGCCACACTTGCTCGGGAATCATGTAACTGCCATGGGCGAATTCCTGCATACTGATAATGTAGGGACTGACGGAATTGCCAAGCAAAAACTGGTCCTGTGCATACTCACCCGTGAGAATCGGCCATAGTCCACCAATCCCTCCGGAACCGTTGAAATTCGCCCCCGTAGATGTCGACCCATATGCGTCGTGGTTATACCGGAAAAAGGAAACACTTCCGTTCGAGAAGGTTTCTTCCAGGGATCCGCTTGATTCGTCGGCATTCGGGTTGGCTGTCACCGCCAAAGAACTGGTGATATATGGGCTGGTCGCCGGCTCGATGCCAAGCATCGCCAGCTGTAGATACCCATTGTCGACGATGGCGTTTTCATTGTACGTGCCCCCGCCGTTCGCAATCGTCACATCCAAACCGTTATTCGGGTTTGCTCCTGGCGTGATGCGGACGAAGTACTGGCCATTGCCGAATGGCCCATTGGTCGTATACGTCCAATCAGGAATCAATGCAGCCCAATAGTCTGCTGTACTTTGAAACAACGCAGCATGAGCCGCATCCCCATTGAGAGAAGCAATTTTGGAAGCTAGGTACAGTCCAGCAACCTCGGCAGCCATGGTAGACGGTGAATATCCTGCGTTTTCTTCCCATCTTTCTAGCGGTGTATACGGTCCATTTTTCACCAGGTACATCGCGGCCGGAAGAATGTGATCCTGATACGTGGTGGAACTTATCGTCGACGGGTCGTAATTCCGCAGTTTCCAGGCTAGGATGATGGGATAGGCTGTTTCATCCATTTCTATTCCCGTCCAACCCGGAACACCATTAACAAAAGAGTTTTGCGGGAAGTGCCCGTCACTTTGCTGTTGGTGATTAAAGAGAAACCATAGCGCCGCATCGGCACCCGCCAGATCCCCATCCAGAATCATGGCACTCGCGCTATTGTATAGATCTCGCGCCCAAACCATGTGATACCCAAAATCGGACGGCCCGTTCGTATCACCCCAAGGTGTCCCGATGCCTGCAACAATGGCCCCCGTACTCGGATCCTGGGCCGCTTTTAACGCCATGGTCGCAACGGTGTACTGCTCGCCGCCAATACCACCGTATGTATTCAACCCACTTTCGTAGCTATTCCACTGACTAATGTACGAGTTTAAGGTGGCTCCCGGGTTGTTGGCCAGATCCGTCAATTCATTGGCCGCATTGGCCTCTGCGGTTGAGGCGTTGGGTCCAAAACCGACCACGACATCAAACGTCACGCTAGTCTGATTCGCCACGGGAGCAAGGTTGAATTCGCCCATATTGGCGATGTTTCCGTTTTGCGCGAGGTCATAGGCGTAGTTCATCGTGTAATCCGGCGTACTGCCACCAAGAAGATCGGTCCAGCCATCATTCACGCCAACAAACCCGTTGGACAACATCAAGGTATTCTGTTGTGTGAGCCAGCCAAGCCCATTGCCCACCGCGAGCGCGGAGGCGTTGCTGGCATTTCCCGCCGCATCCGCGCCGGTCGTTACCAGCATATACTGCCCGTTGTAGTCTGTGGTTTGCCCGGTGTCGTTGTTGCCGTTACCATACTGCGCCGGGTTTGCCAAGACGTACAGCAGATAGTCTCCTAAGGTTCCCTTCAGCGCCGTGAATGTTACCTGCTGAATGACCACCGGGCTATTTGGATCGGTGTAGATTGTCTTTTTGATCTGCCAATCACCATTAGTACCGGTGTTCGTCACGTTCCACGCCAATGCGTTGTTGTTCACCAGGGAAACTGAGTGTGTGGCATTTGCCTTTTCCGTCTGATCCCACGTGTGATTTGCATCCCCCACGATAAACTGCAGATCTGTATAATCCGGTGTGTCTACCGTAGGATAGAACATCTCAGTGAGGATCCCGTTTGCCCCTGTGAACCAGACATCATTGGCTGTGCTGCTGGGGTTCTCCGCCCGCCCTAAAAACGTCTTGTTGGACGGAGACCAAGTGGACCCAAGACCGGGTCCCCCCGGAGCCGTCCCGGTGTACAGGGTCGTTGCGAAGGCGGTTGGTGCTATGGAAATTGATACTGAAATGAGAAGGCCTAACCACATGGCAAGCCGTTTTGCCAGCCGTGCATTGACCATGTTCTACCCTCCTCGTTAGGAAGAGTGCCAAATGAGCTTCATCATATCGAGTTCGCCCAATAGATGGACTAGTCCCTATTATGTGAAATATTATCGGCTACCCGAACCCCTTTCAGGGACATGAAATATACTTCAATACATCCCTGTCCGTTCCTGCCTTGACTTATCAAAAATCGTTCGACACAGGGTCGACACCATCCTCTGAGGTGTCGCGAGAATATTTGTTCACTACCGATCGCGGAGCCTTGGAGCATGCGGCCTGTAGCGGCCGCTTTGGCAGCGCGCCTCCGTGGCGGCGCCTCGCGGCCTGAACATCCATTGCGCACCTACAATTTGGTAGTTCTGGGGCTTCTCATGATGGGGATTGCGCAACGGCAGCTCCGTGAACACAATCACGGGCATCTGGCGCCCTCCACTATGGCGATCAAGGTGGCATGGAAAATTTCGGCCAATGTGACGGCCCACTGGCCTTCCGCGTCCCCGGTGACCCGCAGATCGCCAAGCGACGCACCACTTCACGCCCCGCGGGATGAGTCAAGACCCGGCGGGACGGCGGGGGGCTTCCACAACGCACAATGTTCTGTCTGCAGGGCTTGTGTTGGGCAACCAGCGCCTCGACGGCCCACCCCTGCCCAGTAAGGCATCCAATCCACGTTGCCGCAGTGTGCTTCAGATCCCAAATCGGCCAGACCCCCTCGTGGGGATCACTGCGGAGCCCCCAGCCGAGCGCGAGAATGGTTGTGGCTAAGTGGTGGGCACGGGCAACATCCTGACGGTTTGGGAGATGGCGAGACCCGCGGCTCCCAGAGCCACCGCAGTCGGTTCCGCGATGACGATGGGGGTCCCTTTATTGGCGTCCATCGAGCGATGGCGGATTACCCGCTGAATCTCGCTTAACACCAATGATTGGGCTTCGGCCACCGTTCCGCCTAAGTAGGCGATTTCCGGATTTAGCACCTGAAGGACATTAGATAGTCCAATTCCCAGGGATTCGCCGAGTTTTTGGAAGGCTTGGCGATACGCTGGGTCTCCGGACTGGGCAAGGCGGACACTATCAGTCAGGAAATGCGGGCCGATCTCTGCTTGGACACTAAATTCTTTCAGGTAACGGGCCAGCGCACGTTCTGAGGCATATTCTTCCCAGCATCCGTAATTTCCGCACGAGCACAGAAGACCATTGGCGGCAATTGTGGTATGTCCCGCTTCTCCGGCGATGCCGTCACGCCCGCGGTACAAGGCTCCATTAATAATAATTCCAGAACCTACTCCAACCCCTGCGTTGACGAAGACTAGGTTATTGATGCGTCGGCTAAGATATTCGCTCCAGGCTCCACAGTTAGCGTCGTTGTCTACTACAAAGTTGTAAGGAAACCACCGCGACAATTCATCAACAATGGCCCAGTCGGTCAGACCAAGGTTGGGTAGGTAGATTACATTTCCTGCTATGTGATGGACCAGACCCGGAAGCGCAATGCCGACGCCCAAGACACCGTGCGGTGATGTTGGCATGTCGGCAATCACGGCTTGTATCTCCTGGCGCAAGATGGCCAACAGCCAATCTGCGGTGTAGTGCTCCTGGTTGGCTTCCAACTCGAGACGTTGATAGTGGATGACATCACGGGCTGCGTTCGTTAACACACTGGTCAGATGGGTAATCTGCACGTCAATGCCTACGGCATAACCAGCTCGGGCATTAAAGCGCAGCAAAATGGGTTTGCGACCACCGGTTGAATTTCCCAGGCCAATCTCTTCAACGAATTGTTCAGCAATCAGTTCGTCAACTAAGGATGACACGGTGGCTCGATTGAGACCCGTTTCTTCGGAAATTGCAACGCGGGAAGTAGCCGATTTCTGATAGATCAAGCTCAGGACGGTTTGTTTGTTCACTTGCCTCATGACCGATGCATCTACAGTGCGGTACATACCTTTATCCTCTCGCATTCTGTATCAAAAAATTTTTTCGGCTTTTCGAATACCGATAAAAATATTGCGCTTTTCAGATGTTTAGTTTAACATACATACGAAACACAGGAAGGCAATGCTGATTCAGGGAGTTTTTTCCGCTTTCAAAGGGAAAATAAGGGCCGTTGGTTGGTCCATTAAACGATGTGTCATTTTACGACCGCCCTGGGGCGTTGCGGTCCGAGCCAAAGAAGGAGAGGAATAGCATGACGATTCCTAAGAAAGCAGCTATTGCGCTAACTTCTGTAGTGGCATTGGGCGCCTTGGCTGCCTGTGGGAGCACAAGTACGCCTACCAAGTCGAGTTCTTCGTCTGTCAAAAAAAGTCAGTTACAAATTTTCAGTTGGTGGACGGGGGTGGCCAGTAGTAAAGCGCTGGCGGCGCTTATTAAGGTGTTTAACCAGCAATACCCTCAGGTCAACGTCATTAATGAAGCCGTGGCAGGCGGCGCGGGGTCTAATGCCCACGCCGTGTTGGCGAGTCGAATGGAAGCGAATAACCCGCCAGGAACCTTCCAAGTCCATGCGGGTCGCGCAAGCCTGCTGTCCTGGATCGGAGCTGGCGACATGACCCCTTTGAATTCTCTATACAAGCAAGAGGGCTGGTATAAGGTCTTCCCCAAGAGTCTTCTAAACATGCTGACGGTAAAGGGCAAGATTTATGCAGTGCCTGTCGACATGCAACGTGATAATGTCTTATGGTACAACCCCAGTATTTTCAAGAAGTACCACTTAACGCCGCCGTATACCTTTTCGCAATTCTTTGCTGACGCCAAGGTCCTAAAGGCGCATGGCATTACGCCGTTGGCTTTGGCGAATCATGGCAATTGGGAGACCACGATACTGTACTCGGACGTTTTACTTGGGACGGTCGGTCCAACCCAATATGACAACCTCTTGACCGGTAAGGCATCGTGGAATTCAGCGGGCGTCAAACAAGCCAGCAACACGTTCTTAGAGATGATGCAGTACACCAATAGCGATGCCGATGCGCTTCACTGGCAGCAGGCGGACCAATTGGTGGCGCAAGGCCAAGCAGGCATGAATGTCATGGGGGACTGGGCACAAGGCTACCTTCACACCGATCTGCATTTGGTCCCGGGGAAGGACTTTGGCTGGGTTCCGACTCCAGGCACCAAGGGCGTTTTTGCCATGGTATCGGACGTTTTTGGCCTTCCGTCCAAGTTGCCAAAGGCGAATCAGGCAGCGACCCTGGATTTCTTGAAGGTGTTAGGCTCTAAAAAAGGCCAGGACACGTTTAATCCTTTAAAGGGAACCTTCTCCCCGCGGCTTGACGCGAATACGAGTCTGTATGACGCCTATTCCCAATCAGCCATGGCGTCCTTTAGAAAGGACACCCTGGTCCTAACCCCTGGGCAGGGAGGAACTAATTCCGGATTTACCCAAGCCTTTGAAAACGCGATGGTGTCGTTAATCAGCACCAAAAACGTCTCAAGCTTTATCAGTGCCGTCCAAAGTGCAGCTCAGACCAATCCTTTGTCCCAATAGCGAGTTTAAAGACGGAGGTCCCCGCACTACTACTGCGGGGACCCCCGTGATAACATTTGCGGAGAAGAGGAATTCACTTGGCCAACCCTGTCACGCCCGCAGCGAACGCCGCCCGAAAAACGACGGTGCGTAAGCCAGTTCGTCGGATTCGTGGCTGGGATAGTTGTATGCCGTTTTTGACGCTTATTCCCTCCTTGATCCTTTTAGCCGTATTTGTTTACGGATTTATCGCGTGGTCAGGTTACGTCTCCCTGACCAATTGGAACAGTTTTATCCCGACCCTGACTTGGGCGGGGTTACGAAACTATCAAGCCATTTTTTCATCATTTCGGTTTCAATCCGACCTGCGCAATATTGTCGTGTTCACCGTGCTGTTCATTGTTGGTGACTTAGTGATCGGCATGATATTAGCCCTTCTGGTCGACCAAAAGATTCGGGCTGAAGGATTGTTTCGCAGCATTTTCATCTATCCCATGGCGATTTCTATGGTCGTGACTGGGGTTATCTGGTCGTGGATTTTGAATCCCACGACCGGTATCAACTTGTTTTTTCATGCATTGGGGTTTAAACACGTCCCAGCTTGGTTTTTAAGTACCCGCTTTGCCCCGTCCATCCACTTGGGGCAGATTGACATTGGCATTCCCGTTGGGTTACTAGCCGTCGTGATTGCGGCGGTGTGGCAAATGTCGGGATTCGCCATGGCCGTGTACCTGGGGGGACTAAGAGCGGTACCCGAAGAATTGAAGGAAGCGGCCCGGATTGACGGCGCCGGACCTTGGCGCACTTTTTCGTCGGTCGTGTTGCCCCAATTGAAGGGGACCACGATGACCATTGTGGTGATTCAAGCTGCGGCCTCATTAAAGGTATTTGGTTTAATCTATGCCATGACGGGTTCTGGCCAGGACTTCTCCACCGACATGCCGAACCTCAACATGTTTCAAACCACCTTTCAAGGCGATGCATTTGCCCAAGGCGCGGCCATCGCGATTGTCTTGCTGCTCTTAATGGCGGCCTTTACAGTGCCCTATGTCTTGTCCATGTTAAGGGGGGAGCGCTAGTGGTCGTCCACCGGATTAATCAAACGCTAGTCTACATGGTTCTCATCATCGCGGCCATTTTATATCTCCTGCCCGTCTACCTCGTGTTGGTGACGAGCTTGAAGTCAAACGCCAGCGTAAGCCTAGCGCACATGTGGAATATACCCTTGCATCCGGGATTTGCAAGTCTTCGCGCGGCTTGGGCTCAATTGGGACCAAACTTTGGCAACAGCTTTTACCTGGCGATTCCGGCGACCCTTTTATCGAGTGCTTTAGGCGCGGTCAATGGATATGCCCTGTCGAAGTGGCATTTTCGGGGCGCCAACGTGCTCTTTTTCATCATCTTAATGGGGCTCTTTATTCCCTATCAAAGCGTGTTGATTCCGCTGTTGCGCGTCATGGACACCATCGGACTCTACAATTCGATTCCCGGGCTGATTATTGTTCATACCGTGTATGGCATTCCCATTACCACCCTCATATTCCGAAACTTCTACGCGAATATTCCGGACGATGTGTTGGAAGCAGCCAAGATTGACGGAACAGGATATTGGGGGATTTTCCGTTATGTCATCTTGCCGTTGTCGGTGTCAGGCTTTGTTGTCTCAGCGATTTGGCAGTTTACCCAGATCTGGAACAACTTCCTATTCGCGGTGGCTCTCACCAACCCGCCGCATCAGCCGGTGACGGTCGCTCTGGTCAATATTGCAGGCAGTCAGACGATTCAATGGAATGTTCAAATGGCCAGTGCGTTGCTCGTTTCAATTCCCACGCTAGTCGTCTACATCGTGTTAGGGAAGTATTTCGTCCGCGGCTTGTTGGCTGGCGCCGTGAAAGGTTAGCGAGCGGCTTTCTTTCAGATTCGTTATCGCATCATCGGCCATGGATCCCCAGCCATCTACGGCAATGTGGAATATACCCCTCTCGGATGACAGTTGATGAATTGGCGCAGAGCTTAGGCGCGCAAAAGTTTCGCGAAATATCCCATTCCCACCGGACCTGCTATTACCTTTTTCGCACCGGAAAGCGGGTTCCACGAACACAGGGCATTCCGCCCATGATGGCCAGGTCGATCCAAATTCGATCGCTTGCGAGCTTGTCGTTTCCAGACATGGCATCGTCCTCCTCTCTCACTGAATTTATTGTACGCCCGTTCTTCGTGCGATACTAAGCCCAAAATCGCAATCCGATTGACGGCCTATGGGGCTGGATGAACTGCTCCGTCATTTACCATGCCTTTTCCAAAACCGTCAAAGCGATGATCGCGGCTGACCTACGGCTTAACGTGCGCTGGGCGGGCCAGATGGCTTCAGCGATCACGACGGCCCCGAGCTTTCACACGGTGATGGCGACGCTCCGGTCCGTGCTCCGGACCACAAGGCCCGGACGGGCCCCTTTGGGAAAAAATCCGGCCCGATTTACAGCTGGTCTTAGCTCAAGCCGGTTAGCCGAGGTTTAATCCTACGCAAACCGCCAAAGTCAGTTGTGTAATTCTTTATCGCCGAATATACACACGTTTCAGACGGGATGCTAACCATATAGGCCGCTTAATGCATGTCCGCCCACGTCGTCCCTTAAGGACATGCGGCATCGCCCCTAAGGCTTCTCGTACAAGCCCCGGCAGCTGCTGCGTAAAACATCACAGCCGCGAGTTTTGGTCCGCGATATCCATGATATTCCAGTCATAAATTCGCCAGGCCCCAATCACCAATGCCTTCGCGTCACCGTACGATGCCGTAGAAAGTGAGCCCGAGGAAAATCTTTGAGAGCCCACTAACAAACTCACCCCGACGCAAGGAAGGTGTGCCCCCATGAGTGCGTTACGGCAGGATTCGCGGGCGGAGTTGGCGGCCCGATCGGTTTTGGCCTCTCAACGAACAGGGTTCACGGCACTTTTACCTTTTTTGGGGCCCGCTTTTGTCGCGGCGGTCGCCTACATTGATCCGGGCAACTACGCGACTAATATTCAAAGCGGATCGGAATTCGGCTACAAGCTTCTATGGGTGGTTGTCTTGGCCAACCTGATGGCCATGCTGATTCAAAACATGTCCGCCAAACTGGGCATCGCCACTGGAAAGAATCTACCCGAACTTTGCCGGGAGTGGTTCGCCCCATGGATATCCGTGGTGCTGTGGATTGTCTCGGAACTTGCGGCCATGGCCACGGACATTGCTGAGTTCCTGGGAGCCACTTTGGCGCTGAACTTATTGGTGGGCATTCCCATGCTTATCGCCACCCTCATCACCGGTGTTGTCACCTATGTCATTTTAATGCTGGATCGCTACGGATTTCGTCCCTTGGAGATCTTCATTGGTGCGTTGGTTCTCCTCATTGGCGCCTGCTATGGGGCTGAAACCTGGTTCTCGCATCCGGCGTTTGGTCAGGTGCTCTACCATAGTGTCGTTCCGTGGGTGCATGGTTCCAGCGCTATTTTATTGGTAGTCGGTGTGATCGGAGCCACGGTTATGCCTCATGTCGTATACCTGCACTCGGGATTGACGCAAAAGCGCGTCTTGCCCCGCAACGACGATGAGAAGAAAAGGATTTACCGCTTCAGCATCAAGGAAGTGATTATCGCCATGAGTCTGGCTGGACTCATCAACCTTTCCATGATGTACATGGCTGCCTCGGTCTTTCATGGCACCGGTCACACGCAAGTCGCTAATATCTCCAGCGCCTATCGCACCTTGACCCCCATTCTCGGCCCGGCAGCGGCAGCGGTCTTTCTCACCTCGTTGATGGCGTCAGGATTGTCCAGTTCGGCGGTGGGCACCATGGCTGGCCAGGTGATTATGCAAGGCTTTGTAGGATTCACCATTCCGGTGTGGATCCGGCGAGTCGCGACGATGATCCCAACCGTGATCATTGTGGCACTGGGTATTAATCCCACCAAGACGCTGGTATTGAGTCAGGTTCTTCTAAGCGTGGTTCTGCCCGTTCCTATCGTGACCTTGATTTACTTCGCCAGCAAGCCCAATATCATGGGAGTGTTGGTAAACCGGCGCTACGTCACCTATACGGCCATGCTGTGTGCGGCTGTGATAACACTGTTGAACCTGCTTCTTATCTATGAAACGCTGGGCGGACCCATTTAGGTCCGCTCCGTCGTTTACGCTATTCCGCCATAACTACTTGCCCCGATTCAATACGGTCCGCCGCAGCCCGCAACCGTTCGGTTACCGCATCCCGGCCCAACAGTTCAAGCACGTCAAAAAGGCCGGGTCCTACCGTCCGGCCGCTAACCGCCAACCGAGTTGGATGGATTAACTCCGCGCGCTTAACCCCCAGCGATTCGGCCGATTGGTCATACAGCCCGGTCAAGGAATCATGATCCCAAGTCTTGAGGTCTAGCAGGCGCTCGGCCAAAAGTCGAAGCCGCGCCGCGGTACCCGGATTAAAATGCTTATTAACACCCTTGGCTTCGTAGCGGTCAGGCGGCTCAAAGAAAAAGCGCATCTGCTCAGCCAACTGGGTCAGCGTATATGCGCGCTCGCGCGACAATGCCACCACGTCCACAAAATCTGGTCCGGTATCCAACCCATAATCAATGAAAGGCTTGACCATCTCCGCGATGGTCTCGACCGCAAGCCTCGTCATGTACTGATGGCTCATCCATTCCAGCTTTTTTTGATCATAAATAGCTCCCGTGCGCTGAACCCGTTCCAGCGAAAACTCCTGGGCCGCCTCGTCCACCGTAAGAATCTCCCGGCCGTCGGGTGGCGACCAGCCGAGGAGTAGGAGATAGTTGGCGAGAGCCGGCAGGATGATGCCCTGATCGCGATACTCTTCGACCGATGTGGCACCGTGGCGTTTAGAGACTTTGCTCCGATCCGGCGCCAAAATCATGGGAAGATGCGCAAATTGCGGCGGCTCCATCCTCAGCGCTTCCATGACAAACATTTGCTTGGGCGTATTAGGAAGGTGTTCTTCGCCACGAATCACATGCGTAATCTTCATGTCGTGGTCGTCAATGGCCACTGCGAAATTGTAAACCGGGGTATAATCAGGCTTCATAATCACAAAGTCGTCAAATATCCGATTTCCAAAGCGGACGTCACCGCGAATCAAATCATGCACCACCGTCTCGCCGTCGCCAGGAACCTTCAGCCGCACGACTGAACGCTCCCCCACGCGGGCACGCACCTGGTCTTCGCTAAGGGAGCGACAGCGCCCGCTATAACGCGGGGGAAGCCCTTGAGCCTGACGGGCCTTGCGCTCTTCCGCCAGCTCCTCCGGCGTACAAAAGCACCGATATGCTTTATGCTCGGCCAAGAGCCGATCAGCCGCCTCACGATGGCGGGCCAAGCGCTCCGAGACGCGGTAGGGACCAAACCCGGCATCCGGCGTGTCGGGTCCTTCATCCCAGACAATCCCCAAACTCCGGAGTCCCCGCATCATTGCCTCTTCTGACCCAGGAATCTTGCGCGTCTCATCCGTATCTTCGATCCGCAATATAAGCCGCCCGTCGTAACGGCGGGCAAAAAGATAGTTGAATAATGCGGTTCGGCCACCGCCAATGTGAAGTGTTCCGGTTGGACTCGGCGCATAGCGCACCCTAACCACGGATACCCCCTCCTCGTCCTAAAAAGTGTAGCGAAGCATCCGTAGAGAATCAAGAAGACCCCTGGGACCATTAACCCTGACAGCTTGAACCGAAGCACGCGCAGGGTATCATGGAAGGAAAAGGGCGTCCGGCGATGCCGGATCAGCAATGTGGGGGGAATCCCGATGCACTTCGTGGTGGTAGGAGCTGGCGCGGTCGGCGGATATTTTGGCGGCAAGCTCGCGCGGGCAGGCGCTTCGGTGACGTTTTTAGTGCGTGAACGCCGGTTTAAGCAGTTGGCCGAGCGGGGCCTGCGCATCCACAGTGTGCATGGCAATTTCACGTGCAATCCCAGCCTGGCACTCAGGGCCGATGCCATTGTCGACCCAAAGGTCATTATTTTGGCGGTCAAAAACTATCATCTTCAATCAACCCTGCCACAATTGACCGACCTGGTTCAAAAGGGAGCCAAGGTACTACCGCTTTTAAACGGGGTTAAGCACATCGACCGATTAATCGAGGCCTTCGGTAAAGATGCCGTGTTAGGCGGCAGCTGCTACGTTGAAGCCACCTTGAACTCTGAAGGCGATATCCTTCAAACCAGCCCTATGCAAGATGTCGTCTTTGGCCCGCTAGGTGTCATGGACCGCAGCCTTCTGACTCAGATTGAATTGTGGTTTGAACGTGCAAAAATACCGGTCCGCCTCAGCCCGCACATCATGGTGGACATGTGGACCAAGTATTTGTTTCTCGTGACCTTGAGTGCCATCACCGCCGCCACGCGTCTACCGGTGGGACCCATTCGTGATGATCCGGTAAGCTATGCCTTTCTACGTGAGCTGGTGTCGGAAGCGTTTGCCATTGCCAAGCGATGCGAACTGGGGCTTTCAGACGACGTGCCTGACACGATGCTGACCCGCCTGGCCTCGGTGACGCCGGCCATGACTTCATCCATGCACCGAGATTTGGAGAAGGGTCTACCGCTGGAACTTGATGATCTGCAAGGCGCGTTAATCGCTCTGGGCCGCGAGAAAGGACTCGACGCGCCGCACTTTGAAGCCATTTATGCGCTTTTGCATCCCTTTAAAGAAGGTAAAAAAGACGTTAAAGAATCAGCAGTTTGACGGCAATCAAGAGGAGAAATCCGGCCGGGCCCAAGACCCCCATGGTCACACCTGTGACCGGATTGAGGCCGATAGACCAACCGTGGTGGCGAAAGAGAAGATCCCAGCCCCCCAGTGCAGCCAGTCCCACGGCACCATTTACCAGGACACGCATCGCCCAGCGGGTAGGCAACTGAAAGGCCCTGACGATAACATAGAGCAACATGCCGCCAAACAGGATGGCCAAAAAGTCACGCGGATTCATCCAGCAGCCCCTCCCCTGGCTATGAGTATGATGAGGAGGACAAGTTTAGACCTCTTTATGCGCGACGTTGGGATTTCGGAAGCGAACGCGCCGTTCTGTAAGTACGGCGTCATCGGATGGATCGCCTTATCCCCGTGACGTTGGAAGACCTGAGAAGCGACGCCAAACCGCACTACCGAAAGACACGCCGGAAGCTTTTGGCTGCTATGCCGTGGACGCCTCTGGTTTTGACCGAATTTGTTCAACCAGCATGCTCAATGGCTGGCAGCCTCACGGTTTCGTCGTTAACCGTATACAACTTCTTGCCCGTCCGGGATTGTTGATGCACCAGAATAGGGCTTCGGGGCACTACTTCGCTCGGTCTGTGTCGGCGAATGTCGGTCCGTGGGCGCGCCAGGAAACATTTCGCCAGCAGTGGTTGCAAACTCACAGAGATGGTAGACGCCGTGAGCCCCCGCAAATAGGGATGGGAATCCCGGCCGCAAGGATCTCTCAGCAGTCCCAGTTAGGCATCATGGCGCCCTTCCAGCGCTTTGGCCAAGGTCATCTCGTCGGTGTAATCCAAGTCACCGCCCATCGGGAGCCCCCGGGCGATGCGCGTCACCTTGTATCCCATAGGCTTCAATAGCCGGGCCAGATATAGAGCCGTGGCCTCGCCCTCCAAGCTGGAACTGGTAGCCAATACAATTTCCCGCGGCGTAATGTTTTGCAGACGCGTCATCAGTTCCCGAACTTTGAGGTCTTCCGGACCAACGCCTTCCATTGGCGATATGGCCCCATGCAGGACATGATACCGGCCTTTAAACTCACGCGTCTTTTCCATCGCGATGACGTCCTTGGGCTGTTCCACCACCATAATCCAGGCAGAGTCGCGCGAATGGCTTCGGCAAATCGAACAGGGGTCGGCGTCGGTAAAGTTGAAGCACTCGGAACAGTACCGAATGCGGCTACGGGCATTGGTGATGGCGCCGGCCAACAGCTCCGCCTCGCCCTTGGGCATATTTAACAAGAAGAATGCCAAACGTTGGGCGGTCTTAGGGCCCACGCCGGGAAGTTTCGCCAGTTCCTGTATCAAATCTTGAATCGGTTCGGGATATAACATTTAGAAGAGTCCCGGCGGAAGGTTCATATTGCCCGTGACTTGGCCCAATTGCTCACGCGCCATCGCCTGAGCCTTAGCCTGCCCTTCCCGCACTGCCGTCAAAATGAGATCCTGCAGCATGGCCACGTCATTGGGATCGACTGCTTCTGGAGCAATGGTAATCGATTGGATTTCTCCATGCCCATTGAACGCGGCCTTCACCACGCCTCCGGTTTCCACTTCCACCCTCGCTTGGCGCAGTTCCTCTTGTACGCGCATCATGTCATCCTGCATCTTTTGAACCTGCTTCATCATCTTCTGCATGTTCTGGGGGTTCATGCCCATAATTGTATCCCCGTCCCTTCTATGATTCCTGGTCAAATCCGATCAGAGTGGCCTGATCGCCAAACCATTCTCGCACCGCTTCTTTCGATGGCCCCGGAGGCGTCGGCTTGGCGGTCGAGCCAAGCTCAGCGGGGGGACCATCGACAAACCGATACTCGGTATCGGATCCAAAGACGCTCCGGATCGCCCGATCCACCACCTCACGATTATGGCCCTGCTCCATGAGCTCTCGGTGGGCCGGAAACTCAAAGTGGATGGTGAGAACCCCATCCTGACCTACAAGTCCGGTGGTTTTTTCGAATAGCGCAAAGGTAGTGGGGCGGTCGCGCTTGACTATGTCCAGCACCGTCTGAAAGCTTTTATCCGACGCATGCGACTTTTCCTCCGGCTCAAGCCCGGGCTTGGCTTCCGGATGGTGCGCCTCGGGCTTAGGTGCTGGAGAGTTGGACATGAACGGCTCATCCATTGCCTCCGTCGCCCGTGTTGGTTCAACGGGCGGGGGGACCAAAAGTCCCCGCTGGATCTTGAAACAGACCAGCTCCACAGCCAGGTCGGGAGGAAATCCGCCGCGAAGCCGCCCCTCAGCTTGGGCCAATTGGTCGGCCGCGTCAATCCACCAGCCCGGCTCCACGTTTTGCGGCAAGAACTCATCAATTTGGGCGAGCATATCCCGCCGGTATTGAGGAAAGAGGCCCGGTCCGGCCGTGCGGAACAACAGGATATCGCGCAGCTGCCGAGCCAAGTCTCGCAGGATTAGTTTTTCGTCCAGTCCTTCGTGGCGAAGTTCAGCGAGAACCTCTACTAAGCTCTCGATATCGCGGGCCAGGGATTCCACCAGCCTGCGCATTTGCGCCTGCCCCACCATGCCGGCCGCTCGCGTGACAGCTTCCACCGTGATGGCCCGGTTCACTGCCACAACCTGGTCAAAGAGGCTTAAGGCGTCGCGCAGTGCACCGTCGGCCGCCTCGGCTAAAAGCTCGAGTGCCTCCGGCTCGGCTTTGACCCCCTCCTGGTCCGCCACAAAGCGCAACCGGTCGCGAATAATTGGCACTGTCAGCCGCTTGAACTCATACCGCTGGCAGCGGGACAGAACGGTGACGGGCAGTTTGTGCGCCTCGGTCGTCGCTAACACAAACAGCGCATGCGCCGGCGGCTCCTCCAGTGTTTTTAAAAAAGCATTGAATGCCTCCGCCGTGAGCATGTGGACCTCGTCGATAATATATACCTTGTACCGGCTCATGGCGGTCTGGTGGGTAATGCGCTCTCGGATGTCGCGGATTTCATCGATCCCGCGATTGGAAGCCGCATCAATTTCAATCACGTCAAGATTCTGACCGGTTTCGATGCTCCGGCACGATGCGCATTCCAGGCATGGATCGCCATCGACTTGGATATTTTCACAATTGACCGCCTTGGCCAAAATTCTCGCTACGCTGGTTTTGCCAGTGCCGCGTGGTCCGGAAAAGAGATACGCATGGGACAAGCGGCCCTGGCGCACCGCTTCACGTAGCGTATCGACAGTGCGCTGCTGCCCCTGGACGTCCTTGAATCGGCGGGGGCGATATACGCGATATGATGCTTGATGAGCCACGGCGACCTCCCGTTCCTATCCTCGCCTGAACAATGAGTTCGAAAAGGTACGATGCACTTCTCATTGTACCGTCTCGTCCCATGAAAATTAAGCCATAGGGCTGCACCGATCAGGCACTCCCGCGGCGCCACAACCATTCTGCTTACCGCTGCTCCCTTCCGGGCCTGACGGGGTTCACAGGAGTCGTCCGCGCGGGACCCAATCGATGCAGCTCCATGGCTTCATCATGCCGATAAAAATGGCGGAGGAGGAGGGATTCGAACCCTCGAGGCAGGTTTTGGCCCACCAACACGCTTTCCAGGCGTGCGCCTTAAACCGCTCGGCCACCCCTCCAGGTATAATATGGCGGAGAGGGTGGGATTCGAACCCACGAGACGGTTTTGGGACCGCCTACCCGATTTCGAGTCGGGCTCCTTCGACCAGCTCAGACACCTCTCCCACTGTATTCAGTTGGTGTTCCGGCGCTCTTTAAAAAAGGCTTTCAACTGGGTCGACGCGTCATCCGCCAAGACCCCTGTCACAACCTCAACCTGATGGTTCAACCGCGCGTCGACCGTTAACCGGTATACGCTCTCCACCGCCCCTGCCTTCGGGTCCATGGTTGCAATAACAAGGCGGGCAATGCGGGCCAGCACCACCGCTCCAGCGCACATGGCGCACGGCTCAAGAGTGACCACCAGTGTCGCGCCGGGAATACGCCACCCGCCCACCCGTCTTGCCGCCTCTTTAAGCACCAGCAATTCGGCATGCGCGGTCGGATCGTGATTCACCTCACGGCGGTTATGGTTTTTGGCCAACACCGAGCCGTCCCGGTCCAACAGTACGGCTCCCACCGGAACATCCCCGGTGCTGGCCGCGATTGAGGCCTCATGCAGCGCCATGAGCATGGCCTCTTGCCAGTCCATCGCCACCTCGACAAAATTTGGTGCGCCCGGGAGGACTCGAACCACCGACACAAGGTTTAGGAAACCTCTGCTCTATCCCCTGAGCTACGGGCGCGTGTGCTGTACCGGAAAACCGTTGAAACACGGCAATTTGCGCCTTTAATAGGATAACAAATCTATGAGGCCCTGGCAACGGCAAACATATCCGCTTCTAGCGACTGCCGCCTTTTCCTGTCCTAGTCGACGCGTTGGCTTCATCCGGTGCGCCAGGGAGAGTGACAATAAAGTTCGCGCCCGAGCCAGGCGTTGATACGACCTGAATGCGTCCTTGGTATTGTTCGATTAATTGGCGGGTTCGATACAATCCTAACCCTCGACCAGCATTTTTCGTCGTGAAATAGGGGACAAATACCTTATCGATTTCGTCGGCGTTGACGCCACGGCCGCTATCCCGTATGCCGACAACCACGTCGGTACGGTTGGGGCGGACATAAATCGTGATGGGTCCGCCAGAGGGCATGGCATCGCAGGCATTTTGAAGCAAATTTTGGAAAATCTCTACGAAGTCGGATCCGTCCACCGCACAAGGCGGTACCGGTCCTAGCACATCCCACTGTACAGGGTAACGGCTCCCGTTCAAAAACGTGGCCAAGTGTTGCAAGGTTTCCATGACGGGCGTGGGGTCGCGGTGCAATGAGCTTGAATGCTGATGCGGTGCCTCAGCTAAACGCCGGACCAAACCGTGCGCGCGCTCCAACATCCATAGCGCTTCGGAGAGCGGGCCCGGCGCTGAATCGTACGCTGCTTTAAAGAGTTCCAAATGCCCCTGGGTCACCGCCAACAGGTTATTGATGTCATGCGCCAAACTCTCCATTTCCAGCTGCAAATCGTTAGCCGCTTGGCGATCGTCCCACACTGCCACCACTCCGGAAAAGTGCGCGGACCGAACTGGAAACAGCTGAATCCATTGCTCTTGGCCCGGGCAAAACTCTCGCGTAAACGTCTCGTCATTAAAGGCCTGGCGAGACTCTTGGCGAAGCTCTTCGACCAGTTGGGCGTCAGTTTGCACATCAGATGCCACAATGTCGCCGGATGGGTCTAGAATCCATACGCCGCGACAGCTCATGGGCACCACATCCTAACCATTAGTTACCAGCCATTAATTTCAGTCTAGCAAAGCGCCCATGAGGTTCAACCTAAAGCGCGCCACAGGATTCGCGGCAATCTGACAGTGTCTGGCACTGTCTTTTACTAATGTGCGCACATAATCATCAGTTTGTAGATTAGTGTCGGAAGAAAAATAAGGGCAGCCGGATCTTATGATTGAGCCACTGTGACATCGTTTCGTGCTGACCGAAGCCGTTCTTCGGGACTACCGCAAGCCTTTCCCGACGATTTCACCAAAATTGATTGGCGCAGCAACAGGGAGCATGAGGATACCCGGAAGGAAGGAGCACCCGGTGGTCCATTTGTTTCCCCCCTGCTCTTAGTTTCCGAGTCAGTGAGTGCAAAACGTCTGAGATCCCGGTAGAATCGCGGTTTTGAGCATTTCGCGCGTATTATGCAAAGGACCGGTGTTCAGGAATCGGTCGATCCAACAAAGACTTGACGAGGGCCTCAAACTACCGTCTCACGTGAGATTTTGTGGCGGAAACTCAAATGACTCAAATGTGGTCAATTATGAGGGGCAAATCCATTAGCGGTAGGGAGCGTTGTCGCTTGGTGAACCGTCGATCATTTCGATACGATGGTTTTGAGAACGACATGCAGGGCTTCTAATCCGAATTAAACCGTTGTGGAAGAGGGTTCATCATGAGGTTTTATGATGAGATGATCGGCTTGGGAAGGCCCGTGGTATTTTTGCCCGGCGCTGGGTGGCCGGGCCGCGCCGGGTTGAACATCGGTGAGGCACTCCAGCGCGACTACCTGTTTTTCATGGTCGATCTGCCCGGCTATGGACGCAGTGACGGAATTGACCCCTCCGTTTCGGAACGGGCCATCGCGGACTGGGTGGCATCCTACTTGGACTCGCGCAACCTTTCGCGGGTGCATCTAGTCGGGCACTCCCTGGGCGGTTACATGGCGTTGGTCTTCGCCTCTCATTATCCATCCCGGGTGTCCTCATTGACGTTGCTGGATATGGGGCACGAACGTCTGCCACGCTGGCACAGCCAGCCGGGCGCCTTCGGTTATGTCGTGCCGATCATATCTGGGGTGGAACGATTAGTGGGCATCCGACGACTGTCGCGGTGGCTTGACCGCCTCAACGATCCGGCAGATCAGACGGAGACGCGGGAGTATCGCGTAAACACCTGTCGGCAGAAGGGCTGGTATGCCTTCGAGGACGACTACTATCTCCGACAAGCATTGACTTATGAACCGGTATTAGCGCCTGAGGGGCTGGCGCTCCTCATCACGCTATATCGGGCTCATCCGCCGCGACTCTTGGCCCGAATTGCGATACCCACTTTGCTGGTCTATAGCACCAGGCCGTCGCAGCCTTCCAAGGTGCAACGCAAGGCGGAACAATCGGTTCAGTGGGTACTCCGCCGCAATCCGCATATCCGGGCGATTGGTGTTAGCGGCGGCCATTACGTCCATTGGGTCGATGCGTCCGTCGTGGGTTCAGTGGCTGATCATATCCGTTCTACCTCATAAGGGGGGCCTCCTATTAGCGGCATCTCGGCGAACTATTGGGGGCGAATGCGCAGGAGTATCTCCAACCCAGTCACTGTGTGCCATAAGATGAACAAAGAGAAAACCTCGTCGTCAGGAGGTGACAATGTGGTCGACTGGACCTTCGATTCCCGGGAGGTCGAGCCGCGTACTGACTGCCGTACTTGGCTTTGAGACGCCGCAAGTCCGCCATATGCTGAGCCTGCACCTCCGAGGACGTGTGGGGTCGTGGTGCTGTGGCTTGGTAGGCATCGATGATTTCGGTCACGGGGACGGCCTTGCCGGTTGAGGTTAGCCATGCCGCAGTGTCGGAGATCCGTACATTCTTCCCAGGGCCTGCTTTCTGAATGCCGACGCATCGACCCGCCGTGATCCAGTTATTAATGGTGGTGATCGACACCCCAAAATACCGGGCCATCTTCCGCGTGGAATACTGCCAAACGGGTTCGGCCACCGTTACGCGCTCAACGAAATCGACCCCAGACGTTCCGGGGCGCCGCTTCGTCCACCTATTAGAGGGCCAGCGGTCCGTCGTCGAGCGCATTAACTCCTCAGTCCGGGATTGTGGTCTAGTCCCGCCCAGGGCTTCAAGCGCTCGCAGAAAGACCCGAACGGAAGTGCTGATCCATCACACAATACGGTTTTGCGTGTCTATGAGGTCGATCACAAAAATCAGTATTTGAGTCCCCATGACGACAATAAAAACGGCTCGGTCCATCATAAAATCCCTTGCCTAAAAATATGAAGAGCAAAAAATCACTGACCCGTTGACTGCGGTTGTCTTTGCTAAGATGGGGATGAAAACTAATTGGAAGGACTGGGACCATGCGATATACGGCAATAGTTATCGGCGCCGGCCCGGCTGGCTCGACCGCCGCCCGTAGTTTGGCACAAGCCGGCTTTCCAGTGCTGCTGGTCGAAAAAGAGGTTATGCCCCGGATCAAGCCATGCGGGGGTGCTCTCACGCATCGGACCCTGAGCCTTCTCCCGCGGGGATTTGAAGCACAAATAAAGGAAAGTCCCACGCAATGGACATTCCAGGGAGCCCACGGTTCACCGGTAACTCTCGAGCGAAACGAACCCTATTGCCATATTGTGGAGCGGCGGTACTTTGACCAGTTTTTAGCCACAGCATCTGAGGCTGCCGGAGCTCAGGTACATGACGGGGAAGCGGTCTTAGGAGTAGAGACAGACGACCGCGGCGCCGTGGTTATCACTGCCTCATCCCGTTATCGAGCGGATTACGTCATTGCCGCTGACGGAGCCCGTGGCCCAACTGCTAAAGCCGTGGGGTTTGCCCGCCCCCGTATGGGCGCCGCCATGGAGGCGGAAGTTCTGGTATCGCCCACGCTTTATCAGCGATACCAAGGCCGCGTCGAAATCCATATCGGCCAATATCCCTGGGGTTATGCCTGGGTTATTCCGCGCAATAGCATGCTCAATATCGGTGTCGGCTCCTTTCGGGCTCGTCAGTTTCCCTTGAAAGAACGGTTTTATGCATTTTGCCAAGATATCTTGGGAGACATCCCTGTAGCGCCCTTGGCCCACCCCCTCCCATACCGCCTGACCTTTGCCGACCCGATCCGGGAGCGTGTGCTCTTTTGCGGCGACGCAGCCGGCTACATGGACGCGTTTTCCGCGGAAGGCATCTATTCCGCCTTGCGGTCCGGGGCACTCGCCGCACAGGCGGTGGCAAATGCCGCCCAAGGCCATGCACCCCTGACAAGCTATCGTGACCGTCTGTATCAAGAGTTTTGGCCATCGCTCAAGTCGGCGGTCAAAATGGGCCTAATATTCTATCCGCTAGCCGCATTCTGGTCGGACTTGTTCCGGAACAATCAAGCGCTGCTATCCGACTATCTTGACGTCGCTCAAGGCCGCATCTCATATCACGTTTTGACCCGGCATGCCGAGCGCCTACTCATGTCGCGTCGGATTTTCAGCCGATAATGGGACATGGCAACGGTTCCTTCACTCAGCTCTCGCAATCCAGATGTTGGGTTATCCCGCATCACATAGGAGGTCGGCAATCGTCGAAACGCTCGAACAGTTCTCGATCGCCAAAAAACGATAGCGGCCTTCGTAGCCCACAACACTTTATACATGAGCTTAAGCGCCACGCCTAGCCGCCTATTAAGTTGCCACGTATTGGGCGAATATAAGACGGTACGGATATAACGGCCATGCAAAGCCTTGCTAATGTTCACGAAGAGGAGGGTATTTCAATATCAACGCGCGAATATCGCTTGGCCGGGAATGGACAAAATAGCACGTGAACCCCAAATGCACCCCTTTGGTCCGTTTCGAAGACGACTCCTAAAGCGAATTTTTGCCGTTTCTAATCCAATAGACCGTCAATTGCCGATTCTTACAGTACACCGGCATAGGCCCATGAAGCCGGGTCCATCTGTGGATCCAATTTTTGAGTGCGTGCTGTTGGTGCTGGTCCTGGATCAGAAGCTGCGCACGACCTGCAAGTCCTTTTGGAACCGTCACGCGAGTGGGAACAAAAAAGAAGATGTAACGTTGGCTCGCGGAATAAGGCTGTTGACCCGCAAAATGAAACTTCGGCCAGCGCGTTAGAGGGCTTGTGTGGTCGGCCCAGTAACTCGGATCATACTGGTATCCTTGATTAAGCGCCAGCGCGTAGGCTCCATTGGCAACAGCATCCCACGAGAACCGAGGATGAGTTTCTTCGATGTGCACAAATTCCGCCACAAACGTATCGCTGCTCATGGTGTAAGCGTGAAACGGACGGGGAATCGCGCTTTTCAACACCAAAACAGCCGCCGCCACGGTTAGCGCCAGGAAACTAGCGGCAGCGGCCGAGCGCGGCACGCCCAGGCGCTCCGCCGCTTCTTGAGCCCCAGCCACACCTAGACCGATGCTAAAGGCCTCCGCCAGCGCCAAAAACTCTCCGGCACGAGTGGTCAACACGGCGGAATCTACCCCGATGCGCGGGAGCTGCACTATACCTTCGGCGAAGGCCAGGATGAACAGGGCGACAGCCGGAAGCCCCATTTCCCAAAGATCGTCATACCAAAGTAGTTTAGTGACAAAAAGGGCGAAGATGCCGGCCAGTGCCACCCAAACCATCGGGGCAACCGGTGGGTAGACGACGGCGGAGGCGGTACCGCCCGAGGCGGTGAGAAAGGTGACGCCCGAGGTTAGCAGGGGAACACCGAGCCCGTAGGCAATCGCCAGGGGAGTGACCGCTGTCGCTGCCCCCAACGGCACCATCCAAAGATATGGCTTTATGATGCGCCCGGCCACCCCGGTCACGACCCATGCTCCAAACGTAGCGGCGATCGCCGCCAGTGCCGCATTAAGAATGGCCACGGGATGGGTCAATCCTACTGTGGTCAGCAACGCCGTGGCGGCAATGACGTACCCGCGTTTTTTTGTTACCCAGGATTGAAAGACCATCCAAGCTACGGGCAAGACCAACATATTACCAAATTCCTGACCCTCCGCGGCCAGCTGCCGGGCTCCGTCGTACGGGAGAAGGTGGGGCATGAGTCCGTACACCGCCCCGGCCGCCAGCGCCGGAACAACCCGTCCAGAAAATCGGTACGTCGACCACATGACGGACGCCGTCAACAGCGTTCCCACAAACGCCCCGAAAAACTTAATGAACACAATCGCGTTGGCATGCATCAGCGTCTGCATGCCGGCCACGACTAGATAGTATCCCATCGGATAGATACCATTGGGAAAGAGGATGCCGGCATCGATGTCTTTGACCCATTGCACCGTCTCATAGGCGTCGGAAAAGAAGAGGCCGGCGTGCTGCCAGTTGGGCGCAAACCGCATCCAGGCGGCCACCCCCAGCACGACAAAAACCGCTGCCGTCCACACATACGCCATTGGATCGGCGGGCATCCAACGCCTCGTCAGCCGATCCACACCTTGAGCTCTCTCCCGCACCTTTTTGCGCCAATTAAACGCTTGCGACAACGCATCGTAAAAGGACGCACTAGCCTGATGCCCCCCGCTGAGGATATACCGGCTTGGAGCTCGGTGCCGAAGAAACCACCCTGTCAAGGCCAACAGCGCTAACAGTGCCACGGCACTGAAAAAATGCACCGCTGCCAGCAAATATGCCATCAACATTATCCATGCCAGCATCAACCCGGCCCGGGCCACCCATTGATCGGCCGGATCCACCGAGAGAGGGGGAAAGATGAGCGCCGGGATGAGAGCGAAGATTAGCGCTGACCCGATAACCACCTGGGCCACTGTGAGTAGCATCAAGGGAAGGGGAAATGCCATGGACGCCGTCATCACGTGACCCCCTGTCGCTTATCGAGGCAAAAACGGATTCGCCACGTGGAAAAGTAAAGCCGCCACACCAACTGCGGCGCCCAGCAACCAATAGACTTGGCCTGAGGCACGCGCTGCCACGGATACGGAATTTCCCTGGGCCCGGCGGGGCACCGTCAACCCTCCATAGGACAAAAGGCTAGCTAAGAGGGCTACAAACATTATTGGACCCAAAAGAGGGTGGAAGACATCAAAGCCCCAATACGGACCCCAGGCATGCACGGCCCCCAAAATCACTATGATGCGAATATTGTTGGCGATGAATGCCAACAGGCATCCGATCCCGATCAATGCCAACTTCCGCGTCACCGTGCTCTCAAATACCAACAACGCTGCCGGGAACACGACCAACAGAGCCAATATACTATCGGACCCACTGCAGGCAGCGGTTACGTTGGCGATCGCCGTTAAATGGTTACCGTACTGAATCGCGTAGGAGCCGGGACGTATGACGCTAAGCCAACTCAAATCCCGCGCCAGGTGGTACAAAATTGCAAAGGAGGCCCTCTCTAGATGCGGATTGAAGAAGTTGATGATTGCCATGTACAGGGGAGGCCAAACCAGATAGAGATACAAGAGCGGTTTCCACACGCGCGCCAACGCACCGCTCCCGTATAAAACCCACACCACCAAACCAGTCCAGGCTGGCCACAACAGGAAAGCCGAGGTATCAAACCGGCTGGAATATTGCGCCCCAAGAGCCCATTCCAGTATCAGGCCTGTAGTACCGATTAGAAGCCAGACAACCAAAGCCCTCAACTTATCAGCCGATCGCCCCGCCTCCATGCGGTGCAGGGATAACGCGATCCAGAAATACGCGACCAGCGGAATAAAGACCAGGTACGCTTCAGGCACATCGGACAAGGAGTCCTGAATCAAGCGCCCCGATGCTAGGGCAAAGGGGATACTGGCAAGGATAAATGCCCACCCATATCCGGACCACTCCGCACGAACTGTCATGATTTATTGGGATTGGCGTTGGCGCTTTCGGTACACCGTCCAGGTCACGCCAGCTATTGCCACGGGGAACAAAATAGCATAAGGTGTTTCAGGCAAAGAAGTTGACCCCCCGCTCGAGCTACTCGGAGGATTGCCATCACTGTTGCTTTTGCTTTTACGGCCTTGATCAGAGTGATGACTTTTGTCGGCAAGCAGAATCGGTTGCTTAACCGAACGAGAATGCGATGCCGCTTGAACTCCCGATGATGCGCCGGCCGCCGTTCCCAGCACCAGCACCGCCGTAGCCAATCGAACCCCCATTCTTTGCAACAGGCGAACCATCATGTGTCTTCCTTTCTTGCATCCGTACACTCACGTTGTTAGTATACAGGCTATCCGACAAGTTCCAGCATTTTAGTGTACTTATTCAGCGGTTGCGACGACATCCTCGCTACAGAACGCCTAATCGACCCGCTTCGCTATATTTATCAGATTGAGATCCCAGACAAATCCTCGGGACGACTGCAAGGAAAAGCCACCCCGATTTAGCAGGCGCTCAACATCGCGAGGCCACATGCCCCAGACCTCGTCACGATTAGGGCGGCGATGGATTTGGTCTGGATCTATGCGTCGCCGTAGATGATGTGAAATGTAAGAGACGGGAGGATTTAGCATGGTCACAATCAACCGTCCCGGCGGGGAAAGCACCCGATGGCACTCCTTGATCAGCTCATCTCGGTGCGCCATGTGATTCAAGGCCGCGACAATTGTCACCGTGTCAAAACTGCCATCGTCAAAAGGTAGTGATCCGTCCCCGGTCAAGACAACGTCCACATGTCCCCAGTCAATGATGTCTGCCCCCACACCATTACCGTACGCCTCCACCAAGAGATTATCCCCGCATCCGATGTCCAACAGCCGACCGCGGATTTCTACAAGCACCACTCGAAAACGTTCAAGGTCCAATGGCATGAGCCCGTGTTTTAGCGCCTCGGAACCGGGCGTGACCGCCAGCCAGGGGAAAGCCAGGCGGTCCAAAAGCCACTGCCAAATGTTGCGCTGCTCGCGCATCTTGGCGAGAAATTGAGCCCGATCCCCCTCAAAATACACCCTTGAGCCCCCACTTCGGGTGATCATTTTTGGTGTCTGCACCACTTGGTGGTATCAACAAATCGGGCCATATAAGTTGATGATCAACGACGTGGTTCGCACTCACCCTGCGCCAGGCTCGGACCGCCGACAAGCAGTTATTGAACCCGTTTGAAATTTTGGCGCCGGAACGATACCTGGGCACGTGAATTGTCACATCGTTGATTATCCGCCACGAGCGTCGGGCTGCGATGACCGCCATCTCCTGGGCAAGTCCGTATTGCGTCGGGTTAAAATAGGGAAGTATGTCAAGTAAAAGTTCGACACGAAGTGCCCGAAAGCCGCACTCCGCATCCTGGTAGCGAAATCCACTCCACCAACTGGCCCAGAGCGTCAGACCCCAATTACCGAGCCGTTTAACCCCTGGATACTTTTCAAAGGTCCGCCGGCCCAATACCAAATCAGCTTGCTTGTCCTTCAATATTTGAGTCAGGGTGGGAATATCGCGGGGATCGTGCTGCCCATCTGAATCCATTGTCACAACGATATCATCACCATTGAGGATCCCCAGCCGAACTCCTTCCCGCAGGATCAAAAATCCGGTTAAAATCGCGCCCGACATTCCCCGATTGGTGTGATGGCTAACAAAGAACAGCTGGGGATGCGCTCGGGCGTAGCCGTCGAGCAACTCGCGAGTGGCATCGCGCGAACCGTCATCGACCACTAAAATGAGATCACAAAAGGGATCGGCTGTTTCAAGCACGTCGATAATGGTGGTTGATTCGTTATAGACGGGCAGTAGCAGAACCGCTCGTGACGCCATATCGATCCCTTCCGAAACCATGCCCAGGCCAAATAAAACCCTATAATCAATAATAGATGCGGAATTATCAGAAACAAACTCTGTATGACAAATTACGACGGGCGACCGATCACGCGGCCATCTCTGAGCCGTATGGCGTGTGCATAGTCGCCGGGCGCCACGTATGAAAGAAATCCATAGCGGTCGGCATCCTCGGAAAAACGCAAGATCTGCTGCAGGGAGCTAGGGGAGGTCCCGGAGAGGTGGGTCAGCATCAGATTGACCCAGCCGCGCTCCTGCGCCGCACGTCCGAGAAAGTCAATCATAGCTTGGGCCCATGGCTTCTTCAAGATGTCGGGAGTAAGGTCTCCTTCCCAGCACACCCCGTCAATGTAGTCAGCAATGAACGGCACAACCCGCCAGAGCCCGTTGTTGACCAAGATCGGCCGATCGGGAAACGCGGCACGCAGGCGCCGTACCAGGTCGGCGGCGGCCGGCAGCAGCCAGGGAGCTAGACCACGTAAGTCTTCGTCCTCCAGGTCTCCCAGTGTGTCTAGGAAGAGACCATCCCAGCCGCTGCGATAAAGGGCGTCGACATGACGTGTCAGATGTCGCCGCCAGTTCTCCGAATCCGGCCGTGCCAACTGATTTTTAAAGGGCTCTTTTACCCACTTTTGACCCTCGAGGCGAACGAAGTCTTCATCTTCAAGGCCAACCCGGTGAACACGCCAATCCGGCACTTCGAGCACGCTCACATAGGCGAGAGCCGTCACCTGGTCCCCCTGCAGTTGTCGTAGTAGCGGGGTGGTCCATCCATCCGGTTCTAGAATGGCAATATCGTAAGTTTCGAGTCCTGGCAGCGGACCCTGCCCATAATACACCACAAACGAACGCCCGGTTAGCCTCACTCCTGCCCTCCTCCGCCTACGCCGGCGCCTGGGGTCGCACACCCGCGTCGGCGTAAAGTCTTATGAGCCACGAAACTACCTCCGGATCCAACTGGTGACCGGCCAGCCGCTCAACATCGTGCAAAGCCCGGCCTACGCTGAGTCCCTGGCGATAGCTGCGATGGGAAATGCGGGCGACAAATTGCTCAGCGCAGGCCACAATCCGGCCCTCCGGCGAGAGTTCTTCGCCTTTGAGGCCATCAGGATAACCTAGCCCATCAAAGCGCTCATGATGCTCTCGCACCGCCCGGCCGACGGCCGAAGGAAGCACGGGCTCGGGAAGGCCAGACAAAAGCTCCGAGCCTACCACCGGATGCTGCTGGATAACTTCACGGGCTTTTTCGGCTAAATTTCCCTTCTCCCGCGTCAGGTCGAGCGCCACTGCCACCATGCCCACATCGTGCAGCCGGCCCGCCGTTTGCACGACTCGCACACGTTGCTCGGGCCATCCCGCCTTCATGGCTAACCGTGCACTGAGGCTGGCAACCTGGTCATGATGGTTCTTGTTGTACGGATCAGCCTCGTCTAACAGCGCGCTGGCAGTAAACAGAGCTTGCAAATAATTGCGGGCCATGGTACGCGACGCGCCTTGGCTATGCAGCGAATTGGCGAGGCTTTCAGCCAAAAAGCGCAGTGCCCCGATTAAGGATGGCGAACTCGCCACGGGCTCCGCTGCCACCAGACCGAGAATGCCGGCCGCGCCGTCTGATCCGTCCAGCGGTATGGCCAACAAGGTGTGAAACCCCATGTTCTGTACGACGTCAGGCAGACTTTCCCCTTCCCAAACCGCCAGGCGATAGTTGCGGGCCGCTTGATATAATTCGACCGGGGGCAACCGCTCCGCCAACTCAAGACCCAATCCGAGAGACCAAGGATACTCCGGCGGCTCCCCGCCGTTCCAAAGCGCCAGATACCCGTCAGCGCTCTTCACCACGCCTGTTCCGAGCCCGGCTAAAAGGCCCATGAGATGAGGAATTTGGAGCAGCAAGTCTTGCCGCGAGCGGTAGAGTGCCGGAAGCACTCGCTGGGTGCCGTGCGACTGGCTACGTGATTCCGCGGCCAGCACCAGGTCGACAAGCGGCACCAAATCCCTCAGCCACTCCTGTATTTGGAGCTTTGACGCCTCGGTTATCCGGATTTTGGGGTCGACCGCGATCCGGATGGCCGCCTTGGGACCGAATCCAACGTCGAGCAGCCCCTCCGTGTCGATTTGGAACGCCCACGGATCGGCCAGTGCGGGAATCTCAAGCGGCATAGCTCGTATGCCCGACCCTAATACCAGGCCGGCATAGTTGGGACCGATGGTGGCGATGCCGGATGAGGCCCGCGTGGCTTTCAACGACAACACGCCGTCATCGGTGTCGGCGGTATACGCATAGTAACCTTCCGCTGGAATCCATTCCGACAGTTGATTCAATATGATGATGAGAAGATCGTTCAGCTGATATGGTGGCTTTAAAGCTCTAACCACCGCACCTAGGCCAGCGGCGGTCGGGGTTACAACGGCGGTCTTGCGATTGAGCAGCCCCATGGACCCTCCTTCGTGCCGTACGCGTATGCGGGATCATGAATCGTTAACATTTCTCACCGACCGACCCTGAGACTCGGCAACAAGAAGCCCCCGGATTCGCCCCTGAGGTCTATGACAATGGATGGACTACTGTCGAATCCATAATACCATGAGGTTTGGCGAAGAGACATAGATCTGACTCGTCCGGGGGTGGCTCTTATGGTAGGCCATGGCCCAAAAGTATGCGCGCGCCTCGATGCCCGCCAATGATCGTCCTCGATAGGTGCTAGTCCCCCCGGCAATTGATAGGGCGAGATCCGCGCGCGTGATCCCGGTGCCGGAGGGATAGAGGCGGGGCTCTACGAACAGAAATACGTTGGGTGTTAAGATGGGGGCTTTAGGATTATGGCGAAGCTGGTATCGAGGGTTTTCGGCCTCAGCCATCGAATAAGTTTGAGCGAACACAGACAATTCCTGGTGCCAGCCCCGGCTCAACACCTCGCTATATTGGCCAACCGGCGATATAATCGTCCACTCATAGGGAGGCAGGGACTGCTCGATTTTCAGTGTCGCGGCTGCCGCCAGTGGCGGTTCATATTGGTGCAGTACCGGGCCGCTCGCGGGCAGCATCAGCCCCAGAGCCGCCAGGCCCGCCAACCCGGCGTCCGCCGGCCGAAACCGCGCGCGGCCTTCGGTCACGACCACAAAAATGTCGACCCCAGCAATGAGTACCATGAGACCTAAAAGACCGCTCCATAAAATCATGGAGGCGACGGTATTGCTCCAGCCCAAAAACGCCCCCGTGACCGCCACGAGCCCCGTCGCATAGGCAAAACGGCGGCGGATAGCTTCTGCCGGCCATATGGCACGAACCAACCCTAGCCCTACACCAATCCACGAAAGCCAGTACGCGGAACTCTCGGGATTGTGCCAGATCGCGGTCAGCGCTGGGAATCCGGCTTGAAGCCATCCGTTCGGACTGAACGCATGCCCTGTGGCCACCCCTCCCACCAGGGGCAAAAGCCCTAACACGGTCCCTAAAATCCCCCACCCTGCCACCTGCCAACCGCGTCCCAGGGTCAAACCGGCAACGACGCTGACTCCAGCGACCGCCTCCGGGGGGCTGGTGAGCGATGCGGCCATGAGGCACAGACCAGCCAATATCGCATGGGTGCGTTCCCGAGACTGATCCCACGCGAGAGCTTCGGCCCATGCCAACAACACCAAAATAACGGCCCAGTGCATGGAAAGTGGACTTTCAAAGTTGATGGGAAATCCCAAGTGTGCCAGCGAAGACACGCTGACAAGAAACATCACCAGGGCCGATGCCCGCCCCGACCGTGTCAATTGATGCGACAGTACACCCGCAGCCATTACGGTAAATACGTCTGCCAACGGGTATAAAAACCGGAGGACATTCAGGGGCGGCAGGAAAAATGCGGTGGTAATCGCCGCGCCTAACGCGGGCACGCCCATGGGAGCCGCTCCGCTGGGGTACACACCAGTATTGCTGGAAAGGCTAGCGATTCTCAGTAAGTCGGGGTAGCCGTCAAGAGTGCCCGGTCCCACTTGATGAAGCCAGGGCCATGAGCCGTAGATTAGGGCCCAACCCATGGCCAGCACCGTCAGCAAAGCGCCGACAACGCCATAGTGGGCACGAAATTCACTACAGATCCGGCGCATACCCGCGAATAGACCTTGCCGCCAATGGCGGAACGTCGCGGTTGGGTGTTCAAACGCATCCCACAGGCGAAAATGGTCTGGCAGCGGGGAATCGGCAGGACTAACCCGGTCTACCGGCGTAATCCCCAGCCGCAGCGCCAACCCCACAACAGCGATTAGCGCCAATAAGGAGTAGCGGACTGATGACACATAAGCCAACACCGTCACCGCCACGACCCAGAACGCGACGCCCAACGCCAGCACGCTCGCCCCGACTGCACTTTTACGCCGCCTCGACAAGGCCCACCGGGGCAGAAGGATAAACATTACCAGCGCTGCCAAGAGAACATGGATCTCACCGACAATGGACCCCCAAACCGACAATCGTATCCGCCCCCCGTCTTCCCGGCGCGCCGGTATCAGGTCAATCTATACAGGAAGTAATCCAGCTGGGGCAAAAGTTGGAGTAGCGTGCGGGTGCTGTAAACCGCCACGAAAACGCAGCTTAAAAAGAGCCCCAGCACCGCATATTGGTATCCATTTAACAGCTGCGTCGCCAACACCCCCGACAACAGATCCAGGCCAATACCATACCCCAGCACCATGAGAGCGGGGCGTGGATGCGAGAGCGTGAACAACATCAACACATTGAAAATGGCAACCGAAAGCAGCACGTAAGCCCAGCTCGACCACATAAATACAAAAGGCTCAACCCCCCGTACGGGAACACTCAAGCGGAAAAGCTTCAGCGGCGCCAATAGGGTGACGCCAACGTGTGTCAGGATTACTCCCAGGGCCGAGACCGCCACAAAAATCCCTAGCGTGCGAAAGTATGTGCGGCGTATGGAACGCAAAAGCTCCTCGTCCTTTCTCACACTGAGTTGGTGTTCGAGATTCTCGATCCGGCGCATTACGGTGGAGATCAACACCTCGGCCAGGCTGAGCGGTAGAAACAGCGCGACCAGGGACCAGTCCATGCCTAGTTCGTATTGGCCTCGAAACCAAATATTGTAGGGCAAATAGGAGGTTTGAGACGACCAGGCAACCAGCCGATCCATGTACACAAAAACAAAGTACAAAAGTCCGTAGAGGAAATACGGGCTGGCACCGTGGGCCAACTGGGCCAGGCGCGTCTTAAAGACACCCCGCAGCGCCTGAAACCCTCGTGTCCGCCTGCGAAAAATTATGAGCGAGGTACCCAGGCCAGTCAGGGAAGCAATCAGCATGGCCGCCACTTGCGCCCACTGCACCGCGATGCCCCGGCTGTGAAGTGCATAGGCCACGAAAATGGCAAACGCCGTGATGAATGTGAGCCAATACTCCCGCCGAAGAATGTATAACCCGGTAAAAGAGAGCCATAGCATGGACAGCAGCACCGTGTACAAAATCATGAGCAAAACTAAGCTCTCCGGCATGATCGGGAAGACAAAGTCTCCCACTATGACCAACATCCCGAAAAAGAGCGTCACCAGAAGCGACCAGCGCATCACCAAAAACACGGTGGCCTCAATTTCCTGGATCTTTTGCATCCCCATTAAGACGTAGTAGATATGGGTCATGGCCTGGGTAAAGCCGCCCGTGGTGAGGAAACTGAGAAAGGTAGCCAAGGCAATCGCGGTGGCGTCAGGCACGGAAAAGTATAGGTAGGAGGAGAAAGAGATGTGTAGGGTAATCATCGCCGCAACCGACACAATCATCGGAAGTGTAAATGTCAGCCCATGACCAATATCGCGGAATACGGACCACACCAATGCCTTTCGGGTTATGGTCACCCGGATAGGCATAGGGTTTTGCGTCACTTGGCGCCGTATCTCGCTGAACAGCTCTTCAGCTGCCTCAAAAACGTTGGACGCGCCAAACCGGTCCTCAATTTGCCGGTCCGTCCATCCCAATGACTCAAGAACGGCCGCAACATCCAGCGGATCTTGAAGGTCGGGATTCGTCTCTTGCACTTGAGCCCGCAACCGTTCCCAAGTGACATCCCGAACCGATGTGTTGCGCGTACTCACCCGACCGATCCTCCCAAAATTCGGCCCCAATGGACAAAGCTCCACAATTATCATAAACTTATCAAACGCGCCGTAAAACCGCTAGCTTTAAGGGGACTTCCGGCAGGGGGCTCGCGAGCATGGCAAAGCCTCGGGTATTGCTAACAACCGAAGGAACCTATCCTTTTCACCTGGGAGGCGTGAGCACCTGGTGTGACGCCCTCGTGCACCAGCTTCCCGACGTCGATTTCATTATCATGGCTATCGCTATGAACCCCTACGTGGCGGTGCAGTTCGACCTTCCACCAAACGTGCAAAAGACCGTGGCGGTTCCGCTGTGGGGCATGCAGGATCCGTCCGAATACCGCAATGAGCTGGCGTATTCGGAGATTTTCCTGCAAAAGCAGCGTACCGGCCATTCAGACATCCAAGATCTATTCTTACCGCACCTGGAGCGCTTCCTAAAAGGACTGGTGGACGAGCGTTCTGGCGAGATCGGCAGCGCGTTGGCGCAGATGTACCGCTTTTTCCGCACCTTCGACTATCAGACCACCTTTAAGTCTGAGGACGTCTGGGAACTTTATAAGAGCTGGCTTTTAAGCGCTGCTCGCGACGGCTATTGGAGTGAACCCAGCATCTTCGAGTCGGTACAGGGGCTCGGATGGATCTACCATTTTCTCACCATATTAAACACGGCCATTCCCGACGCCGACATGGTTCATTCTTCAGCCGCCGCCTTTTGCGGCATGGTGGGTATTGTAGCCAAGATGGAGTACGGCACCCCGTACCTCTTGACGGAGCATGGCGTATACCTACGCGAACAATACCTGGCCATTGGGCGCAGCAACATGACCCCGTTTTCCAAGCGGTTTCTCATTTCACTGGTCAAAGCCATCAGCCGCGAAAATCTGTACTTCGCCGACGCGCTGGTGCCGGTGTGTGCATTTAACGGCCGCTGGGAGAGGGTATTGGGGGCCGATGCCCGGAAAATTCGAGTCATTTATAACGGTGTCAGCTCTCGGGTTTTTCATCCGCCGGCCACCCCGCGGAACACTTCGGAAGAGGCGCCGGTTGAAGTACTATCGGTGGCTCGGATCGACCCGAATAAGGATCTGGAGACTTTGTTGCATGCCATTCACCTAGTCAAATCCTTTCATATTCCCGTACAGCTTAGGGTGCTCGGATCTGTCTCCGTCGAATCTTACCACCAAAAAGTCTTGGCCCTGACACGCGAATTGGGTCTGGAGGACATGGTGAACTTTGAAGGTCATCACCCCGACATCAGCGATGCATACCGCAGGGCGGACATTGTGGTGCAGTCCAGTGTCACCGAAGCCTTCCCCTATTCGGTCATCGAATCCATGATGTCAGGGGTACCTATGGTTGCGACCGACGTAGGAGGCACTCGGGAGGCGTTAGGGAATGCCGGCATTTTAGTCCCTTCGCGCAACCCTGCTCAGCTGGCAGCCGGTATTGCGATGTTGGCCAAAGATGCCGAGCTCCGCCGACGGCTGGGAAAGGCCGCCAGACAGCGTGCCTTAGAGTACTTTGAAATCTCTAAGGCGATGAAGGCATTTTGGGATCTGTACCATCAGTGGCAATCAGGCAAGCTGGCCGAACCGGACGTGGTTGACCTGGCCGACCCCGCCCTGATTCACGTGACCCGTGGTCTGCTGCTTCGGCGCCTTCAACAAACGCAGATGGCACTGGACGAATATCGCTCGGCGCTGAAGCTCTTGGGAAATCATCCCGCCGCTGTGCCGTTGCTGGCCGAGATCGCCAGCCTCGAACTAGGCCAGGGCCAAACGGATGAGGCATATACCCATTTGCTAAAATCTCGGGTGCTGCAAGCGGTCTTTCGGCAAAACTCCTCCAAAGTCAGCTAACCTTCGCTATATCTTGTACTTTACACCGTATCCCCTTACTATGAAGACAAATTTAGCCGCTTTCGAGGAGGTGGGCTGGTATGTTGCGCCCATGGCGTCGGGCATTTTGGGGCTACAAACCCCAACCGGCTGACGCATATATTGACGCGCTCGAAGCCCGTATCGCCGAAAGACGGCAACAGCGCGAAACTGCCCTCAAACAGTTGCAGGGCGAGCTCAAAGCGGCTGAAGCCGAGGTAGCAGAGGCCGAGGCCGCCTTAAAGCGCGTTGAGGCAGACTATTTTCGTCTGGCCGGAGAATTAACCACCATGGCGCAGCGTGCCCAACAGACACTGGAAGAGGTTGAAGCGTCATTTCGCGCCCGTGAGAATGCCGCACGAGCCGACCTCGACGGCCGGCACCGGTATGCCCAAACTCTGTCGGAGACGATTCGCGCCGTACCGGAGCGGATTCGCCGCGTCATCGAGGATATTTCCAGCGTCATCATTGGCGGCTCTGCCCCGCGGCAGCGGGGGGACACGCCGCCAACCTCCAACGATGTCAGCCACAACATGCCGGGAAGGACCGGGCAGTCCGGTGGCTGAGCCAATGACGCCGCTAGCAGGCCTGGCGGGCGAACTGCCCCGCAGGTTATTTGGCTACCGGATTCCCACCATTAATCGCTATATCAAGAGCATCACCTCGCAGGATGACCTCGAGCTGCGTCCTTTTGGCGATGAGGTGCAGCGCTTGACGATGGAGATTGACCGATTAAAGGAGCGCCGGCGGACATTAAACGTCCTGGCCGACCATATTCGCCTCGAGTGCGAGCGGCTCAATCTTCAGCTGGCTCAGGAGCGACTCAATCAACGGTTTGCGGATGCAGGCGTTCGCCAGGAAATTGCCCGATTGGAACAGGAGCATTTAAGCCGTCTCGCCCTCTTGGACGCATCTAAAACCCGTGCCGATCTCGAGGCACAGAGCTACGAAAAGCAGCTCTGGCAGCTAACAGAATCCCTCACCCGCATTCTGCAGGACTCGCAGAGCGTGGCCAACCAGCAGCTGTCTTTGGATTCTGTCGAATCGGTATGGCAGGACTTCGCCAGGACCGTGCTAGGCACCCAGGACCTTCGGATGCCGATCGACACGCTGGTTCCGGGCCGCCTCGTCAACCGCCGCATAGCCCCGGGGGTGGTTCAAGTTTCCACACGCCAGGGAGAAAGGCTCGGGCACCTAACCGGGGTGGTGCTATCAGTGCTTCCCCCCGCGATTGTGGCATATCGCGTGGATGAAGCTCTCTGGATCGCGGCCGAAGACGTGCAGGTGCTCCGGATGGGACACATTACGGTAGTCTCGCAGTACAAGCTGTTGGATGAAAGTGATGTGCTAGCGCTGTACTCACTTGAGACCACATCGCCAAGAGGCGAGGCCTTTGGCGAATTGTCTCCAGCAGCACTCCCAACCCATAGCGCCGACCCGGTTGAAGACGCCAAATTGCCGGACTTGACCATTGAACCAGACCGGAAACCCCAGCCGGAGGCCCGGGTACAGCAGCTACTTGCTTCGGAGGATTTTCTACGCATGGCGTCAACCAAAGACGAATCGCTACCGGTCGATCTCCGGCCCAGCTTCACGCGAGTTGATGCCAAGCCATTACCTTTCTTGCCCCATGACAGATTCGGGACCGTCGAGTCATCCCCCCTTAACCTGGACCAGGCGGACGCTCAGTCCGAGGAGCGGACCTTAAAGGCGGCCAAGCCATCGGTGGCGGTTGGCGGCACAGTTAAAGCATCCAAATTGCCGGACGACTCCCCCTGCTCCACCTCTCCGATACCATCGCCATCGTGGTTTGACACCGCCTCGTCGACTTCCGTAGAGACTGAGTGCGAATTAGCTCTACCGGGCGTTAGTGAGCTCAATCCGCCGGCCTGGCATCCGGCACCTCCCCTTTCAACCGCGCAGATGCCGACAGAGGGCGATGCGCTACCGGGGCTAACCGGCCGGACCAACCTCCCTACGCCTTCATGGACCGATGCCGGCCCGGTGGCATCCAAATCCCCGGTGCCTGATCCGGCCACCGCGCCGAGCCCGGCGCCGCAGACGGACCACGGCCCGGAACTTAATGAGTCTGGATCCTTGGATGTCAGAACATTTCTGTTCGGAAAACGGGTTGGACAGGATATCCGAGATAGCGACGGCAACCCCATCGCCCGGGCGGGTGATATGATCACGCCCGAATTGGTCCAGCGAGTGGAACAGGCGGGCTTTTTGCCCGACCTGATTGTCCATATGGTGTTTTAGCCCACCATGCATCGGGCCGCGCAGTGGGAAGCGTTGTCCCCGCACGGTTGGGCCGTCTCGACTTTAAAGATAGAGGTGCCCTCCACGCAGTTATAACACTGCAAAAATAGAGCGTAGAAGTTTCCTCCCTTGGCCTCGCTTCCTAACCCGGGGTCAAGGGAGGTGTGCCGCATGTGGCGCCTCCTGATGCTCTTGGCCGCTGCCGGTGTGGGCGCCACATCCCCTCCCACACCGCCAACTTTATATGATTTCTCTTGCTGCTGGCACCTTTCGGCCACCTGGTTCGCGGCGGTGACACGGCACCGCCGAATTCGCACACTTTGATCACGACCTTAGGCGCTATCCCAATTAAAGGTAGGCGTCCTCCGTCAGCGTAAACGACTCCACGCGTGCACTGGCACATTGCGGGCACCTTACGTCCGAGGCCCCGCAAATTGCACACCATAAAGCACGGCAATCACGGCAGAAATAGGCGTCAAGCATCGGACTTTCCATCGGCACGGTTCCACAGGTGAGACAACGCGGCATGATTCTTCCCTCCCTACATTTAATGCGTGAATTGCGCTTCTTCGGTCGATCCCGTCAGCGCCGTGGTCGACGACTGCCCACCGCTTATCGTCAGCGAAACCTGATCAAAATATCCGGCTCCCACCTCGCGCTGGTGGCGGACGGCGGTATACCCCCGGCTTTCCAACGCAAACTCCGACTCTTGAAGCTCCGAATACGCCACCATCCCGTGGTCGCGGTATTTTTGCGCCAAATTGAACATCGACCAGTTAAGCGCGTGAAAACCGGCTAAGGTGATAAACTGGAACTTGTAACCCAAAGCAGCCAGGGTGTCTTGGAAGGCCGCCAGTTCCCTGTCATCCAGTTTCCGTTTCCAGTTAAAGGACGGCGAACAGTTGTAAGCCAGCCACTTTCCCGGAAACTTTTGATGGATTCCCTCGGCGAACTCTCGAGCCTCACCCACATCCGGTTCCGAAGTCTCGCACCATACCATATCCGCGAAGGGTGCGTAGGCCAAGCCCCGCTGGATGGCTGCCTCCAACCCCGATTGGACGCGAAAGAATCCTTCTGGTGTGCGCTCGCCGGTCAGCCGGGTCTGGTCGCGGGGATCGATATCGGAGGTGATTAAAGTTGCCGCTTGAGCATCGGTTCGAGCGATGATGAGCGTGGGAACCCCCATCACATCGGCGGCCAACCGGGCGGCCGTTAGATTGCGGATGGCCTGGCGCGTCGGAATCAGGACCTTTCCGCCCATATGCCCGCATTTCTTTTCAGATGATAATTGATCCTCCAAATGTACGGCGGCGGCGCCGGCCTCAATGAGCGCCTTCACCAATTCAAAGACATTGAGGGGGCCACCGAAACCCGCTTCGGCGTCCGCGACGATGGGAACGTACCAGTCGCGCGACGCCTGACCCGACTCCAGGTGCTCGGTTTGATCGGCTCGGGCCAAGGCGCGATTAATACGCCGCACCATGCGGGGCACGCTATCGACGGGATATAACGACTGGTCCGGGTACGTCTCAAGCGCGGTGTTTCCGTCGGCCGCGACCTGCCATCCGCTGAGATAGATAGCTTCCAATCCGGCTTTAACCTCCTGTACTGCCTGGTTCCCGGTGACCGCGCCCAAGGTACGTACGAACGAGCGGGACGACAATAACCGAAATAAGCGGTCGGCACCGTGCCGAGCCAGCGTGTATTCTATCTCCAGCGATCCCTGTAGACGTGTCACGTCTTCTTCCGTGTATGGCCGTTCGATTCCGGCCCAGCGAGGGCTAATCTGCCACTCTTCCGTTAATGATCGTGTCATCGCTTTGCCTCCGTCAGTTGAGGTCGAGCCGTAAGCTCATGGGTTCCCAGTACCTGATGGTATATTCGGTATGGCTGTGGTGCAGTAAAGAGGCGGTCGCGTCGTGTAATATCGCAGAGGTACGTGCGACGGAGGCGACCTCCGCCTAACAGTGCCCAGCTCGACTCACGCCGGTAGTCCTTCCGAGTGTGTCATAAACACGCCACACCATGGATGTTTGCAATGGGCGAACTCCACCGTAGCCGAATCCTCCATCAAATGATTTCTCGCGACCTCTCCCCGTCGCGGAAACCAAGTGCCGGGATACAGCATTTTCGCGTGAGTCGCCCCGGTAATCTCAATCCGTCGGTCCGCCAGATCTGGCGACACCGGATCTCCCTGCCATTCACCCCGCCCAATGCCCTCCATTTTCGGGAGGAAACTGGGCCGGATGCCCCGGTCCCATGGTCCCTGCCAGTCACGCCGCTGATGCAAAAGAGGCGGGTGTTGCGGCTCAAGACGCCGGTGCATCTCCTTGAGCAATCGGGGAAGCGGGGCATATAAGAGCGGTGCTTGACCTGGTTCATGCGTCCCCCACATGTCGATGGCCATGAGATTCCCTCCTCTTCTGCACTCATGATAAGGGGGGGCCGCGAGTGCGCCATGCGTTTTTCGGTGAGACGTCGAATTTGTCGCTCGAATGGCTGGGTTTGCCTGCCGAGCGGCACCGGTTGATTGAAGTGCCTTAAAGCGCGACAATGTAAGGTACCATCAAGAAAGGGAGGGGAGTGACGACGGATAAAACGCCGCTTATTGAAATCGCCTCGGTTCCGCTTGAGATCTGGTACGAAGGCCCGACGTTTGTCGTGGCCGATAAGCCGGCCGGCATGGCGGTCTATCCCGAGAATGCCCAGGGGCGCGGAACCTTGGTCAACGCGTTGTTGCAATCAAACCGATGGCTGGCGGAAATGGAAACCAGTGTCAGCCCTGGCGTGGTCCACCGGCTGGCCGATGAAGATCGGGGCCTGGTCATCGTCGCTAAGACCGACGAGATGGCGGAAACGCTTCGCGCCCAATACAAGGCCGGTGCGTTAAAGTTCTCGTTCCGGGTACGACTTCCCGCCTCGGTGAAGACTCGGGCGGAAGCACCGGTAACTGTCTTTGATCGGCGGGTGTATCAGGACGGTACCGCCGTGATGGACATCGACAGTTCCGTAGGAGATACCCGAGAACTGCGGTCGATGTGGCTTTTGGGCGACCCCGGCCCCGTTTACTTTGTATTGTATCGTATGGAGGTTCCGATGGGATCGCGGGTGATGTCGGTGGCGATGGGTAATCGCATGTGGCTTCCCGACATTGAGTTATATACGGCCCCGCCTTGAAGTGTCTGCAATGGCGTCAAGAGTTTCTTGACTCAATACGGATTTTGGTATTCAGACCACAGCCTGACCGATCCAAAAAACGTCGAGACCATGCGGCAACTGCGCGGCGATGAACGGGGCATTCCCGTCATTATCTTTAACGGCCTAACCCTGGTGGGTCTTGACCGTCACCGTCTTAAGACTCAACTCAACTTGTACTGACTTGGCCCACATAGAACCAAAGCGGGATGGAGGTGTGGATAATATGGCCGATTGGAGTGGCACACTGACCTTTGATGATAGCAAGCTTGTGGAGTTGGAAACATATATTCACGAACCCTATAGTCGTAGCGGGGACATTTTTGACCAGGGAACCTTGAACACCGGCAAGGGACCCCAGTTGGACTGGGTGATTAAACATGACTTGTTCCAAGGAGTGATCTTGCACCTAAACCTCATGACCGAGGATAACAGTGCCTTTCTTGCCGGCCAGGAAGAGCAGTTGTCGAAAGCTCGGGACCTCTTGAACACCTATACACTCAAACACGACGGAAGAACCTACCAGATTACGATTAAAGCCGGCTGATCCAAGGTCAGGCGGCTTGGGGTTCAAATGCTCACGGACGCACCAAGTTTAAACCCGCACCCCGCGAGGGATTGCGGGTTTTTTGTTGGGCCGCTCCGACCCCCAAAATCCTCCACGGGCCGCACGGCGGGCCTCAGGAAAATGCACAGCACTGCGCAGGACGTACCGTGACACTGGCAGAGACGCGGAACAGCCCATAAAAAGTCGGCCGGCACGTGAACACCGTGGGACCGCAGGGATGGGCCGCAACCCCGGCATCCTGCCAGGCTCTATTTTGGAGTGTTTGTCAGAACGGCAAATCTTCCGCTAACGAACTTTGCAGGTGGGAGAGTAGTTTGGTCAATAACTCCGCAACATCATCAGGGCATGTGACTATGGCTTCCGTTAATTTTTGCATTGCAGGGTGACGGCGACCTATAAACCATAGTCGTTCAACTGTCTGCGCTATCTCTTCGAGAACGCCCTCGCTAGCCCCTGCCCACGCGGATTGCCATTCGGCGGCCGTGAGTCCCTCTACGACAATCCCGGTAGGTACCAGTCCAACGCAGGGTCTGCTAAAGTCGTCTCGACGCGCTCCGGTCTCCTGCACGATAGATGGAAGGCTCTGGAAGGGGATAGCTGGAGGCACGATGACCATAGATCCAAGCCGCCATGGCGTCCTGGGCTTGGGCCACGGCGGTCGAGCCATGGGTTGGCCGATGACGCCCAGTGCGGATTTGCAACCCCTCGGTTTTTGTCTTGCCGTGTACCGATTAAGGATGTCGTTAGGCGTACACTGACGGGGATGAATTTTCCCAGAATAGACAGGAATCGGTGGACCGGATGGCGAATGGCTCCTCAGGCAGGAGCGAGCGACCAGAGCGATGAAGGGGGAAGTCACACGGATCCCGAATTGAAAGCCTATTTGGATGGGATGCGGCAGGATTTGACCCAGCAAATGGAGGGCGTGCGTCAAGATTTAAGTCAGCAAATTGTGGAGACACGTCAGCATGGAGAGCAACTGAATCAGGAGACCCGCCAGCATGTGGAGCAACTGAATCAGGACACTCGCCGAGACTTAATGGCCCATGCGGAGCAACTGAATCGCGAAACGGGCGTCCTGATTGAAGACGTGCGGCACCAGGTCCAATTGGTGGCCGAAGGCGTGATGACCGTTAACGAGAAACTAGACCGGTTCCATGACGAGGTGGAGGCGCAAATCTTCGGACTCGACAAACGTGTCATGCGCCTTGAAGCCCAACGCAGGTCAGGTTCCGACGCCTAATATGGTTCGTCCCGCAACGGCTGGCGCCCAAGCGGGCGAGCCCATTTGATCCGCCGCGGCACTGTCACGCTGCTCAGCGACCGTCCCGGGCGGTGTGGATGGCAGTTAGGTCAAACACCCTTTTCTGACACAAAGAAAAGCACGATGTCTCTCGCTTTTGTATCGTATTGTACTGTACTAATATGTATTCTCAGTACAGGTGCACCGGGAATTAGAGCATGGTGTTGCCGAAATAGCGCTCATCCCAGTGGGACTCCCCCCACCCATGGCGAACCTTTCTCATGATGATAACAACCCTATGCCAAACCGTGTGAAAGAACGCTACGCCGTCGAACCGCGCAAGCTCCCGTTGGGCCGCTGGAAAGGTCGGGTGGTGCGCTATGACCCCGAAAACGGGAAACGCTTCGAAATGAACCGGACCTTCGACACGAAGAAGGAAGCCAAGAACTGGGCCGAAACGGAAGCGGCCACCTATCGCGATGACCCGAATCGTAAGCCGCTGAGCGAGGAGAACCTTGCTGACTATTTGAATGAATGGCGCCTTGAACCATACGCCCAAAACACTGCGGGATTACCGAGGAACGGCTGCGCACAGTATCCGAGCATTGGGCAGTATCTCGCTCAGAAGTCTCCGCACCGCTGGAGATTCAACAATTCTATACCGATTTGGCTCAAACCCGGCGCCTGAGTGCCCGGACCATACGATACGTCCACACAGTGTTGAACAGAGCGTTGCATGACGCTGTGGACTGGGGTCTGATCCCAACTATATATCCGTACATTGATGACCAGCATGAGGAGGATGACATTGGGCGCAATTCGAGCCCGATCCCGGTCCCACGGCAAACGGTCATCCACCACCGCGAGCCAGTTGACGCGGTCGGCCAGCCAGCGGACGACCAAGCTCAGGCCGGTGCCGGGAAGACATTCGGCTTTGCTTTAACACCGTCTCGGTGCCTCTCGGAGATTCCAGCATAGCCCGGCACTTCGACAAAACCTCGCCAGCTTCCTTGAGGTGAGGAATAATCTGACTATTTAAATCCTCGACTGCCAGCAATTTCCGGGCAGAGTCTGAGTCAGCGGGAAAACCCCGTGGTCGTTAGCAAGCGGCTTGGGCATTCCAATGTAGCCTTTACGGCAAGTGTACGGTCATGTGTTTCCGAACGATGGGGCACAACTGGCCGACGAGATGGAAGGGGCCCTGCTTTCCTCGGAGAGAGTTTCGAGCCCAACAGGCCGCAGACGGGCGCAGAAGACTCTAAAAACACATCCAAAACCGCTATACAACGGAACCTGACGTTCCGTAACACCGATAATCTCGCAACCCGCATGAATAGGACGTTTTGAAGGAAATTTAGAGCCGCAAATTGGGACAACGCAGGACCACGATAACTGGCGCAACTTTCTCCGGGCGGCCGCATAGGCTTTCGGACCCCTGATCTTCTCGCCGGTCGAGAGCGTGGCCAACGCCGACACGCCCAAGTCCACGCCGACCACCGCTTGATTTTCACGGCGGATACTGGGAGGATCGGGAATCTCAACGGTGACACTCAAAAACCAGCGGTCGGCGGTCCGGGAGATCGTGCCGTCCAGCACTTTCCCGACAAAGCGTAACGATTCGTGCATCCGAACCCAGCCACACTTCGGAATAGGCACTTTTTGCCCTTTGACCGTAAATTGGTCATGGGTCAGGGTAAAACTGTCGTGTCGGCCCTTTTTCTTAAACGTGGGATACTCCGCGATACCGGCAAAGAAATTCTTTAACGCTTGGCCCAACTGCATGATGGCCATTTGCGGCGCGTTCTTGGTGACCTCCAGCATCCCAGGAAACTCGTTTCGCTTGATGGCATTGAGTTGACGCCGCAGGGCTGCCTCGGACGGCTTCGGCAACGTCGGGTCGGCTTGCCACGCATCATATTGCTGCTGCCACTGGTCCAAGGCCCAATTGTAGGCAAAGCGCGCGACCCCTGCCGCCTTGCGGAAATACGTCTCCTGCACATCGTTGGGATCGAGCGCAATTTTATGGGCCAGAATCATGAGGACGCCTCCTCGACGGCGTGCTTCACGCCGTCCAACAATTTTTGGCTCTTGCGCGAGCGACTGCCATACAGCCGGGCCGAAAACACGGTGATGATTTCGAGGACATCTTGGGCTAACTCTTCCTCGAACGTTGTGTCTTCGCCGTGATTGAGAATGATGACTTCCACCTGTTTGGCCTCACAAATAGCGAAAACAAGCTCCGCGCCCAATCGCAAGAGTCGATCTTTGTGCGTGATGACGAGCCGACCGACCCGGTCGGCCAGGATGTCATGGAGCAGGCGTTTGAGCCCCTTTTTGTGATAATTCATCCCCGACCCGAGGTCGGCCACGACCTCAAAGGTCCAGCCTTGGCGGGCACAGTACAGTTCGAGCACTTGTTTTTGCCGTGCCAAATCGTCTTTCTGGTCGTGGCTTGATACGCGGGCATAGGCGACGGTTTGGCGAGGGTTGGTTCGATGATGAAACTGTTCGGGTCGTAGTCGCGCCAAGTCATAACGTCGATAACCCCCCGGTGTACGTTCATCGGGCAACAACGTTCCTTCGTGTTCCCATCGACGTAACGTCGAGGGGGTTACACCTAAAAATTCCGCCGCTTCACGAATGCCAACAAGTTTTCGAGTCATACCTAAATTATACAACAATGGATAACCGTAGGTAAACGTGTTGGGAACTGTTAAAACCCTTTTGTGACCACAAAGATAGCCTCGGTTCCTGCCCATCGTTACCCATCATGTGCATTAAAGCTCATCCCCATGGGAGTATGGATTGTCATGCGGAGGGTGCGACCCATGGTGAAGCGCCAAACTACGTGATGGGTGGAAAGACGTATGGGAAACGATGAAAAAAGACGGCGTGTCCTGGCCCATGAGTCGGGTGAACTAAGTACGCAATAAGTGCAACTCGGCTGTGCCGCCCAGTAACCAGGCCTCATGCCGACGGGAGTCTTTTTGTCGGCCGTTCTTTCAGTTCACCGCCGTGGCCGACTCGCTTCCAGTCGCATCAGGCGCTTATCGTGCTGCTGAAACTGCTCGGTCATGGACTGTTCTAGCCGATCCAGCCGAGCGTTAAGCTGAAGCACGCCGTCAGCGACGCCGCGCACATCATCGTGCAAAGCTTCCATTAGGATGCGGGTTTCCTGATTCAATTGCTCCGCTAGGATGCGGGTTTCCTGATTCAATTGCTCCGCATGCTCACGCGTCTCTCGATTTAATCGCTCCGCATGCTCACGCGTCTCTCGATTTAATCGCTCCGCGTGCTGTCGAGACTCCGCAATTTGCTGGGTCAAGTCCTGCCGTGTTTCCTGGTTCAACTGCTCTGCGTGGGTCATCAACTCTTGCCGCATACCATCCAAATAGACTTTTAATTCTAAATCCATGACATCCTCTCCTCATGGCATAGGGATTATCCGGCAGTTCCATCCCGTTTCCCAATGGATTCTCCGTGGACTCCCTAAATCCCTGTCTGTTCCCGGTTCTGTCGAAAGAATTCATAGCCAAAACAGGAGCATTTGATAATCACCAGAGGAAAGGGTTTGGGGGGTGCAAAACGACACCTCGCCTTTTGACACACTCCAACCAAGCACGATGACGACCGGGCCGACACCTCAGCTAAAGCCCGGTGGCCACTGAGCACGCTCTCACCCGATCGCCAGCTGCTTGCGATATCTGAGCTCTCTCACTTGATCCGCGTGGACCGTCTGCCGCCCAATGGACTTCCCTGCCTGGGGCCGATCCTTCGGCCACATCCGGCTTGCGCGGCATGATGCTGCAGCGGGCCCGGCACGATGTTTTATTATGACACCCCGGACTTAAACAACATAATCCAGATCGACATGCCAACCAATCCGATGGCGATCAGGAATACTAAATATAGTGGGACCATCTGCCACGCCAGTCCGCGGCCTTCCCGGATGTGCATAAACACCCCAAGCTGCAACGCAGCCTGCAGCGCCGCCAAGGCGAGGATAACCACCAGCAGGGCGAGTGGCGGCAGAACGTGGTCCATCACCAGGAAGTAGGCCGCGAAAGTCAGCACCAAGGACCCAATGTAGCCCAGAATCTGAATCGTTGGATGGGACTCCTTATGAAAGTGCGGCCGGAGAAACTTCAGACCTCGATCGTTATCTTGCTGGTACACTTCCTCCACCAACAGCCGCCGCTGCTGCTGCTGCTCAGCCTGAGCCATTCAAACCACCTCCACGTGTGCGATTCCGCACTTCATACAATCTTTCCGCTCAAATAGACGTACGTGTAGATGAAAATCCACACAATGTCGAGAAAGTGCCAGTACAACGAAAAAGTATAGACCTTGCGGGCCGTCTGTGGCGTAATTCCGCGCTTCCTTAACTGGAAGAGCAGCGTCACCGCCCAGAAGATGCCGAAAGTCACGTGGCCCCCGTGGGTGCCAACCAAGATATCGAAGGCCGAGAGAAACGCGCTGGTGTGCCATGTCGCACCCAGGTGTGCGAACGAGATGAAGTCATTTATCTCCGAGCTGACAAACCCGGCGCCCAATACGATGGTGAGCAGCAGAAGCCACCACATCGCCTTGAGGTTACCCTTGCGCATGTTGTAAATGCTCAGGCCGATGGTAAAGCTGGAGGTTAAAAGCAGAAGGGTCTCCAGCATGACCGGTCCCATTTTGAAAAGCTGAGTCGGGGACGGGCCCATGGCGAGGGAGCTATGCATCACCGCATAAGTGGAAAATAAGCTGGCGAAAATTAGCACGTCCGTCACCAGAAACATCCAGAACCCGGTGATCTTGATACTTTCTTTTTCATCAGCAAACTCGATCGGGAGTTGCTGCTGCAGCTGTTCTTCCTGTGCGAGTGCGCTCATCCGTGCAACCTCCCTAATGCCGCCTCGGTATCGCGTATCACGTCAGCGTGCAGATAATGATGATCGTCATAGTCGAATCCCGAGAACAGGATGCTTAAAATGACCCCGATGAGCCCGACAATCGCAATCGGCCACCATTTGAAGGTCATGCCAAATCCGGTCACAAAAAACGCGAGGCCAAGCAGGAATGGAATGGCCGAGTTTTTCGGCATCTCGATATCCTTCACGTCCTCGGCATTGAGCGACGTCGCAAAAGACTGACCCTTTTGCTTCATCGCCCACCAGGCGTCGCGGTCATGGACCACCGGGATCCGGGCAAAGTTGTACTCTGGAACCGGCGACGGAAGCGACCACTCCAACGTACGGCCATTCCACGGGTCTCCGGTGAGGTCGCGCTCACCATAAAGCAGACTGTAAACAATGTTATAGACCAAGACCACAAAACCCGCGCCCATGATCAAAGCCCCAATTGTGGATATGACGTTGAGGTTATGCCAGCCCAGCCCGGCCGGATAAGTATAAAGCCGGCGCTGCATGCCCTCGAATCCCAACAGGTACTGCGGTGTAAACGTGACCCAAAAGCCGATAAAGAAGAGCCAGAATGCCACCTTGCCCTGTTTCTCGTTTAACATGACGCCGAACATCTTGGGGAACCAGTAATACAGTGCCGACAAGAGACCAAACACGGTACCTCCAATGATCACGTTGTGAAAGTGGGCAATCAGGAAATACGTGTTATGGACCTGATAGTCGGCCGGCACCACTGCCAGCATGACTCCAGTCGCCCCGCCAATCACGAAGGTGGGGATGAAGGCTAACTGGTACAACATCGCCACCGTCATTTGAATGCGGCCGCCCCACATGGTAAAGATCCAGTTGAAGATCTTCACCCCAGTGGGAATGGCGATCAACATCGTCGACAGACCGAAGAAGGCGTTGACCCCCGGTCCGGCTCCCATCGTAAAGAAGTGGTGCACCCAGGTTCCATACGAGAGGAACATAATCGCCACAATTGAAAACACCATCAACGGGTATCCGAACAGCTGCTTTTTAGAGAAGGTTGCCACCACTTCAGAAAACACCCCAAAAAGTGGGATCACCAAAATGTAGACCTCGGGATGGCCGAACAGCCAGAAGAGGTTAACATACATCATAGGCATCCCGCCGTGGGCCAGCGTGAAGAAGGACGAGCCAAAGAGACGGTCAAACAGGCTCATTGCCAGGGCCACCGTCAACGGCGGGAAAGCAAACAAGATCAGAGCGGAGGTGACCATCGCCGACCACACAAACATCGGCATCTTCATCAGCGTCATCCCCGGGGCACGCATGCGGATGGTGGTGACTAAGAAGTTAATTCCGGTCATCGTCGTGCCCATCCCGGCAATTAAGAGAGCGAGAAAATAGTAGTTCTCACCCGGTCCCGGATTGTACGCCAACCCGGTGTAAGGCGGATACCCTGTCCACCCGGCATTGGGTGAACCACCGATAATGAAAGAGATGTTGAACAAAATGGCACCAAAAGCAAAGAGCCAATAACTCATCGCGTTGAGGCGGGGGAAGGCGACGTCCCGCGCTCCGATCATCAGCGGAATCACGGCATTAAAGAGCGCGAAGATAAAGGGCATCGCCATAAAGAAAATCATAATGGTGCCGTGGGTGGTAAATACTTCATCATACTGAACCGCCGGCATAAAGTGCTGGCTGGGCGCGGCCAGTTGCATCCGCAGCATCTCCGCGTCAATCCCGCCGCGAAACAGCATGACCAGCGCCGCAATGAGGTACAATACCGCAATGCGTTTATGGTCAACGGTCGTCAACCACTCACGCCACAACCAACCCCAGCGATGGGTCTTGGTCATAAAACCGACTAGCCCAATGCCGCCGACAATTAATCCCAGGTCAATGAGTAAAATGTCGGGATACCGCACCGTCGGCGGGAAGAGGGTGTGAATGAGATAGGGCACAAAAGACGGCATACTACTGTTCCACCTTTCACCGTTTAACCTTGTGTCTTTACCGCTGAGTCGTCGCCATTGGACTGTAGGAGAGACTCCCGTGCTGCCCGTGCATGACCATGTACATCCCGCCGCCGGTTAGCGTAAAGCCGGTCGCTTCGTTGGGGAAGGTATCCGTCGGATACGACCCGAAGAAGGCTTGGCCCATGGTGTCATGCTTTAATAGCTTCTGATAGTCCGCCATCGTCATGGGACTGGCCGTGGCATGAACCCTGGCCGTCCATTGTTTGAATTGACTGGGCGAGACCGCCTTCACCGTAAAGAACATCTTTTCAAAACCTGTTCCGGAATAGTTGCCGCTGGCACCCCAATAGGTGCCGGGCTTATCGGCCTGAAGCCAAAGTGGCAGCACCCGGTTGGGCATTGTGTACTCCATTCCTCCCAACTGGGGTATCCACAATGTATTCATGGGCGAATCCGCCGTCATCTTAAACAAGACCGGTTCGCCAGTCGGAATTTCCAGGTAGTTTACCGTCGCGACCTTCTGCCCGGGGTACTCGAACAGCCACTTCCAGGTTAGCGATGTGACGTCGATTACCACCGGATCTTTGGCCTTCGGGAGGTGATCCAGTCGGTAGATCGTGCTCACCGTTGGGATGGCAATTATCGTCAACAAAACAGCCGGGCCGATCCACCACAGCACTTCCAGCAGCTTGTGGTTGTTCCAATCAGGCCGGTAGGGTGCCGTGTTGCCAGGCGTATCGCGAAAACGGATCACGACGTAAACGAACAGGGCAAACACAATGGCAATAACAATGCCCATGGCAATGGCCGCGAGTTCCATCAGGTGCAATTCCTGTCGGCCGACGGGCCCGGCGGGGTGGAACAGCACGTAGTGTTGGCCGCAGCCCGCCGAAAAAATGCCAGCCGTAAGCGCGGCGAGTATCAGCTTGCGGTAGGGATTTTTAGACCACCTAACAAACAATTGAAAAACCCCCTAAACCCGAGTGGGAAACAGAAATTGACAGAACATACCGACGGGGCGAAATTATTATTAAATCCTGGGTGATTTTTCGGGCTTGATATTCATTAGATTACTTAACACGAAGTATAGCAATCTTGAAACCAAGCATCAATTAAATTTTTTGGGGAAATATGTCCCGGCCTGTGGTATTTATCCAGACCTGCAAAGGGTCTAGCCGCTGGCGAATATTTTCGAGCGTGCTTTTTCGGGAACTGGGCCGCTATGCGCCATCCACATGTTGACAAATGATTCGTTAAAGTGAGACAAAAAGCATAAGGAGATGATGGCATGAATTTTGCCCACTTGGTGGACGGGATTGCGGAATCTGTGCCCGAACGCAGTGCGCTGTTAGTCATTAGTGCGGACCGAGCGGAAGAAAGAATAAGCTACGGCCAATTAGCGTCGCTCTCCAACCAGCTGGCCCACAGCCTTAAACGTTTGGGAATCGGCCGTCAGGATCGCGTTTTAGTGTTAATGAGCCGCGGATCCACTCCCTATCTCACCTATCTCGCTCTCTTAAAACTGGGGGCCGTGATCATGCCAGGATCTGAAATGCTCCGTCCCGGAGACATTCTCTACCGCGTTGAGCGAGGTGAAGCCACCGCCATCATTGCCGACCCCACTCTGATTCCGGCCATCGAAGAAGTGCGGCGTCAAATGCCTACAGTACGATGGTACCTGGCCGCCCAAGCCAATGGGCCGCACTCCTGGCTTTCCTTGGACCGCTTAATCCAAGAAGGTTCGGACCAGCCGGTGGTGTCGGACGTAGGACCAGAAGATATGGCATTTTTATCGTTTACGAGTGGCACCACCGGTGGGCCCAAAGGGGTCATGCACACCTACCGCTGGCCCTTTGAGCATCTCAAAGTGGCTGGCACCTATTGGTTTGACGCCAAACCCGACGATGTGGCCTGGGCGACTGCGGGTCCAGGCTGGGCCAAGTGGGTGTGGAGTCCGTTCGTGTCGGTTTTGGGTAACGGCGCCACTGCATTCGTCTACCAGGGCCGTTTCGATCCGGAAGTCTATCTCGACCTTATGCAATCCTACGATGTTTCGCTGCTTTGTGCGACACCCACGGAATACCGGTTGATGGCCAAAGTCGACAATCTCGACCGATACCGGCTCAAATTGAGATCGGCGACGTCTGCCGGCGAACCCCTGAACCGTGAAGTAATTGACACCTTCCGCCGGGTATTCGGCGTGACCGTCCGGGACGGCTATGGACAAACCGAAAACACTCTGTTGGTGGGAACCCTGGGCGACATGGAAGTTCGTCCCGGATCGATGGGAAAGCCCTTCCCCGGACTGCCTGTGGCCATCGTTGATGACAACGGTACGCCCGTGCCCACCGGAACGATCGGGCACATCGCGGTGCATCAAAGTCATCCAGCCTTGTTTAAAGGCTATCTCAACGATGAAAAGCGTACGCAGGCGGCATACCGCGGGCAATGGTATGTGACCGGTGATCAGGGACGCATGGATGAAGACGGGTACATTTGGTTTGAGGGCCGCACAGATGACATCATTATTTCAGCCGGCTATACGATTGGTCCATTTGAAGTCGAGGACGCCCTGGTCAAGCACCCGAAAGTAGCGGAGTGCGCCGTCGTGGCCAGCCCGGATCCCGAACGGGGCCACATCGTAAAGGCTTTCGTGATTCTCAAGAATTCCCAAGACGCCAGCGACCCGGGACTCATCTCGGAACTCCAGGAGCATGTCAAGCGTATCACCGCACCCTACAAATACCCGCGGGCAATCGAGTTCGTGGATAGCTTACCCAAAACCGCCAGCGGTAAAATTCGCCGAGTTGAACTGCGCGCCCAGGAATCATCGCGCTAAACCTATTGCGATGCCAATCGCTCGGTGGAGCGGCCAAAGCGCCACGATAAGAAGGAGGCGAGGCTGAGCAGCCCGCCCAATAATGCCCAGCCCAGACTGAATTGGTGCGTGGCGTCAACCAGCGCGCCAAACAGCGGAGGGAAAACGGCCGATCCTAAAAAGGCGGCCGTTCCCACACTGCTCATCGCAAACCCGGAGCGATCCGGGGTCACCGATTCGCCGGCCCAGGTCATCGCTAGTGCGTTCCATCCTACCGCGCCAAGGCCAAACACGAACCATATAACGGCCAAGAGCCAAAGAGCGACGTGCGGCGGCAGCAGCGCCACAACCCATGACATCACCGCCGCAGTCAGTCCGCACCACATCAACACGGGTGTCCTCCGTCCGCCAAGCCGGTCACTAATCACCCCAGTTAGTATGCGTCCTACACCACCGCCCAATTGTGAGGCAGCCAGGACCAGGCCGGCCGCCGCCAGTGCGACATGATGCACACGATGGAGCTCGCTTAAACTAAACCCCAAAAGCAGGTACTGCCCAGATACCATCACCACCGCTATGAGGGCGGGCCGCCAAATGCGGCCGAGAACTTGCACATTTAATCGATTGCGCGTAGCCTTAACGGCCGGCTGCGGCGCACCCTGCATCAATCCGGCAAATAACCAACCCAAGCACAGAAGTTCTCCCGCAAAAAGCCAAAACACAGGCCGAAGTCCTTCTGGACCACCCACTAGCCGGGGCAGAAGGCTGGCCGCCAGCAGTGCGCCAAGGGGAACACCGGTTTGCCGGATTCCCATTATCATACCCCGCGGTCGACCGCGAAAGGCGGCAAATACTGCCTTGGTTCCGGATGCCGGCGCGACAGCCAAAACGACGCCGAGAGCAAAAAGCAGCAACAACAGCGCATAGAAACCGGAAATCCACAAAAAGGCCAAAGATAGCGCCGCCATGGCTCCTGACCCCGCAAAGAGCAAACGCCTGGGACCCACTCGGTCAGCCACCGCCCCCATAACCACCATCGACGCCATAACACCAAGCGATAACGCGGTAGTCACCAAACCCATTTGGGCCAGGGTCAGGCGAAACAGAGCGGCAAAGTACACGCCCATCACGACAATACCCTGTTGCACAAAGGACATGCCGGTTTGCGAAAGGGTGGCCACCGCCAAAAACGGCACCGGCCCAACACGAGCGCTAAATCCATTAGGATCAAAAGGTTTCATCCACCATCGTGCGGCGGAAACCGCGGCCGTCTGGCCGGGAGGAGCCGCAGCGTCCCCACTTTCTATGAAAGAATCGATATGAGGAGACAACCGTTGACTAAGGCACTCCTCTTTGACCTTTGACAACTCTATCTGCAGGAAGAATGCGTTCCTGCGTGTAAAAGATACAAGCCATCCACGACACTGCGAATCTTAGAAGCTCGGCGGGGATCGCAGTGGCTATCCCGGCAGGTCCGGGTGGTTGGGTCGTTGTCAACCGTCCTACGATGCGACCTCACCTTACGGAAGGAGATTCTGCTGAACCGTTTGCACTTCCGGGAAGTGGCAAGCCTCGACCTTCAGGCCGGGATAGTTGACCATCCCGATTACCCTAAACTAGCCGTGTTTCCCCCCACAGCAATTCTCTGGAACGGTCTCGCAATTTTCGTCGTGGCCCATCACTGCCGGCAAAGTCCTTCTGGCCTCATGCAACGAAAATACTCCAGCCAATTGACCCATCTCTTCCGGCGTTCCGGCGCCGGTGCAGATCTGGCAGTGCAGCTCTGGCAAGCTAAGGGCTAGGTCACGCGACAAATGCATGGGGCCATCCGTATGAATTCCCCATCCGTCAGCGGACACGAGAGAAAGACCTTCGTTTCAGACCGGAGGGTCAGAGCGGTCGAAACGTACGGCAGAACCCATACAGGACGCGTTCTGGTACACCCAACAGCCGCTTTGGCATGTTCCGCCCAGGAACGCCGTGGGGCCCCAGGGATTTCGTACCGATACTATCGCTTCTGAAACGAACACACCGAGCGATGGCACGAGCGAACCCTTTTCACCTTAACAGCGGATCCTTGCGTTCCTCTCCTTGCGGGCGTTCACGCTCGAAAGGGAGGGACGACCGTTCGTACCCGCAAGGAACGGTCCCCAGTCTGGTGAGAACGTGACGAACGTCGGTCGGGAGTTTCTTGCCTGATAGCTTACAGGCCAGGAATGGCATAACCGCCGTACGACAGAGCCTCGAATGGACGCTCCGCCCGTTTGGTTTAACCGACCATAGCCCGCAGCAGCCGGTTCACGGCCTGCGATCCCTCGTCGGCCGCGCCTTGAATGCGCTCCGCGGTTACTAAGTCCGTGACGCCGCTTAGTATCACTTCGGCCGCTGCCCCTTGTTCTTGCAAGCGGGAAATCTCCCGATGAAGCAGGATCTCGTTGCTGGCCCAGACAATGGCAAAAGCCTCGTCGTCAAGTACAATGGTGAAGTTGACGTCTTGGCTCTGAGCTATGTCGTAAGGGTTGCGATAGTCGAAATCGGGACCCGACGAGAAGTGCACAGCCCGATCTGTCTGCCCATTGGGAGGCCCAGGCATTAACTCCGCCAAATTCTCCATGTCTTCTATCGCCAATTGCGCAAAATAGCGCGGATGATTCCTCAGGTATTGCTCAACGTGATCTTCATTAACAGTCTCTTCCGAGACCACGTCCATACGCCGTACCCGCCAATGGCCCTCGCCGTCGCGCCTAAGATCGGTCTCCCAGGCCCGATCTACCATCCGGCTTCCTTGGCGGTACCACCCACGAAGCACTAGCGTGGCCGTATCACCCGTCTCCGTCACGGGACCGGAATCTAGACGCCAAAGCTCACCTTGCTGACTGCGTTCTGCCGCGGTTTCTTCAATGTACTTGAGCACATCTTGCAAGCGATTCTCGGGATCCAATAAATCATAGGCCGCTAAAAAGTCGCCGACGTTCAGCGCGTTCAACTCCGCCAACGCCGCCTGTTTAGCTGAAAGCGGCTCCATTTCCAGTGCATAGGCGCTATCAATCCAGGGCGCGACCTCTCGCCCGCCGGCCAAAACCATCCAGAGGCCCACCCCCGTCATGCCGTCAAACGGAAAGTGGTTACTCACGGCCGATGAAACCAATCCGGCAGACGTAATAAGGCTCAGCGCCTTTTCCATTGTGAGCTCAATCCACTGCATCTCTTCAAATGGGGCCTTTTCGGTGTCATCAGTGACGAAATAAACCTCCCCCAAATCGCCGGCACCAAAGCGAATCATCCAGACCGCCTCAACCCCCTCAAATTCTCCGCCCCACTGCATCCGCAGCATTAGCGAGGGCGCATGCAAGCGGTATGGAGACACCAATACCGTCCGAATTTGGTCAACGGGAGGATACCACGTGTATGGCGAAAGGTACCGCAGCGCCTCGGGTCCCACCTTGCGCGCACGCTCCGAGATTTCTTGCCCCAGCGCTTGACGACCGGGGTGCGCATTGAGTGCAAGTAAAAGGCGGCCGGTAAGGGCCATGACTTCGGGGACGTCAGGCAGTTCTTCGGTCAAACGATATTGGTCATCGGGACTCAGGCTTCGGACAATGAGGTCCGCCAGCTGGTCGACCCCGCCCGGCACCCAGACGGCTTCTCTCATCGCTGAAATGAACGCGTCGCCCTCAAGACCGAGCATCTCGCGCAGAGTATTCAATACCTGGTGACCGCTTCGATAAGACTTGTCGCTTGACATCAACCGCCCTCCCGTCTTTTCCCATCCTATCATACATGGCATCGAACTTGGGCGCCTTAGAGCGCCTGTCTGTCAAGCCCGGGCATGCGATAGATGACCCAACCCTCCGGCATCGTCTGAGCTGCCGTCCGCTTAGCCGCAGGTCGCCGTATGGATCCGTGTCGGTGTGCTCGCCAACATCATCAATGCAGATGCCGTCCGACAAAATAGATGCGTAGTAATGATCGCGCTACGGCGCGGATTTCTGGGATTACGCGTAGTCGGTACTCAAATATAAACTTGCGTACTCGGTCCGGCCCGTCGCCACGACTTCGTGGTCCCAAGTGTAATTAAAGATGCGTACCGGCTGGTCCTTCCATGAGCACAAGGATCCACTTAGGGCGCGATCGTCTCCGATAATGCATGAAGTATCGGCGGGCATTATCGTCGTAGGGATTGACTCGGATAGCAGGACAGAACCGTCGTCGTCGTGCACATATTACTCGTTCTGTGGTATCCATTCGCCTTGCCCTTCGTATAACGGGGCCGTCGTTGTGTACTCGCGCAACGTCGCGATTTTCCCGCCCTCAAACCGCGCAACGCTTGCTCCAGCAAACGCGAATTCATCTTCCTGCCACCAGCATCGGAAGATCCACTCGATGACAGCTGCGTTTCGTCCCCCAACAAAGGAGCGAATATCCCATTCTAGAACTCGACCACCTTCGGCGAACCATGTCTCCATCCATTGGCGGACGCGATCGCGGCCTTTGTACACCGGTCCGTAACATTCCGTGACCACACAGTCGTTCGCGAGCGTGTCTAACACCGCCTCGATATGCCTCGATTTCCATCCTTCTACATACTGTTCTAATAACATCCGCATCACGTCTTCTTCCACGGGGAACCCCCCGCTTGGCACTATTTTCCCACGGACCTATCAAGCGACTATATATGCGGTCATAAAGATTTTTAAATACCCGCCGCCGCGGCAATTGACAACTTTTTGCGGATTTCGCTTACTCGCGGTGGATGGTAGCGTCATAGAGCTGCCCAACTCGCCAGCGTTGCGGGAGAAGTATGGGGCATCGGAAAACCAAGCCGAACACGGCACGCTGGCGCGTGCCCGCTCGTCGGCCCTGTATGATGTCCTCAACGGACTGGTCATCCACACCATCCTCGGCCGGTACGATCGCGCCGAGCGGGATATGGCCAAAGAGCATTTGATCGCGCTCCTCGAACTGACGTCACCGGACATCCCCCATTTGGTGCTCTTTGATCGCGGCTATCCGTCTGCGGACCTCATTCTGTGGCTGAAAGCCCATCACCTCCGCTTTGTGATGCGCGTCGCGAAGGGGTTTTATACTGAGATTGATGCCGTGACCGAGCCCGATGCCGTTGTCACCATTCCGATCACCAAGGACCGCGCGCGTCATCTGAAGGAGCAAGGAACGCCCGTGTCGGCACGGAGATCACGCTCCGGGTTCTGACGATGACTCTGCCAACAGGGGAAGTCGAAACGCTCATCACCGACTTGACACCGGCGGAGCTCCCGTATGCGGAGGCGCCCTCCCTGTATTTTCGGCGCTGGGGCCTCGAAACGCACTATGATGACCTGAAGAACAAGTTTAAGTCGAAAACTTCTCGGGTCATACCCCCGTGGTGGTGGAACAGGATTTTTACGCGACGACCTTTCTGAGCAATATGGCCACCGTGGTCGAAGAAGACGCGCAAGCCGAAGCGGACGAACGCCTCCGCCAATCCTCACATCCCTACAAATACACAGAATATCGCATTAATCGGAACATTTTGGCGGGCACGATCAAAACCCGACTCATTAAAGCCGTATTGGAACCCGATCCCGACAAACGGGAGACGGCCTTTCAACGTGTGATCCATCAGGTTCAGCGGGCCTTAATCCCGGTTCGACGGGGCCGTACGGCCCCGCGTCACAAGGGCAAGAAAGCCAATAAATACTCGCAAAACCGACGCCGATGCTTATGACAACCTTAACCTGACAGCATGGGCCGGCAGCCCCTGCCAATCGGCCCGGAATACCGCGGCAAGCGCTTGGGTTATCGCGGGTTCCGTAGCACCCCAGCGTCTGCACCAAAGGATCGGAGCCGCTCGCTCCCCCAGGCCGTCAAAGCCCCTGTTGGTTCAGGCGGCTATGGCTGATCAACCGGTGGAGCTTACAGTTCCCCGCCAGCCTCCGGCCTTTAGGGCGGGGTGGTTGACTTCCCGGGCAATTACACCAGTCGTCAGAGTCACAATCACCAAAACCACCCACGATGACACAGCCGGCTCGTTCATCGCAACGCGCCGTTCGTTAGGACGGCCAAGACCACGAGCACCGGCCGCGACCGTGACGTCGTTATACTCGGACCACTACGGCCGCAGCCCCGCCATGAAGCGCCGTTCCTAGGCTTGGGAGGATTTGGCCAATGTCAGCGCTTCCTCGGCGACCGCCACCATTTGCCCAATTTGCTGCTCTGATATAATTAACGGCGGCGAGAAGGTGACAATGTCACCTAGCGGACGAACAATGACACCCAATTCATACATGTTCTGAGCCACGGCGGCGCCTAATTCGCCGGCTGGGCGCTTGCCACCGGGGTCGGACAGTTCTAGCCGTCCCAGCAAGCCTACGGCATTTGCATCGACTACCCAATCGGGATGGCGCTCTTGTACGCCTTGGAGTGCCTGGCGCAATACCGGACCCATCTCTCGCGTATGCTCGGGCAGGCGCTCTCGCTCAAGAATATCGATATTAGCCAGGGCCGCTGCAGCCGCAATAGGATGGCCACTATAGGTGTTGCCATGGCGAAACTCGGGCCCTGACTCGGGGGTCTCCAGGAATGCTTCGAATACGGCATCGGATACCGCAGTCGCGCCGAGCGGTACATACCCGGAGGTAATGCCCTTAGCCATTGTCATAATGTCCGGCTGGATACCGTAATGGCGACTGCCAAACCACGATCCCAAGCGTCCAAAGCCAGTTACCACCTCGTCTGCGATAAAGAGCACATTGTGACGGCGGCAAATGTCGCGTACTTGGCGCAGGTAATCTGGGGGTGGAATGATAACCCCTCCCGCCGCCTGCACGGGTTCGGCGATAAAGGCTGCGACCGTATCCGGACCTTGCGTGAGGATGGCCTCTTCCACCAGCCGGGCGCAGGCAAAGGTGCAAACCGGCGAGTCCGGGTGCATGGTGCAGTGATGGGTGTATGGCGCGGGGACGTGCACCACACCCGGCAAAAGCGGTTCAAATTCCATGCGATTCGCGGTGACGCCCTGGACGCTCAGAGCGCCCATGGTCACTCCATGATAGGCGTGCCGTCGCGTAATGTACTTGTGCTTATTGGCCTGGCCCTTCACCTTCCAATATTGGCGGGCAATCTTCAGCGCCGTCTCTACCGCCTCGGACCCATCATTGCTGAACATCACGTGGGCCATACCGTCGGGTTTCAACAACTCGATCAGCCGCTCCGCCAGCTTCATCGAAGGCGCGTTGGCAAATCCGCCAAAAGAAGGAAACCAGGCCAGCGCCTCCGCTTGCTGAGCGATAGCGTCGATAATCTCCCGGCGCCCGTAGCCAACATTGGCAAGCCATAAGCCGCCATGTCCGTCAATATACTGGCGACCCTTGCCGTCGTAGACATAAATTCCGTCCGCCCGCGTGATCATTTTCGGTCCGGTATGGACCAGTTGCCTCATGTCAGTGTATGGGCCCCACCGTGTTAATATCTCTTTCAGATTGATCGCGTCCTTTCCTACGTCCCTTATGTTTTAATGCGAATTGGCGTGAAGGGGGCGGTGCATTACCCCGAGCGCCTTGCTCTCAAGCGGTCTGTGGCCGGCACAGAGCCGACGGGTGAGATTCTTCCAACGTCGGCAAAATGGCCACTCGGATGGGATCGCCCAATTTCTCCGCCAGATGTTGGATGGCCAGGTAGGCGTCCGCCAGAGCAAATCGATGGGTCACGGAATTCTCGAGATTAATACGGCCGCTATCGGCCAGAGCCAGCACCTCGCTGAGATCGCCCACATGCGCCCCGTAGGACCCAACGATGGCAATCCCGCGCCGAACAATACTGCTGACTGTCACCTGCGCCTTAGACAGAGTCTTTTCGCTGATTCCGACCAGCACCACCCGTCCGCCCGGTCGCAATTCTCTAATCGCTGCATCGATCAATTGTGGATCGCCCGAAAAGTCCACCGCCAGGTCATATGAACCCGACGCCGAGTCCGGAAAATGGGATTCCCACACCTCGTCGGCGCCGCGGGCGCGGGCGCGCTGGCCCGCGCGCGGATGATGCGTCGCGGCGGCGATCCAAGAAGCGCCTAATACCCGCGCTAAAGTAACAGCGTGAAGCCCCAATGCCCCCAGACCTGTAATAAGGATGCGCTCCCCGGCATGGATCTTGCCCACTCGAACTAGCGCATGATAGGGCGTGGCCACGGCATCCGTGGCAATGGCGCCCGCCTCAAAACTAATGCGCTCTGGAAGTTTCACTAGGTTGCGGGCTGGCACTGCCACATAATCGGCCAGCGCGCCATCTCGGTGGATGCCAATCAATTGGCGGTGAAGGCACAGCTCGGAACGACCGTTCCAGCAGTTCACACAGTTTCCGCAGACCACGTCCGGCAGAATGGAGACCCGGTCACTGGGCCTCCAATCGTTTACGTTTGCGCCTAACGCCTCGATCGTGCCGGCCGCTTCATGGCCGAGAATAATGGGAAGACGGGATGGCCTGGTGGTGCCTTCCACGGCAATATGAATGTCGGAACCGCAAATCCCGGCCGCACGGACCCGCACCAACACGTCATCTGGACCAATCTGTGGTACCGGCACCTCTTCCAGTTTGAGATGATGTTCAGTTCCGTAGAATACCATGGCTTTCACGCATACATCCCCCCATCGGTGTTTGTGCGGATTTCTTGCTATGCGTCCCGAGACGTTCCGGCTGATTTTAGTGACTCGTGATAGCGCCGGTGAAAATAGATAGCCACAACAGCGCCGACAATCAGCCAGGCAATGGCGATAAGTACTGCAACACCCACGGGGCCTGCAGGCACTGGATAGACACTGTACCATATGATGATAACGCCCATGATGGTGGCGACACTAGGAATGACCCCGTGTGTAAACCACTTAAACTTGCGGATCTTGGCCATATACACGGTCAGGGCCGTGTTGGACACAATGTGGACAGCGATAATGGAGACCCCGGCAATCGCCAAAAGCCACACACCAGCTTCGGTGGGGCCCAAAATCAATCCAGCCACAACATCAATGACTAAGATTACGCCAAAGAAGAATGCGGTAGTTTGATACGGCGTCTTGAACACAGGGTGAACTTTTCTCATCCGCGCGAAAAGGATCCCGTCCCGTCCCGCACTAAACCAGATGCGGCTAACCGCATTCACCTTGGCCACCATGTAGTTAAGGTAACTGTTGATGGTAAAGAGTATCAAGAGGATCCATCCAAAGTTGCCCAGGTAATGGCGGAAGACAATGAGTCCCGGGTCGGGAGAACTTGCATAAGTCTTCATCGCACCAACTCCCCATCCCACTGTCAGGGCATAGGAGGGAAATATCAGAGCAATACCGGAAAGAATCCAGGCAATAATAATCGCTCTGGTCACCAAGCGCCGGGAATCCTTGACCTCTTCGGAAATCGTTGTGGCCGTGCCCAGGCCGGTAAAGTCGAGCACCGAAAACACGATGCCTAAAAACAACGGGCCAAAGGCACCATGCAGAGGTGTCAGCGTAAACGGCGACAACGTGTTGTGCGCGCCCACTTTAATGACGATAACGATAGCTCCAACCACAAGAAATGCGATCTCGAGAAAGCCTGTCCATTGCGTGTATTGCAACGACGGGCGAATCCCTCGATACGAGAGCACCACACCGAACCCCAGGGTGGCCACAGCGATGGGGATCCAGACCCATCCGGTCTTTGACAGGGTGGAGCTGAGCAGGTAAATGAACCCGCTGAGGCCCAAAACGCCAAAGGCCGGGCCGGTAAGATTTTCGCCCATCCAGTACCAGAGGGCGAGGACACCGCCGCTGCCCCCCAGACCTTGCGCGGAGTACGCGTAGTAACTGCCGGAATTGACGATGTTCTTGGCAAACTCGATGGGAACCACCATCCACAGACCGTAAAGCGCCCATGCTACCAATACAGCCAGCGGCGTAGCTCCCAAGGCGAAGGCGGCCGTACCTACCAAGAGGATAGCCACGTCGCCAGCGGGACCAACAAATGAAAACGACTGGAACACCGCTTCCCATAATCCGACAGCGCCGCGTTTGAGTTCTGACGGCAGGCCGTTGGACCCGGCTTGTTCCTGCATTCTAAATCTCACCCTTTCACCATACGATTGACCGCCACACAAGCCGACGGTCAGGCCGCGGTAGTTGACTTAGTTTATGAGATGCGAAGCCGTTCCGCCAAATAGTCCGATAAGATCAATTCCCTGGTGTATTAGAATTATTCTACGAGCCCTTGTGGATTCCTTTAGGCAGATTGCACCATCCTAAAAGAATTGAATTTGCATGTTGCCCATCCATTCCACTGATTATCACGGCCATGCTATAATCAGGAGCAATGCCGCAAGAATAGTGAGGCAACGTAATTACCCCGGAAAGTGGTGGCCATGGCGCAGCTGCCCCTGAACGCTGCATTGCTGGTGGTCGATGTACAAAACGGATTTGACGACCCTATCTGGGGTAGGCGAAATAATCCTACGGCGGAGGACAATATTCTGCGCCTTCTAGCACGCTGGCGAGCCACACGCCGCCCTGTGGTTCACATCCAACACATGTCAACCAGTCCCCAAAGCCCATTGCGCCCTGGCCAACCCGGCAACAATCTTAAAGCCGGCTTTGAACCTCATCCCGGCGAGCCATTAATTCGAAAGCAGGTGAACAGCGCGTTTGTCGGCACCGATTTGGAGGAGCGTCTACGCACCGTCGGCATTCAAACCTTGGTCATTGTTGGGCTAACCACCGATCACTGCGTGTCCACCACGACTCGCATGGGTGCTAATCTCGGGTTTGAGCCGTGGGTTGTGTCCGATGCCACCGCTACCTTTGATCGGACGGATGTTCACGGAACCTATTACCCCGCCCAGACCATGCACAACGTTAACTTAGCCAGTCTCCACGGAGAATTTGCCACGGTGGCCGACACCGACCAAGTGGTGCGACGATTGTAATGGCTTTGGCCGCTATCGTCGCTATTGCCTTTTCAAGGGAATGAAGCACAAATTAAAGAAGAGTCATCACTTGAGAGGTCAAACCCGAGGCGGCGGCCAGGATATACTATAAAGGAGAATAATGCGGCGGAGGGAGCAATATGCGTAATATACAAGGCGAGATCCCACGCAATGGAACCTTATCGGAACTGTTAAAGAATCGTGCGCAGCGGCAAATGCTCCTATGGGCAGAGGCGCGACGTCTCGGAGAATTATTCCATGATCGTGGTGCGGAATCAGTATGGGTCTTTGGCTCCCTGGCCCAAGGAACCGCCACCATCATGAGTGACCTTGACCTTTGGGTTGTTTGGCCGACGGACTTGCCCCCGTTACAGCGCGCCATCTCTTTGTTAGCGGATAGTCATCCGAAAGTCAGTGTGGATTTACTAGTCTATACGCCAGAAGAGTTTGCTCGGATAAAGCCAGCACGGCAACTCGAAGGGGCGGTGAAAATCATTTGAATCATTTGGGTCTGGAGGCGGCGGCCGATTGGCTGGCACTAGCTGAAAGCGATCGGCAGACGGCAGAATCCTTGCAGAACACGAAACCTCATATTGCGTGCTACTTAAGTCAGCAAGCCGCGGAGAAGGCTGTCAAAGCGTTGTATGTGGCTCACAACGTCCCTTTTGCGTTTACCCATTCGATTGCGGAACTAATCGATGGTTTGGCTGATCAATATCCGCCCCTCAGTGCACACCGCAGTGCCGGCGTGATCCTAACGCTGTATGAGGTCAATACGCGATATATCAATTTACAAACCGGGATTAACCCCCTTAAAGAATTTCGCCCGGAGGATGCCCGCCATGCTGTGGGGCTCGCAACTGGGATTTGTGAAGCATGTCAGCAAATCTATGGGCAATTAGTCCAAGGTCACACCGACCCGCAAACATAGTCCATCAATGCGTCACTAATCTGGGCGGCCAGTATGCCGTATCTTAGCGTCCGCAACTCACGTCATGGCATTACCGGGATTTTTGGGTCAGTGCGCGAAGGGGTTAGCTCGAGGGATCCCACACGAACTTCCGCGTCGCGGGGACTCCGAGCGCGGCCAAAATCACGTAATCGGAGGGGTCTTGACCGTGCGATGGGGAACCGCGAGGGGCGGCTCGTCCTTCAGCGCCTCCCGTACCATTGCCCGCATAAAGCGCACGAATTGCAACGCGAGGAGCAACAGATAGCTAACGCCCGCGACGCGGGCGGGCTTTTGCACAAAGAACGTATCTAAGTGGATCGGATCCTTGGCCCAGCGGAATCCGTCTTTATTGTGGTCTTGATGCTTGTATTCCTGGAGCGCGGTGCGGGCACTCAGGGTGAGCTGGCTTGACACCAGCACGAAGGTGGACCGTCGTTCGCGTTCCTGTTGGATTGCGGCGGCGGAGGGCGGCGTGACGGTCCATCCCGCCCGGTAGAGCACTATCGTGGCGGGCACCGCCTCCTTTTTCGGCCGGCCTCGGCGTCGCACCGGCGTGGTGATTGCCGTGATGGCGGGGGTGACCGCATGCCACTGCGGCTTCACCCGGCGGCGGACCGCCGCCACCATCGTGGCCGCATCGGCCTCACAATCGAACGTCATTCGTTCCAGTGTTTTGAGCTCGCGGGCTAACGCTCTGGCCTCCCGGTCAATCTCCCGCTGCAACGTGCGTTCCTTCCGCTTGTCGAGAGCGGACGAATGGTAGACCCATGCCCGCGCTGTCTGATCATATAGCGTCACGTCAAAGGTCTGGGCCCGGTACTGCGCGGCCTTTGGCTTCGGGGAGAGCGGCCCCAGGTCCTCCCAGTCGGCGCCCTCCGCCCAGGCCTCCTCCTTGAGCGTTTTCGCTAACGTGAAATTAGCCGGCAGCCGACCCAGCCAGGTCATCCCCATCGCCGCGATCTGGGTCAGCGCGCCGTCGGTCACGACGGCGGCATCGCTGATGTAACAATGATCCTGCCAAAATGTCGCCGGCACGTCCTTCTCCAATGGCTCGAGCCAGGCGGGATGCCATTTGTTGTCCGAGGTATTACCAGCCAGCACCTGGCCGGCGCTATCCATCGTGAGCCCCATCATGATCTGCTTGAGGTCGGGGCGCTGATCTTTGCTATGCCCATAAGTCAGCAGGACCGGGGCCGTCGGCCCTGCGCCTGCGGCCGGGTAATCGCCAAACAGCGCGAACGCGGTGGTATCCGACTGTAAAAACGTGTCTCCCGCCTGTTCCACCGCCTGCATGCGGGTCCCCAGCGTCGCCAGCAGCGCGGGTCCGTAGTCCGCGAGATCCTCCAAGACGCGCCCCAACGCGTCGTCATTGAACTGGGACGCGTGGATCGTGTCGCCCCACAGGAGCGCCAGAGGTAAGGTCTGCACCCAGGCTTCCACCTGATAGAGGGGATTGCGTTGGGTCAGCACATTGATGACCAGCATGAGGAGGATCACACTGGGCGCGATCCGCGCCCGATCCCGGTCCCACGGCAAACGGTCATCCACCACCGCAAGCCAGTTAACGCGGTCGGCCAGCCAGCGGACGGCCAGGCTCAGGCCGGTGCCGGGAAAGATATTCGGGTCTTGCTCTAACACCGTCTCGGTGCCTCTCGGAGATTTCAGCATAGCCCAGTACTTCGATAAAAACTCGCCAATTCCCTTGACGAATATTCCGACTACTTAAATCCTCGTATTTTACCCAGGTGATCGCAAGCAGAACCCGGTGCCGCGGCGATTCACGAGACTTCGCGGACGATGCCGGTGGATTTCAATCGCTTGACGAATGCGTTGCAGGTGTCGCGTCGTCGTCCAGGACCCGCGGTCCGTGGGGCCGCCCAAAGACCAGCAACTGGTCGGTTGGTCGGTGGAAATTACGGTGTCGAGGTGGCGAGCCAGGTACGCGAGGATAGCAAAGGTCCGGGGCGGCAACGGAATTAAGGCCGCGCCATACCCCTTGTTGCGAAAAACTTGATGCCAATCCACGGTGAGACTAAGACGCAGTCCACTTTGCAGACGTCCTCGACCGACTTGGCCATGGATATGAAGCGCACCTCGGCGGCCCCAAAAATCCCGCAGCACCGCCATACCAACGGTCACAACCTGCGATCTAGACAAATCGACGCCGTTTATGACGATTCGCGCCACGATGATGCGTTGTCCAACATCTGGTAATCTGTGAAAAAATGACTCGCAGACGGCGAAGGTTACACAGATTAAGCCGTCAATGGCGTCAATCCTGTGAAAGCGGGAGCTCGGGAGATACTCACATCGACGAGGAATTCGAAGAACGCTTCCTGAAAATCTACGAAAAGAGGGACATCCTCTTGTTCAGATTCGGAAGTGGTAGATCCATCATTAAAATGCGCATGCCCTTCAGATGGGCAAACGTGATGCCATATCGGCCGTTCTCCCACTATTCACTTAAAGACGCTAACAGCCGATACAACTCGGCTTTGCACTCAAACCCAATCCCCGGCGTATCCGGTAAGCGCACATATCCGCCTTCGACTGCATAGCTGTCGGCGAATCCGCCAAAAGGCCAGAATACGCCGGGATAGGACTCATTGCCGCCTAACCCTAGCCCCGCGGCAAGATGCAACGACATCTGGTGCCCTCCATGGGGGATGACTCGGCGTGTCGACCAGCCGTGGTCACCTAGCATCGCCAAAATTCGGAGATACTCCACCAGGCCGTAACTCAGAGCACAGTCGAATTGCAAAAAGTCCTGGTTCGGATGGAGGCCGGCATAACGGACCAGGTTGCGCGCGTCTTGCAGCGAAAAAAGATTTTCACCAGTCGCCATGGGGTGAGGATAGTATTGACTCAACGCGGCTTGCAGAGCATAGTTCAGTGGATCGCCGGCCTCCTCATACCAAAACAGATTATAGGGCGTTAGTGCATCGGCATAGGCTATAGCGCGTTTCAGATCGAACCGACCATTGGCGTCTACCGCCAGACTCTGCCCGTCTCCCACAACTTTCAACACGGCTTCGATTCGCCGCAAATCCTCTTGAAGAGGCGGACCACCAATCTTTATTTTGACTTTGGTGTAGCCGTGGTCGAGGTATTCTTGCACCTCTTGTTGCAAGGCACCCACATCTTTCCCCGGCTGATAGTAGCCGCCCGCCGCATACACAAAGACGGCGCTATCAAACTGCCCCTCCCGGTACCGATCCGCCAACAGGCGGTAGAGAGGCTTACCCTCAATTTTGGCCACAATGTCCCACATGGCCATGTCGAGCACACCAACAACCACCGATCGCTCGCCATGCCCTCCCGGCTTTTCGCCTGCCATTAGCACATCCCAGATTTTATGCGGATCGAAATTGTCCCCCTCGTCCGTCACCAGCGCCTCGGCCGGAGCATGCATCAGACGTGGGATAAAGCGCTCACGCATAATCCCTCCGACCCCATAACGCCCGTTGGAGTTAAATCCATATCCCACCACGCGCCGCCCCTCACGCACCACATCGGTCATGACGGCGACCACCGATACCGTCATCTTGCGAAAATCAATGTAAGCGTTTTGGATCTCGGACTGTATCGGAACGGTTCGTTCGGTAATGGACAGAATTCGCATCGATTCCTTCTCCTCTCCCTTGATTCTGCGTTGCTGATTGCACCCCCCGGATATGTCAGCGTGCGGGACCCCCGCATTCCAACCCCCTTACCAGCAACCAGCCAGATCCTATGAGAGGCAGAGTGCCAACGCCTATTGAACTCGTCGGCACCGCGCGCGGCGGAAGCGGTCTTGAAACGGGCCGGCTTATGAACTCTCCCGTTGCCTGATTCTCACGGACCCGGGCGGGGGTTTCTGAGGTCGCCCTCAGAAGTTCCTGATTCTACAACCTCTGCGCCGAGCCGTAGGGCACCGTACGTCTTATGCTAGATCTCCCCAGGCGACGACCCTAGGAAGTCCCCGACGGGGGATTCGGACCGCTCTAGGCCTATGTCCTTATTGTGAAACAAAAGTTTTTAAATATCTAGCCCTGCGGGCTGACCCGCTTGACCTCAAGTTCCATCATGATGGTCGTCGATACCGCTGAACTCCCTACCGGCCCCCATTGCCCCCCGTAGGCGGTGTGTTGCTCCGCCTCCGCACTCTCGCCGGTCCATCCGGGGTCTCCGCGTTCTCATTTCTTAAAGCGTGGGGCCCACACGGCTGATCGCAAATGATAAAACTCCCTCAGCTTCCGCCATCGTGTGCCGTCCACTCGCCACCTCCAGGATCCAGTCGACCCAACCCTCCGCGGACCGATCGCCGATCATGCCGTCCATATCATCATGGAGAGCCATCTGAAGGCGCTCCTCATACCCGAGACGCACAACGGGCGCAATAGGATGCCCGCCCAGGTTTTGCCCGTCGGCCTGCGCAAGGATAATTTGGGACCCACTGGCCACTAAACCGGTGATGGTTTCGCTGGGTCCGCTCCCGCCCTGCATCACCGTACGCTGCCCGGCACCAACGAAGCGTTCCCCATACGCGAAACCAGAACTGCCTGGCGCACTGACACCCAGCACAGAGCCGCCACGTTCCAAAAACGCCTCCACAATCTCACGGCCCGCCGCTCCTAAACCCTCAATCGGCCCTATCCCCAACATCAAGCGGCTTAGTGAAACCTCGTCTCGAGAACTTAACGAACGCCCCCACTCTTTGAGCAACTGCCCGGCACACATCGCGGCTTTTTCGGTTCCGCCACAGGACTGAATGGTGACGACCTCAGCCGCCCGGGCGCATAGGAGAATCCCATCGCGGACCTCGGCCGCAGGCACCCCTTCGCAGCCAAGGCCCAGTACCGCGCATCCTCGAACATTCGGATGCGATCCGATGCCAACCAGCACCCGCAACGTTTGCTCGCGGTCGGCGCCAATCTGCGCACACCCGACGGGGTGCTCTACCGTGACCGCATGGGGAATCCCGTCGATCGCCCGGGCGGCAGCCCGCGTGGCACAGACCACCGAAGGAAGTGCCAAAAGATAGTCGCGCACTCCGACAGCCCCGTTGGCCCGGCAGTAGCCCATAAATGTATTCCTTGACGCCATCGCCATCCACCGCCTCCCGTTAGTGGATCACCGCCATCCTGTGCCCAACGGGCACAGCGCAAAATTATCCGATCAATTCCCGACCGCGGTCATTTGCTCTTAGTGATCGCTCTTACCGCGAGCGCCCATTATCCACCGACAACCCGGGTCTCGAGCCGTCGAGGACCGAACCGGACACACCACGCGGCCATTGCCATGAGTTTGTTATGATGGCTTTAGCCAATAAGCCAATAACTATATGATTTCCTGGTTATTGTTCAATTCCCCATCCGCCAAAGATCCCGAACTCACGATGTCCATAGCGCTCGGCCGCGACCACTTCGCCATTGGCTACGGAGATGATTTTACGTAAAAGCGCTTCGCCGACCTGTTCGACCGTGAGGAATCCATCCACAACGGCTCCCGCGTCAAAGTCGATCAGATCAGGCAACTCCCGCTTTAAGGCGGTCCTCGTCGATACCTTAATCACCGGAACGATGGCGGAACCGGTAGGCGTCCCCCGCCCGGTCGTAAACACCGTGACTTGCGATCCCGAGGCTGCCATGCCGGTAAACTGCATGACGTCGTGACCGGGGGTGTCCATCACGACCAAGCCCCGCCGGGACGGCCGCTCAGCATAGTCGATCACGTCGACGACGGCGCTGGTACCCCCTTTATGCACACATCCCAACGACTTTTCCTCAATCGTCGTGAGACCTCCCGCAAGGTTGCCGGGCGCAGGCTGCCCGCCCCGAAAGTCGACGCCCATGCGCATGGCGGCCCGTTCGGCATGGGACACGGTACGCCACACGGCATCCGCCACTTCCGGCGTCACGGCCCGTTCTGCCAAAATCCGTTCCGCTCCGATGAGTTCGGTAGTCTCCGCTAAAATGGACGTGCCGCCCGCCTGGATCAAAAGGTCGCTGGCGTATCCCAGACTAGGATTGGCAGAAAGACCCGAGCAAGCATCTGATCCGCCGCATTCCGTGGATAAAATCAGCTGACTGGCCGGCGCAGGCTTTCGCCTCTCCTGTCGTGCCTCGGATACGCATTCTACCGCCAGTCTCCGTGCCGCCTCCTGTGCCCTGATCCGACCGCCTTCCCGGTCGAAGGCCACCAGGTAATAACGCACAGGCTCAGGAATCAGGTCGCGCAGGGCCAGAACGATGGGATCATCCGAAATTAGAGCTAAGACAATCGTCGCAAACACATTGGGATGATCGATCCAGCCCAAAAGAGTTCGAATCGCCAGTGGAAATCCCGCAATGGTTGGATCGATATCTTGATGAAGTTCCACGTTGACCGTCCCCGGCACGACCGATTGCAACCAGGATGCCATCGAACTCAGCGCGGGAGCTACCGGCAAGATTAGCACATGATTGCGCGTCCCCACCCGGCCATCGGAACGCCAATATCCGTCAAAATAAAGATCGCGTGTCGGCACCAAGCTCGCCTCCTTGTTGGCTCAGGTGTAACCCGCGGGAGCCGGGAAAGGCTATTGCACAATCTCGTCTGCCTTCGCCCCTGTAAAGTCGTAGGGAAAAGAGGTGTGTCATTGCCGGCGTTTTCCTTTTCACCGTCTTTTCATCTCATCCGACGCTCGACCTGGCCACGGGCTTTTTTCATTTACTTACCACCATACAACCAACGATCAATCACAGCCGGTCCGTCTTCTCCCAAATCCGGCGCGGCCGCCACCATTCCCGCTTTTCTCCAGGGTGAGGTCGGATACGCTAAGTGACCCCATCGCTCATCGTGGGACGATAGCCTTGAGAGTGGGTCATTTTGCCATGCATCCGCGGCATCAGCCAAAGAGCGCACCTCGCCCACCACCAGCTTGGCCCGGCGTAGCCGATCCACCCATATGTGGCTAGGTTCCGCCCGGAATATCGACTCCAACACAGAATGGAGCGCACTCCGATCCGCCACGCGTCCCGTGTTATGTGACCACTGGCCTTGAACCCATTCGGGATGCCCTAGTATTTCGGAGAGTCGCGCGAACTCCAAGTCGTTCACCGCCCCGACAATGATAGGATGGTCGGCCGTGTCAAAGTGCTCGTAGGGCGCAATACTGGGGTGCATGGTGCCGGCGGCTTTATACGGGGCCTGAGCCGCGCTATGCATAAGATAGGGATGCGTCATGATGAGCTGAGCGGTTTCCTGCAAACTGAGCACCACGCGTTGACCTTGACCTCCGCGTTCTCGCCCATAAAGGGCTTCCATTATTTTGGCCACCGCCAGCACCCCGGTCATCATGTCGATCACCGCAATACCTTGGCGTACCGGTTGACCGGAATTGCCGGTAATCGCCATTAGTCCCGATTCGGCTTCGAGGACCACTTCGAGTGCCGGATCCCACGTCCGCTCCGAGTCTTCCCGGTATCCGCGAATGGACACATAAACCAAATCAGGGTTCCCAGGTTTAAGCTCCTGATAGCCCAACCCGAACCGGTCAAGCGTACCCGGCCTGAAATTTTCGATTACCACGTCGGCAGCTTCGGCCAGTTGCCTCACCATATGGAGATCCTGGGGATTTTTGAAATCGGCCGCCAAGCTCTTCTTCCCCCGGTTAAAGGCTCCAAAGTATAGGCTCCTTCCCCGAATGAACGGCGGGCCCCATTGACGGGTAATGTCACCGGCGGGTGGCCGTTCCACTTTGACAACATCGGCTCCCGCATCGCTTAACAGCATACTGGCAAAAGGTCCCGACATCACCTGGGTAAAATCCAGAATGCGAACATCGTGCAAGATACCCTCCGGGGACGCCTCAGATGCCAAGACTAGACAGCACCTCCTGATCATCGGACAAATTTTCGCCCGCCCGCTCCAACTTAATAATCCCTTTGTCCAAAATGTACAGATGACGCGACAGTCGCAACGTGAACCGCGCATTTTGCTCGGCAATCAGGATCCCGACGCCGCGTTGCAACAGCTCCCGGATGTGTACACCCACCTGTTGCACCACGAGGGGAGCCAGACCCTCGGTAGGTTCGTCAAGCAGAAGAAATTTGGGATTAACCAAGAGTGCCCGGGCCATTTTCAGCATCTGAATTTGCCCGCCGGAAAGTACGCCGGCCTGCACATTGAGGCGCTCGCGCAGCCCCGGAAACACCGTGAGTACATCCTCGACCGCCTGCTGTTTGTTGACCGAACGAGGCACTGCCATCTGCAGATTATCCCTCACGGTTAACCGCGCGAACGCGCGCCGACCGGCGGGGACATAGACAATGCCGGATTGGGCGATGCGATGAGGCGGAAACCCCAGAAGGGATGTGTCGCCCAGCGTAATTTGGCCGGTAGCCTTTGCCATGAACCCCGCAATCGACAAAAATGTCGTGGTCTTGCCCACACCGTTCCGCCCCAAGAGCGCCACACATTCGGCCTGCTTCACCGTCAGCGAAATGCCCTGCAGAACATGGCTCTGTCCGTAGTAGGCGTGCAGATCTCGAACCTCTAAGCTCTGTTCTGCCATCACGCGTCTCCTCCCCCCAGGTAGGCGTTGACCACCTCAGGATTGGATCGTACCGCAGCCGGCTCCCCGTCGGCTAGCACGCGCCCCGAAACCAACACTGTAACCTTTTGGGCTAGATTAAACACCACATCCATATCGTGCTCGCTCAAAATGATGGTGAGGTTCAACTCACGCCAAATCTTACGCAGCAATTCAACGCTACGCTGCGTCTCATAAGGTGACATGCCCGCCGTCGGTTCATCCAGCAGCAATATCTTCGGTGAGGGGGCTAACGCAATGGCAAGTTCCAGAGCTCGCTGATCGCCATGAGCTAAAATTCCAGCCTTGCGGTTTTTATGCTCGGAAATCCCGACCAGGTCTAACGCCTCGTCCGCGATCCGCTCGATTCCTTGGTCTGGCGGTGCCCAAAAGCAAAAGGTGCGCCGCGAAACCCCCAGCAATGCCGTGACCACGTTCTCATGAACCGTCATCGAGGGGAAAATGTTGGTGGTCTGAAAGGCCCGAGTAACGCCATGCTGGGCGAGTTCATGGGGCCTCCGGCCGCTGATCAGCTGGCTTCCCAAACGGATTTCTCCGGCCGTCGCCCGAAGATGCCCCGTTAAAAGGTTAAACAAGGTGGTCTTTCCCGCCCCATTAGGCCCGATGACCGCCCGAACTTCTCCTTCGCTCACGGCCATGTTGACATGGTCTACGGCGGTAAAGGCTCCAAATTTGCGAGTGAGCCCGCTTACGGTCAAGGAGGCGGCAGCCGTCATTTCCATTATGGCGAACCCCCTTCCCCAGCGGCCAGCTCACGCCTATCTGCGGACCGGCGCCGGATCCACTCGAAGATGTCGGCCACACCGCCAACGAACCCTTTAGGATAGACAAGCACCAATACCAAGACGACCGCCCCCACCAACAGAGGCCACTGAATTGTAAATTGCCCCACATATTGCTCCAAGAAGACATAGATGAAGGAGCCGACCGCAGGTCCGAGGTATAGGCCCATGCCTCCTAGCACGGCCATGAGTACCGGTTCGCCCGACGTCGTCCAGTCTAGAAGCGCCGGGTTGACTTGTTGTTGATAGACAACGTACAGCACGCCAGCTAATCCGCAAACGAACCCGGCAATCACATACGCCAAAACATGGTGCCAATATATATGAATGCCTACGGCCTCGGCACGAGTGGGGTTCTCGCGAATGGCCTGCAGGGCCACGCCAAAAGATGAACGCCGCACCCAATAAAGGCCCAGCACGGCGGCGGCGCCGATAACCAGAACGAATTCAAAATTGACCAGGGTTCCCGAAATGGCATTAGGAATATTAATGCCCGGGATACCTGTCTCCCCGCCGGTAAAGTTGTACAACGCGTCGCAAATTTCGTATGCCAGCTGGGAAAATCCCAACGTCAGCAAGGCAAAGTACAGACGCGAGGTTCTTAAAGACACAATGGCCACAAGTCCCGCCACCAGGGCGGCCATAAACGGCGCGATAATAAACCCGGGCCAAAAGGGGAATCCATGCGTCCATAATAGCGCGGCGGTATAGGCGCCAAAGCCAAAAAACACGGCTTGTCCGAAGCTCAACAGACCACTAAATCCTACGAGAAAGTTGGTAGCGATGGCAAACAGGGCAAACACCATCATCGTTTGCGTGAGAAATTGCGTCGCCGGAGACAGCACTACCGGACCCAAAGCCAACACAATCAGAACCCCCGCCCAAATCGCGATAGGGCCTATGTTCCGCGTGCGGCGCGGCGGTGCAAGTGGTGTGGTCTGAATGTTTGGCTGCATGTTAAAACTCCTCCCGACCCAAAAGTCCCCGTGGGCGAATGATCAGGACAATCACCATCACGAAGTAAATAGCGGCTTCAGCCATGTTCGGAATGTAGGTGGCCCCAAAGGACTGGGCCAATCCAATGATGATCGCGCCAATCACCGCACCATTGATATTGCCCAACCCGCCCACTACCGCCACCACAAACGATTCCACCAAAATGCTCAAGTCGATACCCGGACCCACCGAAATCTCCGGGGCAATGAGGGCGCCACCCAACGCCGCTAAAAATGCACCCACCGCAAATGCCACGGTATAGAGCCGGCGTACATTGACTCCTATGGTGGACAAAAGTTCGTGATCTTCCACTGCCGCCTTCAACAAACGGCCGATACCCATCCGATTGATGAAGAACCAAAGGGCCAGGAAGATAAGCCCGGCGAAGAGAATGAGAAAGACATAAAACACGGGAATCGTTGCAGGTCCCAGAGACATTGTGCCGGAAAGCGATGCCGGGCTCGGTGGCGTTACCGTCGCCGAGCCCCACACATCCAAAGCCAACTGTTCAAACATCAGCATCAGCGCCCAGGTTGCCAAGAGCTGTAACAAGTGCTCTCCTGAGTACAAACGACGCAACACCACAAACTCGATGATAGCTCCGAGAACCAAGATGGTCGCGGCCGACAGCAAGAAAGCTCCGACAAAGCCAAACAGTTGCTGATCGAACTTGTGGAAAGTGATGGCCAAAAGATAAGCACCGAACATATAAAAGGACCCGTGCGTCATATTGATGATCCGCATCGTCCCAAAGACGAGGGTCATGCCACTGGCGACGATAAATAATATCGCGCCAAGCGAGAGACCAGACAACACTTGCACTAGCAGGGTTCCGCCGGACATGCGCACAACTCCTCTCCGCCCGATTACACTACACACCATCGCCGATGAGACGCTTTTGCTCCCATCTTTCTGCCGCCCACTAACGATTCGCCGGGCATCCTTGCTTGATGTTGTTCCACGACGCGTTGTAGGTGGGACTGTAGCCGTCAAATCCGTAGGGATTGGGCTTGCTACTAACGACCCCGATATACTCGGGAACTTCAGCCTGATGGTCGCACGCCCGGATTGCGTAGTTGCCGAACAGGGTCGAGATGGTGTCCCCTGCCAGAGCTTGACTCACCTTAGTTGAGTTAAAGGAGTGAGCCTTTTTGACGCCTTGCACCCATGCATCGAAGGCCATCGTGCCCAGCATCGAATACGACGACGGGTAGGTGCCGTATTTGCTATGGTATTGCTTGGCCCACGCTGTGACCTTGGGGGAATTCAAGGTCCACCAGCCGCCGCGGGCAAACCCGACAGCCCCAACCGGCGCCGCACTTCCTAGGGTCTGCAAGTCAATGGACCCATACTGGGCAGCAAAATGGGTCTTCTTAAAGAACCCGTACCCTTCTGCTTCTTTCGTAAAGGTCAACAGATCAGAACCGTAAATCCCGCCATACACAGCCTGAGGATGCGCGGCCAAAATGGCGGTGATATTGCTGGTAAAGTTGGGAGCGCCCAACGCCGGCCATTGCTGGCCCAATAGCGTGTAGTGGACGCCCAGTTTCTTTAACGCGGCAAGAAAGCCCTGTACCTCGGCATGGCCATAGTTATAATTTGGGGAAATCGTGTAGATGCGCGTCCAGCCTTCTTTCTTAAACACTAACGCCGACGCCATGGGTTCCATGTTGGTGTTGGGGACGATGGAGAAGAAGTACGGCGTGAAATCCGAGGTGCGGGTGAAGACCGCATCGTTGAAGGTGTACGAGAACAAGAGAGTATGGTACTTTTTTGCAACCGCTTCTTCATACACTCCGTCGCCACTACTCACCCCGCCGAACATCACAGCCGCATGATCGGTTAAGACCGCCTGCCGGGCCAGGCTGGTTGCCAGGTTGGGACTGCCCTGGGTGTTGAGAAAGGCCAACTTAATTTTCTTTCCCAAGAGACCACCCTTGGCATTAATCGCATTCACCGCTATTTGCAAAGCATTGTTTCCCGGAACCCCTAACGATGCCGTAGGGCCGGAAGTCCCTCTAAGCGATACAATCGTGACGGTGCCGCCCGTGGAACTAGAGCCTGTGGAGCTCGGGGTCGAACCGCACCCTGCCAACAAACCGGTACTCAGCAAGGCAAGAGCGGCCCCCGCACCGACTTTAGTTTTCAAAACCATGGATTAACTCCTCCCTTTCCTGTACACGTGCTCTCAACTCCCAAAGAGGCCGCTTCCTGTTCTTAGTCGATGAAATCGCCCGGGTATCCGGGCTCATGTTGCTCATGCTCCAGACTAGGCGGTCTTTGGCGTCACAACGCCTTTTCTCTGTGCGGCCAAAATTGGTGAGGGTTTTAAGAACATCATGGGGATTGTCCGTCAGCGCCTCGCCATGTTGGAAGGCTAATCGGTCGGCAGTTTGGGCAGCGTCTTCGAGGGTGTCCGCCCGCATTGTTAGGCACCTCTCCTCCCAGGCTACTCGCACGATATCGACCGTTTTCAAACCATGGGTTTGACATTCGTTCTCCGGCAGTATTTGCGCGACTATCTGCCCTGCTGCCGTGGGAAGCGCGCTTGCAGAAGCGAATCCGCGCACGGCCTGCCCGGGAGTATCGCCCGCGACCATCTCGGCGTTAGTGGGCTCAGTCGCAGAACCCAGGATCTCTGTAAGCGCCTGGATGCTTTTCCTCCCGTAGTCCATCGCGGTGCGAGCCTGCACTCCGCCGGCAATATGGGTTTCATCTGCCCCTGCCCTGGGCCTCGTAGCCACTATGGCCTCCAGAATGAGTCCCGGTGTAGGCGGGATACAGGCGACAATACGCCTGATGGCGGCCGCGCCATTCTCTTTAACTTCCGTGTCCCGACACGTGCTGTCGTTTGGACATCTCACCATTAGGGTTCCTACACCTCACTTCGGCCTTCACACGATCCGCAGGAATCCGACACGGCCTAGCATTAATTACGCTGAGAACACGCTACCCCATTACCAGCAAATAGCCGCCGAAAATCCGGGAATACGTATTCATCGGGTAATATGAGGGATAATAGGCGCATTTCACTATTTTGTCAATCCTATGATAATATTCGAATCATCCGAAGTTCGCGCGAATGCAGCGAAGGAATCTAATGCAGCGGTAGATGGCAAGAGGGGGGTGGCACGGCGATGCAAGGCATTGCGACGTCGCGTGATGTAGCCAAATTGGCTCGCGTATCCCAATCTACCGTGTCCCGCGTGCTATCGGGAAAGGGTAAGGTCAGCGAGGCAACCAGGCGGCGGGTGGTGGAGGCCGCGGAAAGTCTCGGGTACTATGCTAATGAAGCCGCCCGGCGCATGCGGACGAAGCGAAGTGACAGCATAGGCGTGGTACTACCATCGTTGAACAACCCATTCTATGCCGAAACGGCTCATACGCTTTATGACCGCGCAAAACAGGTCGGTCGCATCCCGCTCATTGCATTGACGTTGAACAACCCGGCTGCAAATCAAACGATTATGAAGGATCTCATCGGACGTCGGGTGGAGGGTTTACTCTTGGCGTCAATTTCGGCACATGATGCTTATATGCAGGCTTATTGTGCCGACCCCGTTGTTCCCTACGTCATGTACAATCGCCGCCTGGTCCAAGGCCTCGGCAACTGGGTAGTGGTGGATAACAAGCTGGGCGCCATTGAGGCAACCAACTATTTGCTAGGCCAAGGCCACCGCAAAATCCTGTTTGTCTCCGGCGATGTCACTTATTCGACCGCGTTTCATCGTCTTGCAGGATACCGCGAAGCGATGGACCGGGCCAATCTCGAGCCGGTTGTGGTATACGGTAATTTTGATTACGCGCGGACCTATGAAGTCATGCAATATGTGCTTGACGCACCAGGGAGACGGCCCACAGCCGTTTTCGCAGCCAACGACTTGATGGCCTTGTCTGTGCTTGACGCCCTGAGCCACCGGGGCATTCGGCCCAAAACCGACATCGCGGTCATGGGATTCGACGACATATCATGGTCGTCTTTGCACGGTATCAACCTCACGACGATGTCTCAACGTCAGGATATCATGATCCAGACGGCGTTAGACGGCTTGGTAGGTCTCATTGAGGGCTCGTTAAGCACCGTGCGTCATCTCATTAAACCCACGCTGATTGTCCGCGGCACCGCTTAGCGGCGGATGTTCCCCTGCCTCGCAATCATATCTGTCTCTGCCCCCGGGGCGGAGATCGCCTGCACAGCGCCCTATCGAATGGCAGGTCCTCGGCAAAGTTATTGTCATCAACATGTGACACTCAGCAGAACCTTCCTGTAAACCGAACTGGGGAGCGCTAACCTCGGGTTAGCGTAGCAGCCGACGGCGACCCGTCCGCAAAGCGCCGCTAGCCGGTCACGCGTGACCGGATTTCACAAGTCATGGGCGGCAGTCGGATCGGATGCCGTTAGGGCGCTTGCATCACTAACGCAATGGCTCGGTCGGCTTTAGGTGTGGCTCTTCTGAAGGGACGATTCTCACATCATATCACGTCGAGTTCACGCGTAATCCTGCGATGCACTGTCCTAGCATAGATATACGCTGAACATTGGCTGCCAGACCAATATGAAGCCGTTGACGGCCTTAGACTGTCGATCGACCTAGGAGACTTTTCATAAAGTCTCAACGCAAGGATACTTGTTCAACTATAGTGGGAACCGGGTGCCGTTACCGACGCTGAAGGGCAGACAATGCCCGGGATTCGGCGGGCGCCGAATCCCGAGTGGCGGAGGGGCGGATAGTAGAGAAAGAACTAAATCACTGCGCTGTCGGCGTCATCGTCAGGCGGCACTCGCGGCGCTGCGGTGCCAGGCTTGATGGTGAGCCACAATTGTGAGCCACAATGGCGCCGATGGCCAAGCGGGCCACCCACAGATACGGTCGGCGGTGGCCCGCCCGTTTCACCCCATTCTGCGTCCATAAACTAAACCCGCGTTCCACCCCGGTCCGTTCGGCATACAAGGCTTGCCAGGCGGGCGTGCCATAGGGCACGCCGCTATCGGCATAGCGGGATTCCCGGGAGTTGACCGTGACGGTTTTGCGAGCTTTCGCACACGGCGTCGCACACACCGCGTGGCGGTGTTGGCGGAGAGGACACGCGTAGACCGTGACCCCCAGCCGTTTCGTGCCCAGACAGATTAACGGCTGGTCCGCTGCACACACGGGCTGATTCTGGTCGGTGAGGTGAATGCCGGCGGCCCGCCGAGGGGACCAAGAAAGGTCATGCTTTTTCATAATGTTTCGCTCGGTTGTATACCATTGTCATACAATCGACAAAATTACGCCGGAAAACGGGGCGAATTGCTCCACGAAAAATCCTTCAGACCCGGCGTGTATATGTTTCTCCTCCGATGTTATCCGATGACGATGTGCCCATGTATGCGCTTTTTGGGGAGAAAGGCTGATGCTCAAATGCATACCACGGGCGCGGACGCGCCCGGCCCCCTCTCTGCCTTGTTTACGTATCGATCTTACCGTCGGTTTCTGGGGCCCGCATTGCGGAGCGGCTCCTCATCGCGTGTGTGGTCAGCACGCCGTGTCCTTATGCGGGGTAATAAGGCCGGGCATCATCGCGAGGCCGGGGCATGGCCTGTCATGGAGCGGCAATCGTTCCTGGGAACTGGCCAAAGTTTGGGGATAAGATCTCGCCCTGAATGACACTTAGTGTCATCTTGCTGTGGGTTAGTGGGTGGATCGCTGTCCCATGAGCCTGCGCTATCTTTTCATGTTTCAGCAGATTTAAACCAGCGACCTACGCGTCGACGACAGTCACTGCGTGACACGTTTGGATGGATCTGACGACACCCCACGTTCAGCGATGACCCGGGAAACCCAGATAATCCCATTCATGGGTGTGTCTGGTGTTACAAACTGTCGAGAGACGGAACCCGCACAGGCGGATTTCTTCTCATGTTGGGACTTTATGAAAAGTCTCCTAGCGGTATGGTAGAGACTTAGGTTGGTATGCCCCTGATCCAGTTTAAGATTTTCGAGGCGGGTAATTGCTATGACACAGCTCTGGTTGGTCATTACACTGGGATGCATTGCGATGGGCGGCGCATCGAGTCTTTTAGGCGTGTCGCACGATAACGATGACAAGATAAGTTACCCTCAACACCAGTGTCACAGGTTCATCTCCCGGACTGCGCAATACCCCCGCACTTAATAATTTCGATTATTGAAAGGAGTAAATCGCGGCACTAGAAATCTTAGCCAACTCTTGAGCAGGAACATCGCATGCGCGTTCACGAATTTAGAAACATGTGGCTTAAAGGGTAAGAGAGGCGAACATGGTACCACTAATGCGAGTCGTTTATGCCGAATGGGCTTCAATGGCAGGTAACGCATTATACGTAATGGTTATCTTGGCCGTGGCACAGTACCACAGTCGGCATGGTACTTTTTGGGTGGGCATCATGTCTGCTATCATGTTGGTGCCCCCGCTTTTCAGCGGACTCTTTGGCGTTATCATCGACGCGGGCATCCGACACAGAAGGCAGCTGCTTATGTTGGCCGATGCAACAAGGGTATTGCTTGTGATCGTAGCCATACTGGCTATCGAACTCGATCAGTTCACCGTTTTGGTGATAGTGTCGGGATTGGTTTCCGGGATTAACGTGTTTTTTGGACAGACGTTCAGAACGTGGATCCCCTCTGTCGTCCAAGGAAAGGAATTGCGCAAAACGACCGGACTTTATCAAACAGGTAATACAGTGGCCCAGGTTTTTGCGGTAAGTATGGGTTTCCTAGCGTTTCATTGGTCAGTAACAGTCCCCCCGCTTGTATTCGATGTCTGTACATTTATTCTTTCACTGATAATGCTGTCATTGTATTATGAATCGCCAGCGGGGGCGCCTCGGGCACGAGAGTCCAAAACTCAGGATAAGAAAGTCGTTTGGGATAGGCTATTCATTGAAGTGTTTGCGATGGGACGATGGCCGTTCGTGCGGATCCTTATTCCCTTATTAGCGCTCAACAGTCTGGCCTTTTTGCCCTATGCGCATCTGTTGGCTTCTTGGGTTCGCGACGAATTGCATCGCACTATGCAATTCTATCCCATGCTCGAAGGAACCGTCGTGGTCGGAGCCTTAGCGGGCAATCTATGCTGGAACCGGTGGCACTCTAAGGCTAGTCTAAAACAGTGGATCGCTATGTCCATCAGTAGTTCCGTCTTCGGCATGATATTATTTGTGGGGATTCCTAACGTTTTCACAAGCGTAACCGGGTTATTTTTCATCGGAATGGGGACGGCTATCGACGGCGTCGCGTTCGCCGTGTTTTTTCAAGAGAATGTGCCCAATCATTTTCTCGGGCGCGCTTTCGGACTTGTTGGAACGTTCAGCCAAATCGGGGGTCCGTTCGCGCTGTTGGTTTTCGCGGTTGCAAGTAATTCACACATTGTGCGCCCTTTCTTCTTCGTCGGACCCGTCACGTTTTCGGTGTCCGCATGGTGGATTTTAAGATGGATCGGCCGGCCAGATCTCGTTCAACAATTAGGTGAGTTAGGCGGCGCGCAAAAATAACTTTCATGATTTGAGTTGCGGCCGGATCACGTAGTTCCACTCCCCGTGAAAGGTCTGACGGGTTAGATGGAGCGCGTTAAGGGTCTCGTCAGCCACCTTACGACCTTTCTCGTAGGTACGCTCATCCAGTACGGCTTGGACCGCTCCCCCTCGTCGGGTGCGCGTATGGCCAATGCATTGGACCACCGTGTCAAACGTCTCGAGCGGCCGCCCGCGCCAGTTGATACTAATAGCACTGAATAGCTCGTGTTCAATGGCTTATGTGGAGCTGTAGGTTATGTGGAGAAACGACCGCTTCCTTCTGTCCATGACGAGTTCTCGGGAATCACGCCCGGAATCCGGGTCGCTTCTAAGGCGCGACGGCGGGTTTCGGCATCAACGCGGGCATAGATTTCCGTGGTCGTGACATCACTATGCCCGAGAAAGT
>JAKACZ010000091.1 GCA_021820965.1 Bacillota bacterium | reverse complement strand
CATTGCCGAGTTCGCGAAACACCCAAGGATCGATGGATGGCTGAGGTCGAACATTTGGGATGACCATACCAAAGATATTCGACATCCCGTGACAAATCCCTTTGGGAACCTGCCCGCGATCAAAATTTTTTCTTCGGCTGAGAATCGCAGACCCTGCGTGATGACGATGCCATAATTTGGCGGCGGCCCTTCAAAAGATATGGGTAAAGATGATATCTGTAGAATGGGGCCAAGTCGACCAGTGCATGCTAGCAGGCGGGGAGGTGGGATTTATGGCTCATGACCATCGTCCGCTCCTTCCTTCATCCAGACCGGCTCTGGACCGCTTGAAGTATGAGGTGGCGGAGGACCTGGGGCTCGGCGACGACATCGAAGAGCGCGGATGGGGCAACATGACCACGCGCGAAGTCGGGAAAATCGGCGGCAACATGGTTAAGCGCCTTATACGGAAAGCGGAGCAGGACCTAAAAAAGGGTGACTGAAGGCAAGGCCCCGGATACCTCCGGGGCCTTGCCCTGGTATGAGGCATGAAAGCGGACGTGGGTGGATATGTTGTGGCAGAGACGGCCTTTAACGGGCAAGTGGCCAAACGAGGGGGTCAGCGAGGTGAGCGTGCGCGCGGTTCTGGAAGGAGCTCTAATCGGGCTTGGGATGGCGTTTTTACTGGCGGCGGCATTGGCACTGATTGATTATCAATTTATGCTTCCGGCATCCATTCAAACGGTTGTCATTTGGATCGGGGCGGCCTTGACAGCTTTGACGGCAGGGTGGGCGGGGGGAAGACTGGCGCATGTGGCGTCCTGGTTTCACGGCGCCTTGGCCGCCATTACCTTGAATCTGGTGTCGACCGTGGTTGCGGAGACGCTCCAGGTGGGGAATGTCACCAACCTTTGGGGAGGATTGGCGATGGCCCTGGCATGCGGAATGGCGGGCGGCGTTATCGGCGCGGCGACGGCCTAACATCCGATGGAATAAATTGGACATATTTGGTGCATCCTTTGCCTGGGGGGATGCACATGTCGTCAAATCTTTCCGGAACGATTGGCTCGCTTTTAACTGTCGCACTGATGACCTCCGGAGGTGGGGCCAGCCACAACTGGGCCCTGGGAAGCCATGGTTATGGCGTAGCCCAGGTGCAGGCGGATTTAGGGGTTCTTGGCTTTGATCCGGGGCCGGTTAAAGGCATCGTGACCAAACGGCTGTGGCAAAGCGCGAACCAGTATATTGCGATCCGGGGATTAACCCGGGGGGCCAGTTTGTCTAGCCGATTAGCGGCAACTATGGCGCATATGGGCACGATACCCCAGGATGCTACAGGTCCGCTGAGGCTCGCGATGCTCGCCGTTCAAGACGACCTAAAGACCGTGGGGCTGTACCAGGGGGCGTTGGACGGCCGCTGGTCGAAAGCCTTGAGCCGGGCGGTGATCGCTTTTCAGCGCCACACGGGGCAAAGTCCCACCGGAACGTTAACAGCGCCGACGCTTAGAGCCATGGCCCACTGGACGGCGGTCGCGGTGACGGCTCGCCGCCATTGGCGCTATCAGGCCCAGCCGCAAGACACCTACAGTGAGCTGGCCTGGGCTGCCGATCTTCCATATTCAGGGTTTGTTGCTGCCAACGGGGGAGGAACTCCCCTCAAGGCGGGTCAGGTTATCCGCTGGGTCGCAGCCACGCCAAAGCCATCGCCTGCGCCATCCGGTACGGTGCCGCGTTCGCACCCGCCGTCCCAGCCCAGCACACCACTTTCTACCGGAGTGCTAGCGAATCTCGATCCGGTGTCGGACTTAGTGGTGCTCAACCCGAGCGGTCCTGTCGCCGCGGCACTGGTGGCGGCGGAGCGTCAGGCAGGCGCGAGGATTGACCTAAGCATATCCGGCCAATGGGCGTTGACGCACCTACCGTTAGTCAAGCAACTGGCGGCGTTGGGTAACGAAATCGCCGTGAACGGCTATTCCGGGGCCAACTTAAATCAACTGCCCGCTTGGGGTGTGAATCAGGAGCTGAAGTGGGCGGTGCATGCGGTGGAATCAGAAACCGGTTCGGCGCCGAGCTTTCTCTTTACCGCCGAAAAGCCCGACAGTGCGGCCGTCCAGGCGGCAGGCCAGCAAAATCTCACCGCTCTATGGGCGGCCCTTACTGTGGGCAATGCGGGTGGTATCCGCCAAACCACCGCCGCAGTTGAGATGGCGCTCATTCGCCATCCCAATCAAGCCGTGATGATCACGGCTCCGGTAGACTGGGCTATGCTGTTTAAGCAATTGGCCTCTCGCCATTTTGTGTTTGAGACATTAGGCCAAATTTGGGCCAGCCACTAGCGAGGAGTCTCAAAAGAAGAGCAGGAAAAAGACGGCTCGGTTGCGAATACCTCTTAACTTAGGAGGCGATCTGATGGCAACAGAGCTTACCGTGTCCCGGCAGGTTTCGCTGGAACACCTCAACCAGTGGCGACAATCATTTGCCCAGGAGCCGCTTCGGCAGATTGTCAGCAACGCCGTCGTCAAAAACGGGATCAATAGCGTGGCTCAGCGGCGCGCACGGGTCACTCAGATGACGTTCGCATTTTCGCACGAAATCTCCACCGGGACGATTACCAACCAAAAGGCCAGCGGACGCTGCTGGCTTTTTGCCGGGTTGAACCTCGTCCGGGAGGGGATGGGCCGGGCGCTCAAACTCAAGGACTTCGAACTGTCGCAGGCGTATCTCATGTTTTATGACAAGCTGGAGAAAGCCAATTACTTTCTCGAGAGCATTTTAGAGAGTCGTGATGAGCCAGTCGACGGACGTCTGGTGTCATGGCTGTTGACCGCTCCAATGCAGGACGGCGGACAGTGGGACATGTTCGTCAACCTGGTTGAAAAGTACGGCATTGTACCCAAGTGGGTCATGCCGGAGTCTTTTCATTCCAGCGATTCACGGTTGATGAATCGCATTCTGACCACCAAACTTCGTGAAGATGCCAAGAGGTTGCGGGATGCCGGGACCGGGGAGGAGGCGCGTGACCTCAAGAACACCATGATGGCGGACATTTATCAGCTCTTGGTCGAGTTCCTGGGCGAGCCGACCGGACGGTTCGACTTTGAATATCAGGCTGATGACCGCCAGTTTCACGGGGACCGAGGTGTTAGCCCCGTGGACTTCTGGCATCGATACGGCGGCATGAACCTCGATGACTATGTCAGTGTGATTAACGCACCCACATCGGATAAGCCGTTCGGACGCATGTACACGGTTGACTTCCTTGGCAACGTGGTCGGTGGAAGGCCGGTGCTGTACCTCAACTTGGATAATGGCCGGTTTAAGGAACTGGCGGTTCGTCAGTTGACAGATGGGCGGCCGGTATGGTTCGGCTGCGATGTGGGGCCCATGTCTGATCGCGCCACGGGCATTTTAGACACCGACCAATTTGATTACGCCGGCACCTTGGGGGTTGAGTTCGGTTTGACCAAGGCTGACCGCCTCATGTATGGCGAGAGTCAGATGACGCATGCGATGGTGATGGCCGGGGTGAACTTGGTGGATGGCGTGCCTAACCGTTGGAAAGTTGAAAACAGTTGGGGCAAAGATGCTGGCAACGACGGGTTTTTTGTCATGAGTGATCAATGGTTCGACCAGTACATGTATCAGCTGGTGGTGGATAAGCGGTATCTGACTGACGAGGAACGGGCAATCCTTGACATGGAACCGACGCGCCTTGCGCCCTGGGATCCAATGGGTTCACTCGCGTAAAAATGGTAGAACCGCTGCCTTTGGTGCGGCGGTTCTATTTTGTTCGCATTTAGCCGGCAAAGTACGGTCTTAACTCCTGCGCCAGCTCTTCCGGATAGACGATGGTAAAGGGTTCGTCGTATAGCTGACGAATGGCGGAGATGTCGGCCGAATTGAGCGCGGGGTTGAACGAACCCCGAAAGGAAATGCGTGTGTGCACCCACGTTCGATCCTGCTCTGACTCCCCGGGATAAAAACCGATGTTGAACGAGTACAGCCGGTTTTCGCTCATATAGCGGAGAACCTGGGCTAACCCCCGGGCAAAGTCGTGCCGATCCTCCGCGTTCAAATCCAGAATGCTATAGCGGTGGGGGAATACGGCTTCAATGTCGCCGATGAAGCTCAGCGGAACAAAGGGGACTAGCCATTCCACTGCCCCGGTCGCGCCCAGGTAGCGCTGGCCCTGGGACTTTTCCTCGACGATTAAATCCTGCCAAAAGATGCGGCCCTCGGTCTGGTAGTATTGTCGGGCGGCATCGATTTGACCTTGAAGCCAGTTGCCGGGACGGTCGGTCGCGTAAATTTGTAGGTGTGGGTGCAGTAAGCTGGCTCCTGCCATAGGCATGTAATTTCCGGCAATTAACCCGTAGCCGATGTGATGCTCGGCTCGGTTGACGGCGCCAAAGTACTCCACCGACGCGGCCAGTGCATCCTCCCAGTGCTTAGCGGCAAAGTCGCCGGGCCGCATTAAATGGCTGCGGCTGATCACGGTGACGGCGCTGTGTGCGTCGTACGGGGAGAGATTGGGGAACACCAAGGCCTCTCCTCGGCGAAAGCGGCCGTCGGCGGCAATGGCGGGCGGGAACTTCGGGGTGACCTGTTCCACCAGGTCTGGACAAAATGGGCAGCCATGCGTCAGTGATGCCTGGTTTAAGGACTCGACATCGACTTCAGGGCGAGCGCCCGATCCAAAGTGGGCGATGCGGCCGCTAAATCCGGTCAGAGGATCAAGACGAATTTCGCTTTCGATAGTGGTTTCTGCATAGTTTTGGCGGGGATCCAGGAAGCGGGTCATCCGCGGAATACGTGCAAAGCGCATTCTGTTCAGTCCTTTCAGGTCGATGACATATTAGGTACATGGTACAACTTCTGCGGTTTTGTGGCACGTGGCAAAAATGTTGCGCGGAAATTCTTGCCTTCGTCCGCATCCTGTGCCATAATCAATTTAACTACCACAGTAGCACGCTAACGTAGAAAGGAGAGATTGGGATGATGACAAGACTGAACGCCGTCGCCCGCCTCTTCTTTGCTGCGCCTTCTGCCTCTTCTCCCAAGTTCTGCAAGATTTAGCCGGACCGCGCCCCTGCGGACTCCGGCGAAACTTAATCCCTAACAACTTACCAACGGTTCACTGTGCGATCATTGCAGAAGGGATGATGAACAATGGATTGGCCTGGCATTTTGACGGCCATGGTGACACCATTTGCGGCGGACGGGTCGTTGAATGAGGAGGCGGCTACCGCGCTGTCCGAATGGTTGATATCCCAGGGCAGCGGTGGATTGGTCATTGCCGGAACGACCGGTGAGTCCCCGACGTTGAAGGGAACAGAGCGTCGGCGCCTGTATGAGGCGGTTCGGCGGGGAGTGGGACATCGCGTACCCATTTGGGTAGGATGCGGCAGCAATGACACGGATGAGACGGTGGCGCGCGCCACAGAGGTGGAAAGATGGGGCGCCGATGGCGTCATGGTGGTGACTCCATACTACAACAAACCACCACAAGAAGGATTATACCAGCATTTTCTAGCGGTGGCGCGCGCCATTTCGATCCCTATGATGATATATAACGTTCCGGGAAGGACCGGAGTGTCCATTCAAGCGGCAACGGTTGCCCGCATCGCGCGGGCTACGGCACTCCCTCTCGCAGTTAAGGAAGCGTCAGGGACGTTGGACACGATCGCCGCCATGGTTGAGGCGTGCCCAGGAGTACGCGTCTACGCCGGCGACGATGCACTGTTTCAACCAGCTCTTCGAGTGGGCGCAGCCGGGGTGGTCAGTGTTGCGTCACACCTGGTGGGTCCCGCCATGGAGCAGCTATGGATCTACGAGCGAACCGGGCAGGGTGAACTGGCCGCCCGGCTTCACCAACAACTGTTGCCGATTATGCGGGGATTATTCACTTGGCCCAACCCAATTCCGGTTAAGTGGGCCTTGAACCGTCTCGGGCACAACACCGGCCCGGTGCGGCTTCCTCTGGTGTATCCCGATGATACCTCTGCTCTTGAGGAGTTGCTAGTGCGGATACTGGCCAGAGGCCAATCTGTCAAGACACGCGCGCTCTAAGCCTCCAATTCTGACTAAAGAGGAGAGCGTTCACCCGAACAACCGATACAATGAGAGAAAAGACTGCAATCCGCGCGAAAGCGGGAGGCGGCTCCAGGTAGGATCCCAGGTTCGCCGCCGGGTGTGGTGGATGCGGGTAGCATGGTAGCGTACGGTCTGGCCGCGTTAATTACCGCCGTATCTCTGGCGGCACCTGGTGGTATCCGCTCGGTTGTGGTTGGGTCTGGTGGGGCAGGCATGCAGGCGTTGCCGTTGGCGATGGTCTTGGTGCTGGCGCCCAGTTGGTTCTTTCTTATCGCCCTCGTGGTGCCTACCTGGCTTTCCCCCGCCATATTGGCGATTATTTTAGCGGCGTCGGTCTGGCTGCATGAGCTGGCTAGCGGGCTTAGAGCCATAGAATTGGCCGGGGTGGGCGTGCAAGCGTTGACCTATAGGCTCTTGCAAAAGCACCACAAAAAAAGGAGAGCGGGAGCGGCGTGAACTGTATACCACCAGCGGGGAATTATCGCAGAGCCTCAAGCAGGTCGAGTATCTGGCGTTTCACGATGCCCTGACGGGTGTGCCCAACCGCCGCTTATTAACGACACGTCTGGAGCAGAGTATTAATCGGGCGCGGGTCGATGGTGGGATCTTGGTGGTGGCGTTTACTGATTTGGACCGGTTCAAGGCGGTTAATGACGGTGCCGTGCACGGTTACGGCGATCACGTTTTGAAGGCGGTCGCGACGGCGATTAGTCGGCAGCTTAGGGTCGGAGATGTGCTGGCGCGTCAGGGGGGCGACGAGTGGGTGTTAGCCTCAGCGACCTTAGACCGTGCAGCGTATGAACGCATCGATGCTCTCAGGCGGCGGTTGGCGGATGGCGTGAGCGTGGGCGGGCAGAACATCTATGCCACCGACAGTTTTGGGGTGGCTTTTTTGCCCGAACGATGGCACCAGCGCGGATGAGCTGCTGCGCCATGCCGACTTAGCCTTGTATCGCGCCCAGGACGAGGGGCGCAACCGGGTCTCCCTCTTTAATTCGGACCTGGAACGCGAAGCTTCAACTGCCTTTTACCTGGATGCGGGCCTGCGCCGTGCTTTGGCCGCTAATCAATTCTATCTCGAGTATCAGCCGCAAGTGGACATTTTGACCGGTCGGACCACAGGGTTTGAGGCGCTCTTACGCTGGCGCGCCGCCGATGGCCGCAAACTGTCGCCTGATGCCTTTTTACCGGAAGCGCAGAAGCTGGGGCTCATGGAGGAAATTGACGCCTGGGTGTTGGAACAAGCGGTGCAGGAGATTGGCGGATTGACCTGGTGGCATCAGTATCCGATGACGCTGGCCGTCAACATTTCGGCTACTAGTCTGGAATCGGCCGAATTCATTTCGCGCTTGCTCCAGCTGTTGAGGAGGCATGGTATCTCCCAACGATGTGCAGGAGACGTATTTCCGCAAGGCGGCAGGGGTCGCGCGCTTTGCCTACAATTGGGCCTTGGACCAGTGGCAGCAGCAATATGATGCGTGGCAAGCCGACCCGCCGTTGCCGAAGCCGTCCGAGGCGTCCCTGCGGCGTCAACTCAATGCCATCAAGCGAAACGAGTTTCCTGGGATGCTGGAGGTCACCAAGAACGCGCCGCAAATGGCCATCATGCAGTTGGGCCAAGCGTTTAAGAATTTCTTTGCCGGTATCGCGGAGTATCCCACGTTTAAGAACTAATCTTTACCCATATCTTTTGAAGGGCAGCCGCCAAATTATGGCATCGTCATCACGCAGGGTCTGCGATTCTCAGCCGAAGAAAAAGTTTTGATCGCGGGCAAGTTCCCAAAGGGATTTGTCAC
>JAKACZ010000047.1 GCA_021820965.1 Bacillota bacterium | reverse complement strand
ATGCGTATTTTAGCAATAGATTTGCCTGACGTCAACGCCTTATGACCGGAGGAAATCCCCAGACCTGCCCCAATGCAGGGGATATCTCCGCCCTGAACGGCGGAGTTTTACGGCGCATCTGATAAAGGCACGAACTGGGCATTAGCATACAGTAGAAAACGGGAAAACGGGCCGACGGTATCGGCCCGTAGCGGTAGATAGGGAGCGGCTAACTGACAATCGTGACCGGGACCGGTGATCGGTGCAGCACACCGAATGAGACGCTACCCATTAGATTTCCCAAGGCTGAGTGGCCTCGGCGCCCCATGACAATAAGATCGATATGGTGGGTCTTGGCATAGTCCACCAAGGCTTTAGGGGGAGCTCCAATAAGGACCGTCTCCTTGGCGGGCGGACAGCGGGTCAGCTGTGCGTGCGTATCTTGGATGGCGCGTTCGGCTCGTGCTTTTTCTTTGTTGACCAGGTCGTTAAAGGCTTGGTTGTACGCTTCGGCATCCAGCGCCCATCCTCCGGCCCCCATCGTCCACGACATGCTGGGCGGAGAAATCACGGTGGCTACCGTGATTATCACCCGGCCGGGGTCCGCCCATCGGTCCAGCCACTCGGCGGCCGACAGCGCCTCGGGTGATCCGTCTGTCGCCAATAAAATGGCCATCGCAGTCATTAGGAATTCCCCCTCGTGTTCCCTTTTATCCTAGTCTGATGGCGCACCTCCTTCAGCGGGCGGATGGACCCTGTTTTGCTGTCCACATGGACATTACATGTTGTTGCCGGTGCGGTGAATTGGTGTGGGCTCATGTGGTTATGCGTGGTGAGCACCAGACCGTTCGGGGCTTTACGGCTGTCGAGCCGATTCGTAAATTTTAGCTATCGACCGCGCGGATAACGAAAGAAACACCGGCTGGGAGAAAATAACTTGGGACAATCGGGGCCATGCTAGCGCCATGGCGAATTCTTCTCCTGAAGGGATTTATGACCTGAAAACAATCGCCGATCAGTTGGCCATGGAATTGGATAGTTGGAAGGCGCAGCTTGCTCATCAATCGCTTATCGCGTCTACCGCCTATATCAACGAAGTTCCGGCTGCCTATGACCTCCTTGAAGCGGGCATCGGGCGCAATTCCGATGTATGGCTGCTCCACCTAACCTTGCCGTCGAGCCCGGATAAGCCGGTTCTAGTTGCCTTTATCAGCGGCATTGTCGATCCCCTGATGATCGAGCAAGATATTGTGGCCCCATTAATGCATACCGGGTTACCGTCGAACCTATGGAACCAGAGTGCTGTCGATTCGCAAAGTGTCAGTTCGGCCAAAGATTGGCCGGCGATACTGAAACAGCTAGCGTCCGGTAAGACCTTGCTATTTGCGCATGGCCTTGAATTCATCTGGGTTATCGACACAGCCAAATATCCCCAACGCTCCGTCGCTCGGCCCCAGACCGAACTGGCTGTGGGGCGCTCCGAAGAGGCGTTCACCGAAAGTCTGACGCAAAAGGCCCAGGTGCGCCATCGGGTTCACTCGCCGGCTCTTCTGTTTTTAGATGTGGGGGTGGGATGGCTCCAACAGTCGACCGTGTCGGTCGCATACATTGAGGGGCTGGCCAACCCGGCTCTGGTGACCACAGCAGTGGAATGCCTCAAGGCGATGGATGTTGCCAGTGTTGTGAGTAGCACGCAGATTTCCGGGCTAATCCGGGATTACCCGCCGTCGATATTTCCTACCACACGGCACACGGAGCGAGTGGGCCTGGTGGTGTGGCGATTGATGGAAGGGACGGTGGTGGTGATGCTTGACAGCGATCCGTTGGTTTTGATCACTCCAGCGCCTTTGCTCGACTTCTTGGGGCTTGGTATCTTTATCATGTTGATCATGACATCAACTGCCATCCTATACTTGGCGGTACGCTTATTTGCCGTGTCGTGGAACCTGTCCGAGCTCTTTCCACAGGCTGATGACTGCATTCGCTGGGGTATCGTGGCAGTCCTGGACGGGATGGTCTTTATTAGGCGCATTATGTTGCCCCCCGGAACAGGGGCGCGGCTGTCCCCGTTGGCGTTAGCGATGGACGTGTCCTTGGTTCCGCTGCTCTGGATTCTTTCCATTGGGTGGGTGCGCCGGCAAAGCAGGGAGGCGCACGGATGACCGTCTGGCCCTTAGTTGTGGCTGTGCCATTTTTGACTATCCTCATCATCGCAGTGGTCGCATACCTCGGTTTTCGTTACATCGCCGGCCGGATCGAGTGGTCGATGGGAAACCCTCCGCGGCATACCTTTTGGGAAGTACTGTTCACCTTGCGCGCGCACTCGCTACTATCGCTGCTGTTAACCCTGCAACGCGCGCATACACCTCAACCCGCCGAGCATGCGATGGGATCCCGTCCGAAAGTGGACTGGCTTGACTATATCGGCTTTGATCCCGCCACTTTTGCGCCCATGCCCCAAGACCAGACAACTACCGTCGACTTGACGGTGACAATTGGCCCAATCCGTCCGCGCCCGGTAACCGTATCAATGCCGGTGTTAATTGCGCCGATGGGATACGGGATCGGACTGGCGGCCGAAACCAAGGTCGCGTTGGCGCAAGCCTCTAGTCTAGCCGGGATTGCGACGGCCACGGGTGAGGGGGCATATCTTCCCGAGGAGCGTGCGTATGCGGCGCGCTGGATTTTGCAGGAAGGCCGCGGAGCTTGGTCCCATCAAGCTCCGGTTCGATCGCTCGCCGACATGATACAACTGCAGTGGGGCCAAGCGTCGGAAGGGGGTGCAACGGTCACCAAGGATCCCTCGGAGCTGCCCTTTCGCATGTGGAAGGCGGCCGGGAAAGACGAAGCGGTGATCAAAGCGGCGCCTTATGAGTCGGTGAGCACCTGGGTTAACGAGGTTCGACTCCAGTGCCCCGACATTCCGATTGGGATCAAGATTCCCGCGACTCAACATGTTGAAGAGGATTTAGCCTATCTTGTGACGCTACCGATCGATGTGGTGACCCTGGACGGTTCGGAAGCCGGGAGTGCCGGAAGCCCAGCCGTGGTTTCCGACCACTTTGGCATTGCCACGGCGTTGGCAGTTCATCGCGCCCATCATTGGCTAACCCAAACTGGCCTTCGTGAACACATCACCCTGCTCGTGTCCGGCGGGATTCGCGGAGCCGCTGACATGGCGCGCTTAGTCGCCCTGGGCGCGGATGCGGTGTGGGTGGGCTCGGAACCGTTGATTGCCGCCTTACATGGTCAGGTGTCGGACCCGTGGGTTCCAGTTCCTCCCACCGAGTTGGTGTTTGCCCGCTCCTCGGTCAACCGGGCTCCGCGGTTGGATGTTGGACAGGCCAGTGAACAGGTGGTGAACTGGCTTGAGGCCACGCGTTCGGAGTTAAAGACAATAATGAGAACTCTTGGCCTCACCACCCTGAATGAGCTGAGGCGGGCTCGGCCTCTGATCGCCCGAACCCAAGCGGCGGCCGACGTGTTTGGACTGCCGTTTGACGGCGATATTCCCAGCCCGTCCTGGAATGCGAGCCTTGAAGAGCTTACGGCGTCGTACAGTGTCCTTAACCAAGTTCTATTGGTTATTGGTCAAAACGTAGGTGCGTGGAATCAAAGAGCGGATGGCAGCGCCTAACGCGGTGCATCCTAACCGGCAAAGGAGTGAATCGGATGAACCGCGAAACATTATTTGACCGAGCCAATACGGACGAAACGGGTCTTCATGATACGTTTGATTGGATGGCAGATCGGTATGTGGACCAAACCGTCACCGTATCGCGGGGGCGGTATCCCGGATGGATGATTGAAGTAGCCGAGGTGGTGGCCCAGTTTAATCCGAAATCGATCGCGGACGTGGGCTGCGGCCCCGGGTACCTTCTTCACCGCTTGCAGGAGCGGATGCCTGAAGCAGACCTGGTAGGCGTGGACTATTCCTCCCGCATGCTGGAAAAGGCGCCGACATCGATTAGGACAGAACATCGCGAGCTGATGGAGTGGGCACGCCAATCCGACCGCCGCTTCGATGTCATTGTCATGACTTTTGTGCTGCGCGATCAGCCCGACCCGAAAGCGGTACTGAAAGCGCTGAGAGGCCGCCTCGATGGTCAAGGGCACTTGGTGGTTTTGGAGACGCAAACCCCCAAGGGGTGGAGAAAACCCGGATTCCACACGTATTTCCACTATTGGCTTCCCTGGTGGGGGGAGCGCGTCCTGGCCTCGGACTGGCCGGGACCATCTAAGACCGCTCCATACCGCTGGCTTTCCGATTCGCATCGGGTTTGGGAACGAAAGCGTCTTATTCCTGATGCTTTTGATCACCTAGGATACAAGGAAATCAAAAGATATCGGCCTCAATCGGATGTTGTTATGGTGTGGTCCGCTCAGCGGGGGTAGGGGGGTTACGGCATAATCGGCAGCGCCCCCGCTCTGATAACATAGGACCACTGAAATAATTGCTTGGCCCAATAGGGGATGGGGTGATGCCAAACCCGCTCGCGGTCTCCACCCCATAACACATTGGACAGCACAAAGAGCGCTTCTCCAGGACTATCCTCAAGAACCCAAAGGAGTTGAGGGTTGTACGCCATGGGCGGGGTCTTGCGTTTTTGGCGTGTGTGCGCCCAGTGGTGAACGGCTATGCGGGCCTGCACCATGGCCGAATGGCCCATTTTAGGCCAGGATTGGCTGACAATGTCGCCGACCGCGTAAATATCAGGCCACCGGGGGTGCTGCAGATGGTCTGTCACCGGAACCCAACCGTGGACATCGGCCACGTTTGACTGGGTCAGCCAGGCCGAACCACCCTGGGGCGGGATCCAGATTATGCGTTCGAGGGGCAGCGTGCGCTCCCGTAGTTCCAGACGAGTGTCAGTGACACGAACATACTGAGCATTAGTGACGACGTTGATGTCGCGCCGCTGCAGTATCTCAGTCAGGGTATGTTGCGCCGCGGGTCCGGCCATTTCCGCAATTTGCGAACTAGGGGTGACCACCGTAATTTCCGCTTGACCGCGCTGTTTTATCCGCCGCAGGTGTTGGTCCCATAAGAGCGCCGACTCAATGAGTGGGCATTCGCACCCGACGTGAATTGCAGGTGTCCATTGCGGAGCGCCAAAAATGGGACCGGCGGCGAATACAAACCGGCCTTGATGTTGCCGCTGATTAATGGCAGCGGTGTGTCGGGCCAGATATCCTTCACAGATACCCGCTCGGTGGCGGTCCAATCCCTCGATCGCGTCCCACTTCGGGGTGCTGCCGGTGGCGATATATAAGACGTCGTAGGGAATGGGTGGATGAACGGTGGTGTGAACCATGCGCCGTTGTGGATCGACAGCCACGATGGTGTCATGCACTGCTTGAATTTTATGGCGCTGCCAAAAATGCCTGAGATTGATGGTGACATGAGGCACCAGCTTTTGCGGCGACTGGTCCATGGCATGGACCAGTCCGGGTCGAAAAACCATCTCTTCCCACTGATCGACGACGGTAACATGCAGATCGGACGGCGGGAATAGCCGACGAAGCCAGGTAAGGACGGCCAGTCCTCCGAACCGTGATCCCAACACAACAGCCCTAAGCATAGGCCACCTCCTAAACCACGAGTCTCTCTTTTACGTGCACACTTTATCCGTTAAACCTCAGACGCCTGGGCTCGCTGGAACAACGAGTCGCACGTATGCTAATGTTAGAGGGTCAACATGAGGGGAAAGGGATAACGTATGCGACTAAGTGCCAAGGCGGATTACGCGTGCCGCGCTATGGCCGAACTGGCTGCCGGCACCCCGCCGACCAAGGCGGAACGCCTTGCCACCGCGCAAGATATTCCGCTGAAGTTTCTGGAGAACATTCTTTTGGACCTGAAGCATGCCGGCCTCGTAGAAAGCCAGCGCGGCGGCGACGGTGGATATTGGCTCGCACGCGATGCGGCCGAAATTACGCTGGCTGACGTCATCAGGGCGGTGGAGGGACCATTAGCCTATGTGCGCGGGCAGCGCCCCGAGTCTTTAGATTACGGGGGCGTGGCTGAGCCGTTGAGAGATGTCTGGGTTGCACTGCGCGCCAACGTGCGTTCGGTGCTAGAATCGGTCACGTTGAACCAAATAGCCACCGGGGAACTGCCGGAGCTAATCCGAACGTTGACGGCGGACTCGGAGGCGTGGCACTCTCACTAACTTGGGCTTCCCATCCGATCTTCACTATTCCTATCGACAATATCAAAAATGGTCAAAAATCCATTGCTGAAGCGCATTACACCTGATATACTGCTATTATTAGTCCATTAACTTTATCGAGAAAGTGGAGAAGTGATTGAATGAAAAGGAGGCCGTATGCGATGCCCCGAAGAAACTGGTTTTTCGCGGGATTCGGTTTGGTGCTGGCAGTGGCCGGCGGTTTGAGCGAAGCGCGCGGGATTTTGATATTGGGCGGCGTCGCCGCGGTGACCGGACTGGTATCCTGGGTCTTTTTCAGCGGATCGTCTTTCCTTTTCGAGCATGCGGATGTGCGGCCTGAACCGCGCGATGACACGGTGGGCGGGGGCTCTCGCATGAATCTTTCCGACCCAAGCGGCCCGGACGCGGCCGACTTCCCTCCCGTGTAACCTACTCGTTAGGACGCTCGGGGTCTCCGCAGGAATGAGCTGTTCGGACCGTGAAGTAGTCGGACATGAACATACTACCGTCCCGGTCGGTGGTCCACTTTTCTGGTGACCCTAATATCTTTTCTAATACCGGCATCACCTGGGAGCGATCGCATCCATGGCGGTCCGAGTATATCCTGTGTCGGCAGACTTCTCAAGCGCCGCCCGAATAATCTTATGGAGCGTCTGTGCTTTGATGCAGTCAGCCTCCATCGCTCCCTGCACTAACCATTATTGACTATTTTCCGTCACCAAGCCAAGCGTTGGTAATCGCACGCGTAGCGTGTCGGATCCGCGTGGAAAAGCTGGCTAGAGTCCTCCAGCGCCATAATTCCCCTCACCTATTTCACCTAAACCACATTGACTTGCGATCGCGGCACTTGCGGATATGATATGTGGAGAAGGGAGGTTCTCTGTGCGCACACTTGATGTTACACTCAATCAACTTATTCGGCCGGTAATTTGGTTAGAAGATACCGGCGACTGGTCATCAGATTGGGACGTTCTGCGCCAATCGCCGCTTATCAACTGCCAAAACATCAAAAAACGGCCTTCCCTTTCCTGGGGATGGGATTGTTCTGATGCAGTAGTGCGCGGTGTCCGCACGGAGGGCAGCGGAACCGTGTGGATCTGGGGCGAACCTGAGGGGCAAGAGCGGGAGGCGCTACTAGACATTCTCCTGATGGCGGGGCGCGGTCACAGCCGCCTTTCTCATGACTCCCACGCGCGTCTGTCAGTTCTGTCCCATGCGGTCGATATCGGCATTCTCACCACGCCCGCGTGACCGCGGTGTGCCGAGGCGGTACGCCTCGCAGCATCCGCAGCTATGGCCAACCCGGCGGTGACGGCGCACGCTCTAATGCTGTCCGCTTGCCCGTTCCTCATTGATGCCCTTGACATTCAAACGGTACCCGTGGTCTACATTAATCAGGCACGGGTGGACGGCGCCTTGAACGAGTGGTTCCTCATGCATCACGTGCTAACCACTTAGTCCCTGGGCCAGCGACCGTGGGCTCGTGCCGCTGACCCCAGTTTGGGTACGCACCAAAGGCCGCCCGCCTGCGAAGAGTGTACACCTCGTCGGTCGGAACGTCGCGTTTTTTGGGCGCGAATCAGTTGCAACGCGAATCCGACCAAGCGGGGCAACAACTTCATGAGCATGAAGCCCAATGGCGGTCGTCATATCAAAGTCTTCCTACGTTAGCAACAGCCCTACTCCAAAAAAGCACGGTAGGTGCATGTGCTTGACCGAGCGAAACGCTCGGTAGGACTAAAAAGGCAGCACAATGTCACACCGTTTCTTGACCGCGTCATCCAATAACCTGTGCCGTGGCCCAAATCGTTGGTACACTAGCTGGGTCGACATATTCTTGGATCCAATCTCATATTAGTGAGACACAGTTATCTGGAAAATTATTACCTCAAATAGGAGGCGGCAGAACCCGAAGAACTCCTCCGCAACCAGGTTTACCCGAACCGATGAGGAAGAGTTGTTCAAAGAGAGTAGCGGAAACGGAAGCCACGGACAAGGTTGGGGGGCACGCGAATGGGCTGAGGTGATACGACAATGGGTGGGCGACCAGGGCGCTCGGATGGCCCAGATAACGTTCGCCTTGAGAAATTTATCGATTGGGTTGACCAGGGCAAACGGCTCTGTCTTGGCATCATGGTGTTAGCCAAACAATCCATACAACGAGATCGCATGGTACACACGCGTTCCGTGGAAAGTCGAGAGTATTATACCATCTTTCCATAGATAATCATATATTGGTAGGAAGCAGTTTGAACCTCCTCAGTACGCTGATGTAGACAGCAACGGCCAGCGACCGATCCCACAACCGACCAGCATGCTCTCGTTGCAGCCTTGATCGCCGGGGGATGGATTGGCCTTGAGGCCACCAGTAATGACATCGCGTAAGCATTGCGCTCCGACCGTTTGTGTGACCGCCATGTCAGCTCCGCAATTCCACTGATACAGGATATCTGCGTGCAGGTGCACAAAGTATGCTAACCTATTTCCTGTCGAATCCTAAACGAAATCACCAGCGACAACCAGATGATTGCCGCGACTATCCTTCGGAGGTGGTCAGGATGGCTGGTGGTGCCGAGGAACGATCCTGGTCTTCCGATCCGAGAGTGGCGCGCCATCAGCGCGTGGTCTTAGTTAATACCACCATTGGTGCGCTCATGTCCTCGCTGGACGGCTCTATTCTGACGGTGAGCCTTCCCACCATTGCCCGACAATTGAATACCGGTGTTGGCCTAATGCTCTGGATTATGATGGGATACACCGCTATGGTTACAGCGCTGCTGCTTCCCTTTGGCCGGCTGTCCGATCTCCATGGCCGGGTGACATTCTACGGCTACGGCTTTATTATTTTTGCGGGATCGTCAGCCTTATGCGGGTTTGCGCCCACGGGCGAGCTATTGCTGATTGGGCGCCTAGTGCAGGGCATCGGGTCCGCGCTTTTATTGGCCAATTCTACGGCTATCCTGACGGATGCCTTTCCAAAGTCCGGGCGCGGGTTTGCGCTGGGAATCAACCAAGTGGCGGCACTGAGCGGAAGTGTTGGCGGCCTCTTGTTGGGTGGCGTCATCACAGCCACTTTGGGCTGGCGCTGGATCTTTTTTGTTAATCTCCCCATCGGCGTGTTTGGCGCCATATGGACCTTTGCCGCCCTGCACGAGATTGCCGCGGTAGACCGCAGCGACCAGTTTGACTGGGCCGGCATGGGCCTTTTTATGGGCGGCATTCTTCTTATTTTGTTAGGTTTGACGGAAAGCATCCAAGGGGAGGGTCGGATCGTACCCTGGTTGATTGGCGCGGGTTTGGTCGGTCTCTTGGTATTTGTTTGGTGGGAGAGGAAGACCGAAAGCCCGCTAATCGATCTCAGGCTTTTCAAAAACCGCCTATTCACATTCGGGAATGCCTCGTTGTTTCTGAACGCGTTGGCGCGGGGAGCGCTAATGTTTCTGATGACCTTCGCCTTTCAAGGATTTAACGGTGACAGCCCTTTGCTGGCGGGACTAAAAATGCTGCCGCTGTCGTTGGCCATTATTGTTGTGGGGCCAATTGCCGGCCGCCTATCCGACCGCATGGGTTCGCGTGAACTTTCATCAGGCGGGCTCTTAGTAACGGCGGTGTCGCTCGGTATATTGGCGTTGACGGGATTAAAGTCCTACGAGGTGGTGGCCCTGGCCTTGGCACTCTCCGGCATTGGCAACGGTCTTTTCAACTCGCCGAATACCAGTGCGGTGATGGGCGCCGTCCCACCTGACCGTCGTGGGGTGGCCGCGGGTACCCGCACACTTCTTTTCAATACCGGTCAGCTCTTTTCGATGAGCGTCTCCTTTGCCATTTTGGCAAGCGCGATGGGGAGCGGCCAGTTGGCCGGGTTTTTGGCGGGGCGGGACGTCACCGCCCATGCCGCCGGTCACGTCGCTTTCGCCCAAGGGTTAACCGAAGCCTTTGTGGCGTCCGCACTATTGTCCGTTGTGGCTGCCGGGCTTTCCGCACTGAGGGGGAAGAGTACGTTAAAACCGGCAGAAGTTCGATCGTAGGGAATTAGAGGGAACCCGAGGAAGGAGAGCCGTAACATGAAGGAACTTTATGGACGGACGGCGGTCGTGACCGGCAGTGCGAGCGGTATCGGCTATGCCACCGCGCGGGCGCTCGCCCGTGCCGGAGCCCAGGTCGTATTGTCCGACCTTCGCGAACAAGCGGTAGCCGAGGCAAGCCGCACGCTTGAGAGCGAAGGTCTTTCTGTCACGTACATCATAGCTGACGCGTCGTTGGAACCGGACGTTCAGGCGCTTTTGGCCGAGGCTGAGCGGCGGCACGGTTCACTGGACATTGTCGTCAATAACGCCGGGATTCAGCATGTGAATCATATCGAAGATTTTCCGACCGAAAAATTTCGCGACATGATTCAACTCATGCTGATAGGTCCGTTTCTGTCGACTAAATATGCTTTTCCTGTCATGAAGCGCCAGGGGTTTGGCCGTATTATCAACATGGCGTCGGTTAACGGGCTAATTGGCTTTGCCGGGAAGGCCGCCTATAATTCCGCCAAGCACGGCCTCATCGGATTGACTAAAGTGGCTAGCCTGGAAGGTGCTCCATACGGCATTACGGTTAATGCGCTCTGCCCGGGTTATGTGGACACACCGCTAGTGCGAAACCAACTGGAGTCTTTGGCCCAAAACCGCGGGGTGGGTTTGGAGCAGGTGTTGGAGGAGATTATCTATCCTTTAGTGCCGCAACGTCGTCTGCTGGATGTTGAAGAAGTGGCTGACTACGCCGTGTTCTTGGCCTCAAACAAGGGACGTGGCATAACCGGGCAGGCGGTCGTGATCGACGGCGGATACGTCGCGCAATAACTTCTGAAGGGAGCGCGAGGAGAGTCACCTGCGCTGCGCGTGCCGTACCACCTGGTCCAAGCGTATGGAAACCCGATGCAGACTTTTGCGGCTTCCATTTGGAGACTGAACCGTTGTGACAACCGGCGGAGCTTTTTCAAAGCGGCAGCATCGGCGGCGATCGTCGCTCCGATGATCGTCTGTCCGGTTCGTTAGGCCGCCGCGTCCCCAGCACGAAGTGCGCGGCGTCCAGGAAAAACACATGCCGCTGGCCCGCCTGGGCTTCCTCTTAGACCGGCGTGAGCTCAGTCTCCAGAAATTCGCGTTGCCGGACCGGGTCGGCTTTCGCGGGGATTTGCCCGGTTTTGCGCCGGCGAAACTCGTTTTTCTAGCCACATGCCGACTTGCGTGGCGCTCCGACGGACGCCAGTCAGCTTCTCAATCCGGTCGACCGCCTCTTGGACGGTGTGGAGGGGCTGCGCCTCAAAGGCCGCGCGCAAGGTGTCGGCATGGGCATCCAGCGCCGCCGTGTGAGGATGCGGGTTGAACCGGCGGAGCACCTGGATACCCCCATCCCGATAGGCGATCACAGACGACCGGACCGTCCCCTCGGTTCTCTGTACTAAGCGCGCCACCTCGCGCCGTGAGACGCCTTTCTGGTCAGGCACACCGCCTCCATTTTCCGTTGCACCCGCGGGTGCGGGTGCTCGAACCGCTCCACTCCCAAGATTTGCCGATCCTCATCCGAAAAATTCGGCTGAATCATTCCCATGACCTCCTCCTCGTGCGTCTAGGGGCTTGGATCCACGTCCCCCTTGACTCTACAAAAAGGTCCGTCTCCACCCCAGTCGGCATGGGATATTTCGGGACACTTTTGCGCGCCTTAGCTCTGCGTCAATTCATCAACTGTCATCCGAGAGGGGTATATATTCTGGCTTCAGTCTACGTTTGTCCAGGAATCCGTCCGAACGATTTGTCCTCTACCAACGAGAGTCTGGGGAAGTTGCTTAGCCGTGGAGATTGTTAAGGCTCTCTTGTCGGTCCCGTATACGCGCACACGCCCATCCGTGGCGAGTTGATGACCGGCAGCATCATAGTCTCTTCATCGGCGGGGGGTATGCAGTCCTCGCAGTAGGGAATAGGGTTCCAATTCTCAAAGACAAGCTCGGTTGCCGATTTGCTGCAGGCATGGCAAGCAATATCAGGCGCATCGTTTCGAGCCACGATTCGCATCTCATCTCCCGTTCCCGGCAGCTTGTCCCCCACTATCCGTACCGTCAGCTCGGTTGTGGAGCCAAAGTCGTATTGGTATCGCAATTCTTTTTCGCCTAGGAGTGCCTCCGCCAGCGTGACCTCCATGCTTCGCTCTTGCCGCCCCCAAGGGCTGGGCTCGGGCTCGTCCAAGTATGCAGCTGACTTACTGAAAAAGGCGCTCATATGCTCACAACATTCCAGCCATAAATCCCTCAGCATCCAATCCACTTGAGACAAGGTGGTTGATTCATCCATTAGCACATATACCCAATACGACGGAACGTATCGGTCCTGAATCAAAACCAACAGCTGATCGTTCCCGCTGCCCGTCTTCCCCAAACATTTTTTCAGATGCCGTGTCATCTGCGTTTTGGCGACCACCGTCTCACAAATTCGGCATTGCCCTTGTGATGTTGATGCCACTTTAACCCCTCCTTGTTCGCTTCTTGACGGTTGCTAGACAACCCCGCTATGCGCGCTCAGAACTATACCGTTCTTTTCGGTAATGGCGAGTTTCACTGATGGACACTTCGTGTTCCGCCTAACAAAGTCCTGCTGATGTCCGCCCCGTGGATGGGGCGCATATGAACCCAGCTTTCGGCTAGGATCCGGAACAACGCCGGTTATGCGTTCACATCATGTATTGCCACGGCGTCTCGGGATTCTATGTCCCCGGTAATGCATGGTTGCGTGCCGATGGCGCGACCCTGACGAGCCAACGATAGATATTCTGGCTTTCTGTGTCGACCTACGTTTTCGCATGACGACGACCCCGGGTTTCTCTTTTTCCGTCGGAACGGCTCGCTCCTACCTGTCGGATGGCGCGGGTATGTCCTCTGCGACTGGTTTTGTGGGCAGCATCAGGACTATCGCTGCACCACCTAACGCTGAGGTCTGGATGGCCATCAAGCCGCCGTGCGCTTGAACAATCGAATGCACAATGATCAGCCCTAGCCCGTGGCTCACTTGGCGGCCAGTCGGTTGACCCCGCGGCTCTAGGATGTCGTCACGCTGTTTGTCTGAAATGCCGCTGCCAGAATCCTCAACGACGATAACCCCGTATTGAGGAATCTCCGCCCAATGGACCCCGACCCGGATCGTTCCTGGCGATGGTGTGTGCTTCAACGCATTGGAGAGTAAATTGTGAAGCGCTTCATGGATGGCCGCCGCATCCACGTCAAACGTCATGCCGGTGTCCCATTCAGTTTCGAAGGCAATGTGGCGGGAATGCAACACCGGCTGGTATAACGCACGTATCGGTTGCACAAGCTCCTCGGCGGTAATGAGTGATCGGTGGTAGAGATGGGCAGATAGTGGGGCAGCGTCAGGCAAATGTGCAGTGAGTTGCTGGATTCGCCCAATCTCCGCTTCTAATGGCTGCGCGGATAGTGAGACATCCCCCGCCGCCATCGCGCGGCTATAACCCATGAGTGCGGTGAGCGGTGTGCGGATCTCATGCGCCAATTGCTCAAGCCTCTCTTGGCGTTGCCGTTCGCCGTCCGCCAGGGCGCGCGCCACGTCGTTGAATACGTTGGCCAGGTCCGCCAGTTCCCGTATTGAGGACGGCGTGATGACAAAGTTGGTCGCGCCACGAGAAATCGCATACGCGCCCCGCGTTAGGGACTTGAGCGGTCGGCTCAACACTTCTGCCAGATAATACGCACCCACGGCGCCGATTGTCAACGCGACTAGGCCCGCCAGCGCCACATTCCAGGTGAGAGCCTCAACCAACTGATGCAGAAGATTGAGTCCCATGTGAGCCTGGCCGACCGTTTCATGGTGGTGTTGATGAGCCAGATGACGCAAGTGTACCAGGTAATGACTAAGGTAGCGGTGCATGCTGTACCACATACCCACCCCGAGCATGCCCAACACCACAAGGATCAAGGCGAATACCCGCAGGAAAAGATGGCGCCGTATGCTCATTGATCATCTCGTCGAAACCGGTATCCCACGCCCCATACTGTTTCAATCCATCGGGGACGTTTGGGGTCCGGTTCCAACTTTGCACGCAAAGATGCAATGTGCACGTCTACAACACGCAAGGTCAATGTGCCGTCATCCCATCCATGAAGCCGCGCTAGTAACTGCTCGCGAGAAAAGATCCGGCCTGGACTGGTGATTAGCGCTTCAAGCAATGTCAACTCACTGGTAGTCAGCGCAACCCGCTCCTGGCCCCTGTAACACGTCTTGTGATCTAAATAGACGCGATAAGGGCCAAAGGGGATGTCGGTAGCACCCTCTTGTGGCCATGGCGCCAAGCGGCGCACAATCGCCTCGATTCGGGCTAACAACTCGCGAGGAGCAAAAGGTTTGGTCAAGTAATCGTCCGCGCCGGATTGTAACAGCTTCACCCGGCGGTCTAAGTCGTCCAGGGCAGAGATGACAAGAATAGGGAGGGAGGCCTGACGCCGTATATTTCGCACCAAGTGCCATCCTTGATGGTCCGGTAACATGAGATCAACAATGGCGACGTTAACCCGCTGCTTCTGCATAATCGCCCAAGCGGTGGCTCCGTCGGCGGCCGCGCGCACCGTATACCCGGCTGTTTCCAGCGTCGGAGTCAGCGACTCCCGGATGGCCAGGTCGTCATCTACCAGTAAGACTACCAGCGCCAGTCACCTGTCCCTCCAGAAATCGGAGGGCCTTGTCGGCCCTCCGACCCCGGACGTGATGCGAAGCACCCTAATGATGTGCACCTCGGCGTACGCCCGCCCATGGAGGCTTGCCATGACCACGCACCGCCTGACCATTCATTGTCTGAACATGCACCAACAAACCCGTTTGGCGGCCGACAACGGTTGCGGACTGGCCTTGAAGCGCCTTGAACACCGAATCAGCGTACCACTGAGGTCCCTCCAGAAGACGGTATGTCCTACCCTGGGAGGTTGTCAAGACTATCCCATGACGGGTCTCTGAGAGACGACCCGTCAAAGTTACAGTGCGCGATGACCTATCGCCCTGATCGCGGTGGGCAGCGCTGTTCAGGTGCCCATGGCCATGATTCGGCAAAGCATGGGCGAACGTTGCGCCGGAAATCCCGACGACCGCGCCCATCCCTATCGCCATGGCCGCGAATGAATATCTCCACCGTTTGTGCAACATAACAGCCAACACCTCCTTTGTGAATCGATCCGACTGTATCCCATAAATGTAAAGAGAATGTAAAGATGCCAATAATGGTGGTAGGCGATCGCAGGCATGATCACGCCGTCAGGTTAGTGCGGGCATGAGCGTTCTGCAACATGATGGGGACTCTCGCCGGCACACACCTCATCGATGATTGCGGTGCTGCCAGCGGTGTGTATAGCACGTGTCGCTCCACTAAGCGTGAATGTGCTGACACAGGGGATACGAAGTCAAACATGCGCATGGGGACGAATCGTTCACACGGCTCCCTTTTAGCCGCATGATGTTGTCGTCGTCGACCGGAATTATGCCAAACCGCGCGCGTTCGCGTGGGTGGGTGGTCGGGCAGCAGGCGGACGTGATTGTCCGCGTCGGGCAGAACGCTTTGCAATGGCAAACCCTGGACGGCCAGCCCTGGTCCGTGCTCGACGCCGTGCGCACGGCGTCCGCCGCCGACATGTTAGAACTCTATCGCTTTCGCCGCCAGATGGAATGCGCCTGCAACGTTTGCTCCACCAGCGCGCCTTCGATCGCGACTTAGCCCAAACGTATCTCTCGGCCAAACTCCTCGGCGTCGTCTTGGTCGACGCCGTCCGGTCCCCGGGACCGGCTTTTCCCGCGACGGACTTCCCGTCCACACCGACTGTACGCGCCGTGTGGCGTACACTAAGTTAGTGGGATGGATCTCCGACAGATCGGCCCAAGGGGGGCCGGCTCGGTAATTGGACCCCCGCGCTATCATGGTGGACGCGTGCCCTGTATGAACGACCCGGAAACGCCGACTGCAACTGGACCAAGTGCTAACGTAGCGCATATGCGGTTGTTCCCTGCTTTTGGGCAGTAGTGGAGATTGCCTCTTATGTCGGTTTTAGATTTTCTCATCCAAAAGGCTCCACCGGTTGTCGCGCCACATGGCAGAGTTCTAAATACACGCCGGATCCGGCCACACCCGGGCTTTCCCCACGATGGCCCCGGTTAGCTCAGCCGGTTCAAAGACTCACGCGTTCTGTCTTTCACGGGCTATACGCCAAAGAATCCGGTGGTTAGGCCGCGGCCGTACATCGCCCACAGGAAGACGTTGAGTCCAAACAGGATCCACTTGGGGTTGACGCGCCATCCCTGCAATAATTCGTGCGGATCGCGCTCCGGTCCAAACGCCCCTAAAAGAATGGCAGCTAAAACGGCTAGCGCCCCGTAGAGAAGGTGCAGCGGATCGGGCGGCCGGCGGCCGGACAGGTATAGGCCGGTCCCCGCCGCACCCAACACGACGGTGACCCATTGAGTAATCCGCTGCCAGCGCCAAAAGCTGCGCGATAGATTTTCGGGGGATGAATGGCGTAAAACGGCGATAGAAATGATGGTCGATAAGATGAAGCCGCCAATGGCGGCTCCAACATGAATCCATAGCAAAAAATGTGCCATGTCAAAGGAGTCCTTTCTCATTGGTATCCCAAAAAGGAGGGGCAGCCTTTTGCCGGCTGCCCCGACCTTAGTGTTGCGCGCGACGCTTTCTCAGAGGTGCCATCGTCCCGAGGGCGACGAAGGTGCCTAGAAGGATTTCAAACAACCCCAGCGTCAGCTGGCCGGGACTCAGGTGAACAAAGCCCATGCTTAGCGTACCAAATCCGATAATGCCCAGCACACTCCCAAGGCTCATTCGCAGGAGATGGATTATCCGATCAAGACGCATGTTGGGAGGCTCCTTTCCCAACCGATTCGGGTCCACCGGACGGAGGATTGTTGTAGAAGTCCTTCCAAATCAACCGATGTACTCCCAAATAGCGCGGCAGCGTGTTTAAACCTGGGATCCACGGAATGAAGGCCAACACTAGCCAGAACAGGAACCCGATGGCCAGTGCCAAGGCGTCGGCGGCGGGCGAACTGGCGACCGGGGGCCACTGATAAATCCAAGTGGGGATGGTCATCCACCATGCTCCCGGATATCCCGGCACTGCGGAGTGTATAATGCCCCATTGTTCTCCCGCCAACTGCAGCGGCTGAGCCGCCTGGTGCAATGGCACTCCCTGCAGGAACAAGAGATAGTTCTGGTTGTCAAACCGTGTGACTACCGAACCGTTGCGGATGAGGGCGCCCGACATCAAACCCGATTTGCCCAGATTCAAAACGTCGTTCATCAATGCCGGCAGCGGACCGTAATTACCCGCTAGGGTGTGGACTGACCCACCAGCATACGTCCCCTTATTCAAGGCCGTCGCATATGCGTTCTCCCAGGCTGCCCGTTGGGCTGGAGTGGCGTTTTGGAACTGCGCCAACGAGGTCTTAATGCTGGGATTAATCTGAGACGCCATGCTGAGTGGCCTGAGAATGAAGTCGGTTGCGGCATTGATCGGGTGAATCACGCCGACTGCGGCCTGTATGGGCGATTGAAGCCCGCTGGTGCCGTGATTGTACGGCGGACCGTAGCTGGCAATGGCACCTTGGCCGTCTAGTGCGCGTAATGCCATTTGCTCAAATGCCACCGGGTGTTGGGTCGAGTAGCTTTTAATCGTCAGGGGTTGCTTTTCCGGGACCCCAAATAAGATGGAGGCGAGGAGAACGACTACCGCAACGATTACCAGGGTAGAAAACAGGTGCTTGACAAAGTCCTCGGGCACCATGCGGTAGTGTTGAACCACGTCGTCTTTTGTGCTCATTTATTTCACCGCCTTTGCCGATGAAGAGTCGGAGGGCTTGACGTCAGGGTATGGCGGCACAACACTCTTGGTTCGCACGCGGGTGATGTGCAGGGCGATGACCACCGTCAATACTAACGGTAGCACCACAACGTGCATGCCGAACATTTGCCCGGCATTGTCGAGATTAACCCACCCCAGGCCCAATGCATTGAGCCCGTCCTTGGCCTGTACCGCGTTCCACTGCGCATATAAGTCGCCATTGATGAGGAAACCGGTGAACGCTGTGGGGATGGCGATGAGAAACGCGACCGCTCCCAAGAGCCAGGTCAATCCTCGACCGCCTCGCCAGGCACCCGTAAAAAAGACCCTCCACAAATGCAACATCATAAAGAAGAAAAATGCCTGCACCGACCAGAAATGTGTGGCGGCAATGAAGCGCACTGCGCCATTATACGACCAGACGTCCGGTCCGTTCATGGCCATCAAAATACCTGATATGACCAACACCACAAAACTTGACGCAGTGAGTGATCCTAGCATGTACATAAAGCCTTGCGCATACTCCGGCATTTCAGTGGGCAGCCATGTTTCTGCCGACATGACTTCACTCAACATCCGTTTGGAGCTCTGCGTCCAGTTTGCCATAGAAATCCCTTCTTTCTCGGCCTAACGCGACCGCTCGACTGTTTGACTAGCGATGGCGCCGCGTGGGCAGCAGCAAGCCGACAATGAATGTGAGAAGAAAGAGACCTTCGACGATGAAGTTCCCTGTTCCGGTTGTCATTTCTGATAACCTCCTTCACCTTGACTCGTTCCTAATTTACCGGTTACATGTCTGTTTAAACACGGGCCCTCGGCGCCAATTCTTGGGTCCAAATGGTCCCCACCGGGGTCCGTATGGCCCACGAAAGGAGGGCCATTCGACAACTTTACCACAGAGAGGTTCAGGTGACCGCCCCCGCCGTCGTGTTCCGTGTTGCGGGTTTCAACTTAACGGCTGGCCGGAGAAAACATATTTTGGCGAGTTCACAGCCCACAATTCCGCCGATTAACTCCCCGTCAATCCGGCCCCCCGGAGCCAGCCAAATTTCGATGTACCCGCGGCCGGAGCATCAAGGCGCTTCGCGCGGTTGGGTCAATTCCCAGGACCGAGCAGACCGCATAATCGTCCAAATATGGGCATAGTATGACTCTTATGGCCGATTTTTATGTTTCCGCAATTTGGTGGTATTATGATACCCGGATAGGTATCAACAACAAGGGGGGAATTGTCGCGTGGAAGAGTCGTTGAACTTGATGCTGTTGTCCGGGGACTATGCCAAGCTACATGCTGCGGCGATGGTGACAGTGGTCGCCGCTAGCTTGGGGCAGACGGTGAATGTCTTTGTGTCGATGGAATCCCTTCCCGCATTTCACCGGGATAAATCCGTGCGGGAAACGGTGGCCAAAGGCCCCGTAGGTCAAGTCATTGCCGAGTCCTCGTCGGATGACTATGCCGCACTGTTTGAGCAAGCCCGGGAGCTGGGGGGTGTCCATTTATATGCCTGCAGCTTGGTCGCCGACATAAAGAACTGGGAGCTAAGCGATTTGCTACCGGTGTTTGACGACATGTTAGGTGTATCGGGATTCTTGGGCAAGCTAACCGGTGGAACTTCGCTCACCTTTTAGGGAGGAATACAATGGAGGCTAACGTCAAAATCATTGATGCGCGTGGTTCATTTTGTCCTGGACCGTTGATGGAACTCATTAAGGGTATCCGGCAGGAACCCGTCGGAACCATATTGGAGGTCTGGTCCTCAGACCGCGGATCGGCGAAGGACATCCCGGAGTGGGTTGCCCGAGCCGGCCATGAACTGGTGAGCAATGTCGAAGACGACAAGATTTTCAAGGTGCAGGTGCGACGCCTGAGGTAATCGGCGTTCCGGCCGACAATTATGAGGAGGTATGGCGCATGGCTAAGCGTGTCGTGTTATTGGGAGGTGGCGTTGGTGGTACGATGGTCGCCAACCAATTGGCCCGCCAGATGAAGTCGGAGATTGTGGCCGGCGACATTGAAGTGACTGTAATCAACGAGAGCGAGACGCATGTCTACCAGCCCTATTTTTTATATATGGCATTCGATCAGGCGGTACCGTTTGATGCCAAGCGGCCGGAACGCTCGGTGCTGCACCATCTGGTGAAGTTGGAAGTGGGAAACGCCCAGGCGGTCGACCGCGACCACAGCGCCGTGGTGATGGAAGACGGCCGGGAGATCCCGTATGACTATCTTGTTATTGCGACAGGAAGCCGCCCGGCGCCAGAAACGGTACCCGGGCTATTGGACGGGGGCCACATGTTTTACACCGAAGAAAGCGCTTTGAAGCTTCGGGATGCTTTGCACCAGTTCCAGGGCGGCAGGATTGTGGTGACAGTGGGAGTGCCGCACAAGTGTCCGGTGGCGCCCGTCGAATTCACCTTAATGGTGCGCGATTGGCTCAACAACCGCGGATTGGAAAGCTCGGAAGTGCTGTATACTTATCCTATCGGCCGCCTGCATTCCCTGGAGCCGGTGGCTGTCTGGGCGTCGAGTATTTTTGAGGAACGTAACATCCAGTCTCGTACGTTCTTCAACGCGGAGACCGTCGATCCGGAAAAGAAAGTGATCACCAGCTTAGAGGGCGAGAGCGTGCCCTATGATTTGTTGGTCGCGATCCCGCCGCACATGGGCCAAGACATTATTGGCCGATCCAAATTGGGTGACGCCGGAAATTGGATAGCCACCAACCGCCACAGCCTGCAAATGGAAGGTGCGGACAACATTTATGTGCTGGGCGACGCTACCAACCTTCCCATCAGCAAAGCCGGCTCCACTGCCCACTTTGAAGCCGACGTCGTTGCCGGCAACCTCATCAATCGATTGCGCGGAGGCCTGGGGTCGATCCGCTACAACGGCAAAGTATTTTGCTTTATTGAGGCCGGCAGTGACGAGGCTACCTATGTACAGTTCGACTATCTGAATCCTCCCAAACCGCAAGCGCCCAGCGAGCTTATTCATCTGTATAAGCTGGCCTTCAATAAGATGTATTGGCTTTCGGCCGCGGGGATTCTGTAACGACTACGCGGGAGGTGAGCCGTAATGGCGATGGTAGAAGTGGAAGAAGCGACGGTACGGGAAATAGCGTCGCTGTTGAAGGCCATCAGGGATAGTGCGACTCCCGGTCTGGCAGAACGCATCACCAGTTTAGTCGGGGCATTGGGTCAAGTGGCCGCTGAAGTCGAGCCCGAGCCCGCCAGTTCCCTGGTACAGGCGGCCATGACCAACGCACCGGCAATTACGGCGATGTTGAACGAGTTGGGTCAGTGGCAAAGAACCGGTGTTTGGGATTCGCTCACCGAAGCGGCCAGCTTGGCGTCGGCCCTGAAGGATAGCGCAACACCGGCGATTGCTGAGCGGCTGGCCGACTTGGCGGTGAGTCTCGGCAACATAGCGGGGGAAGCCGGGGCAGGCGTGGCACAGACACTAGGCGCCGCCGAAGCCAATGGTCCGGAATTGGCGGCTATGATCCGGCAACTGGCCGCATGGCAGCAGGACGGCACCTGGGACGCGCTCATGCAATTGGCGACTCTCGGCAAGGGTCTTACCGACTCATTGTCGCCAGCCATCGTTGAGCGGGCGGTATCTTTTGCCACAGACACAATCATCGAACTCCAGCAGGCGTTGGACGCAGGGTTATTGGCGCTGGGAACTCGGGCCATGGGGACGCTCAACGCATCGGTACAAGCCGCTTCCGCTGATAAAAGCCGGATTACGGTAACCGGTCTTCTGAGGAGTTTAAAGGAGCCCGAAATTCAGTATGGCGTGAAAGTTATCTTGGGTCTCGTGCGCCGCATAGCGGAGGTCGTGCCGGCAGGTTCGCGATAAGGGGAACGCAAAGGGCCGCGCATAGGCTGTGCGGCCCTTTGCCCCTGGTCCACGCGACCCAGGCCCTCAGAGCTGGGAAACTTCTGGGGTTGCCGTGGCATGGCCAATGCCCCATAGTGTGATCCCCCCGCTCAAATTATAGGTATCGCGACGTCCATGTTGACGGAGGATACGAGTCGCTACATAACTCCTGTGCCCGCTACGGCAATAGGTCACGATGGGGCGATCGGAGGGCACTTCTGAGAGCCGGCTGCGTAAGTGGTTCAGCGGGATGTGGTGAGCTCCCGGGATGATACCTGTTTCCCGGGTTTCGTTGGCGTCCCGAACATCCAGCAGGAACGGGCGATCCGGCATGGATAGCCACCGTTCGAGTTCACTGGCGGAAACGCTGTCAACAAGACCAGCGCGAGCGTTGGCGGCCCCCATGCCGGTGATGACGACAGCATCTTTTGCAGACCCGATTGGCGGGGCATAGGCTAAATCGAGGTCGGCTAGGTCATCGATGCCAAGTTTTCCGTGTATCGCGGTGGCAATGACATCAATCCGTTTGTCGACGCCACTTTCGCCGATGGCTTGGGCACCCAAGACGCGCCCGTCTTCGGGGTCATACAGTAACTTTATCAAGATATCGTGGGCGCCTGGGTAGTAGGCGGCATGGTTGCCGCGGACGGTGTGGATCGCCCGATACGGAATCTGGGCTTTTTGTGCCGCTTTTTCCGTCAGTCCGGTGACTCCGACAACATGCGGTCCAAAACGCATAATGGCCGTTCCCAAGGAACCGCTAAAGGTGGCGTTTCCTCCCGCAGCATTGGTTCCAGCCACCCGCCCTTCTTTGTTAGCCGTGGCCGCAAGTGGCCACCAGCGGGGCGCCTTGGTGACGAGATCGAACTTCTCGACAGCGTCCCCGGCTGCCCATACTCGGGGATGTGAGGTCTGCATATGCGAATCGACCTGGACGGCTCCGGTTTGGCCCAGCCGAAGCCCCATACTCTGAGCCAGGTCGATCGACGGTCGCACTCCCAGACCGACCACAACCATGTCCGTCGATATCGTCCCCGACGATAATTCGACAAGCGGACCGCCTATCGAACCATGGATACCTTGTAGGGTGCTATTCATCCGTAGTTGGACGCCCAAGGCGTGAAGATGCGACTCCAAAACGCCGGCGATGTCGGCATCCAAAGGAGGCAGTACGTGCGCGGCCATGTCCACTACGGTAACCTCAATCTCCCGGTGAAGCAGCATCTCAGCCACCTCAAGGCCAATGAATCCCGCACCTACTACCACGGCACGGGTCACCCGTCCGGAGTCCAGATGATCGCGCAAGCGCAGCGCGTCGGACACCGTCCGCACGAGAAATACATCTGGTCGTTCGAGCCCTACGACGGAGGGAACAATAGGGGTGGCCCCAGGCGCCAGTATCAGTCGATCGAAGCCGGCTTCACCCGGCCGGTCGTCCTGAACAAATTTAAGGTTGCCGGAAGTGGGCTCAATGGCCGTTACCAAGGTGTTGACGCGGACGGCTATCCGGAATCGGTCCCAAAGGCTTTCCGGCGTCTCCAATAATAGCGCCTGGCGGTCCTCAATGATACCGCCCACATAGTATGGTAAGCCACAATTGGCATACGAAATGTACGGGCCCTTTTCATAGATGGTAATCTCGGCCTTTTCATCCATTCTCCGTGCCCGCGTGGCGGCACTGGCACCGCCAGCGACGCCTCCGATAATCGCAATTCGCATAGTTGGCCTCCTTCATGCACTTGCACGTAATATACCCCCAAGGGGTATCGATCTATAGGGCCGATTGGCGCGAAATTCAGGGACCATACGGCCATAGGTGAGAGAAGATGTCGCATCTCTGTGGTGTTAGGCTTAACATCGGCCTGAATATCATGAGTGCCCAAACGGCCCTCGATTTCCGGGCCAAACCGCCCTAACACGGGAAGTGCGGATGGCTACGATGAAGACAACAACTGAAGGAGTGATCGCATGCTCTCCTATTTCGACGCGCCGCATGTATTAACATGGGAAGTGACGCGGGCTTGCCAGCTCCATTGCCGGCATTGCCGGGCGCGGGCCATTCCGCGGCGGAATCCCGACGAATTGACCTTGGACGAAATGCGGCCAATATTGGATGACCTCAGCGAAAACTTTTCGCACCCGCCGATTCTCGTCTTTACCGGCGGTGACCCGTTGGAACGGCCGGATTTAGACAATGTTATCCGCGAGTCCGTCAAGCGTGGACTGATCACCGCAATCGCACCCAGTGTCACGCCGCGGCTAACCCCCGAGGCAATCGAGCGGTGGAGGGATCTTGGTGTTCATTCGGTCTCGCTCAGTTTGGATGGTGCGGATGCCATGACACATGACGCCTTCCGCGGCGTGCGGGGAACCTTTGACCGTACGGTGGAAATGGCGGGTTATATTGTCAAGGCGGGATTGAAGCTACAGATAAACAGCTCCATCAGCCAGCAGACAGTTCATCAATTGACGGCGATGGCCAGCCTGGTGAAGTTTTTGCACGTCACCAGCTGGGAGCTGTTCTTTGTGATTCCGACGGGGCGCGCACGCGTGATGGACGCACTGTCGGGAGAAGATATCGAGCGCGTGCTTAAATGGCTGGTCGAGTTTGCACCAGGCCAGTCCTTTCGTATTACGACCGTAGGGGCGCCTCAGTGGGCGCGGGTTTTGCACCAACATGCCCCGGAAAGGCCAGTTCGGATGGTCGCGCGCGAGGCGCGGGGCTTTGCGTTTATTGACCACCGTGGAGACGTCTTTCCCAGCGGATATCTTCCCGTTTCCGCCGGAAGCGTGCGCCTACAACTGTTTTCCGACATCTATCGCCGCTCGGCATTGTTCCAGGATCTGCGCGAACCCAGTCTTTTTCAGGGAGAATGCGGCCTATGTGAATACCGCGATGCCTGCGGCGGGTCGCGCGCACGAGCTTACGCAATGACAGGCAGCGCCACGGCAAGCGATCCCGGCTGCCCGCTGACCCAAGTTTCCGGCACAGGAGGATAGTACAGCTCCTTCCTATGAATGATGTCGGCGGGTGGGACGGGCGACGCCGAGACCGCGCCGCGGAGTCGCTCGACTCGCCGTTGAGCCACGCTTGAGGCCGTGATAGTGGCGCAACATTCCGTGGTGGCGGGCTCGCCTGCGGCACAACCACCGCACCGGCTGATTCGGGAACATGATGACGGGACCACTTTTATGCGGGATGTGCACAGGTCGTGGCGTCTTGAGTGTGGCACGGTGTCTTTGGTCAGCCCATGATACGATGACGGCGACCAAGGCAACGGCCAGCAGCACCAGAAACACGCTGAGAAGACCCGTAGTGAGTTGGCTGGAGGAGAATCCGACGGCAGTGGGCATGACCTGTCCCTCCTTGTTACTCTGTCATGGATTATTGGTCCGGTTCGACAATGGTTACAGGGATTGGCGAGCGTTGGAACACCGCAAACGAGACACTCCCAATCCAATGACCAATTTCCGAATGTCCCCGCCGGCCCATCACGATGAGGTCGATGCTGTGGTCGACGGCATATCGAACGATTTCTTCTTGCGGTACACCGATGATGGAGACTGTGTTCACGGACGGACAGCAGCCCAGTGCCCGTTCGGTGTCCTCTAAGACCTTCTCAGACTCGTCGCGGGCATGAATGAGTCCGCCCTGCTTACCATATTCGACTCGCGGCGCCATCACATGCAGAATAGTGACGACAATGCCTTCCGGCTTGAGATGCGCGCCCAGCCACCGCGCCGCCTTCAGTGCGGAAAAGGAACCATCTGTTGGCAACAGCACTGATAACGACATGATATTCTCCTTTCGCATCATGGCCGTCTTTACCGCGGCGACTCCCATAGAGGGATGGGAGAAATCACGGCAACAGGGACGGGAGACGTGCGAACTGTGCCAAACGGCACGCTTCTCTTGTGCGCGTGCCAGACCACATTATTTGTAGGCTGGCGGCTAGCTCAGATTGTCGCCTGATATCCTGAAACGTCTTTGTCCGAACATCAACAGTTTGGCTCAGAGACTGTTCGGTTTGGTACATGGCGTTATGCCCAGCGGCATGAACGAATTCGGCGGTGGGCGATGATAGCCGGCCGACCAAACCGCAATCATCATCGTCAACGGACGAGACACCGACCATCGACCCCAGGGGTGCGATGGAACCGGGTTGATCTAATTTGTCATTCAGACAGGATGTAGCTTTTAAAGCGCCTGGTGGGCCGCCAGTGGCCATCACGATGGTTACGGCCGACATCGGCATCATCCTCTCTGCTCCTTAATGGTAACGAGAGCAAAGCCTGAGGAAGAGGGCCATACGGCCCATCGTGGTTGGCCCATGGATGTGGGTTGAATGGGTCGGCTGGGACCGTTTTAGAGCGCCTTCATCAAAATGTGGCGCGGCGGAGCCGCACGTGAGAAGCCTCCTTTTGGGATTGCATCGTCACTACGTGTGCTCAGTAGAATGTATTTAGTGAATCGCAGGGGGCTGATGTGATGAAACTCACCTTGACCGCGAAAGTCCAATTGTATCCGACTTCAGAGCAGGTGGTATTACTCCAGCAGACCGTTGAGGCCTATCGGCAGGGGTGCAACTGGGTCTCTGGCGTCGTCGAGACCACGCACTGCCTCCAGCAAGCTGTCCCCCACACCGAGACCTACCAGCCCTTGCGGGTACAGTTTGGCTTGCGAACCCAAATGGCGCAATCGGTGATTAAGACTGTAATTGCCCGCTACAAGAGTAGGCTGGCCCACGGCCATCCGTGGACGCGCGTGCAGTTTACCAAACCGGCCTTGGATCTCGTCTGGCACCGCGACTATTCTTTAAAGGACGGAGGGTTCTCCCTTAATACGCTGGAAGGTCGGGTGCTAGTCCCTTTCGCCATGCCGGGAATGGAGCGGTTTTTCGATGGCACTTGGCGGTTTGGTACCGCCCATCTGGTGCACCGCCAGGGTCGCTGGTTCCTCCATGTGCCGATGACGAAAGATATTTCCGAGACCGATTTGGGTGAGCTACGTCAGGTGGTCGGGCTCGACTTCGGCCTCAACTTTTTAGTGACCGCCTACGATTCCCGAGGGCAGACCACCTTTTTCCCGGGCCGCGCTGTCAAAGCGCAGCGTGCCCACTTCAAGATGCTCCGACAGACCCTACAACGTCGGCAGACACCGTCCGCTCGGCGGCGTCTGAAACGCTGGGGTCAACGAGAAAACCGTTGGATGACCGATGTGAACCATCAGGTCAGTAAGGCACTCGTGGACCAGTATGGCGCTAGACGTTGTTTGTGGTGGAAGATTTGACCGGAATTCGGGGGGCTACGGAGCGGGTCCGGCGGCGCGATCGATATCCGTCCGTGTCGTGCCTTTTTCGCAACGGCGGCAGATGCTCGAATATAAAGCCGCTCTGCATCAAGCGCGTACGGTGGCGGTGGATCCGCGCTATACTTCGCAAACCTGTCCCAAATGTGGACACGTCGCGCGGGGTAATCGCGACAAGCGGCGACATCGTTTTGAATGTCACCAGTGCCATTACCGATCGAACGATGATCGGATTGGTGCCATGAACCTGCACCGCCAGGGAATCGAGTACCGGGTGACAGGTGTGATCGCGGCACGCCCGCGATCGTGAGGGCGTTGTCAACCGCCCTACGATGCGACCCCACCTTAAGGAAGGAGACAGCTTAGGCTTTCGTCCGCACTTCCGGGGAGTCGCAAGCTCCGCCCTTCAGGGCGGGGTCGTTGACGAACATGGTGAGGCAGGGGCGTATCGCCCCTGCCTTGGTTGCTTGTTATAGCATGGGCACCTGGGCTAACACGCGCCCTTCAAGCCGCTCCAGAATGTCTGGGAAGTTGGGACCGGTGGCGGTGATGCCATGATTTCGAAGCCCGATAATGGTGCGTTCCGGGTGCGGATCCCGATCGAGCAAGTCAGACATGGCGTCGCCCATCTCCACGGTGCCACAGGGATAGTTAATCGACGTGGTAGGAATGCCGTCTACCCAGGCATGAATGTGGATTAACGCCCCAATTTCCGGATGCTTGCGATAGATGCCCCAGTGTTCCACCGCGTCTACCGACACACGAAGCGGTTCGGATCCGGGTGCTACTGACAGCCGCATCGCGCGGCGCTCTTCGTCATAGCCTTTCACCAAAAGAATGTCGCGGCTTACGGTGCCGATTTTCCCCTTGTCAACGCCGCTGGCCGACATCCAAAAGTGGTCACCCTGGTACCGCGCGCTTAAGTTGCCGTAGCTGAGTCCGCCAATGCCAAAGACCCGCTTTAAGTGGCGGTAATCCTCGGATGGTAGCATTTCGGCCACGGGATACGGTGCGGGGAACAAATTCCAGGACGCCAGGGCGCGACTTGCATCGCGCATCTCCATGGTGGTGGCAGTCCCGTTCCAGAGCTCTTGCGGCAAATCCTCATCGAAGAGATTGTCGATAACTAGATGAGAGGTTGCCAATGGGGCAATGCGGCGATAGAGTTCGTCTTGCCAGTAAGACTGTCCGCGGAGCACGCGGTAGTTGCCCAATTCGGGGGTGACCAAATGAATCGCGTCATTATTGGGAGCTCCACCGATGACCAGATTGGCTAACGACCTGACCAAGAGTGGATAAAGCTGTGACAGGGGTTTCGTTAGCGGGTGGTCCCAGGGAACAAGCCCTACAACGAATGTGGCTTGAGATTTACGGCGAAATGGACGCGGTCGGTCTGGAGAAACTGCGTGAAAAATCAGGCCGGCATCGTCCGGGGACGTCACCAATTGATGCCCGTGGTCACTCATGACGCCGCCAAGTTCACGGCGTATGTCCACCATCCAGGGCGACTGGTCTTCTCCGGCAAAGGCAAATCGCATAACCCTACCTCCTCCAAAGCAAGCGCTTGCTATAGAATGACGCGCTTTTTACCAAAAAGCAAGAGGCAGCGCTGACTTATTCATGGCGTGTTCGAGTAGCGTGCTGCCTTACAGGGAGTGCTAAACCAGGCCACTCGTTCCAAGATCCGTTCCCCATCCAACTCCCTGGGTTGCTACAAAACTCCTGCGCGCTGCTTGGGCTGTCTAGCCGCGCTCACGGCATTGCGCCAGCTTCCGAAATATTTCCTGGCAGCCCAGTAGAGTGCGCGGTAGTGGCGCCGTATGACGACGTCAGTGACCTCACCTTGCTCGTTCATCAGTTCCTGGATTTCTTCCACAACGGTTTCGGGTGAATGGCGGCGGTTGGCGCGAATGGTTTCCGCGTCAAAGCCGGCTGCGGTCAGGGCCTGAGCCCATGATCCAAAGTGATAAGTGGCGGCGGATACCAGACAATTGTCCAGGGCTTGCATGGCATGAGCGTACAATGGGTGCCCTAAATCCGCATGACGTCGAATCTCACCAATCAAGAGCTCACGATTCCAGTATCCTCGCTGATGACGCCGCGATGATAGGCGGCGCACCGGAGGAACCTTAGCTGCTTTTAGCGCTTTGGGCCACGATCCGAAGTACCGGCGCCCTGCCGCCAAAAGGCTGGCGTCTTCGGACTGCAGCATCTGGGGATTTAACCCCATGCCGTGCACATGCCGGTATTGAATCGCGTCGACTACCAAATTGCGGCTCCAAGTGCGACGTTTTCTTGTACTAATTGGTTCAGCTGCCATTGCCATCACGCTTTCTTAAGAATTCAACCGTAGAGCCCCAGATTGTATGGGCTACGGTAGTTCCGGCAAGCGGTTACCGGCGATACCGCCAACTCACGCCGGGTAACGCCGCATTATCCACTTTCAGTATCAAAGCGGTCCAATCGGGCGCACAGGGCCAAAGGGCCCTTGTGGGCAGGGCCCAACGTTCCCAGTTGCATGATTCATAATGACTAGATGAGGCGGTAACCGACGTGGGGCCGGGCGGATTGCTTCGCCAGTTGTCGATCAAACGGGCATAATTTGCTCGTGGAGATATCTCTGGCGCATAATGAACACAGTAAGTGACATGGCGAGGGGGACTCCGCGTGGTGCCGGTAACAAAAGGATGGCGCGATCGGATTCTTGCCACGCTGATGGCGATGGCCGGTGTGGCTCTGACCGTCTTTATTTATATCCATTTCATCAGCACACTGAATATTCGCCACGGCAGTAAACTATTTTATCTCGCCGTCGTCCTGGTTTTCTTTACCGGCGTCTTTTCTTTTGTGGTATTTGGCCTCTTGGAACGTCAGCAAACACAATTGGAGCGTTCCAATGAAGAGCTTCAGCGCAGTCGTGATGTTCTGCAGGGCCTGTGGGACGCGACCGGGGTGGTGGCGACCCTGCCCGACCTGGAAGCGGTGCTGCAGCGTATTGTTGACGTAGCACGCCCGTTGTTTGGTGCACAGTATGCAGCTTTAGCCGTGCTTTCCGACGACGATCCCTCCAAGATTCGACAGTTCATCACCTCGGGAATGTCTGAGGAGGAACGGCGTCGCATCGGCCAGCCGCCCACAGGGCGGGGGCTCTTGGGTGAAGTGATTCGTACCAAAAAAGTCATTCGTTTGGAGAATCTGAGGGAGCACCCCGGATCTTCTGGGTTTCCCTCACATCATCCGACCATGACCAATTTCTTGGGCCTTCCTCTGCTGTATCAAGGGTCGGTGGTGGGGCACCTGTACCTTACCAACAAACCGGGGCAGTTCACACAGCAGGATGAAGTCATGGCGCAATTGTTTTCCCGCCAGGCGGCGGTCGTCATTTCAAATGCCCGCCTCTATCAAGACCGGGAAGCTTTTGCTACGGTCGAGGAGCGCGAACGTATTGGGCGGGAGCTTCACGACGGGGTGTTGCAGACCCTATATGGGATTACGCTGTCGTTGGAGTTTCTTTTAGACACTAATCAAGATCTGAGTCAGCAAGTCAAAAGTGAACTCGACCGCATAACCGAGACGTTAAGTCTGACCATGACAGACATTCGTATGTACATTAGAAGTCTAGGTACGTCGCCGGTTGATTTGTTGGTCGCTTTGAAAGATATGCTGCAGCGCATCGGAATCTATGAGAATGTGGAGCTGGAATTTCACGACAAGGAATATTTGTCGTTGAAGGCAGAGGATGTTCACGATATGGTACTGACGGTGCAGGAAGCGGTGTCCAATTCAAAACGCCACGGCAACGCGAACCGTATTGTTGTCGGATGGGAGAGTACGGATTGGGAATATCATTTATGGGTTGAGGATGACGGCAGCGGATTTCGTCCGGAAGCATTTGAGGACTCCCCAAACCACTTCGGCTTGCAAAACATGCGCCGACGTATGCAGCGTATGGGTGGGTCAATGGATATTTCCAGTGCACCGGGTGAAGGAGCGACAGTACAGTTTCGCTGGCCCCGTGCACCGCTTTAGTGCATGATTATAGGGGGAGACTGAGTATGGAGCAGCAAGACAATGAGGCGATTATACGTGTAGCCATTGTTGACGACCACGAAGTGGTACGCATGGGTTTAAAGAACTTGATAGACCATCAGCCGGACTTGCGCGTGGTCGGCGATTATGCGACTGGCAAGACCGCGATTGAACACATCCCGCACAACGCGGACGTGGCGGTGCTGGACGTCCGACTGCCGGACATCAGCGGATTTGACGTGTGCCGCGAAATTAAGGAGCAAGATGAACGGGTACAAGTTATTATGCTGACTTCGTTTGGCCAAGACGAAATGTTGGTCGACGCCATCGATGCGGGTGCATCGGGATACCTACTGAAAGAGTCTCGCGGCCATACGGTAGTGGAAGGAATCCGTACGGTAGCTCAAGGTGGATCACTCTTCAGCCCGCAAGTGACAGCGGCCCTATTCCGGCGATTGCGCACAGCACAAGGACCGACCGACCCCATTGAGCAGCTCAACGAAAACGAGACCAAGATTTTAGCGCTGGTGGCGGACGGGAAGACGAATCGGGAAATTGGGGAAAGGCTCTACCTCAGCGAAAAGACAGTCAAGCACTATGTCAGCAATATTCTTAGTAAACTCGGGTACACGCGCCGAGCCGAGGCGGCTGCCCATTATGCGCGCTATCTGTCAGACCACCGTCGGCACGAGTAATCGAACGCTAGTGATTCCTAAGGGAGATGATGCCTACGATGACCAGAGACCATACGATTACCTGCCATGTGGCCATGGCCACCCACGGACTAATGGCGGTTGCTGATAACATCACATGAATCATCCCCGTTATTGGGTTATATTGAGTGTATCGCGGAGCGACGGAGAGGTATGGTGCCGATCGCTCCTGTTTTCGGGGTCCATTAGATCATACCGCCTGTGGGGGGAACCGCAACATAATACAAAGGGCATGGACCAATGTCCCTTGAAATTGGGTCCATTGGACCCTTCTTGGCCCTATAGCATGCCGATACAGTAGAAAAAGATGTAAGAGGGGGGAAGCCGTTGTGATTCATGTGGATCCGGACTTGACAGACGAAGAGTTTTTGCGGTTGTTCGAAAAAGGCGTGCACGCCCAATGGGGCAGCGACCAAATCGACTGGGGCTTGACTCAAGGCATTTCCGATGGCAAAAAAGTGGCATTAGGTCAATTAATTACGCCGGTGTATTTGGGCGAGCAAACGGCCATGCTGGGAGTATCAGCCGTACTGCCGATAATTTTGACCAGTGGTCAAGCGGAGCCAGCGCTATATCTCTCCAGCATGGGACTGGACGAGGCACGTCACTTCCGGAATTTGAATCACTTGTATCGGGTGCTGGATGTGGAGCCGCTGCCCAGCCGCCGACTTCCAGAAATGTGGCGATATCACGCCAGGCTGCTGCAAAAGCGTGATCCGGTGCAGTGGGTCTTCGGCATTCTCATCAGCGATCTTTTTGCGAAAACCTTTTACGGTGGATTTGCAGAACGCTTTCCGGATACCGTGGTGGGACGCTTGTCGGGGCGTACGTTGCAGGATGAGGCTCGGCATCAGGCGTTTTCGGACAGATATCTGAATCGATTGCTTCCGACGATGGACTCTGACGCCAAAAAGGGGCTCTTGGTGCTCCGTGACGATCTCTTTCGCATCATGGAAAGGCTGGGCGAAAGACTACGCGAGCCGATGGAAGTGTTGGACTGGTCACCAGAAGAGTTCTTGACAGAGCTTTGGGACGACACCGAGCGTTGGGTGAAACGGCTAGGGTTGGTATCTGTCACCGAAGTTTAACCGCGGTATGAACCGTACCCCGAGTTCATAAGTATTCCTGAGGACCAAGCCAGGTTGTCAGGGAGGGGCCGGGGTGGACTGGAAGATTTTCTTATCGACTTTCGCATTGATATTTTTCGCTGAGTTGGGAGACAAAACTCAGCTCACTGTGATGACACTGTCCGCACAAAGCGACTCGGGCATCTCCGTTTTTACTGGAGCAGCCGTGGCACTCGCACTCAGCGCGCTGTTAGCCGTCATCTTTGGCGAAGCGATTACGCGTTTGGTGCCAGCGCAGTATATTCACATGGGCGCAGGCGTCATGTTTGTGGGCCTTGGCGTGCTCTTAGTCTTAGGCAAACTTTAAGGAGCTTTGTCTTCCATGCGGTTGAGTGTGAGTGGCCCCCATGATATACTGTTCTGGTCGATATGCGCCCGTGGTGAAGTGGATATCACGCAGGCCTCCGGAGCCTGAAGCAGGGGTTCGAGTCCCTTCGGGCGCACCAAAAGTTTGAAACCCGCAGTCTACAAGGGATTGCGGGTTTTTTATTGCTCTCAATGGCCCTAAGCATCCCCACTTCCATCCCAACGAGCGGAGATAACACCAGATTATCGCCGTATCCACAGCTATGACGGACACAAAAAACCGGCTCCCGCTTCAGCGGAGGGAGCCGACTCGAACGGACCAATTTACTCCTCAGTTGATGATCACGCCACCGCGGCGACTCCTCATGATCTGAATCGGCCCCATGCGCACCGACGGCTGAGGACGACGCTGATGAGCCGATGCCAACAAGACCGCACGGGCCCAGTTGGCCATCGCACTATCGGCGGCATCCGCCGCCGCTTGAATGGCCGCAAATTCTTCATCGGTGAGGCGGATCAAGATCTGCTTGGCCCGTTTAATGTTTCCCGTGCGGCCCGGGCGACTGCCTGACACCCGAGCATTCGATGCATGCGGCAAATGCACCTTGGGCATTCGGCTTCCCCTTTTCAGAACAAATTTCGGAACAATGCAGGTTTTATTTTATTTGACATCGTACCACCATCGGATACTCTGGAAATGCAGGATATCTTTCGTGCGCAAAATATCTGTGTTCGACGGTCAAAGAGGGTGAGGAGCGGGCGCACAAACACACAGGAAATTTAGCCTCCTGTGTCAGCGAAAGTCAAGGAGGACAGCATGACGGCAAACGGGGAAGGATCACCCCGCGACGGTAAGCGTAACGGAATACGCGGAGATTGTTGGGATCAGCAAAATCTCAGCCCATCGAATGGTGGCGCGCGGCGATGTTGCGACATTGAAGCTGACGGGACTGGTGACGAGGAGAATTCCGGTCAGCGAAGTATTCCGCGTGTTCGGGGAGAGATGGGAACGGCAGATAGCGCTGCCGCCCCCGATGCAGTACAGGATAGTGTTGTTGCCTCGCCAATCATCGAGGTGACACCATGATAGCATCCGTGGGGACTCGACTTATGCGACGGCCAAACATACGATTTTATGCAATCGACCGCTCGGGAGCAATAGCATTCACGTCTATCAAGGACGTTCACCGGCCTTGCTTGAATCGACGGATTCGTTTCACGGCGCCTGGGGGCCAAACGGGCCGATAAACCGGTTCCGATGCCCGGCCATCACATAGCTGTGTCAGACAATCGCAAGCTCCTCAGCATCGGTGCTCGTGATTTCTGGATTGCCCACCTTGACGCCGCCGGCGAGAGCCGCATGGCCTGAGTTATTTTGCCTGTTGGAAAACGCACCCGCGGCGTATAATAAACTCGAGGAGGAAAAAGCAATGTCAACGAAAACCACGCCCGGCAACCCGTTGCTGGAAAAATCCTTCACAAAAAAACCGGATTTACCAAAGCTGGCCAAAGTGCGGGAACAACTCTTGCAGCAACAAGCATCAATGCGAAAGGCACCAGAACCACCGAAAAAGAACGGTTAAATTAGTCGGTTGGTCCGGCGGTTGACGTTTCAGTTAATTTTGTTAAATCCTCAAGGGTGAACAACTCGAAGACGAGCTGAGAGTCCAACTCAAAAAAAGTCCTAGTTGGCTGATTCAACGTTTCCGAAAGCACAGAATACTGTGCTGTTTCGAGTAATACAATACCGCGGTGTGGTTCTCCTGGTTGATATGCGCTGTCGACCACCCCAACCACACTGTTAGAATTTTGTCCAAGAGGATAAATTTGGGTATCCGCAATCTATGATTGAAAATTGTTCAAATACCTCGGCTTATCTGATTCACGTTCCTGTTGAAAAGGCACACGATGGGGGATTTCAGGGCTTATCGGATCGTGTTGATAATGCGCAGATCGCGATTCCGCCATCGTGCCAACTCATACCTCACATAATCGGATTTCCCGATCCGTTAACGAAACGCCCAAAACGCCGGTAGGTCGAGTGTAGTCTTGAAGCGGGGCCGCTTAGACTTGCATCCATGACTATGCCATGGGAACCCACCCGCGCCCCGGTTCGATGTTTTATTTAGCCCAGGTACATGATGGTCGACCGTATCAGCAATGATAGAAACCCGATAAGACCTGGTGCTGAGGATATTGTGTATATCGTCATTTGTAATTCCAGATGTCGAACGCCAAATAATTCACCCGCATAAGCGCGAAAAACGCCAAATAATTCACCCACCCCCGCGTCACATAATTCACCCGGGCAGGGAATCCCCCGTGCATCACGAAACAGGACGATGAAGTC
>JAKACZ010000008.1 GCA_021820965.1 Bacillota bacterium | reverse complement strand
CGCCCATGTTGCTGGTGGGATAAGCCGTGGCGAGTCCGGAGGAGCACTCCCAGGGTTTCACAACCCGTCGACGCAGCCATGGTGGTTCCCTCAGAATCTCCGGCCTTTAGGCCGGGGAGGTTCAAGCCAGGTCGTTGCCGGTCCGCTCACACAAGACAGATTTGCCCCCGAATGTGCGGTGCCAGCACTAGCTGGACCAGTGCTTACGGCCTGGTGTCCCTTCTAACGAGAGTGTTCCTTGGTACAGCAGATTAGCGTATTGATTGGGCGATGGGGCCGATCTTGTTTAGAGGGTAGAGGATGAAATCGGCTTCCCCAACGATGGCCGAGCGAGCGACATATTTGTGAACCCATAGCCGACTGTCGTCGGAAATTGGACGATTGTCCCCTAGCATGAAATAGTGCCCCGGTGGAACGTGATAAGTACCGAGAGCAGTACCGTTCCAGCGGGCAATATCAGGATTCGACTCATTCAGCTTGCTGCCATTGATATACACCGCATCCGATGTCACCGTCACCTTATCGCCGGGCATGCCGATTACGCGCTTTACATACAACATCTTGGGATGGTCCGGCGCCCAAAAAACCACCACCTCCCCGCGATGGATGTGGCCAAGTTCGGTGGCCAACCGATTCACTAGAATCAGCGAAAAATGCCTGCTGCTGGTGGCAGGAATAGTGGGGTACATTGACCCGGATGGCACTACATCTGCATGCGCCACATAGCCTCGGACAAAAACCACCGCAAGCACGGGAATGATGACGGGAATCACCTGGCGGAGCAACATGCTCCATGCATTTTTTATCATAAGATCCTCCTATTCACCGGCCGTCATTCCTTTAGTGTTTCGTCGTAGTAGTTCCTTGGGATAAAACACCTCGGACTGATAGTTTCTGCCATGGCTCTCGCTCATGACTCAATCTTAACGTAATGATCCCCGAAGGAGAACGAAAGAGAGGGCCATTGACCCGACGTCCATCGGGCCCGGAGGGTTAACCTCCGCCACGTTTGCTGTCCGAATATTAGGCGAAGTCGTTAACCGTCCGGTTAATGCATTGAGAGTGTACGCTACTCTGACCCGTTGGGCTCTATGGGCAAAGCAGTATGTTCCGGCAGAAGTAGTTATCGATCACGAAATGCGGATTGGCCTGTGCAGAACGATCTCGGTTCGTGAATCTAGACAGTAGAGCCCTATATTACCAAGGGCTCCACCTCCTGTAGTCAAGATAACTTTGTAGAAGGCCTCTAGTGAGAGCGCGCATGTTCTGAAAGGCAGCGCGGGAATCACATGCGCACCATGATCACAGCTAGTCGGTAGAGGAGCCCCCGAAGCCCCGGAGACGCCCCGATTGGGGAAGCTCATGGTACATCGCGTGGGGCTATCGGTGGCCGCTATTAAAGCTGGGATTTGACCCACGCTTGGATCAACTGCCAAGTGTCTTTGACGCGGTCATGAACGTTGGCATCACCGGGGCGATACCGGGTAGCATCGGGGTGCGGCCTGGACACACCCGGCGTGCCCGCCAGATCCATAGCGCCAAATAACGATGCATCACCCTCGTCCTGTAGCACAATATCGTGTCCTAGAGCGTCGGCCATCCATTGCGCCACGATGGGGTTCTCCAACAAGCCTGAGCCGCCCCGGATTTCCCGAATCGGTGCGCCGGCTTTAATAAGCGTTTCAAGTCCGTGCCAATAGGCAGCGGCGATAGAGAGCAGGGACGAGCCCGCCAGTTCGGATCGGCCGTGCTCAGGGCCGATATTCAGCCACGCTCCCCGAAGGTCGTTGCGCCACCAGGGCGATCGCTCACCGAACCAGTAGGCCAGGTTCAGCGGCAGTGAGCGTGAGGAACGGGCGGCGTCTAGGCCCTCCGCAATGATGGTGTTGATATCGACGTTGAATACGCGGGCCAACCATTCAAGAACGTTGCCGACGTTGGAAAAGGCTGATCCGGTCAAGTATCCTTGGCCGGGACCCATGGTGTAGCAAAAGAGTTCAGTGTTCTCTATCGGCTGAGGCACGGTGGTACGGAGCGCTCCACTGGTTCCCATGGCCAGCACCGCCATAGTTCCGTCGGCAGGGATCTGAAGATGGCGGTGGGCACAAGCTCCGTCGCTGCCGCCTACCACCACCGTCCATGCCTGACCGGGCACGGAAATACGATGGTCCATAGCGGCAAGCACCGGTAGGTCGTTGGCATCCACGCCAGCCATTGCGAGCGCTTGCGGAAACCAGCAGTTATTGAGGCCGAGAAACCCGGTAGCGGCCGCCGTGGAATAATCGGTGACCCACTGTCCGGTTAGGTGGTAGATGACGTAGTCCTTCAAGGATGTGGGACGGGTTCCCGCAGGGAGCCGATCCTTGATTGACAGCCATTTCACAAGTGGAGACATAGGGTGCACGGGGACGCCGGTGTATTGTTTGAGAAGACCGGCTTGTTCCGATTGTCTAAGCAGGCGGGCCGCTTGTTGCGCCCGTTTGTCCATCCAGGTCCAGCTGCGGGTGTAGGCACGGCCACCGCTATCCACGGCCATAAACGTATGCATGGCGGCGGAAAATGCCACGCGGCCAATCCGGCAATGGGACATCGCCTCCGATAGGGCGTCTTGAATGATGTTTAGGACCTGTTCCGGATCTTGTTCCGACACCCCGCCAGTGCCGGTCGGGCTGATGTTGGCTTGTCCCCCGGAGATGCGAAGACCTGATGCTTCCTCCATCAAAACCCACTTGAGATGCGTCGTTCCCAGGTCAAAAGCCATCACTGCGTCCAAACGGGTCGCCTCCTCTTGTGGGTATTGTGCGGTACCGCGAGCCTCTTCAACAAGGTCGCGCCATCGCGAGGCATCTGAATTTGGCTGGCCGAGACCGTCCCCGAAGCCTAGCGCGCGTCACCCTGCCGCGCCAAAAAGCCGACATCTGTGCTGCACTTCGCGGCCGAAGTGCAGGCCGTCATGACTCATCCCGGTTAACTGGGGAGTACTTCAGCTCGCGGCGCCATTCTCTCAGCTGCCTATCCGCCCACTTCGGTGGCCAAGACAGAATAGTGCAGGCAGTGAACACCAAATCTTTCTTATCCGAAATCCCCTATTGGCCACAACCGCTGCCTTATTAGGCCGTGCGTGACTCAAGGATAATCCGGGATTATGGACTACCCTCTCCTTATTAACCCTGCCAAAAGCAGGACGCCGGTATAACAATACCAGAACGCAGAATAATCAAGCGACAAAAAGGACCCGCGCTCTCTGGCGGGTACCTCTCAGATGTGCTGTCGCGGTTATCAAAGTTCGCGCCGTCACGCCGTTAACGAGGCTGAATCGAATTACCGCCCAAGGTATATGCTGACGATTAGAGGTGCAACGCCACGGCGTTCTTATACAGCATGTACACGGCGACCACTAGAACAACGGCAGAAAACAGGTAATTCAGGGTAGCCCGCTGCCGACTAAGATGCGTGGCAATGCGGGCGCCCAGTATTCCCCCTGCCGCGCCACCCGCAACGTATTCCGCGAAGGCCACCCAGTTAATCAGCCCTGCAAGTGAGTAACTAACGGCCGTGGTCAGACCGAAGGTACCGACGGCGAACAACGACGTGCCGATGGCCTCGATAAAGGGCATGTCGGTGGCAAAAATTAGCGCCGGCACAATGAGAAAGCCCCCGCCAATGCCAAAGAATCCAGACAGAGCACCCACCAAAAATCCCGAAATGCCGACGTTTAGCCAGGGAAAAGTGGACGTTTGATGCGGTTCGACGGCAGCGGCAGAATGGTCTGGCTTCTCCTTGGGCATCGCCTTGGCAGGAGCGGGGCGCATCGCCCGTCGCACCATGGACGCTGCAATGACCAGCATTAGAATGGCAAATAGAAAGAGAAGGGTGCTACCGTGCAGACGTCGGCCAAGCTCTGCTCCGACGGCCGCCCCGACGATCCCAGGAATGGCAAATCCAATCGCGGGTTTCCAACGCACGTGGTTGGCTCGCCAGTGTGGAATGAGGTTGAAATAGGAGTTGACTGAGACAGCCAACGCAGTGGTGCCAATGACGATGTGGGGGTTCTTTAGACCGACTAGGTAAAGCAGCAACGGAATGGCTAGAATCGAGCCGCCTCCGCCGAGTAGTCCGAGACTTAATCCCACAATACCTCCAGAAATGACGGACAGAATGGATTGCATAAACGTCATGGGCCGGCCTCCTTGAGCCTTCACTTGGGCTCTGCGTCTGTCCCGACTCTATATCACAATTGAAGGGACTTGACGGCGAATACCCTATAGGGTATCAATTAAGGTATAACATAACTTATCCGAAAGGGGGAAGGAATATGTTTGGATGGGGAACAAAGGTGCCCGCGATTTTGCCGCAAGACGTCGAGAAGCAAATGCAGGGACCTAACGCGCCGTATGTCTTAGACGTGCGTACCATAGCCGAATTCCGATCGGGACACATCCCCGGTGCTCGGTTGATTCCCCTGGCGGAGCTGGGGCGGCGAACCGCGGAACTTCCGAAGAACCAAACGATAGTAACGGTCTGTCGTTCGGGGTCGCGCAGCCAGATGGCCGCCCGGCAACTGGTGAAATTAGGCTACAACGTGTACAACATGGTTGGCGGCATGATGAAGTGGAGAGGGCGCACGGTACGCTAGAAACGGAGGTGGGACTGTGATCTGGCTGACGATGCACAATCCTGAATTGGGATGCAGTTCCTACGTGATTGCCGATGAGGTTACCGGTCAGGGGCTGATAGTGGACCCGTTGGCTGCCGTAGGCACCGAGGCCTATGTGTTGGCGGCTCAGGACGCTGGTGTGGATGTGACCATGGTTGTCGAAACCCACGTGCATGCCGACCATGAGTCTTGTGCCAGCGAGCTGTCGGCAGCACTAGATGTGCCCCACGCGATTAGTGTGCATGCCCCGGCCGTCTTTGCCCATCGGGATTTGTCCGACAAGGACTTACTTGAGTTCGGCATGTTGACGGCGGAGGTGTGGGAGACACCCGGTCACACGCCCGACAGCATCTCCCTCATCATCCGTGACCTACGGCGTGGCACCACGCCCTGGGTGGTACTTACGGGAGACAGCTTGTTTGTTGGCGACGTGGGCCGCCCCGATCTGGCTGACGCCGACGAGGGGGCCATACAGAGTGCCGCACGGACCCAGTACCAAAGCATCCACCGGCTCATGGAACTAAATGACGGCACGGAAGTATGGCCGGCACACTATGGATCGTCACCCTGCGGGGGCATCTTCATGAATAAGAGTCCCCATTCCACGATTGGCTATGAGCGGGAGGCTAACCCGTTTTTGGCCATGGATGAAGATACGTTTGTCGATCAAACCTTGCGTCTGTTGAAGCCCCCACCGGAGAACGCACAACAAACAAGGGAAAAAAATCTAGCGGGTACGTATTGAAAGGACGCGATGGCATGACGGCAGAAGAACTTCGAAACTGGTCCAACTCGGACGACCATGTGGTACTCGACATACGATTGGAGCGAGCCTACACCGAAGGACACATCCCGGGCGCACTTTTGGCACCCTATCGCCAGCAGGGATGGGCCAAAATGGTGGCCACCTGGTTGAAGCAGCAGGGGCAGGGACTTGACGTTGCCATCTTTGGCGACAACACGGTGATCGTCAATGCGGCTTTAGAGTCTCTCAAGGCCGAGGGTGTCACCGTTCAAGCCGCATTCGACCAAGGCATCGCCGCGTGGCGGTCCGCCGGCTACCCGGTCGTGGCGGTTAAATCCGTAACCGCCGATGAATTGGCGTCCAGCTTGGACCAGTGGACCGTGATCGACGTACGGGAACCGTATGAGCATCGAAGCGGTATTATCCCCGGGGCGCAATTGATCCCCTTGGGGAACTTGGAGCGGGAGGCGGCCAACCTTCCCAAAGACGACCAGTATGCAATTATTTGCGCCAGCGGCAATCGCAGCCAATCGGCGGCTGCGTATTTAGCGGAACAAGGATTTGAAGTGGCGAACGTGGTCGGGGGCATGTCGGTTTGGATGGGAGGCGGGCACCCGGTCGATCGCCCGTAATTGTCCCACTGTCAAAGGCTGATAAGACGGGGACGGGGCCAGGTCAGTTCATGGCGCTGGTCCCGTTTATCTGTCAGATTTAAGGTAACCAGTCCGTGACAAGGGAGGCGCCCCTTTGCATATTGTCGTGCTGGGAGCGGGCCCGGGAGGGCTGTCCGCTGCCTATGAAGGGATTCATCATGGCCATGCGGTAACGATTGTCGATCCTGAAGGGCTTGGGGGAAATGCGCTTCGGCATAGCTTAGTGCCCAGCAAGGTGTTAATTCGGACTGCACGCGCACTACAAATCGCCTCGCGGATGGGCGGCCGATGGAATGCCGCTGACTGGTCTCGGGTGATGGCGGTGCAGCGGGGCATACTGGATCGTGGCGAGAAGAGAGCTCAGCAGCAGTTACGAAACGCCCGCTTGATTTTAGAGGCGGGGCGGATTTCGGGACCTCGGGAAGTAGTCACGGACAAATCCGCAACGGTGCTGAGAGCGGATGTCCTTATTATCGCGGCGGGTTCGCGCCAACGGCTCATTCCCGGGGTCAAACCCGATGGATTTCGCGTGTGGATTCCCCGTGTTTTTCATACGTTGAAGGCTCTGCCGGAGGAGCTCGCCATTATGGGCGCGGGAGCGACCGGCCTTGAGGCAGCGTCATTGTTCGCGCAGTTCGGAGTGAAAGTCCACGTCTACACTCCGCATAAGACGCTGCTGCCGAGCTATGCACCGGAGATTGGTGACCGATTGACGTCAAGCCTGCAAGCAATGGGGGTAACTATTCATTGGGATCGGCGCGCCCGCACACTAGAAGCGCTCAAGTCCGGTGGGGTGGCGATAAACTGGGAGTCGTCCTCGGACAGTGGCCGCGATTTAGCACCGCACGTCCTTATTGCGGCTGGGCGAGAGCCGATGTGGGATCGGGACTCTCTGGAAGCGGCGGGTTTTGAGCTCACGGATGACGGGTTCTTTCATGTGAGCGAGGTCGGACAGACCAGCGTTGCCGGCGTGTATGCTGTCGGAGATGCCGCGGGCGGTCCCATGCTGGCCAATAAAGCGTGGCATGACGGGCGCAATGCGGTGCGCCACGCCTTGGATCTTCCGTTGGATCTTCCCCAAGGTCCGCTCGTGGAGGTCATTTATACCGATCCCGAGGTGGCGCGGGTTGGTCAAGTGACAGACTATGTCCATCCGATCACCTTGGATGAGTCGTGGTTGTATTATCCCGTTTTAGCTGATGATGACCTGCTATTTGGCCGCGTGTACACTGATAACAGGGGCGCCGTGGTCGGTGCAGAAATCATTGGCGAAGAGGCGGCAGAGGTCGTGTCGTCGCTGACGGTAGCGATAGCGGGGAGGCTCACTCTCTGGGATTTGCGACGCATTCGCCCCGCGAGCCCTTCTATCCTTGAGGTTCTGGCGGTGCAGGATGCCTTGCAGAATTAACCGGTACGATCTCTGATGACGGTCAAGGTCACCGTTTAGTAAGCACGGGTATAGTCAACTACCCCGGCCTAAAGGCGGAACTTGAACATAATGCTCGCGCATTCTGCTTCCCAGGCGAAGCCGGGAGGGGGTCAAGTCGCACGGGGATTTCCCTCGGTCACGAGTGGCGGCCTTCGGGCCTCCTTCCGGTTTTTTCTTTCGCCCCCTGGGCTAAAACGTAGCGTTACGGTCTCCAAGGATGCTCCTCCAACACTTCCGACATAATAGGCACCGTACCAAAAGTAAGGTTCTCCGTAGAACTTTCGCCAGTGAGCCGCGACACGATTCCGTATGCGACGCAAACTGGCGGATTTCAGTTGTTGATCAAGGTGGAAATATTGAGCACTGGGTGGATGCCCACGAGGAGATGGACCTAATCGGCTTCCCCGCCGCATTCAATGAGGGTGCAACGCCAATCCGCGAGAATCTCCCCGAAGGCTCCCGCAAGGCGTCAAGGATCTGGGGTGTTAAGACTTACCGCCGGCATTTAGTCACAAAAACAATCTGCAACCGAAGCGCACATACGGCATGCGACGCCGACATCATTTCGTGGTGTTCATCGTAGCCTCATGAGATAATGGAAAAGAGAATCGGCGTAGGAGGGGTGCCCGATGCGACGGCTATCGATTACCCTGACAAAGAACAACAACAAATTTTATTGCGTTGGATTGGCTGCCAATGGCTCATCTATAATGCCAAGGTCCCAGAAGAACGGTATGACGCCGCTTTCAGTGGCGGATGATCGGAACGGACTGGTGGCGCAATGGTTCGCTTTCTATCTTCAGAGGTGGTTCACGCGGGTGGGCCGACCGTAGTGGTGGTGACGAAAGGGGATACCTGCCATGTTTTTCCCGACAACGAACGAAATTTGGCGCTGGGAGACACCCGATCCGGAAGATCACTGGATGATGGTCGGACACCTGTGGCTTTATGGCGATCGCACCGTCCTCATCGATCCCCCGATGCAACCGCAGTTGCCTTATGCGCTCGAGATTCTCGGCGGTGTACAGGCCGTTCTATTGACAACCGCTGATCATACGCGGGGGGCGAGATATGTGGCGGATGAATTTGGGTGTGCCGTCTATGTACCGGCACAGAGTTTTTCGGCCGCAAGTGAGATGCTCGGACCCTGCGCGATGGCGTACGACGAGAGTACGGCACTCCCCGGGGGCATCCATGCCGTCCGGTGCCATATTCCTGAGCCCATGTGGGAATCCGAGACCAGTCCCTATCTCGACGAAATGATGCTAGTCCTGCCCAATGGTGCAGTGGCCGTAGGAGATATCGCCATGGGATCCCCTGATGGGCGGCTATGGGTATGTCCCGAGGGGTTCAATTGCGTAGTGGACCCCGCTAAACTGCAAGCGTCCCTGACGGCGTTCGCCCAAGCGCTCCCCCGAGATACCACGTACCTCTTAGCCTCCCATGGCAGAGATCTAATTAGTCTGGTCTCTCGAGTACTGGAACTACGTTAACCTACCTGGTCCGTCAGAAAAAACAAAGCGTTCTCAAAGCAACGTTCTGATGTAATAACCACTTCGGCGCTCCAACTGGATTACAGTTGTCCATGAGCCTGCTGCGGGCGTTCATGTCGATGCCAACATGAATCCCACCCAGTGGCCCGCTTCGCGGATCCATAGCGTGGTCAATCTCGCATTATCTCTGGGCGGGAGTTGCTCCCTCACGCTTTGGCGGGCTCATGGAGACCACCCGCACCTTGGCCGCAGTGTTGGCTAGAGCATCCTTGCGCGCTATACCCTCGACCGAGACGCGCATGACGTGAATTTTGAGGCTCTCCGTATACACATTCGTGTCGGATGATCGAAGTACGCCAGGATCACATTCTGCCAGTTCTCCCACGCCGTACGTAATTCGGTGAACACTGTGCGGTGGTGCGCGTTGAGTGAGTGCTCCCAGGTTGAGAACAGGTTCGTGCCTCGGCACGGCTTGTATAATCACAAAGGCCAAAGAAATCTTCTTTCAAGAGATGAATCTCACCGACCATGGAATAAGTTATTTGTACTCGTGCGCAGGAATTCTCCATTATGTGGCACGATCGGGGGAATCAATGCTTACGCTGTACTCCGCTCTTCGATTAGTTTAATGGACCGCACATATGTAGAATAACGAAACCAAGCGCGCTCGGCTGGCGTTATTAATGGTAATCCAGGTCATGGTTGCGGCTACTTGCCGGAGTCTCAGTGAACGAGTTTGGGGGGGGGGGCCGATGCTATCAAGGAAAGTCATCGTGTGGGGTAGCAGTGCGGCAGGTGCCTTAGGCCTCCTGGCAGTCATTTTCCTCATACACCATATATCCCAGCCCTCGGCCAAGTTGTTGGCCAAGTACGGCATGCACGTGCAACTCGCCGTGCATGCCAGGCCGTCCATTTCCAGAACGCGGGCCGACGCGATCGTGAAACACGGCTGGCCTTTGTCCCAAAGTACTCCCATGGCCACGGAGTTAGTCGAGTTTAGTAACCGGCACGTGATGGCCTTGAGAACCCCGCAGCTGGCCTGGTTAATCACGTGGGATGCGACAAGCTATCCGGTTGGGGGCCGGAACCGCAATGGTTCGGGCCAGAATGTGAGTTCCAGCCCTTACCACCACATGAACGAGGTAATAAACGCGAGGACCGGGAAGATCTTGGAGGCCTTTCCGAGTCCATAACCGGTAGGCCCCGAAAAGGATATTCGAGGGTCTAATGCATTGGTGCGCAGCCCCCGAACAACTGATTCTAACCGATGATCCCTATCCCGAAGCATGGCTTCGATCAACGCGAAGGTTCCGGCTCTGTAATCGCTAAGCGTAATGGGCGGCTCGGGCTAAAAGAACGCCAGGGCCTGCTCGTTGCCGTCGACAATAACCGTTTTGGTCTCCAAATAGGCCTCCAAGGCGTCGGGACCTAATTCGCGTCCGATGCCACTCTGTTTATATCCGCCAAATGGAGCGGTGGGAGACAAAATTTGATACGTATTGAGCCAAACCGTGCCGGACTTAATCTGACGAGTGACCCGCATTGCCCGTTTAATATCCCTGGTCCAAACACCGGCGGCCAGTCCGTACCGGGTGCCGTTTGCCAACTGAATGGCTTCTTCTTCGTCGTGGAACGGGATAACGCTCAAGACAGGACCAAAGATTTCTTCCTGGAAAATTGTCATGGACGGCTTGACCTCACTGAAAACTGTCGGCTGAATAAAAAATCCCGGACGGTCCATCGCTTTCCCGCCCGTTGTCAAAACGGCGCCGTCCTGCCGCCCTTGCGCAACATAGGAGAGCACTCGGTCTCTTTGACTGGCCGAGATAATGGGGCCTAAATCCGTTCCCACATCGAGACCGTCACCTAACACCAAGTTTTGGGCGTCGGCTGTGAGTTTGTCGACAAATTGGCGGTACAGCGTGTCTTGAACCAGGATTCGGCTTCCGGCCTGGCACACCTGCCCCGAATAGAGATAAACGCCGAATAAGGCCCCTGCCACGACTTCATTCAAGTCGACGTCATCAAAGACGACTTGCGGCGACTTCCCTCCCAGCTCCAGCGTGACCCGCTTGAGGAAGGGGGCGGCCGCTCTCATTACTTCGACGCCGGTTTGGGTTTGCCCGGTAAAGGCAATTTTGGGAACTTGAGGATGGAGAACCAGTGCCCGGCCTGCCTCGTCCCCTCCCGGAACGACATTGAAAACCCCGTCGGGAATTCCGGCTTGTTGTGCCAAGTCGGCTAAGGCCAATGCCGTCAATGGAGTTTCCGGAGCCGGTTTCAACACGACGGAACATCCTGCCGCCAAAGCGGGGGCAACCTTCCAGGCTGGCATCAATAAGGGGAAATTCCACGGCGTAATGACTCCGGCAACCCCTGTCGGCTCTTTGAGTGTCATTAAGAGGTATTCCCCTTGTGGCCCCGGCAACGAGAAGGGCAAGGTGCGTCCTCCGGTGATCGGAATCAGTGAGGCGAAATAGTCAAATACGTCCGCCGCCATGGGAATTTCCAGCCACTGGGCAAAATTTATTGGCATGCCATTCTCTTCGACCATCACGTTGGCCAGCTGGTCGCGGTGTTCACGCAAAAGGTGGGCCAGACGTCCCAAGGTTCTGCTCCGTTCGAGTGGATCCATGCCCAACCAGGATCTTTCGTCAAAGCTCTGTTGTGCTGCCGTTACCGCCTTGTCGATATCCTGTCGGTTGCCATTGGCCGCCTCGGCAAACACTTCTCCCGTTGCCGGGTTAACGTCTTGGAGGAGTTCGTTTCCTAGGGATTTGACCCATTCCCCTCCAATGAAACACACATGCTGATGTACCAACTCCATGTGCCACCCTCCTATCCAGGTTGACGGTCCTCTGATTTCACCGGGGTTCGTGCCTGTGACCCCCGATGCGCCGCCGGTTATGACGAAAACTCGATAACCCCTCTTCCAACGGTTCCTTCAATGAGCTCACGGAAGGCTTGGTTAACCTCGTTCAGACGGTAGCTTTGCGTTACCAGTTCATCCAGATTAAGCCGCCCCTGCTGATATAGACTGAGGATTCGGGGAATATCGATGGCGGGAACCGATTGGCCATACCAGGACCCCGTCAGGATCTTGCTTTGAGAAGGGAAGGAAAACGCGTTGAACGATACGTCCAAATGAGGCGGCGCGACGCCGATGACAACGGCGGTCCCCGCTTTGCGCACCATTCCGTACGCGGCTTCGATAGTTTCCTTGCGCCCAATCACTTCAAAAGAGAAATCCGCGCCAATTCCTCGAGTAAGATCAATGACCGGAGTAATGAGATCGTCGGATTGGCTTGCGTCGATAAAGTGAGTTGCCCCAAATTTCTTAGCCAGAGTCTCCTTTTGGCTGTTGGCGTCTATCGCGATAATGGGGTCGGCCCCCGCTAGGCGGGCGGTTTGAATAACGTTAAGACCTACTCCTCCACAGCCAATCACGGCTACCGAATCGCCAGGGGAAACCCGGGCGGTATGAGTCACGGCGCCGAATCCAGTCGTGACAGCACATCCGACCAGTGCCGCCTGCCTTAACGGGATGGTCGGGTCGATAACAACCACGCCAGTTTCGGGGACGACGGTTAGCTCGGCGAAACACGACGTTCCCAAATAATGATGAAGAGCCCCATGGTCCCAATGCAAGCGGACGGCATTACCCGGCAAGGTCCCCGACAGTTGAACGGTAAAGGCCTGTTCGCACATGTCGGGGCGTCCCTTCAAGCAATAAAAACATTGTCCGCAACTTGGGATCCACGACAGCACCACATGATCGCCCGGCTTTACTCGGCTAACCTCCTCGCCAACAGCTTGAACAACGCCCGCTCCTTCATGGCCTAAAATCGCCGGCAGTGGTACCGGCAAATCCCCTTGCATCACATGCCAGTCGCTATGGCACACACCGGCCGCAGCCATTTGAACCAGCACTTCGCGGGGGCCCGGAGGGTCCAATGTGACCTCGACTACCTGAAGATCTTCATTGGCATCCACGAGAACAGCAGCACGCATCATTTTCCATCCCTTCTTAAGCCAAATAACCGCATCGACGATACAGAAGCTTTCGTGCAGAAGGTGTCCGATCTCGATCGGTTAGGACGGCTTTCTGTTTTGGGCTCAGTCTAGACCTTTACTGTGGCGGACTTGGTTGTATGTCTCATACAACGGCGGAAGCAAGGGGATCAATTTTAAGGCCTTGGTGATGGCTCCCTTGGCTTTCACCTGTCCTCTGGCCAAGGCGTTGGGCACGTCTAAATGGCCGGACCAAAACTGGTGGCCGACGTCGGCGGATGATTCGAAACTGACATCGGCCGCAGGAGTATCTTGATGAAACGTCATGGACATATAACTATCGTCCTCGGTCGGCGTGCGGCCATCCATCAGCACAACAAAATCGGGATGATGGTAAACAAACGTCACCACGAGGTTAGCGTCTCGTAGACTTTTTGCGACATCGGAACGCTTCACCCGCTCCGAAACTTCGGTGAGAACATCGATGAACTCTTCAGCACTCTGATATGTTGGCATGGTCCGTCTTCCCTTCGTTTGACTGTTTTTCGGCAAAACTTGAGTCGTTCCATACAGGCCTTCTGTGACACCAATAGTTAAGAACTATAGCAACGTGGGAATCTGAGGATCGACATGAACATCCAGCAAATACGGCTTGGCCGAAGACCAGGCGGTAGCCAGTGCGGCCTCCAAGTCGCCGGGCTTATCGACCTGGTGCGCCGCGAGACCAAAGCCCTCGGCAACGCGTGTAAAGTCCACGTGATGCACATTAAGTCCCGGGGTTGTATCTAAGTGCCCGGGGTATAAACCTTGGGTAAGACTTTTAAGGATGTTATAGCCGTGATTGTTGAGAATAACGATGACCACGGGCAAGTTGTATTCCACCATTGTCCATAGCGACTGAATACCGTAAAGTGAGGCGCCGTCGCCTACGACCGCAAGCACGTGCCTGTCGGGCCGAGCTAACTGGATCCCGGCAGCGGCGGCCAATCCCCAACCTAAAGCGCCATTGGACGCGGTAAAATAGCTTTCCGGGCGGGTGAAGTTTAAGAATTTTCGTAGCATGAGGCTGTGAGAGACCGATTCGTCCACCACGATGGTGTCGTTTGGCATACTGTGTTCTAAGGCATACAGCACAAACTCCGGGCCCAGGTGGGAGCGCTCACGAGCCGCGGAGGACTTTTGCTCGGCTTCCGAAATGTCGGTTATCTCTGTCTTCGGTGCTTTGACAGCAAAATCTCTGAGCAACTCCTGCATGGCCAGGCGGACCGAACCGTAATAACCGTGATGTGCTATTGAACGGGCCAGGTATTCGGGATTCGAAGAGACGTGATAGACCTGGGTTTGTCCCCACTCGCGCGAGCCGGCGATGTGAGGGTAGATAAGGAATGCGGGTGCCCCCATAACCAGCACGACATCGTAAGCGGACAAGCTTTGAATAATCGCACTCATGGCAGGGGAGAGAAAACCGTGAAACAGCGGATGGCGATTGGGAAAGCCGATACGCATGGACAAGGGCGCCCCATATACTGGGCAGCCTAACGCTTCTGCCATCCGCGTCGCCTCTTGCCAAGCTCCTTCCCGATCAACTTCGTCGCCGATCACTAAAGCGGGAGATTTGGCCGCCTTGAGTACGGCAGTCAACGACTCCAATCCAGCGGGCACGGACTGGTACTGCACCTCCCGTCTGGGGCTCCAAGAGGCCGAACCATTGAGATAGTTCATGGGCAAAACCACCGCGGCAGGTCCGCCGGGAGGGCGCCTGGCCTCATGATAAGCCCGTTCCAAGGCGGGCACGACGTCCTCCGATGACGTCGGCTGATAGCTCCACTGCGCTACGGAAGACGCCCAATCGGTTAAGTTTCCATACAATAAAGGGTCTAAGATATGATGACGGGTGTCTTCCTGGCCCACGGTGACCACCAGCGGCGTGCGGTTTCTCTTGGCCGTCATCAATGCTCCCATGGCATGCCCTAATCCTGCCTGCGAATGAAGGTTCACTACAGCCGGAAGGCCTGACGCTTGAGCGTAGCCGTCGGCCATCGCCACCACTTGGCTTTCCTGCAAGCCGAGCACATAAGATACATTTTTGGGCCAGTCCACCAAGAAAGGAATTTCTGTCGACCCGGGATTTCCAAAAACGACCTGTATGCGGTGATAGTCGAACCATTCCTTGATGGCTTCCCGAACGTTCATGACGATTCCCCCAGGAACAGGTGGTCGACGGGTCGGTTATCAAGAAAACGGAGGACATTTTGGATGGCGCTTTCGGCAATACGGTTCTGGGCTTGAATGGTGACCCCGGCACCATGAGGCGTTAAGAGCACGTTAGGAAGCTTTAGCAGCGGATCATCGGGCAGGGGAGGTTCGGGATCGAGGACATCCAATGCCGCCCCGCGAAGTTTGGTGCGCAGTGCAACAAGTAAGGCATCGCGGTCGATCAGTTCAGAACGGGCTGTATTGATTAGAATGCTGCCGTCCTTCATTGCGGAAAATTCCTGGCTACCGATGGTGTGGTAAAGATCCCGCGTAAGAGGAAGATGGAGCGACACGATATCGCTGGCTTTTAGAAGAGTCTCTTTGGACACGAGAGTGAGGCCCCACAGACGTTCCTTGTCCTGGCTAAGCGGGTGTTGGTCATGATACAAGAGGGTGACGTGAAAAGCTAAAAGGCGTTTAGCCAGTTCCTGGCCGATGCGGCCCATGCCGTAAATACCAAAGGTCTTCCCTGCCATATCCTCGGCCCTAGCCATCCAGGCGGGCAGTTCCCACTTTCCCTCCGTGAGGCTCACATGAGACGATACTAATGGCCGAAGCAAGGCGAGTGCCGACATCACTACGTGTTCGGCCACACTTTCCGCGTTAGCACCTGCGACTGCGGCCACCAAAACGCCTTGATCCTGAGCGGCATCCAGATCCACATGGTCGACTCCGACTCCGGCCACCTGAATAAATTTCAGTCGAGGTGCCGATAAAATGTCCGAACGCGTTACAGGGACAAACGCCGTCGAGACCAAAATGTCGGTGGACTCCAAGGCCTTGGCCTGTTCGGCCGAGGTTGTGACAACTTGTATCGTGTGCCCCGCAAACACCTGTCGAATAAGGCCGGACTGTTCGGCTAAGCGTGCTGAAGGCGGCAAGACAATGGTTATATTCATCGGCGCCCCCTCCCCATGAGATAAATGTACTGGAATCAGTGCAATAATTAGAACGCAACTAGTTGCCATTGGATTGAAAACAATGAAAGAAATGTATACTATGGAGTTGACGGGCGTAATGGTTGGTCTGGACGTTAAATGTCGTAGCTTTGGCTCTTATGAGAGTATCAATCGCTATGGAACCAAGATTATTGTCAAATTATTTGTCTCGATCCCGCCAGGAAAGACGTCTTTCACAACAGGCGCTGGCGGAACTGGCTGGGTGTACTCGGCAGTACATTGCCCAGTTGGAGGGTGGATTACGTTCTAAACCGTCTTACCGTATTGCGCTGGGGCTTGCTAATGCGTTAGGGCTGCGGGGGACAAATCGTCGCGAATTTCTTGAATTGGCGGGCGACTATAGCGAAAAGGAGGAGTCCGCCACAGACCGCGAAGAGCTAAGGCAAGCCGCGTTGAGTGCCATATACTCGATTAGCTATCCCGCTTATATTCATGACAATCTATGGCGGTTGCACGGTTGGAATCAAGCGGCTGAACAACTTTTCGGCGTGTCGCCGAACCAGATCGTGCTCTATTCGACCTCATTAATGGAATTCGTGTTTGATCCCGACTATCGCAGCCACATTGTTCCCTGGGCACCATGGGCAGAGACGGCACTACGGCAGTTTCGCCATGATTGCAAAGCGGTTTGGCAGTTGCCCTCCAGTCGGGAGGTCATGACACGGTTGCGCCGGTTGCCGGATTTTCGCCGCATGTGGGAAGCCTGTGATCCGGTTTCAGATGCTGCACCATTATTACCATTAACTTTTCGTGATGAGACGGGTGCCATTAAACTCACCATTGTTCGTATGCAGTTTCCTGGGCCACCGGACCTTTGGGTTAACGTGTTTGTGCCTTTAAACCAAGAACTCGCTGCCAAAAACCCCTCGTTGGCGGGTCATCCGGGTGCTCAAGCGGATACTTTAAAACTCACAGTCAACCACGCCGCTCTGAAGGGCGGGGCTTGAGGGAAGCCTCCGTTCCATGGGTAGCCTTAGCCGCCGGCGCGAACAACAGCTTTGCAAGGGAGGCTTGGGAAGTCGAGCGGCTGCCTTCGGCCGGTTCAGACCCGTCAATACTCCCCCGTTCATCATCCCGGCCCTCAGATTCTCCGTTAAAAGCTCATTTGGCATAGCGAGCGTGGTGCGGAGAAACATCGTCAGGTATTCGTTTCGGGTCGACATCAAAAACCCCCGATGCCTCATAGCGAGAAGCGCGGGGATGCTATGGGAACACGGCCGGATGGTTATCCATCGGAAGGCCCCTTTAAACCTTTTTCTTTCTACGACGGCCCTCGAGTTTTTTGTCAACGGACTAATCGGAAGACAGGCTCGTGCAACTGATCGGCTATTTCGCTCGCAATCGCACCCATATTCCCTGTTACGCCCTGCGCGACGCGTTAGGTTGACGCGATTCCAGCAACCTTGCACAAAAGGCCAACGAAATCCTCGTGGCCCAGCGCCAAAAGCATCAGGAGATGAGTGGGTCCTGTGACAGCAGCATCGGGCTGGCAACCATCATTGACAGTCATCGCAACCGCAATCGAATGCTTAGGACACCCGGCGATTACGGCGCCACCCCGCCAGCGGCCTTCACACTTTCATAAGTTAACGTGTATAGGTCGAAAAAGTTCTGAGAGATGGAAAGCCATTCCATCTGTTTTCTCTATACCCCCAAGAACTGTTCCTGGTTAAACCCGATCGAGTGCTGGTTTAGTATCCTCGTCCGCTGGACTCTCAATAAAAGGGGCCAGTTCTGCCTCGGTCGCAGCGCTCGAAGGGCGCATTCGCCAATTCATTGACTATAACCCGCATTTGGCACCATTTATTGCCAAACGCAGTGATAGTGGTGCGTGTGCCCGTCTCTTCCCCAAAGCTACCAGCCTTCGCCCAGGTCGCCCAGGCTCGGCCTCCTGTACATCCCGGCACCCATTTCTGCCGGGGACGGAATTTCGACACGGCAGCATTCGCTTGATGCTACGGCCCGGTCACTCGTTAGCCTCCCCTGATGGGTCCCACCCGCAGGCGGCGGAGGCATGATCCTCGGAGCTTGCGCCCAGCGGGGCACCCACGCTGAACGTCCGATTCACTACGCGCTCGGACGGGCAGTCCGTGCGGCCGGACTTACACCGGCTAGCACATCATGGTTACTGGCTGCACCGCGTGGCTCACGACTATGGCCATGTCGACCCCGACATTGTCTGGGACACGGTGCAAGAGGATGTCCCCCCGATCCTCCGTGAGCCCAAGAAAATCCTCTCTGACATGAGGTCGGACGCGTTCTAACGCGCCGGATCCGGTTGCCTCAATGGAGCCATGGCGGGACTGGGCCCAACCTTGTGCGTGGCAACAATATGGTGTACGAATGAGCTGCACTCGGAGGCGTATGCGCAGCAAGGAATCTGCCGCATTGCGGCCGGACAGCTATTTAGCATAATTCGGTCTCTGGCCATGCCGGGACTAATCGGGCAGCAGGGGATAAGCGGAGACCGAGGCCGATATGGCATGCCGACATCGGATGGGCGGCGTTAGCGCGGCACACGTTTGGGCTCAGTGGCGAGTCGAGCCAATGAAAGCACGGAACGACAGGTCCATGTTGTCTTAAAAGGGTACGATGTTCGTATACGTTGGGGTCTCCCGACCGCGTTATACGAAAGGAGAAGTCTGAATGAATCTTCCCGTCTACATAGGGAAATCCGAATATTGCTACGCTAACTCGGCTGCTATGTTGTTGGCCTCCGCAGGCCACACGGTACTCCCAGGCACCATCGAGGTGTTAAGCGGGATGGGCGTCGGAGCCGCGTGGCTTGAGGCGAGCGATGCCCTTCTCTTTAGCTTATCCACCCCCGATGTGGGTATCACTCGGGCGTTCGAGGCGTTGGGTTACGCCATACAAGAAACCGCCCAATTGACACCTGACCCCGATCCGATACCGGGACTGGTCGCCGCGTTGAGCGAGGGTCCGGTCATCCTGGGGCCCCTGTCGTTGGGACTCTTGCCGTATAATCCGTACACCCGCGGCGAGCAGGGCGCGGATCACTATACTCTGGCGTACGCGGCGGAAGTCGATCAGATTGTCCTCCATGATCCGTGGGGATTTCCCTGCATCCGCATGGGTGTCGAGGATCTTCGACGAGCGTGGGAGGCGCCCGATATTGAGTATAAGCGGGGATACTATCGTTCATGGCGGCAACCCAAACAAATGGAACACCCCTCTCCGCATGACCTCGTTGATCGGGCGATCAGAGTGTTTCGCGTGGTCTATAGCGACGCGGAAACCCTAGTACAGCAGGCTGGCGTAGCCATTGGGGCCGAGGCCTTGCATCGCGTGGCCCAGCGATATCGTGAGGATCAGATGTCAGCGGCAGGGCGCGAATTCCTCATCGGATTCTCGCTACCCTTGGCCGCTCGTCGAGCCCTGGATCATGCTCTTTTTCTAAACCCGTACCACCCCGAGTTAGCCAAAACTTTGACGACTAAAGCGAGCCTGATGGGATTGTGCCAAACGCTATTAGTTGCCAACGACGCGACTTTTGCCGACGCCTTGGATCACGCGGCGGATAATGAGGCGACCTTTCGCACTATGATCGAGAAGCTGGAATGACCAGTCTCTCCACGAACAACGGTCGAGTAGACTTTCTCGGGGTCATGACGCTTCCCGTGCATTTCCGACCGGCACGGGCAAACGGCTTACGGTACACTCCCAGGATTGCTTTGGCTCTTTAGTACGGGGCGTATCTGCTGCGAGGGAAATCGCTCCCCTACCTCGAATTGTGAACCCGTGGCTTTCTGCGATGTCGCAGCGGCGGTCCGCACGAGAACTTGCTACAGATCGAGTCGTGGTCGGATGAATCGATTACCCCGGTTCTTGGCTGAGGTACCGCGGAAGGTTCGTCTGGGTGCTTGGCACCCCATCGATGATGGGGTCGTTCGGAAGCGGTAGTTGCCAAACTTCAGTTCCGGGGCTGTTAATTTGCGACATTCCCGATGAACTCTGGGGGCGAATGCGCAGCAAGCAATCCCGCGCTGTTAAGCCGGTTAGTGGTGGAAGGTTCTCCGTTTTCCTGTTGAGTTTACTCGCAAGCAAAGCTAGGATTCTGAAGGGACCGATGGGTACGCACTGAGGGGTGCGAGAGGATGCTCCCACAAGGGCCCGGGAGTTTGATGTTACGGTTGAGGAGCGCGGAGAATGGCTTACTGATTTTAAGCGGCTCCGGTAATGCAGGGTCGAGCTTGGATGCGGTATTGGCCACCACCGACGGCGGACTCCATTGGCATCTTCTCCAGAACACGAAGAAAAATTCGGCCACTTACCTTGGGCCATCTCCGACCACGGCGGTGGGCGATATCTGCAGCCTGTCCTTGAGCCCGAGTGGATGGGGCCTGGCGACTATCAATACCGTGATTGGGGGGCGGGCGTGGGTGTTGACCACGACCAATAGCGGCCTTTCGTGGACATCACGTACGTTGCCGCTGCCGCATGGCTCGGCGTATGATTCCGTTGACGAAGGAGCTCAGGCCACTCAAGGATTGGGGAACGAATGGTTATGGCTGGCCCTCTATAATAACCATACTAATAAACAGCAATGGTTCCTGGAACATACGACCGATGGCGGGGCTCAATGGACTCGGATCCCATGGAATCAGGACATTCCCCAATCGAGCACGTTGGGCGGGGTGTTCCTATGGCCTCAATCACAGGGAGTACTCATGTTTGTCGCGGATTCGCAAGGTACAGAGATTTGGCTGTGGAGTTTCCGCGATGAGACATGTCGGCGGGTGACCCACCTGCCTCTCGAAAAAGTCACATCACTTTCGTTCCTGCCGAATGTAGACGGGTGGATTGTCGGAAATGCCGGCATTTATCGGACGACCAATAGCGGTCGGACGTGGAAAGCCTTGTCACCACACATTCGTTAGTCTTCGCCTATAACCCACATTTGGCACCATTTATCGCCAAACGCAGTGATGGTGCGATTTTCGGGGCTCGGTCATCAGAATGTAGTCACTAATCATATCGCACCAAAGCATTGCCCCACGGCGATTTCGGCGGAGTCAGCGATTGGTCCCAATTTTGGGGCGCGGATGCGTTCTGGGTGGAGGCGCTCGTGCTCAATCGCTTAGTCGACCCGCAAGCCAAAATCCATTTGCACCCGTGGGTGGCCAGCACGGCGCTCCCGGCCTATCACGGCGTGAATCCCCACACGATGGATCCTTATGCCGTGTACCGGGTACTGGATCGCATGGCCGCCCGGGAAGAGGCGGTCCAACAGTGGCTCGTGGCCCACTTGCCTGCTGCTCCATCGGAACGCGCCCCCCTATTTTTCTACGATTTGACGTCCACGTACGTGGACGGAACCTCCAGCACGTCCCGTGATCATCGGCCCGATCGCACCCCAATTGTGATTGGGTTGGTCATCACCGCGGCAGCGGATCCTGTGTATTGGCAGGTCTGGCCTGGGAATACCCCCGACGTGACGACGGTGCAAACAGTGGTCGCACGTCTGCAAGCGCGCCTCAGTTGGGTGCCTGCATCCTCGTCTTTGATCGGGGCATGGTGTCGGCCGCCAATTTGGCGGCCATTGAGGTCGCCGGGCATGTCTACCTCTCGGCGGTCGATCCGGATGCCCTGGCGTCCGTCCCCCTTTGGGACCGCTGGTCAGAGACCATTCCCGCCGATGACTGGCAGGCGGTGCTCATGGCGCGGAGATGGGTGCCCTACGATGCGGGGGCCACGCTGTGGTATCGCGAAGCAGCCGAATCCGGCTATCGCTGGTTCTTCGCGTTTGACTATGCTCGGTGGCGGCTCGAAGTGGCAGTGCAGGCACAGGCAATTGCCGCAGTTGAAGCGTGGGTCGCACAGAAAAATGCGGACCTGGCTACGGCGCGCCGCCACCGTCAGGACGGACCATTGCGCCGGGCGCTCGACGATCTGCTCCATCGTAAACATTTAACGGGCATTATTCACTACACCCTGACACCGTTCGCCATACCCTCAGAGGCAACCCAGGGCCGCACCGCCGTCAAGTCGTGGCAGATTACACTGACCCTCGATGACGCCGCCCGACGGGCGGCCCAGCGCGTGTTTGGGGTCACCTGTCTTCAGACTAATGCGCCCGACACCCTCCTGTCGTCTGCGGCGATTATTGGCTGGTATCGGCGCAAAAATCGCGTGGAAGAAGCCTTTCACGAGATCAAATCCCCGCTCGCCTTACGCCCCCTATTTGTCAGTCGGAGTGAACGCATTCGGGCGCACGTCATGACGTGCGTGCTCGCCTACGGCTGTACAATGCCCTGGAAGAGCGACTCCGGCAGCATCACCGATCCGAATCCCCGACCACGGTATTGCGGGAGCTAGCCTCTAGCCAGATCAATCGCCTACGCATTCAGTCCACAGGCCAAACCCGCCTCACGCTCACCGAACCATCGCCTCTGCAACGGAGCTACGTCGCCGCGCTCGACTGTGAGGCCGTCTTGGCCGATGCCGCGGTGCAATCCGTCGTGCAGGCGATGCAATCCTGGTTGTAGTCACTAATCTGCCGGAACCGCACCCGGAAACCCTTGTACGCCATTGTGTACTAGCTAGTACAGTGCTGAGACATCAGTGATGAAGTTGTACACATCAGGCGGCCCAAATCCCATCCGAGCATAAAACGGCGCCACCGCGCCCACGCTTTGATCCAAGTAGGCTGGGGGCAGGCCGGGGTCGTTAGCCACCGCATACAGGACCGATGGAGCCGGCGGGTTTGTCAGACGAACGCCGTAAAGGGCCTGGTAATGTTGCTGCGTCAGGGCCCAGACCGACGCCCAACAGGGAGCGGCGAGACTAGTTCCCCCTATATCAAATATGACGCCGTTCATCATAATGGGCACGTTATTCGCCAAGAAACTCACATCGGGCACCCATCGGTGAACCAAACCCGGAATGAGGGCGTCGGCTTCAGATTTTAATAAGCCCAGCCGCACCCATTCGTCCGCCTGCCATTTCGCCATCGGAAAATGCGTGTACCCATAGGCACCTGCCCAAAGTTGACCTAATTCTGTGCCAGAATTCCAGTACACGTCATGGCCATTGACGAGCATCGTGCCGCCCACCGCGACGGTATATTCATTACTGGCGGGCCACGTGCCCTCTTGCTCGCTCATGGATGATGGCACAATCTTTCCATGGTCTCCGGCGGCGACAAAGATACCAAGCCCCGCTTTGGCGGCCGTTTCGATTTCCAGATTGTCCGTCGGAGCTCCCAGGTAACCGAGACCATTCCACGCGGTGCTCCCTCCATAAGATAACGAAAAAGCCGTAGCTCCCAGGCGCTCCGCGTCTTGCATCGCATGATTAAAGCTATCCGGCGTACCGGAACCTATCAACACATCGATAGTCGCTCGCGGGGCCATCGCATGGGCCCATTCAATATCCAGGGTAGCCTCGGCTTGATCGCTCGTAATTCCAGGGTTCTTCGCCATCGTAAATTGCAGCACGTGGGGGGCTGGTAGCCCAAACATCTGATCGAATGCCGCGATATCAGCCCACTTTACGTCCGAGTTCTCCCACAGGGCAATCGTCTGACCCTGCCCTTGGTCACCGGCCTGAAAGGCGCGCAGCATGTCATAGTGTTGATAGACGGTCGCCGGCCGAACCATCCCGGCGACACCGGTGATGGCCGTTGCGTTACCCGACACGTGAACCGGCAGCCCATAGTAACGGTAGCCAGTCGTGGTCCCCACCGAGGCCACCAGGGTGTAGGCCCCGGATGAGACTGTGGTTGGAATAGTGAGCGTCGTAGAAGCGGTGTCGCCCGAGAGTAGCGGATAGACTTGAGAACCTGAAGACAAGAACCAAAACGTGAACTGAGACGATGGAACGTCAGGCAGTGTGGCCATGTGCGATTGTCCCGCCGTAAGCGAGGTCGTGGCCATATGGATACTGCCTGCGACGACCACGGATCTCATTGTGGGTGTTGCCGATGGAATGGCAATCTTCATGGTCTGGCTCGTCATCGGCGGAGATGGAATGTTGCCGCCTGGGGCGGAGGCTACAGGAAAGGGCAGTCGATTCACCGGAACGATTTGATCCGGCCGAAATCCGAGACGGCGCAGCTGTATCAGGGACGAAATTGGCTGTAACATGTTGCTTGTGACGCGATAGATTTGATTGTGTCTTCGCTGACGGATAATGTCCACTGGCCAGGTAATGGGCACGAGAGGCCGCTGGTCGTGATGCACCCGATAGGCACGGCCACCCAACGCTAAAAATAGGTCTCCGGATGGAATCCAATGTAACGCTCCATGCCATTGCAGGTACAACCGATGGGAGTTCCCTAGCTGCACGAACTGGAGCGCCGAGGACGTACTCGCGAAGACCGGTACGGACCCAATGCCAGCTACCAGCAGAGCGGTAACCATGGTGGCCGAATATATTCGCATGATGAAAGACCTCTCATTCATTCAATTCACACAACTAATAGAACCAATATACGAGGATAGGCATATCTTTTCAAGCTACAACGAATGCAGACACCATATGGGGATGGCTTGGGAGTGCCACTAATCCGCAATAGAAGACGCCAGTTGCCACTATAGCCGTCGGATTATTTGGAGTATGAAGACAAAGTTTGGTTGCCACGGAGAATTCTGTGTCATGAATGTTCACGATGATTATTGTTGGAGTGGCGGGCGTAAGCTGCGCTCCTGCATCATGCACTTCTTGTGTCTTAACCTCTTGCTCGAGGAGGTGCGAAAAAGCACCTGGGAAGCCGGGGACAGCAGTCGACGCACCTCTGTTTCCATCGCACGACGGGCTCGCACCGTAGCGTGCTTTCTCGCACTGAATTGCACCGGTCGAAATTTTTCTTCGGGCGATAGTCTCCAGGCAGTGCGTGATGACGATGACATAATTTGGCGGCTGTCATTCAATAGGGGTAAGATTAGCCGCATGTGGATAGGCCAACGTGAGGCAAGAAGCGTAGTGCGAAAATCGTCGTTTTGGCGATATGTGGGATTGGGTAGGAATTTGGCCCGTTGAGCTTAACCCGCTCAATGGTCCTGTCCAGGTTCCTGACGCGGCCGATGAGGACAGAAAGCGGGATCTGACAATGTGTTCGACCTCCTCTACCATAACCAGGCCGAATTGTCATGCGTTGACAACCGGGGGAACCATTGGAGGGGTGAATCGTCACTGTAGGGCTCCTCTCGCCCGAACCCGTCAGCTAACCCCGGAGGCACTATTTTGTGAGAGGGGTTATCGAATGCACATATTAGCCAAGGGGCTGGCCTTATCCGCCGGGCTCTCTGGGGTGTTACTTTTGGTCGGAACCAACGCCTTGGCCGCCAGCGTCCCTAGCACCCTGACTCTAGAAACCCATCATCCCGCGATGCGCCAAGTGTTGGGGCCGGGGTCGACCGGACACTGGGTCATGACCCTGCAAGCGGACCTCGCGCTGTTGGGCTACTCACAAGAGGTAGGTCCGGTGGATGGAATCTTTGGGCCGAAAACCCAGGCCGGCTTAAAAGCTTTTCAAATCAAGCACGGGTTTCCGCCCACCGGCATCACCTCGCCAGCCGTATGGCAGGATATCCTGGCGGGGTTTGGCTTGATGCCGGCGTTAAAGCACACGTCCGCAAACCCCAAAGCCTTAGAGGCTATCCATCCGGCCATGCGGCAAGTGCTGCATGCGGGGTCTACCGGGCATTGGGTCATGACCTTACAGGCGGATCTTGCTCTTTTGGGGTACAAGCCTGGCCCGATGACCGGCTACTTTGGTGGGGGAACCGTGGCTGCCTTAAAGCGGTTTGAGGTAAAAAACGGCTTCGCCCCAACCGGCATAACGTCACCAGCCGTGTGGCAGGACATCCTGGCAGCGTTCGGGCTCGTGGCACCGATGCGTGTGAATCATCGCAAGACCACCATGCCGACAACCACCCAATCCACCACGCCGACGACGGGATCCGGCAGCATACAGTCCGGTCCCGTCCTTCCGGCAACCTTCCCAACTGGTGGGCCGCCCACCCCGGAGCCTAGCCTCCCCAACGCGTCGGCTGGGATCAAGGGTCAATTCACGCCATCGGTGAAAACTATTGACGGGCGGCCGGTGCTTAAAGCGTTTCATATGGTGGCGACATCGTACGCACCGACCTTGGTGGACAACTATCCGTATGGCCCGGTGGACGCTTTTGGCAAACCGCTTGAGAACGGTATGGTTGCCGTGGATCCTCGAGTCATTCCGCTGGGGTCGGTAGTGTACGTAACCGGATACCATGACAACTATCTCCCGGCCAAAGGATTTCTCGGGAAAGCCATGGACACCGGCGGCGCTATCAAAGGAGACCGCGTCGACATCTTCATCAACGCCAGCGAGCAGGTGGTAAGCGACTTCGGGGTTCAGCAAGTCACGGTATATCAGCTGGGGAGCTAACCACCGAGAACGAAGAAGGAACTGCCCCCATGATGGGGTGGTTCCTTCTTGTTCCAATTACAGATGTTGGGATATATGCGTATTACTTCTCCGGTCTGCGCCACTCACAGGTCATGGTCCGTTTCAGGCTTAGTCGGCGCGGTAAAATAACTTTTCCGCATGCAGAGGGATTGGCACAGGAATTAGACCTGGCACGTGTGAAATGTTTTCCCAACGAATCTGTTGGGAGGCATGGGCAGGCGGATACCGGCGATATCGAAGAGATAGTATCACATAGCGCGGGCGGCCTCTAGACACGTTTGACCCAGTGGTCTAATGCCTTGCCATACGCGCACCCGCCGAGGAGGAGCGGTCCAAACTGTACTGGATGAGCGTGCCCACGAGAGGTCGCAAGGCGGATGACGTTGGGATGGATACAAAAACGGAGGAGGTGTTGTGTGTGACCGATTCGGTGCGGGCGGTGGCCATTGAACCGGGCCAAGAGCGGCGCGTTGTTTTTCTGAAACAGCCAATTGAGTGGGAGCGAATCCTACGATGGAAGGCTGAAAGGTTGGCCTTCGGTGAATTGAGTGGCATCAAGGGGTATGTGTATGGCGTAGAGGTCACATTTGTCGATGGGGGACCGACCGCGGAACGCCCGGCTAATGTTCGATACCCGTTAGGCAATCATCCATGGACCAACCCTAGTCCTGATTGGGAGATACTATGTGGCCCAGTGATTGTCACTGGCAGCCGCCCTGTGAAAGATGGAGGCACAGAATCCGTATCCCTAAGTGACGATGAGCTCGCATGGGTCCTCCAGACGTTCGCCTTAGCTGGCCCCTATCGGTTTTAAGAAGTTGGGTCCTCTCTATCATTGGAACCAAATTAGCAGTAATTCCTGTACTGCCTGATGCTAGATACTTGCGGGTCAATGGCGGGGAATGCATTGTGCGCGATGCACGGTTACTAGAGGGAACTGGTGCATAACTCGGGTTTGTCAATCGGGCTCTGTTTTGCTAAACGGGATGTCTTACCAAATGTGGATGTAACTGGTTCGCTACCCTCCCTTAGCCGGCACGCGAAAACAACCTTTATGATTTGGGTTGCGGGCGGACCACGGAGTTCCACTCCCCGTGAAAGGTATATTCTACCGCGCCGCCTTAAGGTGCATCTTCGGGCACCGCACCTCAGTAGGCACTGGTCACGAGGGCACGGTCTGGCTGGCCTAAAACAAGCAGCGCGGCAATGGTCTGATGACGTAGGCGGGGCGGGCTTAACGCCTTATGTAGAGTCACATTGTGGCATTGGCTTATGTATTGTGACCAATATCACCGTCCATCGGGAACTCGTGCTATATATAGTGTATACTATCGAGAAATCTTCAGATTGTTGAGCTGTTATGTGGCAAATGGTCCAGCGTCAGCTGGTTCTTTTGAGCGCAGCAACTTTGTGGTAGTCGAGCCTTGTCCGGTGGGATGGTAACAGAGTCCGCCCGAGACGTTGGTTGCGCTCATTTAAGCGAGGTAACTCTATGACGAATTTAGTTGCAGCGTTGAAAGAGATCATGGACTCTGACCGGGTTTCCACCGGCACCTCCATCCGCGCTCAGCATAGTCGCGACTATTCTTACCATCGTCCATGTCTGCCGGACGTGGTCGTCTTTCCCGAAACCACCGAAGAAGTCAGCCGAATACTGGCTTTGGCATCGGCTGAGCGAATCCCGGTCGTTCCGTTTGGCCAGGGCAGTAGTCTGGAAGGTCACATCATTCCCATCCACGGGGGAATTTCGCTCGATTTCGGACGGATGAATCGCTTAATCGATTTACAGCCTCACGACCTCACCGTTCGGGCGCAAGTCGGCATGACCCGTGGTGAATTGAATCGCAACCTCGGTCCACATGGATTATTCTTTCCGGTCGATCCGGGCGCGGACGCGTCCCTCGGGGGCATGGCGGCTACGAATGCAGCCGGGTCGGAAGCCTTGCGCTATGGCGCAATGCGGCGCCATGTTCTTGGCTTGGAGGCCGTAGTGGCAAATGGCACGATCATTCACACCGGCGGACGGGCCCTTAAATCCTCGGCCGGGTATGACCTCACCGGCCTATTGGTCGGTTCGGAAGGCACACTAGCAGTGATTACTGAGCTAACGCTACGGATTTACGGATTGCCCGACCAGGTGGTGGCCGTTCATGCGACGCTTCCTAACCTTGCGGCAGTTGGCGAGGTGGCGGGTGAACTCACCGCCTTGTTACCTACGGCGACTCGCATCGAACTGATGGATTCGCACGCAATTGAGGCGGTTAATCGGATTGAGCATACCCAATACCCATCTTCGCCCACGCTATTACTGGAGTTGTCAGGTCAGCAGCAAGCCGCAATTCAAGGGGACTTAGACACGGCTCAAGAGATTATCGCGGCCATAGGCGGAACCGTCCGGGCGGTCGTGTGGGACGCGAGCGGTCGCGACAGACTTTGGTCCATTCGCCATCGCGCCGCGTTGGCGATCATGGCCGACGCCCGGACGTCCCGCCACGTGAGCACGGATGTGGCCGTGCCTTTAACTGAACTTGTGGGCGCCTTAGACCATGCCCAGACGACGCTGAACCAATGGGGGATTCGCGGCGCCATGGTCGGCCATGCCGGCGACGGCAACTTTCATGTCATGCTGCCCCTGGGCGATTTTCCATCCGATCTAGAACGCGCCCGCCGGTGCCAAGATGCGATTGTGCAATATGCCCTCGCGCATGGGGGAACATGTTCGGGGGAACACGGCATCGGAATGGGGAAAATCTCTGCGCTGCGGCAGGAACGGGGAGCGGCTTACTCTCTTCTCATTGGCATCAAACGGCTGTGGGATACGAACAACATTCTTAATCCGGGAAAAGTGGTGGCTGCCGATGCATTGAACGATCCGCTGCTCGAAGGAGGAGGATTCTTCAAGGAAGCCTTACGCGAAAAGGATTTGCCAAAAAACCCTTAGCCCCGCAGTTGTTGTTGGTTTGACGTCTTGTCTTTAACCGGATACGTTGCTCCAACCTCACTCTATGAGCATACGGCCGCTCGAAGAATGCCTCTCGAGGCTCAAACCCCGCCAAGAAATCTCTGCCAGTCGTGGCGGTTGCATCTTCGGCGGTGCCGACCGATGCCGAGAACTGGATCGAGTGGCCAACAATCGATTAGTGTTTCAGCAATGACTTAGAACTACTCGCTCTCACTAAGTGCCTGGGTTTGCCCGGAAATCTTGACCTAGGGAAGCGGCGTGGCCCTATAATGTGGACAACGACACGTGTACAGTATGCGCCCTAGACTGTGGATGCGTGTTTTCTGGGCCCGTGACCGGTACGCCTGGTCACTGTGTAGGATTCTCCCTAGCTAGCTAGCTAGCTAGATGGACGGCAGGACGTGAGGACATGGACTATTTCACACTTGAGGGACTTCGGAGCAACCATCCCGGCTGGAAGCTTCTGACGGCCGCCAACGCTCCACTCGCTGCAAGCTTCTTTTACGGGGTGTTTGTCGCTCCTAACGTGCGGGAAGTGGCGCGGACTGAACTTATTTCACAGTTGGAGGACCTCTTGTTTGAAGTTCGCGAGTCTTTGGGATCCGAGGCTTTCCCTCAACCTGCCGCGTCATATCTTGACGACTGGGCGGACGATAATCACGGCTGGCTTCGTAAATTCTACTCTGCCGGCGATGACGAGCCGCATTACGATTTGACCGCTGCCGCGGAAAAAGCCATTCGATGGCTTGAGAGTTTGGAACACCGCACCTTTGTGGGCACGGAATCCCGTTTGATGACGGTCTTTGAACTACTTCGCCAAATGGTCCGGGACAGCGCCGATAACCCTGAAGAGCGAATTCAGGACCTCGAGCGACGTAAACGGGAAATCGAGGAAGAAATCACGCGGGCGCAAGCGGGGGACTGGTCGTTGTTGGAAGGCCCGCGGCTTCAGGACCGATTTCAGCAGATGAGTGATACGGCACGTCAGCTCCTGGCTGATTTTCGCGAGGTTGAGCAAAACTTTCACCAACTAGACCGTGAGACACGGCGCCAGATTGCGCTCTGGGAGGGAACCAAGGCCGAACTATTGGAGCGGGTGTTTGGCGAGAGCGACGCCATCGAGTCCTCGGACCAGGGGCAGACTTTCCGTGCGTTCTGGGAGTTTCTGATGACGTCCGACCGGCAGGAGGAGCTTTCGCAGTTGTTGGCCAAGGTTTTTCAAATGGAGGAAATCCGCTTGCTTAACCCCGATCCTCGCCTCAAACGGATCCACCATGACTGGCTGGAAGCCGGTGAGCACGCTCAGCGCACCGTGGCTTTGCTATCAGAGCAGCTGCGCCGGTTTTTGGATGATGAAGTGTGGCTTGAAAATCGTCGCATTGTGGAAATTTTGAAGAATATCGAAGCACATGCGGTGGTGCTCGACGGAGACTTTCCGGCGGGCGAATTCACCGCGATCGATCTGCCCTTCTTAGATATCGATCTTCCTATGGAGCGCACCTTGTATTCGCCTGCGCTACGGCCGGTAGTGAACAGCGAAGCTGTGATTGACGGCGAGGCAACGCTAGACGTCGAATCGCTATTTAATCAGGTCGTGGTCGACAAAGGAGTTCTGACAGCCCGGGTCGAAAGGGCGTTAATATTGCGTAGTCAAGTGACTCTGCCAGAACTTTTGCATCAGTATCCGCTCGAACAGGGGTTGGCCGAATTGGTTGCCTATATTGCCATTGCCAGTGATAGGCAGATGGACAGCGAGCGGTTTGCCGCCGCCTTCGACGAGAAGGCCCGGGACACGGTCGAATGGATTGACGGGAAAGGAGCGCCGCGCCGTGCCACAGTTCCCCACATTATTTTCAGCCGCTGATGATGGCGCCGAGCAGTTAAATGACCTGTCGCGTGCGGTTGTCACCTTGCTTAAAGGGGTGGTCTATCGTGACGCCAATGAATCGCTGTGGCATCGGCTGCTCCAGCTTCAGAGTGCCGTCAACGACTATGTTAACGTGCTTGGGTTGCAATTGATGCTCGATGAGGCGGAAGGATATGCCTGGCTAACTTCAGTGGAACCCCTCGACCCGGATGAGGCTTTGCCGCGCCTAGTGGCGCGCAGGCCTCTGTCGTTTCTGGTGAGTTTAATATTGGCTCTTTTGAGAAAACGGCTGGTGGAATCAGACGCGGCGGATAGCGCCTCCCGGCTAGTGTTGTCGCGCGATCAGATTTTCGAGATGACGCGCGTGTTCTTGCCGCGCCGATTCAACGAGGTGTTGACGGTCAAGCAGCTTGATCATGCTCTCGCTCAAATCGCGCAGATGGGATTTGTCCGGCGCATGGCGGGCGATGCTCCCTTTTATGAGGTGCGGCGCACCATCAAAGCGTTTGTCGACGCTGAGTGGCTCCATGACTTCGATGCCAAGCTTTCCTCGTATTTGGCTGCGCGTGGAATGGTGGAAGAAGCTGGGGAGGACGCCGATGGCAACTAAACCGATGGATGAGGTGCAGCTAACGTTCGGCAACGTGGAGAGGAAACCCGGATTCCGTTTTGACAGGCTGGAAGTATTTAATTGGGGCACTTTTGACGGCCGGGTTTGGACACTTCCGGTTGGTGGCGACAACGCGCTCTTGACCGGCGATATCGGATCGGGGAAATCTAGCCTGGTTGACGCCATCACCACGCTCTTGGTCGCACCCAAGCAGTTGGCGTACAATCAGGCAGCCGGGGCCCACGCCAGGGAGCGTTCGCTCCGGTCCTACATACTGGGATATTACAAATCTGAACGCAGCGAGTCCAGCTACACGGCAAAACCCGTGGCACTCCGTGGTCCCAATCACTACACCGTAATTCTAGGCCATTTCTATCACGACATGATGGCATCGTCAGTTACGTTGGCTCAAGTGTTCTGGATGAAAAGTGGCCAAGAGCAGCCGGATCGCTTTTATGTGGTGGCTACGCGCGATCTCACTATAGGGCGTGATTTTTCAGGATTCGGCAGCAACTTGAGCGATCTGAAGCGCCGCCTGGCTTCCTCGCCAGATTGTGTGGTGAAGGATAGCTTTAAAGAATACGAAGTGGTCTTTCTCCGACACTTCGGGCTCAAGCACCGGCAGCCGCTGGAGTTGTTCAATCAAGCGGTCTCGTTGAAGTCGGTCGACAACTTGACCGACTTCGTCCGCACCCATATGCTTGAGCCCTTTGACATGAAAACCCGAATCGATGCCTTGGTGGAGCATTTTGAGAACTTAACTCAGGCTCACGCTGCCGTATTAAAGGCCAAACGACAGCTCGAGCTTTTGAAGCCGATCACGGCCGACGGCGACCGGTTGGACGCCGTGCGCTCTCGGATCCGGGAGTGGCGTACGAGTCAAGAAGCACTGCACCCCTATATCGCTCAACGCCGCGCGGAACTATTGCAAAAACGGTTGGAAGACCTGGCGCTGGAGGCGGATGATCTGGAAAAGCGCCTCTCGGCTGTGGACGAGCATCTTCGCGACAAACGGTCTCAGGCGGAGGCGATAACTCGGGACATTGATGCCAATGGAGGTGCTCGGCTCAAGGAGATTGAGGTCGAACTGTCCCGCAAGGACGCAGAAAAGAAGCGCCGTCGGCAAAAGCTCGAGGAATACTCCCGACTGGCTCGGGTGCTTGACTTAGCGACGCCCTTGGATGCCGAAGAGTTTCTCGCTAACCGAAGAACATTTCGCGAGCAAAACCAGATCTGGGCGGAGAAGCAGGTCGAGCTTGAGCGCGAGCTCGCCAATCTTAATGGGGACGAGCGTGTGGAAAGACTGAAACTTGATCCTCTTGCCAAGGAAATCGCGTCGCTTCGAAAGCGTCGCAACAACATACCCGGTGCGCAGATTGACATCCGCGAGCGCCTATGCGCGACACTTTCCATCCGTGAAAATGAGGTTCCATTTGTGGGCGAACTTCTGCAAATCCGTGAGGATGCACGGGAATGGGAAGGAGCGATTGAGCGCCTGCTTCACGGTTTTGGACTCTCGCTGCTGGTCGCTGACCATCTCTATCCCCGCGTTGCCGCCTGGGTGGACCAAACCCATCTCGCCGGTCGGCTGGTGTACTTCCGCGTCCGTGAGAGCGCGGTGCTCACGACGCAGGTAAGCAAAGCCAGGACGGTGCCAACCAAACTTACCGTCAAGCCGGATGCCCCTTACACGACCTGGCTGGCGAACGAATTGGCTCACCGCTTCAACTATGTGTGCTGCGAAACGCTTGAGGACTTCCGCCGGGAGCCATTTGCGCTGACCCGGGCGGGGCAGGTGAAAGGAGCGCGCGACCGCCACGAGAAGGATGATCGGTATCGGCTGAACGATCGGCAGCGATATGTGCTTGGATGGGACAACGCCGGAAAACTCAAGGCGCTCGAGCGTGAGCGAGATCAAGTGGAGGCACAGGCTCGAGTCATTGCCGAGAAGATTCGCCAATGTCGGTTGGAAGTGCGTCATGCCTCGGAAAGGCAGTCGGCCATCCGCGATCTGGAGCGTTTTTCGGACTTCAGCGAGATCGACTGGGGGTCCACGGCGCGGGATCTGGAAGCCCTAACACGGGAGCGCGAAATGTTGGAGAGTGGGTCGGATATTCTTCGTACGCTGAAGGCGCGGCTTGATTTTGTTCACCAAGATATCGAACGGCTTGACAAAGACCGAACGCAGCTTGTTCTTCAAAAGGGGGCCAATCGCGATCGGCAGGGCAGGGACCAGGCAGAACTCAAACGCGCCATGGAAGTTGTCCAGGCCATGGTCTCGACGGTGCGGGAGGAGCAGTTTCAAAAGATACGGGCGATGCATCAGGCGAAGTTTCCAGAGGCGGAGACGGTCGAGGAGTGCCTCGAATTGGAGCAGGTCATGCAAAAGTGGCTCCGTGACCAACTGGAACGGGACGGGCGGCGGGAAACCAAGCTTTCGGGTGACATCGTCAAGGCGATGAGCCAGTTTGCTAGTGAGTTTCCCCGTGACACTCAGGACATGGACGCCTCGGTTCAAGCGTTGAGCGAGTATCGCGCGCTGATGCAGCGTATCGACGGAGACGACCTGCCTCGGTTTGAAGCCCGGTTCAAAAAGCTCCTGAATGAAAATACCATCCGCGGCATTGTGCAGCTTCAGGCGCAGATTGTGAGACAGCGGGATTTAATGCGGGAGCGCCTGGAACAAATCAACCGGTCACTGAAAGGCTTGGACTACAATCCCGGCCGCTATATTCGACTCCATGCGGACCCCAGCCCGGATCGGGAGATTAAGGAGTTTCAACTCCAACTTCGCGCGTGTGTGGAGGGTACGCTGACCGGGTCGAGCGGCGACCAGTATTCGGAGGCTAAGTTTTTACAGGTAAAGGCTATCGTCGAGCGATTTCGAGGCCGCCCCGGATATTCCGAGGTAGACCGCCGGTGGACGGACAAGGTGACGGACGTGCGTAACGAATTTGTGTTTTCGGCGTCGGAGCGGTGGCGCGAGGATGATGCGGAACATGAGCACTATACGGACTCAGGAGGGAAGTCAGGCGGCCAAAAGGAGAAACTGGCCTATACTATTTTGGCGGCCAGTCTCGCCTACCAGTTCGGACTGGACTCGGGCAGCGCACGAAGTTTTCGGTTTGTGGTCATTGATGAGGCCTTTGGCCGCGGTTCGGACGAATCTGCCCAGTTTGGGCTGGAATTGTTCCAGCACTTGGGACTTCAGCTTCTCATCGTGACCCCGCTACAAAAAATTCACATCATCGAACCCTATGTGGCCAATGTGGGCTTTGTGTACAACGAGAACGGCCAAAACTCTCAGCTGCGCAACATCACTATCGAGGAATACCGCGCCGAGATTGAGGCACGGCGCTCATGAACCGATGGACTTCAGCGCAAATGGTGTTGGACCGGGTTCGGCGTGAATGGGATCGCGGTCGCATTCTCACGGCCGTCTTGACCGACAACGACCCGGCTCTTTTCCCCATGCGCATTCCCCTTAAGGGGCCGACGTCCCGGGAATGGCTCGACCACTTTTCCGATGCTCGGGATTGGATTGCAGCTCTGCAAGGAGAGGCTAAAAATAGCAGCGGACGAGGCTACCGTCTGGAATGGCGTGAATTCACGCACCGCACGCTGGGCCGAAACCGCGTGCCCACGGCGGCGGTCTTCGATATCCCGGCTGACGCGGTCGACATCCTCGGCATGGCCAGCGAGGTTAACCGGGCGCAGGAGTTGGTCGGCGCAATCGCCGGCGCCTTTCCCTATTTGGGCGAGTGGGCACGGACTCATCCACTCATCGTTCTCGAAGCGGCTTCGGATTGGTCGAGAATACTGGCGGTGTTGGCGTGGGCCGTGGAACATCCCCGCTCCAATCTCTACCTGCGTCAAGTGGACGTTCCCGGGGTCGACACCAAATTCATCGAGCGCCGTCGTGGACTTTTGAGTACCCTTTTGGACATGGTGTTGCCGCTTGCGGCGGTTGACGCGCAATATGCGGGTGCGGGCGGATTTGAACGGCGCTATGGGTTTAGAACCAAGCCGGTCATGGTGCGCTTTCGATTTCTCAATCCACTGCTGGATATTCAAGGCCTGCACGATTTAACGGTGCGATCCGAAGAATTTGCAGGACTGGATGTTCCGATCAGTCGCGTCTTTATTGTTGAAAACGAAATCGAATTTTTAGCCTTCCCCAAGGTTCCTGAGGCAATCGCCATATTCGGGGCCGGGTATGGGCTTCAAAGGCTTGATGGGGCTGACTGGTTGAAGCGAAAAGCAATCTTTTACTGGGGGGACATCGATACCCACGGGTTCGCTATTTTGGATGAGCTCCGTCAGTATCTGCCCCACGCCCGATCAATCTTGATGGACGGGGATACCCTGTTGAGATATCGGGAATTTTGGGGCGTGGAAGAGCGACCTGCCCGTCGGGAGGCCACTCGTTTGACGGACGCGGAGTCTCAGCTGTACGAAGATTTGCGGCAAAATCGGCTGGGGTATAACATCCGGCTGGAGCAGGAACAGATTCCCATGTCGCGGGTCGCGCAAGTCCTTAGAGAGCTGGATTACACCGGATGGTCGGATTCTTGACCCCGAGGGAGACGGTGCCATAAGAACAAAGCGGCAGCAGCGAGGGGTTTTACGAAATGGGGTGCGCCGGTCGGGACCGATGTGTGGGCGGGAATAGTGCCATGGAGGCGGTGGGCGAGGAAGCTGAAGAAGACAAAAGAAGACGCCTAAAAGGGTGATCGGGATTCTCGCAGGCTTTCTGTAAGACAAGACAGGTCGACCCGTCCCCAAAATAGTTTCGGGCGCAAACACATTCTACAGTATTCATTTTGAACAAAGTGAGTAAAATGAATAATGAAGGAGGTTTTAGCGTGAAGACATTAACGGCGACAGAGATTCGGCACAAGTTTGGCGAAGTGGAGGGAATTAAATCAGAGCCGGTATTGGTGGAGAAAAGCGGGCGTCCTGTGGCGGTTATCTTGTCCTATGAGGACTTTCAGCGGTTCGAGGAGCTGGAGGACGCTTGGTGGGGCGAACAGGCCCGTAAGGCGGCATCTGAAGGGCTTTTGAGTGTGGAAGAAACGGCATCCTGGATTGCGGAGCGTATGAATGAAACTCCTACTGAGTAAGGCGGCGCGCGATTTTTTGGAGACGCTGCGGCCCAAGCAATTCCGCCAGGTTGTCACAACCATTTTCCGACTCCTATCCGAGCCGTATCCGCACGACTCCAAGCAACTGAAAGGATACCCTTACCACCGTGTAGATATCGGCGGGGAATATCGGGCTGTGTATGAGGTGGAAGGGGAAGGGGACGCATTGCAGGTTTTGCTCGTTGGCAAGCGCAATGATGATGAGGTTTACAGACTGCTCAACCGGGTCAACCACCCCGGCCTGATCCCCTTGCGGGGACGAACGGAGGCCGGAGCTTGCGGTCGTTCACTCCCGAAAGGGAGGGAACCGGGAGCTCCATCGGTTGACCAGCCTTAGTCCCTATGCCGGGACTCCGTTCCTTTGGTGCAGACCCTGGGGTGCTTCTCCAGCCCCCTGCTTTTGGGATGATCCGGGGATTTCCTCCTACCGTCGGTCACCCAGGCTCTCTCCCGGGCTTCACACGAAGTCCCGGGACTCTGGTCCTCCGCTAAACGCCAGCTCGGGGTAGCGCGAGCCGTGCGGAGGGACGATGCAACCCGTTGGAACATTGGCGAGGAGAGATCCCGCGCAAGCGGGACGTCACCAGCCCTCCCTTTCGGGAGTGAACGACCGTAAGGGGACAGAAAGAAGGATCATCGACTATGGTGTTCGTCTTAGACCAATACAAGAAACCCTTGATGCCGTGTTCTGAAAAGCGGGCGCGGCAATTGCTCGAACGGGGCCGGGCCGTCATACACAAGATGGCGCCGTCCACGATTCGCTTAAAGGATCGGACGGTCGACGCATCGCGATTCCAGCCGCTACGAGCCAAGTTCGATCCCGGGAGCAAGACAACCGGGATTGCCATCGTACTCGATGGAGCTCATGGCCCCAAGGCCATTTTCTTGGGGGAGATTACGCATAAAGTGGGGATTAAAACCCGGCTCGATGCCCGCCGGGCGTTGCGGCGAGGGCGCCGGTCTCGCAAGACCGGCTATCGCAAACCCCGCTTTCAGAACCGGAAGCGGAAAGGAGGGTGGCTGCCGCCGAGCTTGGAAGCCCGGGTCGATCAGACCCTGCATGCCTTAGCGAAAATCCGGAAACTCGCGCCCATGACCGATCTGAGTGTCGAACACGTCAAGTTCGACACGCAAAAGCTGCAGAACCCGGAGATTACGGGCGTCGAGTACCAGCAGGGGACATTGCTGGGTTACGAAGTGCGGGAGTACCTCTTGGAACAGTGGGGCCGTGCCTGTGTCTACTGCGGAGCCACCGGCGTGCCGCTGGAAATTGAACATTGGAGCGGGCGCAACCCGCGCGCGTCTTTAGTGCCATTGCCGCTCAGGCAGATGTTCGCGAGGGCATCACGTTGGACAGTAGCCATTGGCATAGCACGTCCTGTTCTCTCGCCGGGGAGTACCCTGGGGGTGAGAAGGCCTCTGTGCACCCAGCCCATGGCCACTCGAAAGATCATCGCCCTGACTTAAAGCCACTGCGGCTCACCTTGTTTGTCAATCGGGAAGGGGTTCCGTTGTTTGGATCCGTGGAGTCGGGACAGCGTTCCGACAAGACGCTGAACGGGGAGAGGCTCGACCGCTTGGTCGAGGCGATGGCTCCTGACCAGTTGGCTCAATTGATCTATGTGGCGGACGCGGCGCTGGTGACAGGTCCGAACCTGGCCTGGTTGGCCGCGCAAAAGATCGCGTTTGTTTCCCGGTGTCCCGAAAACTTCGGCGTGGTCACCCGGGTCAAGGAACAGGCGTGGGCGGAGGACACCTGGACCAAATTGCCGACCTTTGGTCAGCGCCGCGACGCGGCGCAGTATTGGGCCTCCGAACACCAAGCAACGATCGAGGAACAACAATACCGGTTGGTAGTCTATCGATCCAACGCCTTAGATCGACGTCGCACCCACACGCTCGATCGGGAGATCAGTCAGTCTCGGACGGCAATGGAAGAATCCGCTAAAGCCTTGGGACAGGAACGATTTTCCTGTGAAAAGGATGCGACTACAGCGTGGTCGCGGTGGCAAAGGGGATGGCAGAGCGCTTGGTGTTTCGCAACGGCTACGGTTCGATCGGAAATCCAACATACTCGACGGGGGCGTCCCCGGAAAGTCCCGCAGCCAGGGGATACGACCGTGGTCTGGGTAGTAGACATCGTGGTGGGCGCAGTCCGCCAAGACCGAAGACAAAAGGAACTCGAACGACGAAGAACGTTCGTCCTAATTACGACCATTGCCGAGGAGCGCTTGTCCTCCCTAGCATTACTGCGTGAATATAAATCCCAAACGAGTGTCGAACGCCACTTTCACTTCGTGAAGGGTCCCTTGTTGGTGGGGGATGGCTGGTTTCTCAAAAAAGTGGAACGCCTTGAAGCTTTAGGGTATGTCATTCTGCTGGCGTGCCTGCTCTATAGTCTGGTGGAACGTCGCTTGCGACGTTCGGGACTTCCCATTCCGTCACCTTCCCGTGGCATGCTCACGCATCCCACCGGCCATGAGATCGTGCGTCACCTCGAATCGCTCCAAATTGTCAGGGATCCCGATGGGTCACGGCATATTGCCCTCGAACCTCCATTGCATGCCACCTTGACAGCCGTCATGTAAGCTCTTGGAATGGAGGAGGCCGTTTTTACGACCCCTCCGCAATACGGCATTGCCACGCCATCGACCATTTGAAAAATTATGCAATCTACCAGTTATTGGGACCTCCCGCGTACTATATGCCTGCTTTACGGCTCGTGCGTCAGCACTGTGGAAGATGTCTTGCAATGGGGGCGACCCCGCATTGGAGGGTGCGCGGCGTGATGGTAACGAGTCTCTATTTCGAGAGAGCAGATTACTGTTCTCGTGCTTGTTCTGCGGCCTCAGAAATTGAACCCGCCATCCACAGCCCTCACCACGTCGCCCATGTCGTGCAGTGACACCATTTGGTGCGCAGCTCGCGAGGCGATGTCGGCTACCGCATCATGATGCGTGAAATAGAGAATTTGCGTGTGACGGGCCATGTCAGCCAATACCTCGAACGTCGCCTCGGTTCGCTGATCATCAAAGTGGACCATGATGTCATCCATGATAAGGGGCAGGGGGTCTGACTTCTCATGCTGTAGCGCGATAAATGCTAGACGCAGTGACAAAAACAGCTGGTCTAAGGTTCCGTCGCTCAATTGATCGACCCGGCGCCGCTCCCGATCGTTCATGACCAGTTCCAGATAAGCCTCAGTTCCCTCGTACCCCACGTCAATCCGCCGATACCGATCTAAGGTCAACCGGCGAAATATCGCAGTTGCCCGGTCGAGCACGGTCGATTGATTTTTATCACGGAATTCCTCAATCGCGCGAGCTAAAATCCGCCGCGCCAGCTCGACTCGAAGATATTCGTTCCATGCCCGCTCCACGTCGGTCCAGTGCGCCTCCGCCTCCCCGGCATCTATTGCGGCCGTGGTGTCACTCCCGTCCCACCGGCGAAACTGCGCCCGCTCGCCGGCCAGTTCTTCAATGGCTTTCTGATGCTCTTCTTCCAGGGCATTGATTTCCTCGTCCAGTATCTGCCGTCGTCGATCCAGCGCATCAAGACCGATGTCGCGGCGCCACTGGTCCATTTCGCCCTGAAGTTCTTCGAGGGACAGGCCGTCTCCCACATCTTTCACCAGAGCTTCCTGCTCCGCGTACTGCTGCTCTAATGCCCGCCGTGTGCGGGACTTTTCCGCGAGGTCAAGCAACGCATCATCATCGGGGCACTCATATTTGCGGTATAGCTCGAAAGTGTCGGACTTAAGGGCATCGAGGTCGGCACGCATACTGTCGAGCTTTACCCGAGACTCATCGGCCCACTGTGACAGCTGCCGAATCTGTTGGTCGGCCTGCATGGCCTGGCGTAGCCGCTCTCTAACACCGCGAACCCAAGAAGGCGCGACATCGGTTATATCGACCGCGGTATATGCCAGCCGCGATGCCAGAGTTCGCACTTTGTCCTCAAATTCCTCAATCACCCTCTCAGACTGTGCCAGAGCGGCTTCTCGCCGACTCACCTCGTTCATGCGCTCGATAAGCTGGTCTGCCGCGTCTAGATATGGTGCCGTGTCCTGAAGGCGAACGGGGAGCGAGGGATAATCCGCCTTAAGGCTTTGCCACTCGGCTTCGATGCGGCCGATTTCGGCGGCGGACCGATCCAGTGCGGACTTTTCGGCCTGTATCCTTCGGTCAATCTCCTTGACGCCGGCTAGAATGGTCTGCTGGCGTTCAGCAGCCTCCGCCGCCTCGGCCAGGCAGGTCTCTGCCAATGTCTTCAGGGTGGAAAACTCCGCGTCTTGGGGCCACCCGGCGTTCAGCATGCGCCCCATGTCCGCCAGTGATCGCTGATATCCGTCGCGCTTTTCGGCCAAGCGGGAGCACTCGTGCTGCAGGTGATTGAGCTGCTTTAACCCGTCGAGGATGGGCTGGCGCACCGTGGTGAGAAAACGCTCCATATCCTTTGGGTCCCCAGGCGCGATGCCGGCCACATCCCACGTGGTGTTCCAGCGAGCGTGGTATTCGTCAAGCTTTCTTTGCCAGATTTCCTGTTCGCGCTCGAGCGTCACCATCCGGCGGTCAAGCCTTGCGTTTTCCGCCGTGATCTGGGCTCGTTCCGCTGTCTTGTCCGCTTCTCGGCGCATACGGTCAACCATCTGATCCGCCGTTCGCGCTGCCTCTTCATAGGTTTCGGGGAGCGTGAGGCCGTTAACATACGCCGTCACCTCGTCGGAGTCAGTTTCACCCTCAAGCCAAACGCGTTTGACTAAAACCCATCCCCAGTCCCGCCGTGTTCGCGCCGCCTCTAGCTCGGATTCTAACGGCGCCGGATCGTTCAGGGATACTCGCTCCAATTGTTGGTTAGCTTTTTCCCGTGCGTCGGCGGTTGCCGCCGCGTCCCGGTCAATCTCGCGGAGCCTCTCATGAATGGCGGAGATTTCATCAGAAAACCGCGCGACATCGTCAAGTGAAGGAACAGGCAGGGTGGCGAAGGCGTCGAGGTCGCCGGTCCAGTATGGCTGACGGCGCAAAGACGCTTCAAGTTCCCGTCGCCGTTCCACTGCCTGGGACTGAAGGTCAGACAGCGTTGCCTCGAGACGGCCCTCTTGATGAATATCGTCAATTAGCCGCTTGAGACCGGAAACGTCAGGCCGTTCTCCCAGCCCTTTCAGTTCTTGAAGATGTGTGGCGCGATCGTTCAGCGCCTCCTCGTGCCGGGTGTGCGCACGCGTGTGTTCATCCTGCGCGCTCCGAAGATTGTTCGCCAACTCTTTGACATGGCTCTTAACGGCCATCGGCAGGGAGAGCGTTTGGACTTCCTGCAGGGTTAGCCCGGGATGAATCTCGTGCGCTAAATTCTGCGCGTGCTGGCGCAGCCCGCCGATCTCTCCCGTCACCTGGGGACGCCGCTTTTTCTCCTCTTCGTACTGACTGACGCGTTCGCTTAACGCCATAATGTCGTCGACGAGAGGAAGCACCAGAGGGTCCTGAGGCACCGCCTCTTTCTGTCGTCGAATGCGGTCGACGCGTTGTTCCTCCTCTTGAATGGCTTTGGCGAGTTCGATCTTGCGCTTGACCAATGCGGCAATGTGCTCAATGCTCTCCGGGGACAACCGGTAAACCGATTCCATGTCCTTCAAGGCGCGCTGGGTTGCATGTAACGCGTTCAAATGGCCCCGGACCCGCGCTGCCCGGGCGATGCTGGCCCGTTCTGTTTGCTTTTGCTCAAGCGCGGATTCCAATTTTCTTCGATGTTGTTCCATCTGTTCAATCTTCAGCCGCCCGGAATGCCAGGTCTCCGGTTTAAGACTGGCTTCACGAAGCGCTTTTCGGGCCTCGTGATATTGTTTCAAGGACTTATTCAGAGTTGCCGACGCGTTTTTCCGAAACGATGGCTCGAGAATTTTGGACGACCGCTCATCCAGACCTTTCAGCAGGGTGTGAAGATGCTGAATACCACCCCCGGCTTCAAACAAGGATACGCCGGCGTGCCCACCGGATTGCATGAGACCTTGTCCTCCGGTTCTGAGCCGATCGTGGTCGAATCCGAAGAGCAGCGTAAATCGCTCCCGGTCGTAGCCGCCCAGATAGCGCCCCACGATAGCGTCGTCATCGAGCCGCGTGTCGTACAGTATCATACTTTTGCGTCGTCTCTTGCGGGTGATATGTAAAGCGGGTTCCTGGCGATGGCTGAGCCAAGCCTCCAACACGGTCTGGGTGTCATAGGCTCCGGCCATCCCATCATGAATGACGCCACCGTACAGAACATCCACCAGCACGTTCAGGAGAGTGCTCTTCCCTGCCTCGTTCGGCCCGCGAATGATGTAAATGCCTCCGCCGTCACCGGTCAAGTCGAGATCTATCGTCAGATCGTGCCTCACACCGGCCATTTTCAGGCGGTTAATTCTCATCGGGGGCTGCCCCCTTGGTGGATGATGTGGTAGAGCAGGGCCTGGGCGTCGGGCAGCAAGGCTTTCACATCGCCGACGTTATTCAGGCGAACTGCCTCGCGTTGGTGTACGGCGTCGGATCCGATCTGCCCCTGATATCGTTTGACGTCGGCCAGGAATGTGTCGAGGAATTCCTGATCGGCCGACACCCGCTCAATCGTCCCAAACAACTCGGTTAGCGCATCTTCTTGGAGCGGGGTCCGGGGCCGGGGAGGAGAAGTCGTCCGGAACTTCACGTCTTCTACCCATAGCCGCCCCGGCGCGCGTGTTCCCGCGATATTCTCCGCCTCGCTGCGCCAGCTCTCAGGATCGGCCATGAGTTCCCCATGGAGGGCTGTGGCTCCCACAAGCTCTATACGCACCATCATGGGCATGTGCGGGTGCTTGACAGCAACCGATTCAATGGCCGCGGCCACCCGATCGGCAAAATCCCTGGGCTTGTCCACCTCCGACAAATCGACCATTGCCAATTCCCAACGGATGACATCAAGCTCGCGGAATTGAACGGCCGCGTTATGGTCGTCGACGGTTACCAGCACCGCGCCTTTAGCGCCCGTCTCGCGGATATGGCGCCCCTGAAGATTCCCGGAATAGACCACATAGGGACGGGTATGAAGAACCTGATGCTTGTGAATGTGGCCCAGCGCCCAGTAGTCATATCCCTTGTTGATTAAGTCGTCCAGTTTACACGGCGCGTAGGTCTCATGGCCGCTCAGACCGTCTACCGAACAATGAAGCAGTCCGATATTGAAATAGCCGGGCCGGGGATGCGGATATGCGGGCACGAGGTTGTCTCGGACGTCGCGCTCGGGAAACCCCTGTCCGTGGATGGCGACCCCCAGATCATCCCAGACCATGGTCTCGGGACGCGCCGTCGACAAGAGCTTGGCATTGGGAGGAAGCGTCAGGCGGCGGGAAATCTGGCTTTCGGCGTCATGGTTGCCGCTGACCATGGCTACCCGGATTCCAGCTTGGCCCAGGGCTGCCAGACGGGCGTTCAAAAAAAGGCCGGTCGAGTAATCGGGCCAGTCTCCGTCAAAGACGTCGCCAGCGATGACCACAAAGTCAACCTTTTCGGAGAGAGCAGTTTCGACCAGATTGTCAAATGCGCGGCGGGTGGCTAAGCGAAGCTCTTCGACCGGAGCGTCCGTCTTTTCCGAGAGCCCCCACAGCGGGCTATCAATATGTAAGTCAGCGCAATGAATAAACTTGAACACCCGAGATTCCCCCTGCCTCGATCGACACTCTTCACTGGTTGTCATCATTTCGCGGAAAAAGACGGGAATTCCTTCTCAGACTTGCGGAATAGGAGTAGGGTAGCATTGAGGATGCCGTTTCGTCAGCCATTTCCATGTCCACGAGGGGAGTGGATCTTTTTGGATAGCCTGACACCTGCATTTGGGAATGGATCACCTAACAAATGGGACATCACCGACTTGGTCAGCGACCTGATGGCCAATCCGTGGTGCCCAAAGTCGACAGCCACTTTTCCACGAATCAGCGGTACGACGAGAACATAGTCGCGTCACCGAGCACGACTATGTCTCCATATTCTAGAAGTATCTTGTCAGAAACTCAGTATGATAGTTGCGGCCGCGCCGTCCGTCAGGGCGCCGACGCCGGTGCTGGTTGTCACCTGAACCGCCAATAGGTCGCACGGATCCACGGAGTAACTGGCTGAAGTGTGTGCACAGAAATTCGGAGGATTTGGACCAGACACCGTGGCCACGATTCCGGTACTGAAAAACGTCGCCCCCCCATCTATGCTTCTGTATATCGTGCCTATGACTGACTGTGTTGCTGTGAGTTTATTGTCGCGGATGTTAAACACGAAGCCTGTGATGGTGGCACGGTGTGCTATTACCACCGTGTCTCGCACGTATCCCTTGGCTCCGCCTTGCGAGGTACCGAGACCCATAAAATCGCCACTGGAAATAGCCTGGTCCGATGCGAGATAGATTGTCGATCCGCCTGGCCCTGTCGCGCCGGTGGCCCCTGTAGCCCCCGTGGCACCGGTAGGTCCAGTGACGCCCTTGGTTTCGACATGAACCTTCACGCAGCAGCAACATTCCTTATGCTTGCAGCACTTGCGATGGTGCTTGTATCGGCACTTGTCGTCATCGTCGTGGTTATGATCGCGGCCATGGTGATCATGATCATGATCATGATCACGATCATGATCGTGGCCGTAATCCTGACCGTGCGTCTTATGACGGCCGTGATGTCCGTAGTCCTTCAAGTACATTCTTACGCCTCCCCAACGCCAAAAAAAGTCGCTGGTTTACAATACGCGGGTGTTCTCGTATGGTGCATGAATTGCCAATTGCGGTATGAACTGGCAAGAGGAAATATGACTGCCAACAGGTCCTCTAAAGACAGAGTGACATCTGGCAGAAATATCGAATATCTGTAAGAAAGATCCATAGGGATTGGAGTGGGGCCGGGATGATCGAGATTAGTCTCTGCATGATTGTGAAAAACGCACCGGACACCATTGCCCGATGCCTCGACTCAGTCAGGGACCTAGTTGAAGAGATGGTTATCGTCGACACTGGCTCGACGGACAACACCAAACAGACAATTCGGCACTACACGGATAAAATCGTGGATTTTGACTGGATCGACGACTTTGCGGCTGCCCGCAATTTTGCCTTTAGCCATGCAGCCAAGGACTACATCCTTTGGTTGGATGCTGATGATATTCTGCTTGACCAGGACCGGGCCAAGCTGCGTCTGTTGAAAGAAACCCTCGCGCCATCTGTTGATTCCGTGACCATGCACTACAACCTGGCTTTCGATGAAACTGGCAATGTGACTACCAGTCTCCGCCGCAATCGGCTGGTGAGGCGGCAAAACCACTTTCGGTGGCACGGGGTTGTCCACGAGTATTTGGAGGTGGTGGGGAACATCTTTCATAGTGATATCGCCGTTACTCACGCCAACCTGCGTCATGACCCCGACCGCAACATCAAGATCTATGAAAAGCGCAATGCACGGGGCGAAGAGTTTTCACCCAGGGATTTGTTCTATTACGCCAACGAACTTTGTGATCATGGGAAATACCGTCGTGCCATCCAGTATTATGTGAAATTTCTCGCAACCAATCGCGGCTGGGTGGAAGACAACATTTCTGCGTGTGCAAGATTGGCTGATTGCTTCTGCGAGCTTGGGGACGTGGAACAGGCGCGCCGGTATATTGTGAAGTCATTTCGGTATGATGCTCCGCGGGCGGACCTGTGCTGCCGAATGGGCTACATCTACTTGCACCAAGGAGATCCCCAAAAGGCGCTTGCCTGGTACAAAATCGCTGCACAACTCGAAATGCCGAAGAGTTTCATGGGGATGTTGAACCATGCGTGCTGGACTTGGCTTCCACACTTGCAGCTTTGTGTGTGTTACTCGCAGTTGGGCGAATACCGCTTGGCCTATACCCATAACGAGTTGGCCGCACAGTTTGTCCCTGATCACCCCAGTGTGCTGCACAATAGGAGGTTTCTCACACCTCTGGTCCAAAACCATACGGCCGAGGTGGATGCGAATTTCAGCCCCGCGCGGGTACAGGAAAGCTGCGAATCACCCACTTCATGAAAAATACATAGCTGTCCCGGGGGAGCAAAAGTTACCCTTGAGCAGGCCAATCAATGGGTTGCGAGAGGCCATGAGGTCTACATCCTTTCCGAACAGCCCAAGCCAACTTGGATGAAAGTTAGAGCACTTGAGTACGCCCGGAACGGGTACAACTGCATCATGGCGGATGTCGGCGATATTGCTGGCTTGGCCGCCGCGGTGGAGCAAGTATTAGATGACGAAGATTCCGATGCCGACTCGTGCAGGGTGGCTACGAGACGCTCCGTGATTTCACCTGCGAACGCCAGATTGAGAGGCTAGAAATGGCAGAGGCGCCGGCCATAAACGCCAAAATCGCTGGATTGTTAAGGCAAGGGATTTCTCAGGGCGAGGGGCCTCCGGAACGAAGGAGACAGTCGTGCAATAACTCGGATTTTCGACTGTCAGTACGAATTTCGGCGCATGTCATGCCCGGTGGCAGACGCTATGGCGCGCGCCGCCGGTCCCGCGATCTTCCGGTCTGGAACCATTGAATCGATCATTCTACATCAGTCGATCTGTGGCGGTCGCCGCGCTCGGCGTATATGCCAGCCAAGCCTCGGAATCTATTCCGAATCAAGCGTCCTGGGCAAAGAAGACTGGTGCAGTCCATCCATCCCCCAGGTGAGGATAGCCGCCAAGCGCGTATGTCGTGCCGGAATAGAGTATCTTAGCCATCGACTACCGGTTCAAACAGAATAACGGACTTCCCCTCTAACACCACACGATCATTCACATGGGCTAGATGTTCCAGTGTTACGACGCCATTGGGCCGTATCTCCTTTACCGTGACTGAGACCGTAACCTTGTCGCCGACAAACACCGGTGCTCGGAATGTGGCGTTCTGAGTGAGATAGATGCTGCCTGGCCCGGGTAGCTCCTGGCCTAGTAGCGCCGAGACAAAACTCATGATTAGTCCTCCGTGCACAATCGGGCGGCCAAAGCGGGTCTTTTTCGCGTAGGCCGAATCGACGTGGATGGGGTTCCAATCGGTTGACACAGCGGCAAACGCTCGAACCTTTTCCTCGTCGACCACGTAAGTGGCCACCTGAGAATCGCCTATCTTCATGGAGAAGTCCTCCTCAACACGTATACTGACGGGATAGTCTGGGAGCTTCCGCCCGGCCAAAGGGTTGGCACCTGGCTCCGGGAAGCGATGGCCTGAAGTCTGTCTTGATACAGGGGCGAGTTCTGCAGTCTCCTTTATTACCATTATCGGAGTCGATCGACTCGTCTAGCACGATGGCTGGAGCGCGATGGGCAGGATCCCCAACCATGGGCACATGCTATCAACTCCGCACAAATATGACAAGTGATTCAGTGATCATGGAATTGGTATTCGAAGCTTGTCCTTGAAAGTCCTATCACCTCTGCAAAAATTTAAAGAATTGATATTGACAGAATTCTAAGACTGCGCTATTTTCAATCTGAGAACTGACTCATGTGTCATATGAAGGAGGAAAAGACGATGGGGATAAAAGCCCCCGCAGCGTCGTTGATGTTGGCCAGCACATTCTTCTTGGCCGGGTGCGGAGCGGCCACCGCCAGCACCGGGTCAAGCCCACCCAACACGGCTTCCGGACCTATTAAGATTGGCGTAGTGACGTCGGAGAGCGGGCCGTTGTCGGACTACGGCCAGCAGGAAATCCGTGGACTCAAGTTGGGAATTCTGTACGCTACCAAGGGAACGGACAAAGTGGATGGACGGTCCATCCAGCTATTGATCCGGGATGACGGGGGAAGTCCTTCGCAGGGTTCGACGATGATGAAAGATTTGATATTAAATGACCACGTGGTCATGGTGCAGGGGCCAGCGTATAGCGCTGTCGCCATTCCTATGGAGCAAGTGGCCGGGCAGTACAAGGTTCCGCTGCTGATTGATCCGGCGGCCGATGACGACCTCACGACAACCTATCTCAATCCCTATGTATTTCGCACCGCCGCCGATACCTACATGTATGCGGCGGCCTATGCCGATTACCTGAAAAGCCACGGAGGCGCAAGCGGCCAGACCTTTTATCAGTTCGCCCCTAACTACTCCTTCGGCACCTCTAGCGTGAAGGACTGGGCGACAGCGTTGACCGACGCGGGGGCCAAGAATCTCGGCGTTCTGTATGCCCCTGAGACGACGACCGATTTCTCAAGCTATATTGACAAAATCCTGGCCTTAAATCCACTGCCCAAAGAACTGGTGGTGACCTGGGCGGGGGTTGGTGCGGTGGACTTGTTTAAGCAGATGGAGCAAGCCGGATTGTATCAGAAAATGAAGGTCATTGGTGCGATCGGCGGTTATAACGGGCTCAAGGCGCTGGGCCATGCGGCCAACGGCTTCATTGGGGTGACAGACTATTACTACAGCCTGGCCAATGGCACAGCAAACAGCTATTTAGTCAAACATTACCAAGCCAAGTACGGCGAGCCGCCCGATCTGTTTTCCGGTACGTCGTTTGCGGCGGGCCAGGCCATGGTGCAGGCCCTATCCAAAGCGGGTTCGACCAAAGCCTCAGCACTGATCCGGGCATTAAGCGGGATGACCATCGAGGCTCCCAAGGGAACGGAAACGATTGGCCAATCCTCGCATCAGGCAACTCAGCCGATGTACGTGGTCAAGCTGGTCTGGAATAGCTCGGCGGGATACGCGGTGCCGCAAGACATTATGACCGTGCCGAATCTCGCGGGACAGCCAGGACAGTAACATGGCCCTCTTGGAACTTTGCCGTATCTCGCATCATTTCTCCGGCGTGCGTGCACTCGGCGGCGTCGATCTAGCTATCGAGCCCGGTTCGGTACATGGTCTCATCGGTCCCAATGGGGCCGGCAAGACCACCATTTTCAATGTTATTACCGGGATTGTGAGGGCTGACGCCGGAGAAGTCCTCTTTAAGGGGCGACCGGTGGGCGGCCTCTCGTCCGTGGCGCGCGCCCGGCTGGGGATTCAGCGGCTCTTTCAAACCACCCAGCTCTTTGCCACACTGACCGTCGACCAGCACTTTCAGCTCGTGGGGGGGCACGACCGGGGGTGGTCGCAACGTTTGGAACTCAACCCTTGGCTGGGCCTTCGGCCGCCTGAACTGTCCTTCGGGATTGCCCGGCAGGTCGAATTGGCCTTGGTGCTCTCCCGGCCGTGCGACTTGTTGCTCTTGGATGAGCCGGCCGCGGGGTTGACAGGAGAGGAACGCCAGCGGATGGCGTCGCTCTTACGCACGGTCAGGGACTCAGGGACCACCATCATACTGGTCGAACACGACCTGGATTGGACGTTGAAGTTGGTCGACCGTATGACCGTGTTGGACCGGGGCCGGGTGATTGCCGATGGACGTCCCCTCGCTGTTGCCGGCGATCCGGCGGTGAGGGCCGCATATCTCGGGGAGGAACCGGACGGCCTTAAGGGTCTCAGGGAGGAAAGCCGTTGAGTTCACTGGTAATCAGCCACATGGGGGCAAATCTTGGGGAGCGGCCCATCTTGCATGATATCGATTTCGCTGTGAACTCTGGCGAAGTCGTGGCATTGCTCGGCCGAAACGGCATGGGTAAAACCACCACCCTCAAAACCGTGATGGGCGTGGTGGCGATGACTCGCGGCGAGATAGTCCTTGAAGGTCGTCGATTAAATCGCATGACCACCCATCAGCGGCGACGGGCCGGACTGATGTACGTTCCCGAGGACGGCGGCGTCTTTCAAACCTTGACGGTTGAGGAAAACCTTCGGGTTGGGGCGGCACGGCCGGTCAAGGGCGTACTCGGCCCGTTTCCTGAACTCGAACCGTTATGGCACCGGACCGCGGCGCTACTCTCGGGCGGTGAACGCAAGATCTTGGCGTTTGGCCGCGCATGGCTTTCGGATGCGCGGTGGTTTCTCATCGACGAGCCTTCGCTGGGCCTAGCTCCCGCCGTGATTAAGCGACTAACCGAGGCCATCAAAACCCTGAAAGACAAGGGCAGCGTGCTATTGGTGGAACAAAATGTACGGTTGGCGGAGGCGGTCTCGGATCGGTACGTGTTGATAGTGTTGGGCCGCGTCGCGGCGTCAGGCGCTATGTCGGATCTCAGGCAAAGTGCCGCCTACGCGGAAGGTTTAGTCAACCTGGCGGGAGGCATATATGACACTCAATCTAGTTCTTAGCGCCTTGTCGTTGGCCAGTTTCTACTTCGTGTTATCTGCCGGGCTCTCCTTGGTCTTCGGGGTCATGGACATCCTGAACTTCGCCAACGCCGGGATTTTTTTGGCGGGTCTTTATGTAGGGTGGGACGTGATGCGGATGCACCTCCCCTTTGGTGTGGCGCTGGCAGCCGGATTTGTCGCCGGGGCGATTGTGGCGGTGATGGTCGAGCGTCTTCTGCTGGCACCATTGTACAGAAACCCTTTCGCCCAGCTCTTGACCACGCTGGGGGTGATGTTGGTGCTGAACGACCTGGTCAACTGGGTCTTCGGGCCCCAAATCCAACAGGATAATCTCAACGGGTGGTTGGCTCAGACGATTTCCGTGGGTCACATGCCGTTTCCAGTGTTCCGGCTGATTTTGATCGGGTCTGGTCTGGTGATATGGGTTGGCCTATTGGGGATCTTGCGCTATACCCGCCTGGGACTGTACCTCCGCGCGGGCGTTGAAAACCGGGTGTTGGTCGAATTGGCCGGAATCGATATCCGCCCCCTGTTTACGGCCGCATACGGTCTTGGCGGCGCGTTGGCGGGTTTGGCGGGCGTCCTCTACGGACCGTTTGGCGGAGTGTATCCGACAGCTGGCCTTGATATGCTGGTTCTGAGCTTCATCGTGGTTGTCATTGGCGGCATGGCAAGCGTTACCGGCACCCTGTTGGGCAGCTTGGTGATCGGTCTTTCGGAGTCCATCATCGGGTTCTTTGTGCCGAATCTCGCATTGACTGTCAATGTGCTGGCGATGCTGGTGGTGTTGTTGGTCCGGCCCTACGGCATCCTTGGCAAAGGGACGGGAAGGAAGGATACCCATGCGGCTTAGACGGTGGATTGGGGTAACGGGGGTGGTGGCTGGCTTAATCTGGCCATGGGTGACGGGTACGCCCTACATGTTGAATCTAGCTACCGGCGCTGCCATATGGGGCCTGTTTGCGGTTAGCTACGATCTGGTGATTGGGTGGACGGGAGAGATTTCCTTCGGTCATGCCCTCTTCTTCGGAATGGGAGTCTACGGTCTCGGACTGCTAGCGGTTCATACGCATTGGTCGACGTGGATTCTGCTGCCGATGGCAACGCTCGGCACTGGGCTTTTCGCCATGGGACTCAGCTTTTTGAGTCTTCGCGCGACCGGCCCGTATTTCGCCATGGTGACCTTCGCACTGGCGGAGTTTTTCCACCTCATTGTGCAATCGGCCACCGGGTTCACGGGCGGCACCAACGGTCTGGCCGGGATGCGGTTTTCGCCTGCTCTGACCTCTCCCGGCGTTCTCTACGACGTATCGGCGCTTTTGGCGCTTGCGGCGGCTTTCGGAGTGGTGCGTCTGCGGCACCACCGGCTGGGATTATTGGCCCACGCCGCTCGGGACAATCCGCTTCGCGCCGACCTCTTAGGCATCTCCTCGCGCCGCGTCAAATGGGTGACGCTGGCCACGGCGGGAGCACTGGCAGGACTCGCCGGCACTCTGTATGTACTGTTCCAAGGCATGGCATTCACCGAGACCCTCAACAGCGATACCAGCTTCACCGTGCTCTTGATGGTCATCATTGGTGGGGTCGACTCGGGTTGGGGACCGTTGGCGGCCGGTGCCGGCTTGTACATCGTGGAGACGTGGCTTAACGCGACAACAAGTCATTGGGCGCTTGTGTTAGGGGTTATTTACATTGTGGTGGTAAGATTTTTCCCCAAGGGGCTGGCGGGATTTCAGCGAACGGCCAAGCTGGCGACAAGCGAACAGGAAAACAGACAATGGCAACAAGGGGGAGAAGCCGGGTGAGCGGCGATAAGGACATGGTTGTCGGTACAGAACCCGTGACCGAACGGGGTCGAGACACCAAGCAACGAATTTTGCAGGCGTCCGAACAGGTGTTCGGCGAGATGGGATTCTACGAGGCATCCATCACGCGGATTGTGCAAATGGCGGGGATAGCCCAGGGGACCTTTTACCTCTACTTCTCCTCGAAGAAGGATGCTTTCGTGGCGGTGGTCGACTATTTGGCGACCGAGCTCCGCCAGGAAATCCATCAAGCGACCAGGGATGTCACCAGCCGCGAGGCGGTGGAGAGGGAAGGATTTCGCGCCTTCTGGCAATTTGTGGCCAAGCATCCGCTGTCATATCGCATCGTGCGGCAGGCGGAGTTCGTCGATCCGGTTGTCTTTCGTCGATACTACCAAAACTTGGCCAAGGGATATCGTCGTGGACTGGAAGCCGCGATGCAAGCGGGAGAATTCATCTCGAGCAATGCGGAGGCCTTAAGTTACGCGCTCATGGGCGTGGGCGACTTCATCGGCATGCGTTACGTCTTGTTTTCCGAGGGTGGCGAGGTTTCCGAAGATGTATTTCGAGATGTCATGCGCTTTGTGTTCTTCGGACTCAAGGGTCCGAACGGAGGTGCGGATGGCAACTGAGGTCTCGCCCGGCATTGTGAGTCTTGCCACCCACCTTCCCGCAGCGCGCATGACCTCGGCTGAGTTGGCGGACCGGACCGGCCTGCCCGAATGGGTCATCCGGGACAAATTGGGCATTCATGAAAAGGTTGTGGCCGGGCCCGACGATCATCCTCACGAGATAGCGGTGAACGCGGGGCGCGCGGCGCTCAAGCGGGCGGCCCTCGATCCCGGCGAGATTGATTTGGTGATTTCCATTACCGAGGAGTACAAGGACTACCCCTTGCTCACCACCGGGATCGCGCTGGCGGGCGATTTGGGCCTCAAAAACGCCTGGGCGTTCGACGTGGCTCAACGTTGCGGAACAGGGGTGCTGGCCCTCAAACTGGCGAAGGACATCATGCGGTCGGATCCTCGTGTGCGCCATGCCCTCATTGCCGGTGGCTACCAAAACTCCGATCTCATCAACTACCAGAATCCCCGGGTTCGTTTCCTGTACAATCTCGGCGCGGGCGCCGGGGCAGTGGTGGTTTCGCGCGATGGCCCGGGCCACCGGATTCTGGGTAGTAGCGTTCTTACCGACGGCTCGTTCAGCCGCGATGTCGTCGCGCCGCGCGGGGGCACCAAGGCGCAACTGGGCGACTGGGACCGCCCGTTTTTGGATGTTCCAGACCCCGCGGGAATGAAGAAGCGCCTGGAGGCGCGCTCGATGGCCAACTTCTTGCACGTCGTCCGTGAGGCGCTCAAAGAGAGCGGGGCGCTAGACAAGCAGATCGGATATCTGAGCCTCTTGCACATGAAGCGGAGTGCCCATGCCGCCATCTTGCGGGCGCTGCACTTGGAGAGCAGCCAATCGACATATCTTGAGAACTACGGACATTTGGGCCAGATTGATCAGATTCTCTCTACGGAACTTGCCGTGCGTGAAGGGCGAATTCATGCCGGCGACTACGTGGTGTGGGTAAGTGCCGGGATTGGGTACGCATGGGACGCGGTAGTCATCCGCTGGGGGGAGGCATCAATTTAATGATAACAGATTGGGCGAGTCGTCGAGCGGCGTTGACGCCCGATCGCCCTGCCATTATCGATGGGATTTCCGGTACGGTCTACACTTACGCGGCTGTGGCCGAACGGGTGCGGCGGCTGGCAGAGTTGCTCCATCAATTCGGGGTGCGCCGGGGCGATCGGGTGGCGATTGTCTCACGAAATCACCTGGCTCATGTGGACCTCTGGTTAGGAGCGGGATACTCCGGTACCACGATATGGCCGGCCAATTGGCGGCTTTCGACGGCCGAACTCATCGCCCAGGCGGCTGGCGTACGGCCCCGGCTAATCCTGTACGAACGTGTGTTCAAGCCGGTGGCCGAAGAGATGACAGCTCTGCTAGAAATACCGGCTCTCGGACTCGAAGAATACGAGGCCGCTCTAAGCGGGTTCAGCGGGATTGCCCCAGACCCCGCCGATCCGAAAGACCCGGCGATGCTGCTCTTTACCGGGGGGTCGACCGGACATCCGAAGGCAGTTCGCATTCCCCACCGTCAAATTTTCTATAACGCGGTCAATACCCTAATGTCCTGGCAGCTTGGCGCTGACGACCGGGCTTTGGTGCTCACGCCGTTCTACCATACCGGAGGCTACCACGTTCTAACAACTCCGTTGTTCCTGGCTGGTGGAACCAGCGTGGTGTTTCCCACCTTTAACCCGGGCCAAGTCCTGGACGCCAGGGACCGCTGGCGTGTCACCGTTCTGTTTATGGTGCCCACCATGTTTCATGCATTGTGCGAGCATCCCGCCTTTAAAGCCACCAACTGGACGGGGCTCAAGTTTGCTATTGCGGGGGGCGCCCCCTGCCCCGAATCCGTGCGCCGGATGTTCGAGGCTGAGGGCATTCCATTCCGACAGGGCTATGGTCTCACCGAGGTCGGACCCAATTGTTTTGCCATCCCCGAGGGAACTGACGGCAAAGCCGTCGCGGATGCGGTCGGGGTGCCCGTCTTTCACCTGACAACCAGAATCGTTGACCCAGGGGGGCAAAATGTCCGCCCAGGGGAAGTGGGAGAACTATGGCTCAAGGGGCCAACAGTCGCTGACGGCTATGACACCAACCCAGGAGAGTCGGCCCAGTATTTTGATCAGGATGGGTATTTTCATACCGGCGACTTAGCCCGTCTAGACGAAGCCGGGTTGTATCACATCGTCGGCCGTCAGAAGGATCTCTTCATCTCCGGAGGCGAAAACGTTTATCCGGGCGAGGTCGAAACGGCGGTCAACAACATTCCCGGAGTCTGGGCTTGCGCAGTTGTCGGGGTTCCCGACGAGCGTTGGGGAGAGGTGGGTGCCGCCTTTGTAGTTGCTGCGCAGGACCTGACCGTGGATGCTGTTCGTCAGGCGCTGATGGGCCAGTTGGCCCGGTACAAGATACCGAGATATATCCACTTCGTGGACGCACTGCCCCTAACCGGGGCTGGGAAAATCGACAAACACGGCCTAAGGTCGTGGAGACCATGAGAGGGGGAAGACATGATGGCCGAGTTCGATACCGGTGAGGTTCGCCTTTGGTATGAGACCGAGGGCGGTGGGCCTCCGCTTATGTTAGTGCATGGCAATGCGGCGTCATCCCGTTGGTGGGACTTGGTGTGGGCGCCATTGACGCGAAACTATACGGTCACGCGAATGGATCTGAGAGGCTTCGGACGGTCCGACAAACCGCGCGATGGATACACCGTGGAGCAGATCGCCAGTGATCTCGCGAGCTTGGCTAGGGAGCAGGGGACATTCCCCGCCCGTTGGGTTGGCCATTCGCTGGGCGGGGCCGTGGTACTACAATTATGCCTGGACTGGCCCGAGCTTGTCCGAGATATGGTGTTGATCGATCCGGCACCTGCGGACGGCATGCCAATCACCGAGGAAGCGCTCGAAGACACGGAGCGCATGTCGAAAGACCGGGAAGTAACGCGTGTTGCGCTGGAAGCCATCTCGCCGCGCCTCGACCATGCCACGGCTTTCTTTGACCGTTTAGTGGACGACGCCATGGACGCGACAGGGTGGATTCCGATGGTTCGCGCTCTCACCCACTGGAACATCGTGCAGCGGCTCAGTGAGATCCGAAATCCGGCGCTCATTCTGCACGGCTCCAATGATGTGCTAGTCCCGGCACAGCGAGTGGGGGAAATGGCTTCCCGAATGCATCGGGCAACGATGACCCTCATCCCGGAAGTTGGACACTCGCTGCCGGTTGAGGATCCAAAACGGTTGATCCAAGAAATCGAGAACTTTCATTCGTAGAATTTGCGACGAAACAAGACCCCGAAGGTGCTTCCACGAAGTATCATGCACTGATTGACTCCCCCGAGGGGGGACCGGGAGGCCCCCCCTCAGCCGAGTCCATGTCTGCATCAACCAGACCGGTGCCATTAGGCGCGCTAGAGGCACTTAACAGTGCCGGGAAACCACTGGCAGGATCACGGTAGAGGTGTGCGTGATGATGCCTCAAGCAGTCTCCGGTTGGCGCACCGCTACACACTCCACCCCCAATACGCGGAGTATTAAATCCATACCACACCACATCGTGGTGGGCACAATGAAAAAATCGCTTGATTGCGCTCATTCTGGAAGACACCTCCCACCACAAATAAGCGGCGGCCGATGCCTCGTTGATGGCCGAGTTAATCCCACAACATCGTCCCCAAGATCCCCGGTTGGTCCTTTCCGGGGGAGAAAGCCGCCAAAGCCAATAAATACTCCCCCGCGAAACGGCGTTGTCAGTAATGACGGAGCCCGGATCGGGGACGAAAAACGTTGGAGATGTTGGGAAATTACCATCCAAATGGTAAGAATCGGGTATTAGTCAGCGCCCGCCCGCTATGTGGCGACCGACGGTAGGAGGAAGTCCCCAGTGTTAGCCCGATGCCGGGGGACGACCGACGGTAGGAGGAAGTCCCCAGTCTGCCCCGGATGCCGGGGGACGACCGACGGTAGGAGGAAGTCCCCAGTCTGCTGCCGATGTCGGGGGACGACCGACAAACGACTTAAGAATAAGTAATGGTGTGCTGAAGAGGGAACCCGACGTCGTGAGGATTGGGAATCCCGCGCCTTGAGGCGACTTTAGGCGTGGTGAGGATGTCAATCGTGAAACGTTCGGTATAATAAGGTCAAACGTTAGTGGAGGCGATGACCATGGCAACCTTGTCGACCGGGATTATTACCCGCTATTGCGAGGCGGCGATGGCCTTATGCAGAATACGCCAAGATGGATAACGGGCGGTGGTTCGCAGAAATTCCTGTCTATCCGGGAGTGTGGGGAGACGGCGTGACCCGCAGCGAAGCGGCCGAAGAACTCCGGTCTGCTTTGGAGGGTGGATTTTGCTCAAACTTCAGGATCGTGATGACGACTTGCCTACGATTGACGGGATAAGTCTGTATGCCAACTAATGTTGACCCCGGTTTCGCATCGGGAGTTAGTTTGCATTGGGGTGGGACGAGCCGGGCCACGGCGAAGCGGTCAAGGGAGTCGGAAGCTCGTGATTCCAATCCACACCGTGCCGACATTGATGTTACCCTGCTCCGGCGAATCCTCCGGCTGGCAGGCATCGACGAGAGTACGTGGTCTTCTATTTGATGGAGTCGACCCCCGTGCGAGGTCAGCCTCTTAATGAACGGTGGGCGCGTTTTGCCGCACACCGCCCCACGTCACGTACCCTCAAACAGAAGGATGCGCCGACGCGCACGGGATAAGGCCGCGGCCCGTCGTGTCCAGGACCTTGCACGGAGGAGCCTCTGGGCAGTGTTTCTCAGCCGAGGCTTACCCATTTTCATGCTAATGTCCGACTCAATGGTTCCGTGACGACGCCGGCCTTCACTTCCTGCGAACTACAGCAGCCGGGAGGTTTAACGATGTTGCAGAGATTGGTCCACTGGACCGGCACCGTCCGGCCGTGATCGAGTTTCTTGCCTAACGACTGATCGGCACTCGGCTAAGGCGTGCGGGGAGTACCATTCGTTTCTTGCTTCACGATGCTTATCGTGTACTTTTTGTGGGGGGTTAGCCATCCCCCGTTCCCAATTTTATCTGCGGTCGTACTCTCACGGCGGAAGAAGCCGCGGTTTACGCGCCTGTCCACCCCGGCAGGGAGTGCGATTTCGGGCCGCGGTGCGGCGTTGCCACGTAGGTTTCGAAGTCGCTTTGGTGGGATCACGGGTCTGAAACCGTGCCCGCGATGTGAGATTTGAAGCGAGTACCTGCCCGATGCGAAGCCGGTCCTGGAGCCACTGCACCAATCGCAGGCGGCCGTATTGGATTCCGCGCCGATCTGGCGCTCCAATACGGCATTCTCGTGGTCGAACGCAATCAGTAAGTCTGTCCGCGCTGCCAACACCTGCCGGAAAGGTTTCGCCATGCGGTTCCAGCCACCGCAGGAAGTCCCGTCGGGCTATCCCAGACGGATCCGGTGTGGGGGGGGGGTGCCAACGTGGCCGCCGCCTTAAACCTCAAACGCAAGTTGGATCAGACGTTTCGCTATCCACCGACCTCCGACGCGCCGATCGCGTGGCGCAGCCATCAGTCCAACGACTGTTCTACCGCCGCATGCCAGCTGCCAAAGTATCGCTCAGCAGCTCCATGTAGTGCTCTCATATGCCGGCGGGCGGCTGCAGCACTCAAGTCGTGACCTTTTGCGGCCAATTGACGGATCTCTTCCACAATCGAGGACGGAGAGCGACGCTTAGTCGCCCGAACGGAATTCGGGTCAAGGCCGGCAGCCCGCAACGCGGTTGACCAGGACCCAAAATGGTAGGTGGCGGCGGCGATGAGCCTGTTATTCCGTTGGTGCATGGCATGGGCGTGCAGGGCCTCCCCCTGATGAGCATGGTTTCTAATTGCCCGAATGACGCGCTCCTTGGACCAATGGCCACGCGGGTACCGAGCCTGGCCTCGGCGTGACGGAGCAGGCACCTGAGCCGCGGCCAGCGCTGCCGCCCATGATCCAAAGTGGCGCCTTCCGGCGGAAAACAGTCGACTATCATCACTTTGGACCGCCTGGGCATTGACGGATAGGCCAGTGCGGTAGCGATGTTCAATCGCAGCAACCACCCGTTGCCGTGACCATCGCTGGCGATTGTTGGCTGATGACGACGTCATACCTCACTCACTCCCCATGGAATTTGTCGCGCTCCGAAGAGCCCGTTTGTACATGGCGGCAAATGGAACGGATGTTAACCGCCGTGGCTGAATGAATTGAAACCGTACCAACCTGCCGGCAAGTTTCAATCCGGTTCGGATCGGAGAACGGCGAGCCTTGAGATTGGACCAAGCCGGCTTTAGGACGTTACAGACTTAATATCTTACAAAGTTTAGTTAGAAGTCAATATCTTTATGTCAGATATCGTCGTCATCGCAGACAATGAGAAAATCGAGAAAAGTACCATTGGAGCCATGAATGCTTTAAATTTGCGGAACCATATCAGAAAGAATATATGACATATGGAGATGCAACATCTTGCATACAATGTAAGAGATGTATATGATAATTCACATAAACGTCATTCGTGTTCCGTGGGTCGTAATTGCCCATATCGGTAATTCAGGAGGAGGACCTCAACGTGGGAAATTTTGAAATTGTACCGGCGATCGCCGTTGCCTATGGCCGAGTAGTGGACGCGGAAGCGCGAGCCCAGGGAAGTCCTGTGGCAAGCAATCCGTTGGCGGCGGCGCGGTATTGGATAGCTCACGGTGCCCGGCGTATCCATTTCGAGGAAATGGGCATCGCCTCGGGACTGTCGACTATACCGGCGTTGCTTCTAGGGTGCGGACGGAAGGCGGCCTTGCAAGTCGGGGGCGGGATTCGCGATGCTAAGACGGCCCATTTATATCTTTCATACGGGGCATCGACGCTTGTGCTTCGGAAATGCCTCACCGATCCCCCGGTATTTTCGAGTATTACCGCGGTGGTTGACTCAGAACGTTTAATCATGGGAGTGGATCTTGAGGAAGTTGATGACCGGGCAACCTTCGACACGTTGTTCCGGGGGCGCGATGCCGGTGTCACCCAAGTCTTGTTGTCGGGGCCGTGGTATGCGCGATGTGTGCTCCCGTATCAAGTGGCGGCAATTCGCCGTCTGCAGCGGAACGGATTTCGGGTGTGGGCAGCAGGCGGATTGCAACACCCAGAGACGGTGCGTGCTCTACAGAAATTGGGTCTGGCCGGGGTAATAATTGGCCGCGCGCTTCACCATGGGGCTCTCTCGCTCGACACATTGTCCGCTGCCTGTCAGTAGGTCTGGATCTTGCGAGCGTCGAGCTATTGTTATTGTAGTTCGCCTATAGATACGTCGGGCGGTTTATGATATGATTTCAGCATGATTTGACCGCCCCGGCGGTCCTCTTATCCAGAGTGGCGGAGGGACTGGCCCGATGAAGCCCGGCAACCCGTAGTTTGTGGCGGGTGCCAATTCCTGAAAGGCAATTCGGTCTTTCAAGATGAGAGGAATGCAGAACACTTTCGTTCATGACTCCTCTCTTCTTCCCGACATCAGGAAGGAGATTTTTATTTTCATGAAGGACGCACCATCGTTAGAGACCCTCTTCATTCACGCCGGTCAGGGTCATGAATGGCCGCGCCAATACCCTACCGCGCCAGCCATTATTCCCAGTACCAGTTTCCGCACTCAGAGCCCCGAAATCATGGACGCCATATTGGGCGGGGACGCTCCCGGCTTTACCTATTCCCGCCATGCTAACCCGACGGTAAAAGCCTTTAGCGAAGCGGTTCGCGTGCTGGAAGGCGGTGCCGTGGCCCAAGCATTCAGCTCGGGAATGGCGGCGCTGGATGCGGCACTGTTTGCCGTGGGTTTGAATCCCGGCGATCGCTTATTGTTGAGCCGTGACCTCTACGGCGCCACGATGACTCTCAGCGAGCAAGTATGGGGGACGATGGGGATCCACGTAGAAACTGTCGACGTGACCGATCTGGAGCGAACCGAGGAGGCACTTTTGCGTCTTCGTCCGAGAGGCTTGGTGGTTGAAACCCTCTCCAACCCGCTGATGAAGGTACCGGATTTGTCGCGGCTCATTGCGCTGGCTCATAAGGTGGAATGCCAGGTCATCGTCGACAACACCTTTGCCACCCCGGTTCTGGTCCGGCCGCTTACATTGGGGGCGGACTTAGTGGTGCATAGTGCGACAAAGTATCTGGGCGGCCACGGAGATGCCATTGGCGGCGTGGTTGTCGCTCACCAGGGATATGAATCTCGCCTGCATCAATACGTAAAAATCCGGGGCAGCGTTCTGAGCCCCTTTGATGCCTGGCTTCTTTTACGCGGTATCAAGACATTGGGCGTTCGCTTTGAGCGCCAATGTCAAAACGCGGCGCATGCGGCCGATTTGCTTTTGGCCAGCGGCCGTTTTCATCGTGTCTACTATCCTGGACTGCCTGACCATCCCAGCCATTGGACCGCCAATACGCTCTTTTCCGGACGCGGGTACGGTGCTGTGGTGACGGTTGACGTGCCCGGAGGCCGCGCGCGGATTTTTCACTTGCTGTCTCGTTTAACCCTGGTCGGCTCCGCCACCACGGTGGGCGATGTCTACACGCTCTGCCTATATCCGAGCATTGCCTCACATCGAAACCAAAGTGCCGAAGCGTTGCAGGCCATGGGAATATCCGACGAAACGCTGAGAATTGCCGTGGGTTTGGAATCGGTTGACGATATCGTTGATGACATTCTCACGGCACTAGACTAAAAAGCCCGACACCGAAACGTTACAAAGTCTTTTGGCCGCTGTAGCCAACGAGAAAAGAGGGAACACTTCGTGAAAATCTGTACCATCGGCTCCTACCCGAAAATCCCGGCAGGCCCGGGTCCCAGCGTGCGTTCAGCCATTCAACGGTTTGAACGCGGCACCATCGGCCCCCGAGACCTGTATGACACCTACCACGCCGTCCTTCAGCGGACCCTGGGGATAGCGGCACAAGCATCGCTGGACGCCACAACCGACGGACAAATTCGCTGGTATGATTTCTTTGATCCGCTCTGCCGCGACATCGACAACCTTCAGGCGGGCGGGCTTCTCCGTTGGTTTGATAACAACTTCTATTACCGCCATCCCATCGTGAATGGGCGACTTCAGTTCCAAGGGGGTACGTTAGCGGCCTGGGCACGGGAAGCGGTCGCCGAGAGTACAGTGCCGATTACTGTGGCCCTGCCTGGCCCATTCACCCTTCATGCGCTGGCCGAAGACCGCAGCTATCATAATACGGCGGCACTCCTGGCTGATATTGTTGAGGTGCTTCAGTTGGAAGTGGCATCGCTTAACGGAACCGGCGTTTGGGAGGTGCAGTGGGATGAACCGGCGCTGGCGGCCGGCATTACGCCGGTTTCAGTCACGGAGGTGCAGCATGTGTACCGTGATCTTTTCGGTGCGAATGTGGTGAGGCAATCCGCTGCGCTCTATTGGGGGTCGTCCGGCCCCTGGCTTTCGGCGTTTGAATCGGCCGCCCGCGTGTCGGTCGATGCTGTTACGGATCCAGGCGTGCTTCAGGCCCTGGCGGCGGACCCCGGGCCCTTTGAAGTAGGGTTGGGACTCTTGGATGCGCGCGATATTCGCTTGGAAGATCCTGCCGAGCTTGCCATCACCATTGAACCCTTCCTGGCCCAATACGGATCGGGTCGGGTATGGCTCCATCCTAGTGCCGGGCTGGAGCTGCTGCCGCCCGATCGGGCAGCTGAGAAGGTGCGACTGTTAAAATCGGTCAAGCACTTCGTGGAAGGGGAGGGAGAATAGAGATGGCGCAAACATTGAAGACCACCAGTGTGGGAAGTTTCCCCAAGCCGCCAGCGCTGATGGCAGCACGGACCCGGTTTCGCAAGAAGGAAATTTCCCTGGAGGAGCTCCGTGCCGAGGAGCGGGCTGCGACCCGCCAGGTGATCCAACTGCAGGAAGATCTCGGTCTCGACATCCTGGTCCACGGAGAGATGGAACGTGGCGACATGGTCGCCTACTTCGCCGAGAATTGGGACGGATTTACGCAGAGCCTGCCGGTTCGGTCATATGGGAACCGCTACTATATGAAACCTATCGTCGAGGCCCAAGTGGGACTGGGCAAAGCGGCCGGGCTCGCCGCCGCGGCCTGGAAGGAAGCTAGCGCCCTGACGTCAAAGCCGGTGAAAGGGATGCTAACCGGACCTTACACTATCTGTGACTGGTCGTTTAATACCTACTATCCCGATCGGCGCGCGTTGGTGCTGGCGCTGGCCGAGCTGGTGCATGAGGAGGCGAAGGCGCTGGAAGATTGGGGGGCAGAGTATATTCAAGTGGATGAGCCAGCCATTTCCACCCGACCCCAAGAAATCGATCTGGCTATTGAAGCGATGGCTATCGTGACCCGCGGTCTTACTGCGCGGACCATCAGCCACATCTGTTACGGGGAGTTTGACCGGATCTACCCCGCACTCTTGGATTTGCCCGTGCGCCAGTTGGACTTGGAAGCGGCCAACGGCCGGTTCGCTCTGATCGACCTGCTGAACCAGCATCCGTGGCCCCAGGACAAAGAACTGGCGCTAGGAGTGGTTGACGTTCACAGCCACCGCATTGAAAGCGTTGACGAGGTCAAGGCGGGCATAAAAAAGGCTCTTGAGGTGATTCCACCCGAACGGCTATACATTGATCCCGACTGCGGGCTCAAAACGCGGACATGGGAGGAGGCGCAACAAAAGCTTGAGGTCATTGTTGAGGCCGTGCAGCAAGTCCGCGCGGAAGAGGGCCTCTCATGAAAGAACTCAAGGACATCCTGGGCCACGAGCTCATGGTGGGAGACGGCGCCATGGGCACATGGCTCCTGAGCCAGGGAACCACGGCTCACCAACTGCCGTTGGTCCCCCTGATCGATCCCGATCTGGTGCTGCGCGCCCATCTGGAGTATCTTAAGGCCGGCGCTCGCCTCATTGAGACACATACGTTCGCTGCCAACCCGGGCAAGCTGGCCGCACTGGGGCTTCATCCCGATGTGGCCGAATTAAATCGTCGGGCCGCACAAATTGCCCGCCACGCCCGAGACATCCACGGATCGTCTGCTTTCATTCTCGGATCGGTGGGGCCGCTGGCCGCCCCGGTCGAATCGCGGATTGTCCCAGGTCTCAGCATGGACGAGGCGCTGAAACAATATGAAAAGGCGGTCGCGGGACTCTTGGCGGGCGGGGTTGACGGCTTTATCGTCGAAACCATGTCCGATGTTCCGACCGTGCGCGCCGCCGTGACCGCCATCCGCCGTGAATCTGATCTGCCCATTATGGTCTCGGTCACCTTTTCACGGCTCGGCACCACCTTGTACGGTCTCACCCCCGAACAGGCAGTGAACGCCATGGTGGAGCTTCCGGGCGGACCTCCGGATATGATTGGCGCGAATTGCGGAGTCGGTCCGTCCCTCTTGCTCGACGCGATGCTGAGGATGGCGGAGGAGGCGCGGCGCCACCGGCTTCCTGTCGCCGCCTATCCCAACGCCGGTGAGCCCTATGTGCGCGATGGGCGAGTGGGATATCCCGCGACCGCGCAGTACATGGGAGCCTTAGGACCGGCGTTAAGGGCGGCGGGATGTTCCGTGGTTGGCGGGTGTTGCGGCACCTCGCCCGCCCACATCCGAGCGGTGGCGGACAGTTTGGCCGCGCCACCGAGCGTCGAGCCTTCGATGCAGCCGGTGCCAATGTTGACCGACGAAGTGCGAATCCGGGACCAGGTGCCCACGAGCGGCAATGACACCCTATTAGACATCTTGTCCCAGCGGTTTGTGGTCAGTGTAGAATTGGATCCACCGCGCAGTGCAAATCTTGAGCGGTTCTTGTCCGCTGCCCAGGCGGTGTCGGAGGCCGGGGCCAGTGTCATTAACATTGCGGACTCTCCGATGGCACGGGTCCGGCTCTCAGCGCTGGCCGCGGCGCGCCTGGTCCGCGATACGGTGCCGGTTCAACCGCTGCTGCACTTTACCACCCGTGACCGAAACCTGATGGGCATTCAGAGTGATCTGCTCGGGGCGCATGCTCTAGGAATCCGCAACATCCTGGCTTTGACCGGAGACCCCCCGGGAATAGGCGACTATGCCCATGCAACAGCAGTTTACGATATTGACTCGGTGGGTTTGGTGCGGGTGTTGAACGCGTTTAATCACGGGCATGACGCGGTCGGTCAGCCCCTCGGGGCGCCGACGGGGTTCGCGATAGGGGTCGGGGTGAATCCGTCCGCGGACGATTTACCGCGCGAAGTTCACCGGCTGGAGCTTAAGCTGGAGGCCGGTGCCCAATATTGTTTGACCCAGCCTATCTATAGTTCGGAGCAGCTTAAGCGGTTCCTTGACGCATGGGGCGGGCGCACGCTGCCCCCGCTGATCTTAGGGGTGATGCCCCTGGTCTCCCATCGGCAGGCGCTCTATCTCTCCAACGAGGTGCCGGGCATTGAAATCCCGGATGATGTCCTGCGCACCATGGAATCATCCCAAGACGCGGCCAAGACCGGGATCGATCTGGCGCTCGGACTGCTCAATGAGGTGGTGTCGCTAGTTCGCGGTGTTTATCTCGTTCCCTCGTTTAATCGTGTGGGGTCATTGATTCCAGTGCTGAACTGGATCGCCCGCTCAGTGGCAGACGATCGGAACGTTCCTAACGCTTAGGAGGGTGTCTTGGATAAGCACGGTGCACCTTGACACAGCCCGCATTATCGAGCTATATACCTTCGCTTGCGCGGCTTCTCCTTTCCAAGCTATGATCAAAATAGCCCCGTTTACGGCAGACCCCCTGAATTCATTCATGGGGTCAGTGGTGCCACAACGCACAGGCTCGATGCCGAAGCGTTGTCATAATCTTTGGGGTGGAAGCCCCGAGCTTTAGCGCTGGGGAGGACGTCCACGAAGCGGCTATCCGCAAAAGCACCGTGATATGGACCACATGCCGTGCGTTCCCCACGATGGCGCCGTGTTCGGGGGTTGGCGCGGGGCGGCCATGTCGTGGCTCAACCGCCACTTGCCGGGGCGCACGGTTCGGGGGAGGCCGCTCAGGCCCAGACATTGCCGGCGGTACGGCTACCCCGGAATTGTTGGCCACGGGAACCCTACCACAGGGATGAAAAAGACTTTTTCAGAGGAGATGGGACAATCCGTGCGATCCTCACTGATTCGGTTTCAAAAAGCCCTCCGTAACCAGGGATTGTCGGGAGCGGTCGTAGCCGCTCCCGAGGCGTTGAGTTCGACCAATCTGAGGTACTTGAGCGGGTTCACGGGCTCCTCCGGCTACCTCGTTGTTAGCCCTGAGAAAGCCTGGATTTTGACCGATTTTCGCTATACGGAGCAGGCCAAAGCGGAATGCTCCGACTTTGAGGTGGTGATTGGCAAATCGGTGGTGGAGACGATAGCACTGATTTGCCGGGAACAGCGTATCGATGTGCTGGGCTGGGAGGCAGACAAAGTGCCCTACGAAACCTGGCAAGAGTGGAACGACACTATTCCGGTGGTGTGGCGTCCGCTGAATCGCCTGATTGAGACACTGCGCATGGTGAAGAGCGATAATGAGATCAATAAAATACGTGAAGCCGCTCGCATCGCAGGCGAATCGCTAATGGAAGTTCTGCCGTCGCTTATCGGACGACGGGAGGTCGACGTAGCGTTGGACCTCGAAATCGCCATGCGCCGCCGCGGCGCTGAATCGTTGGGCTTTCCCACTATCGTTGGTGCCGGCGAACGGGGCGCCCTGCCACATGCGCATCCGACCGAGCGGGTTATTGGCCCGGGGGAACTGGTGACGATCGACTTTGGCGCACAAGTTGACGGGTACAAATCCGACGAGACCATCACGATTGCCACCGGCGCGATTCCGGCGCGTCTCCGGGAAATTTGGGACATTGTCGCCGAAGCGCAACAGCGCGGGATTGGTGCCATCAAGCCAGGGGTGAGCACCCGAGATGTTGACAGTGCCGCGCGTGAGTTCATTGCGGGGCGTGGTTACGGAGAATATTTCGGTCACGGCACCGGGCACGGGGTCGGCTTGGACATTCACGAGAGCCCGTTTGCCTCACAGGATTCAGGCCAGCAGCGCACCCTGGAAGTGGGGATGACCATTACCGTAGAACCCGGTATTTACATTCCCGGGTTGGGTGGCGTGCGGCTCGAAGACACCCTTGTGGTGACTGAGGACGGATCGGAACGATTGACGATTGTGCCCAAGTATTTTCAAAATATTGGGGTTGTGCATTGGAGCCAAAAATCGGAATAAGGATGACGTGTTCCAAGGAGCGCCTCTTGGTCGAGCCGAATCGGCCGCAACTGACCTTGAGCGACGATGTTCGGTACGACGAATACATAGGTGGCCTCCCCTTAGTGGCGAGGCCGACGCCGGGAAGGGCTACTCACTCGACTCGGGGGATCTTCCCTGACTTAACCGTCCCCGGCGTCGCGGCCCAAGAGAAACTCGCCATGACGGCCAAGCCTCAAGGCCGCGTTCTACCTACTAACCCGTGGTGGCCTGACGGTAGTGGCGAGCCTTCGTACTTCGGGTGAAGGCTTCGAATGCGGTGGTTGTGCGGGTATCGCTGCCGACAGCGAGGATGGAACGAGTAGCACCATAGCGTACCCCGTCGGGTGGTTAGGGATGGCACCCAAAGAAAGAACTGCGATTGACCCGGTGACACCCTGTGGGGTCCAAGAGTTGATGAAGTGGGCAATGCGATGACCGCCAATCCCCGCTCTTGGATGGAACAGCGAGTCGGAGGCCTTGTGCCACGAGGCTACGTAGAAGATGAGGCTAGGCCCCTCGGGGGCGCCCGCAGGGGGAGTCACCAAACCGTCCCAAGCGGCTGGAGCACCATGGCGTTGGTCGTGAACGGTGGGGAAAAGGCATCTTCGAGATGTGAGGCGGGGATCCAGAAGGTGAGCGATAAGCTGTGCAGCCTGTAACCTAGGAAATCCAGTCGGGGGCAGTCCGACCGTGGCAACTTCCCATTCGGCCACGTAGCAAATCGCGCACCAGGAGGAGGTGACTCGCCTGGTGAAAGCCGCGAAGATAATGTCTCGGTCGCCGGAAGGCGAGGTCAGACCCGGAGGCTAGCAAGGCACCAGGCCGTAGCATGAAGCGAACTCTGCCGCGACGAAAGCTCACCCCGTGAAATCTGACTATCGGGAACAACGAAGGAGTCGAGTCCCGCGCTTATGGGCGAAGACTGGCAGCATCCGGGAAGCGATGGGAATGTGCACCGGATGGTCCTTCCGGCGTATGGGGGGCGGCATGGTGTCAAGGATATCCTAGCAAAGCAGGGAAGGACTTGGGGCCCGCCTGGAGCACCCGCGAAGGACAAGGCCACCCGTATAAGCGCGCACCGCGAAATCGGGAGGTGGACCCAAGCCTGGCGGATCGGGGCGTAGTACTGAGGACCCGGCGGACAACAGAACCGCTGGCGAGGAAAGGCCCCGTGGACGACTCATGGGACCCGCTGTCGTGGCAAGAGCTTCGGCCCGAGGACCGCGGCCTCGTAGGGTGACCCGTAGGTCGGAACCAACTCGGTGACGTGAGGTGCATAGGCGGGTGCCTTTAAGCCTCGGCGCCGCCGAGGCAGATTCCGGGTGGAGTAGTCGTTTGAAGCCGTATTCGGGAAAACCGACCGTACGGAATTTTAGAGAGCCTGCAGGAAATCAGGTGGCGTACTGAGGCACCGTCAATCGAAAGAGACGGAAACGGAGCGACAGTCCACCTAAACCACGGCGCCTGTGGGCTACTCGACAACCCCCGTAAGCGTCGAAAGACTCCTCTAACCGATGTCGAAACCGAGGGCATGGCCTCGCCCTCGAGACAAGCGAAGGCGGTACCTGCTTACGGCCTTCGCGGCATCCGACGTGCAGGGGGCACGAGCCGTATAAACCGAGAGGTTTACGTACGGATCTGTAGGGGGCTGGAGGTGCAATTCCTCTGGCCCACCTGGCGGTATAGTACTGCGCGACCATCCCGCGCCAGGGTTGCAACCGGTGCCCCGATGGCGCACCGTCCCAAGATGGCGCCAGCGGACGCATGTGGAATCCACGGCTCTGATTATCTCAACAAAAAAGGGGTTGCCAATGTCCAGAACCACCGTCTCACATTCGGTTACCAGACTCTCTAAGCACTCACCGCCAATCGTAACACCAAATTCCCGATGGTATTGAGATGTCTGCACTGGGTGACAGCGACGCTGGTACTACCCCGTCACGCAGTGAAGAATACACTGAGCAGGCCAGACGCGACTTCCGAAGGGCGACCGGGCCTACTCAGCGTGATCGACACCCGTTTTTACGACACGGTAGTGGGCTCAATGGTGGGTGACTTCACAACCGTCCGCTCGGCCATGGAAGGACCGGCATAATTCGTAGAGTTCCGGCGGTTTTACGGGAATTTCCACGACCCGGCGGACCCATTTCTGATTCGCTGAGGGGAGGTGCGCGATGTTAAGCTTAAGTTCTGTCCCTGTGTCAGGTCGCCACACCCACGTCTTCGCCCCATATGTAGCCTGGGCCGAACCAGTGCTTTTGCCAATTTGGTGTTGGGGCCCGCACCAACCGCTACGGGCTTTATGGATATCGCCGCGGCGTTGACGGGCCGAGTACCAAAAGCAGGGCTTCACGTGACCGAAAACACGGCCGGGTGCTGTTGACGCGGAACGATTTCATCACCGCCGCTACATGCCAGCGCGACGCTCCACCCCCAGGGCCGCATTCCGGTAGTGGAGGGACTACCGCCCGATGTCCCGATGGACTGGACAAGGCGCTGCTAGCGTCGGCGTTTTCCGGAGCGGTGGCACTGATGCATTTGATCGGGAACTCGACGGGTCTCGCTCCGGCCCCTGGGATGCAGTAGCGCTGGGCAGCCCGCATTTTTCGAGGGATAAGTTCCGGGAACTGGCCGAACTTGCCGACGGGCGACGGGTTAAGCCGGCAGTGCGCTTTCTTATCACCACCAACCGCGTCGCGCGGGCGACCGCCGCACGGGATGGTTTGGCGGAGAGGTGATATGGGATGCGTGCATTCTTTGGCTCCGCTTTTGGGACTGTTAGTGACGACGCTGATGCTAATTGGGGAAAGTCGGCTCATTATCGCCTACGCGGATTCATTCAACGCGCTGTTCGGTTCGTTGGCGGACTGCGTCCGCCCGGGCGGGCGAGCCCATGACGAAGGATATGGTATGGTGATTTACGGTACTCCGGTATGGGGCGGGCGAGCAGAGGGCTGGCGCCTCGGTCGTTGGTGCTGCTAAGCTTTCGGGGTGGAGTAAAGTGGACCTGCAAACCAAGCCGGGGGGGGTGGACCGCCACCGTCCGCTGAACGGCCGATTGCTGGCGCAAGCTACGCTGGGCCACTAATTCCAACTGAACATCGAAGTCTTTCGGAGCTAATCCTCCGGGAGTGGATTGAAACGACAACTTTGGGAACCCGGCCCGCGCCCTACTGGAAATCCCCGGCGAAAGACCGCATCGGACGCCGGGGTGGATTTGGTGCTAACCCTTGGAACCCTTATCGGCAGCAAGATGTATTAGCACTCGTCGGTGTTGACGGTGCTTGGCGGACAAGCATTCGAAGAATTGGGTCGGTAGAGCGGGCCTCGCATAATCGGCGGCCTTGACCAGACCGTCGGCCGGTCTGGCACCGTATTTGAAGGAGGACGCTAACTGTTTTGACTAATGTGTGTAAACATTCGATAATATCGGCATGGCACACACCTATTCTCCGAAACAGTTTGGCCGACTCATTGGTAAATCGGTCGCGACATTGCAACGCTGGGACCGGGAGGACATTTTAACAGCTCATCGATCCCCGACCAATCGGCGCTATTACACGCACGATCAGTATTCGGCCTATATTGGCGTGGTGGCGAAACCGAAGGGGCGCGTGGTGTTGTATGCACGGGTGTCTACTCGTAATCAACGCCCCGATCTACTCAACCAAGTCGCTGCGTTAGAGCAATATTGTCAGCAACACGGGATTATCCCGAGCGAGACGATTCAGGACATTGGGAGCGGGTTGAACTATCACCGGAAGGGGTTCAACCAACTCTTTGAAGACATCGAAGTCGGCCACGTGCGGGCAACTCATTGTCGCCCATAAAGATCGCCTCGTCCGGTTTGGATTCGAGTGGTTCGCCGAATTTTGTGTTCGACATGGCACCGAACTGGTGGTGATGAACCAAGAAACGCTCTCCCCAGAACAAGACATGGTGAACGATTTGTTGTCAATTGTGCATGTCTTTAGTGCCCGACTGTATGGCCTGCGATCCTACCGAAAGGAGTTGAAGCATGCTCTTAGCGAAAAAGATCCGCATTAACGTCTCGCGGCAGGATGCCGAGACGCTGGAGTTCATGCAGGCCAAATGCCGGGCGCTATACAATTGGCACTTGAGCCAGTTAAAATCCGGCGCTAAATGGTCAGTCTACGACGCGAAGAAGACCCTCCAACAGAGTCGGCAAATCGATCCTGAGCTCAATGCGGTCTATGGAAAACTGTTGCAAGAGGTCTTCTTTCGGTTGAACGAGGCCATGCGAGGGTTCTTCCGACGGGTCAAGGCGGGGGAGACCCCCGGGTTTCCGCGCTACCATCCGCGGCCGAAGTTCTTCACACTCAAGTATCCCGGCGTGTATCTTCGCGTCGAAGACCAGACGTTAATTCTCCCCACGGGCGGTCGAGGGAAACCCAAGCGATTCCCCGATGTTCGTGCCAAATTGACGGAAACGCCGCCGACGCCATTTCGGGAAGTGGCGGTAACCAAGGATGCCGAAGGGCACTATTACGCCACGTTTCTGTCGGACGCCGACGAGTCACATCCGCAAGCAGATGATGGGAGTGCCATCGCCTATGATTTGGGGATTAAGACCCTGGCCACGGGCTATAGCACGACCGGACGCTTTGTCCATGTAGGCGGGTTCACCACCTACCGTTGGTACAACAAACAGTTGGACCGGATTCGAGCCCTTCGCAGTCATTGCCAGAAGGGGTCCCGGCGATACCGCTACTTGACCCGGGTGTATCACCGCGTATCCGAGCAGAAACGTCGTAAGCAACGCGACTCCTTGCACAAAGCGTCGGCTTTCCTGACACGACAGGCTGAAAGCGCTATCGTGCTAGGCGATCTGTCGCAACAACAGATGGTGCAGAAATCGCGGAACGTCACCAAACGAACCAAAGGGCTGCACCGGAGTGTGCAAAATGAATGGGGCCTCTACCAATTCGTTCAGATGGTCCAATATAAAGCGCAGCGCAACGGCAAAAAGCTTTACGTCATCAGCGAACGATACACCTCGAAAGAGTGTTCGGGATGTGGCTATCGCCAAGAGATGCCGTTGTGGAAGCGGACCTATCATTGTCCACAATGCGGACTCGTCATGGATCGCGACGAAAATTCGGCCCGTAACATTCTTGCCCGGTTCCTTGCCCGGCTAGGGCCATATCCCGAAAGGGACGATGTGCTGAGCACCAGCTCAGGAATTTGAACATGTTTACACATGTTTAGAAAGGCAGGGACGTTTTAATGGTGAAAATGGAAGGCAACAACTATATTTACGGCGCCTGGGAGAGGCTGATCAATCGGCGCGCTGTGACCAGCCCGGCAGACACCCAAGAGACGCTGGGGACGGTGGGCCTCTCCGACGCGACCGATGTAGATCGCGCGGTGTCGGCTGCGCAGGAGGCTACCCGCAGCTGGAAGAATTTGGGGGGCGTGGCTCGGGGAAACCTCTTGTATCAAGCCGCGGCAGAGTTGGAAGGGCATGTGGACGAGTTGGCCGAGTTGGCCGCTCGAGAAATGGGGAAGCCCATTGGTGAAGCTCGAGGCGAGGCCTTGAGGGCCGTCGGCGTCCTCCGGTATTACGCCGGCGAGGGATTCCGGCCGACCGGTGATGTAATTCCGGCCTCCAACCCTCATGTTCTGCAATATACCGCCAGGGAGCCACTGGGCGTGGTGGGTCTCATCACCCCGTGGAACTTTCCACTAGCCATTCCGATGTGGAAGATGGCGCCTGCACTTGTTTACGGCAATACCGTGGTTCTTAAGCCCGCCGAATGGTCGTCGCTGGCGGCAGTGCGCATGTTTGAGATTTTAGGGCCACTGTTTCCGCCCGGCGTCATCAACCTAGTGCTGGGGTTGGGCACCGAAGCAGGTGAGGCGCTCATTACCCATCCTTTGGTTCACGGCATCAGCTTTACCGGCTCGACGGGAGTCGGGGCCCACATTGCCGAGACGGCCACGCGCCGCAACATAAAATACCAGGCGGAGATGGGCGGAAAGAACCCGGTGATTGTGGCTAGCGATGCCGATTTGGATTTGGCGGTGGAGGCCATTGTATCCGGCGCCATGCGCTCGGCCGGGCAAAAGTGCACCGCTACCTCCCGGGTTATTGTCCTTGCGGACGCTCATGAGGCGCTCCGCGACAAACTTGCCAACCGCATCCGGAGCATTAAGCAGGGGAGTCCGCTTGACCCAGACACCTATTTGGGCCCGGTCGTGTCCAAACCGCAATTTGACAAAGTGATGGCGCTCATTGATACCGGGCGACGCGAAGGCGCAGATTTGGTGGTGGGCGGCCCGGCACAGGATAGCCACGGTTTTTTTGTGCCGCCGACGCTTTTCGATCGGGTGGCCGGGGACGCCACTATCGCGCAGGAAGAGATTTTTGGGCCGGTGGTGGGCATCACGCCGGTCGATACAGTCGACGCGGCCATTGCCCAGGCGAACCGGGTGCGCTATGGCCTTAGCGCGGCTGTGTTTACGCAAAACCTGAAGACGGCCATGACCTTTGTCGAGGAAATTGAAGTGGGGATGGTACGCGTCAACGACGAAACCGCCGGAGTGGAGCTGCAGGCTCCCTTCGGCGGGGTGAAAGCCTCCAGTTCGCATTCCCGTGAACAGGGGCGTGCAGCCATGGAGTTTTACACTCATGTGAAGACGGTGGCGATACGACCATAAAGCCTCGCCATATTTGGATGAGAAGGTGGGTCGCCGTGCGGCCCGCCTTTCCATTGCGGTGTGGGTCCGCTTTTCTGCTGGGAGTGCATCGGAGTATAATACGGGTGCTAGAACTGCGGTAACGAGACTAACAAAGGGGCCGAGGATTTGAACGGCACAACCAAGAATTTGGAGGGGAAAGCTCCGGTTGATGGAACAGATCAGCGAATATTGCAGTATTTAAGTACCAACGCGCGTATCTCCTTTCAGGAGATTGCGCATGGGCTAGGCGTCTCGCGCGCCACCGTGCACGAGCGAGTCAAACGTATGGTGCAATCTGGCGTGATAAAAGGGTACCGTACCGAAATTGACTGGGTCAAATTGGGCTACCCGGTGGTTGCCCTGGTCGCTCTGCAAACCGAACAGGGACAGCAATCCTACTATGTGCTCGAAGATTTGTCCCGGATTCAAGAAGTCGAAAATGCCTACCTGATTACCGGTCGCTTTGACTGCTTGGTAAAGCTCCGAGCCCAAAACCACGAACATCTGCAACACATCCTGTTCGACCAAATAGGGCAAATTAGAGGGTTTCGGCATGCAGAAACAATGGTGGTGCTGTCAACTCCTCTGGAGAACAACTTTTTGTCTGCGTTTTCGGACTGATGGTGCCGTCCGCGGAGCCTTCGTGATTCAGAGGCAAAATCGGGTGGGTGCGGCTTTTTCCCGATGCTCCAAAACAAAGGAACCACTAAGAGCTCACATGTATGACCGCAATTTCTCTTTGACCTATCAGCCTTACCCCTCGGTGCGGGTGACGGCCGGATCTGGATAGCACGTTATCCGACTGGATATGGGGTAATGTACCGGAGCCGGACTTTCAGCTGCAAGCTTCTACTCAGGATTTGAAACTTGCCATCTTTGGTCTTCGGATCGGTCCAAGCCAGGGAGAGATAGACCTGGCGTGCCGACCCGATGACGGTTTCTATCAGATCGCTGCTCAAATCGCTCCGGGTGTTCCCCAAAAAGCGATCCACACGTTTGAGACGTATTTGGCCGTGGTGGCCTTGACCATCGCCAGGCTATGGCCGATGGACACAATCCCGAGCAACGGCTTGAGCATGACTGCTCAGACGAGGGCGGCGAATGTCTTGCGTTGGAATCGGAGCAACCGGCCATGCGTGGTGAAGTAGTCGGCGAGAGGTCATCATACTGGTCCCCTCGACGAGATGGGCGTTGATTCCTCTCCTCGATATTGGGGACCCCTTTCCTTTGCGAGAGATTCTGACTAGCGTTAACATAACACTTGGGACAGTTGCCATACCCACGAACGCGTCAAATGTCACGGCGAACATAGCAATGGACAAAAGCACTACCCGAGTTGCATTGGCAAACATAAGTAGATGCTTTCTGCGGCGGATGATTTGGGATAATATCACAATAGTTCGGTTCTATCACACTATCCGATTGGGGTGTGGCTCTTCTAGAGGGAAGCAATGACGAAACATGCACTGGTAAACATGGGGTGATCCTTACACCTCACACTGAATTCGGTGCTGGGAGAGCTTCTCTTTATCGCCTATCTGATCATGCTAATTGAGATCGGTAAGCCATATAGATAGATGATTTTGGTGGCCATTCCCCACTGTCAGGCGTTGTTGGTCTCACGCTGAGCTGCTGGGGGGTGGAGAAAAGTTAGAAACTTCCGTTTGTGAACAGTCATAATGTATAAAAGAGACGGATAACTTCGCCGATTTGTATAAAGGAAAGCACTGACAACGTGCCTAATTCACTGCCCACAACAGAGACCTGACGTACGGAGGCGTAACAATTTGTCCAAATAGGAGGAACAAATATGGCAGTCAGCGAGGTGGATAACCCAGATCTGATTCGCTTTAATCAGGATATTGCGCCTACCCAAGGTGACCAAAAGACCTGGACACTTTATAACTATCTCAGTCTTTGGATCGGCTTAGCCCATAACATCCCCACGTATCTCATGGCAGGTGGTTTTATCGCATTGGGGCTGAATTGGTGGCAAGCCATCTTGACGGTATTGGTGGGCAATCTTATCGTCTTAGTGCCTATATTATTAAACTCTCATCCGGGGACCAAGTACGGCATACCATTCCCGGTCTTCGCCCGAGCATCCTTTGGCGTGGTTGGAGCCAGTCTTCCGGCGCTATTGCGAGCGTTGGTGGCAGCAGGGTGGTTTGGCATCGAAACCGCCATTGGCGGCCAGGCAATTCAGACCTTTCTGCTGATATTGGTTCCCGGATGGGGTCATTTTTCCTCACTATTTACGTTTGTTGGGATGAATTTAGGGTCATGGATTGGGTTTATGCTGTTTTGGGCATTAAACATGTGGATTATTGTGCACGGGATTCAGGCGGTGAGGCGTTTCGAATCATGGGCGGGACCGACAGTACTGGCGCTCGGGATCGGGTTGCTTATTTGGGCCTATACAGCGGCACATGGATTTGGGCCGATTCTCTCTCAGCCGGCGAAAGTGCACGGCGCGGCTTTATGGGCGGTGGTCATTCCGTCATTGACGAGTGTGGTGGGATTCTGGGCGACCCTGTCGTTGAACATTCCGGACTTTACGCGCTTCGCTAAGAGTCAAAAAGCCCAGGCATGGGGGCAAGCGCTGGGACTGCCCACAACTATGACGGTATTTTCCGCTATTGGTGTTCTGGTGACATCGGCGACCATTGTTGTGTTCCACCAGGCCATTTCTGACCCGGTGACTTTGCTGGGGCATTTTCACAACGGCTTCCTGCTGCTGATCTCGATGGCAGCCGTGGTAGTGGCCACGCTGTCCGTCAATGTTGCCGCCAATATCGTGTCCCCGGCCTATGACTTTATCCAGCTCTTTCCCAAACGGATGACCTTCCGACGCGGAGGCGTCCTGACGGGGATATTGGCCATCGTAATGTGTCCCTGGCTACTCGTTTCTAATCCCCACATCTATATCTTCAGCTGGTTGGATGTCTATTCGGGATTTTTGGGACCCATAGCGGCCATCCTCATCGCCGACTACTGGGTGTTCCGGCGTCAAACCTTAACCGTCATTGAACTGTATGAGAAGACCGGGCGATACTTTTACGGCAACGGGTATAATCGTTTGGCAATTTGGGCGTTGGTCGCTGGTATTGTGGTATCGTTGGTCGGCAAAGTCTTGCCGGCCTTGGCATGGCTATTTAACTATTCCTGGTTTGTGGGTTTTGCCGTGTCATTCATCGTGTATCTCGTCCTCATGCGGTCACGGTATCCCGAATCCCAAGTAAAGGCATAGTCTTTTCTCACCAAATTACTCTCACAACGCTTAGGAGGAATCCATCATGAGTGAAATCGTACGAGTGGGACTGATTCAGGCCCACCACGAGGTATCAGGGGAGCGTCCATTAGAGGAGCATAAAAAGTGGGCGATCGATAAGCATGTGGGCATGATTTACGAGGCCAAGCAAAAGGGAGCGCAAATTGTCTGTCTGCAGGAGTTGTTTTATGGCCCGTACTTTTGCGCCGAGCAAAATACACGTTGGTACGATCTCACCGAGCGTATACCCGATGGTCCTACGACCCAAATGATGCAGTCCATTGCGCGGGAAACGGGAATGGTCTTGGTTGTCCCCATGTATGAAGAAGAAATCACCGGTCTGTACTACAATACTGCGGCGGTGATCGACGCTGACGGTACTTTCCTAGGTAAATATCGGAAGAACCATCTGCCGCATGTGCAAGCGGGTGAGAACCCCAACACCGGATTTTGGGAGAAATATTATTTCCGCCCAGGCAATCTCGGCTATCCCACCTTCGAAACTGCCGTAGGGCGTGTTGGTGTTTATATCTGTTATGATCGCCACTTCCCGGAAGGGGCACGCGCGCTAGCGCTCAATGGCGCAGAGATTGTATTCAACCCGTCAGCGACGGTGGCGGGATTATCAAAGTACCTCTGGAAGCTCGAACAACCCGCTCATGCGGTAGCCAACGGTTACTACCTGGGGGCCATCAATCGTGTCGGTATAGAAGCTCCCTGGAACATGGGAGAATTCTACGGAGAAAGTTATCTTGTTGACCCGCGTGGTCAATTCGTCGCCATGGGCAGTTCAGATAAGTCGGAGGTGGTTATCGGTGACGCGGATTTAGCTGTGGTGCGTGAGGTGCGCAACACGTGGCAATTTTTCCGTGACCGGCGACCGGAGACGTATTCGCGCCTCACCGACTTCTAGGAGGCCATATGCGTCTTAACAACTATATTGATGGTGTCTGGATTGAGGCCACCGGAACCGTTGTGCACGATCTCAATCCCAGCAATCCCGAAGAGGTCATTGCAACCTTCCGCAACAGCTCGGCGGAAGAGGTTTCCAATGCCGTGGCAGCGGCTCATCAGGCGTATGCCAGTTGGGCCGCGACCCCGGCACCCGCGCGCGGCCGGATTCTTGCACGGTTCCAAAAGCTCCTGATCGAGCACCAACAAGACTATGTGACCTTGATGATGGCGGAACAAGGCAAGACGTGGGATGAAGCGCAGGGAGAATTTCAAAAAGGTGCCAATCTGGTTGAGTACTTTGCCGGTGAAGGATTCCGCTTGAATGGCGAGACGATACCGTCTGAGGTTCCCGACAACTTTACGTATACGGTGCGTAGTCCGCTCGGAGTGGCAGGCGTGATTACCCCATGGAACTTTCCGTTTGCGATTCCTCTCTGGAAAATGTGTCCCGCCCTGGTAGCGGGAAACACGGTGGTCTTTAAACCGGCCTCTTTTACACCATGGATTGCCGTGCGCATCGTCGAGGACTTGGTGGCCGCCGGTGTGCCCCATGGTGTGGTCAATTTAATCCTCGGGTCGGGATCCGTGGCCGGTGAAGCCTTGGTCAAGGATGAGCGTATTCGGGCCATTTCTTTTACCGGGTCAAATTCTGTGGGGAACCGGTTAGCGGCGCTGTTGGCTGGGCGCCCCGTAAAAGTCACCATGGAGATGGGGGGCAAAAACGCTGCCGTTGTCGCTCCATCCGCAGACTTGGCATTGGCCGTCGGAGGTGTGCTCAAAGGCGCATTTGGAGCCGCGGGGCAGCGATGCACAGCAACTAGCCGCGTCTTTGTTCAAGCGGGTGTGATCGATGCGTTTCGATCCCTGCTGGTGGAACGAGTCCGTGAGTTGGCTGTAGGGGTGCCAACGAATCCCTCGGTGAACATCGGCCCCTTGATCTCTGAGGAGCAATTGACGCGAAGTCTGCAGTACGTGGAAGACGCTGTGCATCTTGGGGCGACCGTGCGATTTGGTGGCCAACGTGCAGGTGGGCCCGGATATTTTATGGAGCCCACTGTGTTAGATGATGTCGTGCTTTCGATGCCGGTTGCGCATGAAGAGGTTTTTGGCCCCGTTCTCTGCCTATTGCCATACGAGAGCCTCGACCACGCTATAGCAGATGTTAATGCCGTGCCATACGGGCTATCCGCTGCGATTTACACCCGTGACCTGGTGGAGGCTCAGCGTTTCATTCAAGGTGTCGACGTGGGCATGGTCCACGTGAATAACCCGACCATCGGAGGGGAAGCGCAGCTCCCCTTCGGAGGGGTCAAAGGGTCAGGTTTGGGGCCACGAGAAATGGGCCACGAAGGCACGCTGTTTTTTACGGAAACCAAGACAGTGTTTGTGGATTACAGTAGCGCAACTCGCTTAGGCAATTTCTACTAGAGGGGGAGGACTGCGATGAGTCTTGAGTTGACCAATGACCGGGAGTTTCTGGAAGTTGTGCCGCCGCTGACAGCCCGAGAAGCCGAAGAGGAGGCGATGCGCTGTTATTACTGTTATGATGCGCCATGCGTCCAGGCCTGTCCCACCGGGATTGACATTCCAAGTTTTATTAACCACATCGCGACCGGCGATTTGAAAGCTTCAGCTCGAACCATCATGGATGCGAATATTCTTGGAGCGACTTGTGCCAGAATTTGTCCGACAGAGGCGTTATGTGAAGGCAGTTGCGTGCGAGTGCGAGACAGCCGTCCGGTCAGTATTGGGCGTCTGCAACGCGTCGCCATGGATGATGCCATGGCGAATGGAATCCCTGATTTGCCGCCATCGGCGGTTAAGGGGAGTGGTCGGATCGCCGTGGTCGGTGCCGGACCTGCGGGACTTAGCGCCGCCGCCCAATTAGCGCGAATGGGGCATGCGGTGGAGGTATATGAACAAAAGGAGGAAGGTGGCGGGCTGGATACGTATGGCATCGTGTCCTATCGCGAGCCCTTGAGCGTGAGCTTGTTTGAGGTCGGCGTGGTTAGGCAATTGGGCGTGCAATTTCATTTTGGGTGGACGGTACGAGACGCCGGCGACATTCAAAATCTCAGACACAAATATGATGCGGTCGTTATTGCCGTCGGGATGGGCAAAGTGCCGCCGCTGACCATTCCAGGCGAACACCTGGAGGGTGTGTACGATGCCCTTGACTTGGTCGAGGACACTAAAACCCGCCCGTTGGCGGATGTGCGAATGGGCCGACGGGTAGTCGTCATCGGAGCGGGCAACACGGCCGTTGATGCGGCCACCTGCGCCAAACGACTCGGAGCGGATGAGGTCACCATTTTATATCGGCGCGACGAGGCGGCCATGTCGGCGTATCGGTATGAATATGAGTTCGCCAAGCAGGACGGGGTGACCTATCGATGGTGGACGGCCCCGGTAGCCATCGTGGGCGCGGATCGGGTGGAAGGTGTACGGTGCGTGCGAACGCAGATGGAGACGGGCGGGCCCTCATCGCGGAAAGCCAAATTGGCGGTTGCCCCAGGCAGTGAGTTCACGCTGCCGGCCGATACGGTGGTGCGGGCCATCGGACAAGAAACTCATACAGGCGTTTGGGAGGCTCTGGGCGCCAAAACCCAGGGCGGCAAAGTCTTGATTAACGAGGAAACGTACGAGACCTCTGTTGACGGTGTTTATGCAGCGGGTGACTGTTTGGTACGATCCGGCGACGCCACGGTGGTTCGGGCGGTTGAGGATGGTAAACGGGCAGCCCGCGCTATAAACGAGCGTTTAGCGCGACGGGTGGCACACTGAGGGAGGGAGAGTTATGGCTGATTTGTCCATTGATTTTGCAGGAATCAAGTCACCGAATCCGTTTTGGCTGGCATCCGGGCCATTGACCAACAGCGAGTATCAGGTGATGAAGGCGTTTGACGCAGGCTGGGGCGGCGCCGTGTGGAAAACCGTCGGTGATCCCGTCATCAATGTCAGCTCACGGCTCGCGTCCTTAGATTATCGGGGCCAGCGCATGATAGGGCTCAACAATATTGAGTTGATTTCGGATCGCTCCATTGAAGATAATCTCCGCGAGATTAAGGAGGTCAAACGGAAGTATCCTCATCACGCCGTTATTGTGTCGATGATGTTCGAATCGGATGCCCAGGTATGGCGTGAGATGATGAAGCGTGTGGAAGATACGGGAGCCGATGGCGTCGAACTGAACTTTGGCTGTCCCCATGGCATGAGTGAGCGCGGGATGGGTTCAGTCGTTGGGCAAGTGCCGGAGTATGCGGAAACCATCACCCGGTATGCGGCCACGGAAACAGTGCTGCCGGTCATCGTCAAATTGACGCCCAATGTGACTGACGTACGGGTTCCCGGCCATGCCGCCATGGCCGGTGGAGCCCACGCCTTGTCCCTTATCAACACGATCAATAGTGTGATGGGCGTCGATATTGATACCTGGAAGCCCATTCCCGATGTTGACGGGCGTGCATCTCATGGCGGGTACTGCGGACCCGCGGTCAAACCCATTGCTTTGCATATGCTGTCGAGCTTGTATAACGATCCGTCGGTCGGCGTGCCGTTATGTGGCATTGGAGGTATTGAGACCTGGAGGGATGCTGTCGAATTCATGCTGTTGGGAGCGGGTGCGCTCCAAGTCTGTACTGCTGCAATGCACTATGGCTTTCGCATTATTCGTGAGATGACGGAAGGGCTGAACGACTACCTGAACCAGCGGGGATTGGCGCGGGTGCAGGAATTAGTCGGCCAGGCTGCGCCCCGAGTGGGGGACTGGAACGATTTGCGGTTGTCGCATTCGTTTCAGGTTGTTGCTCGGATTGACGCCGACGCCTGTATTGGGTGTAACCTCTGCCATATCGCGTGTGACGATGGAGCTCATCAATGTATAGACCGAGTGCCGGAACAAGTGGCACCCGTGGTGCGCGAAGAGGATTGCGTGGGATGCAACCTGTGCTCGTTGGTTTGCCCGGTTCCCGGATGCATTGAGATGGTCCCGGTGGATAAGGGGATCTACGAAACCTGGCGCCAACGAGAAGCCCGGTTACAGAAGTTATCGTAGGCGGTTGAACGGATACGCTACGGAGGAGGCCATGAGATGAAAACACTGATTCGTAACGGGCACGTTGTCACGGCCACAGATAATTATCATGCCGATGTGCTGATTGTCGACGGAACAATTCAAATGCTCGGCGAGAAGCTCTTAGTGGCTGCAGATCAGGAGATTGACGCCACGGGGCTTTTGGTGTTGCCGGGGGGAATCGATGTGCATACGCACTTTGATATGCCTTTCGGTGGAACCACATCCTCTGACGACTTTTTGACTGGGACGCGCGCTGCGGCTTATGGCGGGACCACGACCATTGTGGATTTCGCGATTCAGTCGCGCGGGCACACGATGCAAGAAGCTTTCGAAACGTGGCTCGGCAAAGCCGAGGGGAAGGCCACGATCGACTACTCGTTCCATATGATTGTTAGTGAGGCCACCACGGATCGTCTTGAGGAAATGCAGCGGATGATCGATCAAGGAATTACCAGTTTCAAAATGTTTACAGCCTATCCTGGGGTCTTTATGGTCGATGACGGGGGCATCTTCCGCGCGCTACAAAGGGCTGGCGAGATTGGAGCACTGATCGCCATGCATGCTGAAAATGGCAGCGTGATTGATGTGTTGGTGGAACAAGCCTTGGCCCGGGGGCAGACCGAGCCAAAGTATCATGCCTTGACCCGCCCCCCGGAGATGGAAGGGGAGGCGACCCATCGGGCCATCGTCCTGGCGGCCCTGGCGAAGGCGCCCCTCTACATCGTGCATCTCTCGGCCTCCCAAGCTCTGGATGCTGTGATGACAGCCCGGGACCAGGGCCAAGCGGTCTATGCCGAGACGTGCCCGCAATATCTCTTCTTGTCCTATGACAACTATGAGGAGCCCGAATTTAACGGGGCGAAATATGTCATGTCCCCCCCATTGCGCCCCCGTGAGCACCAAGACCGCTTATGGCAAGGCCTGAAGACAAACGACCTACAGGTGGTCTCGACCGACCACTGCCCATTTTGCATGAAAGACCAAAAGGTGTTGGGCCGCGATAACTTTGCCAAGATCCCCAACGGTGCTCCGGGCGTGGAAACCCGGATGAGCCTGATCTACGACGGCGCTGTGGCGCAGCATCGTTTGTCGCTCAATAGGTTTGTCGAGGTGACGGCGACCGCTCCCGCGAAAATGTTTGGGATGTTTCCGAAAAAGGGCACGATTGCCGTCGGGTCGGATGCAGACATTGTTCTGTTCGACCCCTCGGGCGCGACGCAGTGGGGTGTAGAAACGGCACACATGCGCGTCGACTACAATCCCTACGAAGGCCGTGAAACGGCAGGCACCATCCGAATGGTGCTGTCGCGGGGAGACGTGATTGTTGATGGCAAACAATTTCTGGGGCGCGACGGTCGTGGCCAGTTTATTAAGCGTGATACATTTCACGGTTTCTGAGGCGGGGCTGCATGCGATGGGTGCCGGTAACGGTGGGGATATTGGCGGCCTTTTGGGGCGAGACGGCATGGCTGCGGAAGAAACTTGTTTCCGAGGTGAACGAATGCCTGGCGCCTGCTCGCTGTTTGTTTCGAATCGACCTGGGCGAGGAGTGCCTTTAACGTCTCAAGTGGGCGTGGGCTGTCATCCTGGCTATACGCATTGATCTTTGGATCAATCAGTAGCCCTTCCCGGTGATGCTGGGGCGTAAAGAGAATGCGCTGCCAAATTCCCATGTCTTCGTAACTGCGGACCTTTGTCCGCGTGTGGCCGCGGCGTCGCTCGCTTCGGACACCGTTTGATGCATGGCGCAGGGGCGGTGATACGCCGCTCGAAGGGGCTTCTGTAAGACTTTCCAGGGGCGATGGCCGCGAAAATGGATCGCTCTGATTTAATGCGGCGTGTTACGGTGGCGCCCTTTCAATGATAATAACGCGGCGCGCCAAACCATGGTGAGGTGGTAACGCCGCCTGCGGCCGTGGAGCCCGCGGTATCAGAGGCGCCCCCTGCTATTTGCCAGAACGATTTTCTTCCGAGAAAGTATCCATTGCCATCGGCGGGAGCATCGATAAACCATGATCGCCATCATGTGAGCACGCGCCTCACATACCGTGCCTCCAGTTTTGCGCAGAAATCCGTCTCACTCCGGTTTCCTGATCAAGAGGCGGATCATCGTGGCGTTCATGCAATTTTGGCGCTATGAAAATAGTGTCAAGTGCAAAATGTCCGTTTGTTAGTACATTTTCATTGAAAGATCGGGAGATTTGTGGTATGTTCGGCAACATCAGATATATTCCAAACAATGTGAGGAACAATGGGGAAATCGGCATACGGACGTTTATGTGAAATGAGTATGGTTACGACAGTGTTAGGTAGGAGGGATTGCTCATGGCTTTGGCAGCCCGATGGACCAAGGATGAATTGGAGGAAGCTGTCTTAGATGGCAGGATTGACACCATCATGGCGGGGTTTGTCGATATGCAGGGCCGTATTGTGGGAAAACGCATACCGGCGGATTATTTTTTGGAGGAAGTCACCCGCGACGGGATACATTTTTGCAAATATTTATTAGGAACGGACATGGAGATGGGCACTCCCGCCGGCTATGAGTTGATGAATTGGGACGAGGGTTACGGCGACTGGGTAGCTGTTCCTGATTTTGCTACGCTCCGCCCCGTTCCCTGGCTTCCTGGCACAGCCATGATTTTAGCCGACGTGGTGGATCCATGGGGCGTTCCGGTTGAGGTCGCACCGCGTCGTATTCTTCAGACGCAAATCGAGCGCGCCCGGCGGCTCGGTTTCGAACCGATCATGGCTACTGAACTGGAATTCTATCTCTGGAAAGAAACGTACGAATCGGCCCATCACAAAGGTTATCGAGACATGGAGCCGTCGGGATGGTACTTTGAGGATTATCACTTTCTCCAGAGTACTAAGGCCGAACCATTCTATCGCGAAGTCCGTAATCTAATGCGACAGGCGGCAATACCAGTGATTTCAGGGAAGGGCGAAGCCGGACCGGGCCAGTATGAGATCAACCTGGCTCACGGCCCAGCTCTGGAGGCTGCGGACAACCACGCTATCTACAAGCATGGCATTAAGGAGATGGCGATCGCCCACGACCTGGCGGTCACCTTTATGGCCAAGCCCGATCACCAAGTGACCGGGTCAAGTTGCCACGTTCATGTCAGCTTGGTCGATCGCCAAACCGGCGCCAACGTATTTGCTGGCGGATCCTCGGACGGTCGGAGCTTGTCAGAGATGGGACGGTGGTTTCTGGCAGGCCAGTTGGCGTTGTCGCGGGAATGGACTTTGTTATTGGCGCCGACGGTGAACTCGTACAAGCGCTATGCCGCTGCCAGCTGGGCCCCTATTAATATTGCGTGGGCCTATGATAACCGCACGTGTGGGTTGCGGGTCGTGGGCCATGACAGCAGTTTACACATTGAAAGCCGGTTACCGGGGGCAGACGCCAACCCCTATATGACCCTGGCCGCCATTTTGGGGGCAGGGCTGTGGGGGATTGAACATCGCGTAAACTGCCCGGAAGAGTTTCATGGCAATGCATACGAAGCCAAAGATCTGCCCCGCGTGCCCAGAGGGCTTGGCGAGGCAGCCCGACTATTCCGTCACAGTGAGGCGGCATCACAATGCTTCGGTGATCAGGTCGTCTCCCATTACGTTCATGCCGCCGAAGTTGAACAAGCGGATTATGACAAGATCGTCACGCAATGGGAAAAAGAACGGTACTTTGAGCGCATTTGAAGAGCAACTGGCGGATGGAGGGATAGAGCGATGGACCGATTGACCGGGCAAGTAGCGTTGATTACCGGAGCCGGTAGCGGCATGGGCCGTGCGGTCAGCCAGATGTTTGTACAAGAGGGCGCCGCTGTAGTGCTGGTGGACAATCAAGCCGAGCCATTGGCAGAAACGGTCGGACGGATTGAAGAGGCCGGCGGTCAGGTTGAAAGCGCCGTCTGCGATGTTAGCGACGAAAATTCGGTGAATCGGGCGGTGGCCGCGGGCATTCGCCGATTCGGTAAACTCACGGTCATTTACAACAATGCGGGGATAATGCCGGAGCAGGATCATTCTGTGCTCGACACGGACCCGGAAGTTTGGGATTGGGTTCAGGACGTGAATTTGAAAGGTGTGTACCTAGTCTGTAAATATGGGATTCCGGCCCTTTTGGAGGCCGGAGGCGGTTCGGTTATCAACGTGGCGTCGTTCGTAGCGTTGGTTGGTTGCACGGTGCCGCAGGATTCCTATACGGCCAGCAAGGGCGGTGTCATCGCTCTCACGCGTTCGATGGCAGCCCAGTTCGGGTCGCGAGGCGTTCGCGTTAACGCAATTTGCCCCGGACCCATCGAAACTCCCTTGCTAATGGATTGGTTGCTAACCGATCCCGACGCGAAGTCCCTGCGGCTGTCCCGCATTCCGTTGGGGCGGTTTGGCAAGCCGGAAGATATCGGATACCTCGCTATTTATCTGGCTTCCCCGGAATCGGCTTGGATGACTGGCGCGGCGCTGAATATCGATGGGGGCATCACCTCGTATTACTTTTAAACAAGGGGACAGAGAAAGCGATGGGCATGCAGGCAGAAAGGCGCTGGAGCGCATGGGTTAATGGATCAGAGTATGCCGGGACCGGCGGCAGGCTCTTTGACGTCGAAGAACCCGCGGTAGGGAGAACCTTGGCTCAAGTGGTAAAACTCAATGAAGAAGATGTAGGTTATGCGGTTGGCGTCGCATCGGGGGCCTTCGAAGACGGGCGCTGGGCGAATGTATCGGCCACCGCGCGGGGGAAAGCGTTGCTAAAGTTGGCCCAACGAATTCGAGATTCCGCTCGCAATCTTGCTGAGTTGGAAACTCGGCAGGTTGGAAAGCCCATATCGGACGCATACGACGAAGTCATGACCGCTGCGGATTGTTTCGAGTTCTATGCGGGCGCCGCCAACAAAGTGCACGGACACACCATTCCCGTCTCGGCCCCGGGTTTGGATTATACGCTGCGCGTTCCGGTTGGTGTAGTCGCCCTCATCGTTCCCTGGAATTTCCCTTTTCTCATAACCGCGTGGAAAGTGGCCCCGGCTTTAGCGATGGGGAACAGCGTCATAGTGAAGCCCGCTTCGCTGACGCCGATTACGGCGCTGATATTGGGCCCCCTTGCACAAGCGGCAGGTGTGCCGGACGGGGTGTTCAATGTCATCACCGGACCTGGACGTGAAGTGGGCGAAGCGCTAGTCAAAGACCCGCGAGTCGACAAAATTGCTTTCACGGGTGAGACCAGCACCGGCAGCCGCATTTTGCAATTGGCGGCGGCTGACATCAAACGGGTGTCGTTGGAGTTAGGCGGCAAATCGCCCACCATTGTATTTGCAGACGTCGACGTCGACCGCGTGGCGCAACTTACTGTTCAATCGGCCTATGCCAACGGAGGGCAAGACTGTTGCGCCCGCAGTCGCGTGTTGGTCCATGAAAGTATTGCCGAGGAATATCAGGAGAGCTTAGTGGAACACGCGCGTCGGCTTAAAATCGGTGATCCCCTGGACCCAGACGTACAGATGGGCCCTTTAGTGTCGGCGGCGCATCGTCAACGCATTCAAGCATTCATTCGCGATGGCGTGGCCGAAGGGGCGCAACTGGTGTTGGACCCCCAAACTATTGATCTTCCTGAAGCGGGGCACTACCTCGGCCCGGCCGTTTTCGTCAAACCGCCTGACGACGCCCGGATTGTCCGCGAGGAGATTTTTGGCCCGGTGACCACGGTGCAAACCTTCCGAACCGAGGACGAGGCGATTCGTCTGGCCAATGCCACGGACTACGGACTATCGGGTTCGGTCTTCAGCCGCGATCTCGGACAGGCGCTTCGCGTGGCGCATCGCGTGCGCAGCGGCACAATGAGCGTCAACAGTATTAAGAGTGTGCACCTGGAATCCCCGTTCGGGGGATTCAAGAAGAGCGGCTTAGGCCGGGAGCTGGGCGTGGAGGCGCTTGATCTCTATACCGAAGTGAAGAACGTGTTTGTTGGGCTTGATTAGGAGGACGTATGTGTCGCATGGTGGCATTTTGGTCGGATACGCCCCGAACGTTCCCCGAAATTTTGGGGGAGCATTGGAACGCATTCGTCGATCTTTCGCGTAAGCATGGAGACGGATGGGGATTGACATGGATTGATGCGACAGGGTCCTTGCGCCGGGTCAAGGCTCCGGATGCCGCCTATGCTTCTTCGGAGTTTGCTCGGGCAGCCGAGACCGTGCGGGCATGCTGCGGCATTCTGCACTTACGGCGGGCGTCCGAGGGTTTGGCAATCTCTGACGAAAACACCCAGCCGTTTGTGTCGTCGGATCCGCCTCTTGGTTTTGCCCACAATGGCGAAATAAGGCCGTTTGACCGGCTATGGGATTACGTCCGCGACGAGGGCGACTCGCGCAGAGAAGGGTCGACCGATAGCGAGGCGTATTTGCGGTTGACATCTCGCGCGATGGTTCGGGGGGCTTCGGTAACCGAAGCGCTCCGGGGGGTGGTCCATAACCTACAGGCGTTCGACTTTAAATACAGTAGCCTAAACGCGATGGTAATCCATGCGAACGAGTCGTGCATTGTCTCCGAATATCGACCCGAGGCGCCATTGGCGTTAGAGAATCCAGACTACTATAACTTATATCTCTCCCAACAGGGCGAGGTTACGACAGTAGCGTCATCAGAATGGCCGGTACCATCCTCGTGGGTTCGTATTCCCAATCACTCCATCGTGTCGGTCCAGGGGGGACATGTCACCATTACTGCCTTGAATCCGTAAGTTCCACGGATCAAGAAGACTTTTCAATTGGGAGAGCTATTAAAGACGGGTATCCGGATTTTGGTGCGCTGCGAAGGTCCACCGCTTGGGAACGGGCCATCGCGGAACTATGCGAGAGATGAGGAACGCCCAAGAGGACTTCCTGCATTAGCATCCCACGTGCACGATTGTGTACTGGGTCGCAACAGCGCGGATAGCTTACGGCGCATGCGCCCCCGTTACCTGATGATTAGGTTCGTGCATTATTGCAGCGCTGTGGCCAAACGACACCCGCAACGGCTGGGCACCCATTTAGCGCGAAAAAGCAAAGACGAACGAAATAGGCGACGTACCGAGACTGTAATGGGCAGCTGGGCGGTACAGGAAGCAAGTGACGACCAGACTGTCGCCAATCGGATGGAGTAGCACGCTACTCACCCAGTGGGTGTGGACGGCATACGGGCGGTTTAACACGAGCTTGGGCATTCCGAGGCTTAACGGTGCGGTCACATCGACTTGCGTACTGGGCATGAGAAAGGTAAAGCGGTGTCCGTGATCCCAGAAGTGAACCTGGCGAAAATCCGACAACTGAAACACGCGGGGAAACACGTTCTGATTCCATGTGACGTCGAAGGCGATGCCGTTAGTTTCGGGGAGTGGTCCATCCAACGTCCAGCGGGTTTTTGTCGTCGCGGATTTTTGTGTGGGGATGTCATTACTTCGCGACGTGGAACTGGAAGGCGGTGCACCCGACGGACTCACAGTTGCCACGGGCGACGCCGAGTTGCTGGGCGTCGGCGATGGTCCGCCACTCGTGTTGGATGCCGTCGGCGTTGTGGTCTGATGGGTCGTAGGAGCGCTTGACGACGCAGATGCCGATGGGTGTGAACTAATCCTACACCCGGCTAATATCAGACTTCCCAGCAATAAAGTCGATGCGACAACAACGTGCTGCTTCGCGTTGGAGCCCTCCCATTGGTCTTGTTCCTGCATGTAAAACGTTCGTGGCCCAACTGAGGTCACAGATGGTTACCCGGGGAATGTTTGACCAAATTCTTGTTCAGCCCAATCACGTCGGAGCTCAGTGCAGATACGCCCCCGTAAGCTGGTGATTTATGACGTGGATTGTTTCTAACCGTTGATATCACTAGAGCCCGAGGCCGACGGCGAACCACACGGGTCACTCGTGAACCCGGCGATGACGGGTCGAAACCGTCCGTTACTTGGGCTTCTTCACTTTGCTGCCCGGATCCAGGCCTTCCATCGTTTGGGTTAATTTATAGACGATTAGGTGGTTGAGGCTGACGCCTTCCTCTTCCGCGCGAATGGCCAAGGCTCGATGAAGCGACTTCGGGAGTCGCACATTCAGCTTGCCAGAATAGGATCCCGCGCGCCCCCCCGGGGTCGGGATTGAGATCGACTGTTCCATCGCGGTGCTGATCCAGGCCGCTTTGGCGTCTTCGATGAGCGTGAGTGCCGCCTCCTTAGTCTCTGCCTGTGTCACACAGCCGGGCAAGTCAGGAATGGCCGCCACGAACCCGCCGTCCTCGTCCGGGTACAGTTCAATGCGATAGGGTAATCTCATCAACCAGTCAAAGTCCTTTTCGCTCATGGTTCGTTTCCCTCCTCGTCAAGGACTCGGAGCGCTGCTTTGACATAGGATTCCTTGATATACGGACTACGTTTAGGGACCGTTAGTACCCCTTAGTGTACACATAGTGGCTCGATCCACTCCGAGGTTGCCGACGCATATACCCAGCCCTCTGCATGCAATTTTGTCCAACTCGTCGAACGTCACCGTTTTCGGGTTGTTGTGGATTCGGGCCAGTAGTTTTTCCCATTGGCTCGTGAGAGTGCTCTCCTCACGCTCGTGGTACTATATGCAGTGGCATCACACAACGGCTCAACCGTTAATCAGAGACATCTTGCTTTCAGGGCGGAAGATTGCTGATCCTCTGCTTCTTGACGCCAATAATGCATGATTCGCTTTGTGGCACCTCTATGTCTGTCGCCCGCCGATTACCTATTATTCCGACTGAGAAAAAAGGCTTACGCTCCCATCTGGAGCGAGGTTGTCAAATGCGTGTAAAAGTATCCGACGTCGAGGGGGCGATACCGTTCAAGAGCCTCGACGTTCCCGGCTGTTCCACTTGCGGTGGTACTCTGCCTCATCAAGCGATTAAATGCATCGTCCATCGCGTGAACCACCTGGGGAACGGTGTGTTGGCCTGGAAATCCGAGAGACTGAGACACTTGCGGACCGAGAAACACGACGTCTATCCCGGGAACTGTGGCGATTTCTTCCGGAGTACGCAAGGCGACCACGTGCTCCGCTTGACCCACGCCAAATCCATACCCCGCCGATCGTGTGCCCGCCGCCAAACCCCGATGTCCCTCGGGATCATATTTCTGTCACGGCTCAACTAATTTGGCGCAAGAAGTCTTAAATTGCTTGTTCTCATTTAGGTACCAGAAGTTGGCAGGCTATCATGATTTGAACCACGTGCCAACCTGCCCACAATTGCACTCTCGGGGCGGAAAGGCACGTTTAGCGCGGCTTCCTCCGCCATGAGAGTCCCAGCCTGAAAAGGCTGTACAGTTGTTTCCGACAAAGCGTAGGGCGATCCGAATCCAGAAACCGCGATCGAGAACACGACAGCTAATACGAGACAAATCGCCGATTTTTGCGCCGAATCGTAAGGGACTTGACAATATTTCACAGCATCGACCACGGCTTTTGGGCCTGCGCGGGGTGCTGACATAGGGAACCTGAACCCCCGCACTCCCCGGTCCATCATCCGGCCGATGCGATGACGTCGGGGGGTTGCCGAACTGGGACGGCCGATCGGCACACACCCGGCGTTAGTGGCTGCCATGGCCATCAGTTAAGATCAATAGCGCCGTGTTGTTGGCGCCTGCTAATTGTCATCACTTCGACAAACATGCCTGCTGCCACAGCGATCTGCCTGGTATTCTCGGTTCAGAGGCGTCCCGGGAATGTAGAAGAATCAGCCCAATGGGCTGGGATTCGCGTTTGGTTGACGGCAAAGCCCACGGTCTATGCCAAACGCGAATGCTATGAGGGAGGCCCATGTGTTCGACAGTCATCCCCAGAATCTCAACATAACGGGTGGTCACAGCGAAAGCCATGATGACAACCTAATTACTCAAACCCATGACAAAATAAGTTAGCCTCAACAGTCGGGATAAGCGCAACCGGCCCTTTGCTCGAATATTAGACTACTATTACCATAAAACTGGTTGAGGCTCCTAGATTTCCAACAGAGAACGGTCGGCCATCGTGGCATTGACAACCTCGCCCCTGCGTCTTGTTCCACTTTATCCGTCACCCATTCGCGCCGAAAATAATCCGCCCCTTTTGAAGTGGGTCAGGTCCATGAAGGGATGGCTGATGGAAAAAAGTACATGACCGCCGGGCTTGAGCACCCGCCGAAACTCTCGAAAGGTTCCTCGATGCAATGCAAGACTGTATCCGCAGGATAGGAATGCGCGGGTATTGTGTTCAAGCGGCACTTCCCGCTATTCCTGGCGCGTGCCCATTGTGATATAGGGCACCGAGACGGTCGCGGTGATTGATCAGCTTCGGATCATCGACAAAATGTTGATGACGATTCCGGCTTGGTAGGGCTGAAACAGGCGTTCTGCGTTTATGGTCGCCATCTCAAATAGATGGCCCCGGCACCTCCATGGCCCAGTCTAATCCGGCTTCAACGCTGAATTCCGTGCAGACGCGTGCGTCGAGCCACAGAGCGCCTGGACAGGGGCTCCCAGGGGAGCCACGCCGAAGCGCACCAAAGGGCACACGCGGCGTCAAACATGACTAGCCCGTAGGCAAGACTCAGTGGGTTGGGTGCGCTCAGAATGGCGGATACACGGGCAGACACCTGAATAAACACTAGCCCTGAGATGCCCACACCGAGCGATGTTGCGCCCAACAGTGTCCACGCCACAGCCAGCCATCGTGGAACGCGAATCCAGGCGCCAGCCACGGCTATGGCTAGCGCTGCAAGGTCCAGCACCAGCCATAGCCAGGAATAACCGCCGATGTGATAGGCGTCCCAGTGGCGCACCCGCGTCACCACCCCGACAACAACCCAGGGCAAAAAACTAGCGATGAGCGAAATGGTCGGAGCGGCAACACGGATGGCGAGGCCGACGCGCAACAGGGTGCTGGAACCTATCAACGAACGCCCGCAGTGGGCACAGTAGCGCGATGTATTAGTGAGGGAGGGCTCGCCACAATGGGGGCAAATCATTATTGCACCTCCCTTCATCTTTTACCATCCGCTACCAGAACTGTGGGAACTGCCGGAACTGCCCGACGACCCGCCCCCGGCCGCCTTGAGCGATGGAGTGGCAACCCACCATTCTTTAAACAAGCCTTCGCCTTTAGCTTGAGCCGGCGCCGTATCACCAGTGTAGGTATACAGCAGGTGCCCTTGATATTCGACCTGCCCCTTAAGTAACGAGAAGGTGCCGCTAACCCCCGAAACAGCGGGGGCACTGGCTGCCTTGAACGGATGCCATAGTTTGGAACAGGTCGCGTTGGTATCACAGGCCGAATGTGTTGGCGTGTCTTTGGTGAAATAATAGAGGGTATATCCCTTGCTGTTTTCGAACACAGTGGTGGCTTTGCCCGAAACCTTGACGGTTCCGGTTTTAATGCCGGCTGAGCCGGATGCCGATGGGCTCGAACTGGTGGACGGTGATGTTGACGAAGCGGTGGACGACGACGGGGACGATGCGGCACTAGCTGTTGCGGACGTTGAACCACAGCCAGCCATCGCGGTTGCCAAAAGCGCCCCGGCTAGGGGCATGACTGCTTTGTGCATACGAACCTCCTTTGCTGAACGGAACCGCCTGGTTACCTTTGGATTATGACCCCAACCGACGGAAAATTCAACTACATGATCATTGAAAAAATTGAAGGGCCGCTCAGCGGCATAAACGGCCGCGGTGCACAGTTGCCAATAGACTTTTGAGGGGGTGGACGCCACAGCGGAGTCATGTGTGCGCATGGCTTTGTCACCTGAACACCATGTTTAGCGGCGGATGGTTTCTTGTCGCGCCTCATGAGGTACCTTCCAGTTCTAGAGGGCGGCAAGGATACGATAAAGCCGGCGGGAGTGAAGCCATCGCCGCGGGTATTCTTGCTGTGTTAGCGCATCCATGGAAATGCGGTATCAGCTATCTCCAGCGCGATGGCCTCTTCAGTCGAGGCGTCGAGCAATCACTGGCGTGTCAGCTCCTCGACAGTGCCGAAGCTTTCTCTGCACCAGATTGTGAAACAGGCCTGCGACGTTGCACCGCCAAATTGCTAGGGGTGCAGCAATCCGACGCAGCCAAACGGCCGACGAAAAGAAGCAGGAACATCTACGGCGGCGGGTTCCGCCACGGCTCAGGCTGCGTCATCTCATTATCGGCAGCCTGTACGTACTTTGGTGTCCTCCTTATGCATCGAAGGAGCACCAAACGTGTGCCTTGCGTCATGTGGCTGCAATGCGTCGTGATGTTTTAAACGGGTATCCGGACTTTATGGTCGAAAAGGCACCGTTTACGGCAGACCCCTGAATTTATTCATGGGGTCAGTGGTGTCACAACGCGCGCCCATTTGGCTGGCGTCACGAATCCGAGGATGGCGATCCTTTAGGAACTAACGGGCCGTTTAGCAGGCTATTCGCATCGGAAGTAATCGAGGGATATCAGTGGTATTCGATAACCACCCCACGAGAGGCAGGGTCCGGTCCCCGCGCCACGTGTTAGCCTGGCCCAGCGGCAACGAATTCCACGGCCTGACCGGCGTCGCCAGGTCCCGGGGTATATCCGTGCTTACGCTTCACTCTGAAGATACGCATACAGACTCTCGAAGAGGCGGTGCCCGTGCTGCAAGGCCTCCGTATCATCCTGGCAGATCAGGCGCAACCCCCGGCAGATCCAATCGACCCCGATGGCCGCGGGCTCGACCTGCGCGTCCTGAATGGTATCGGCTTCATCCACGATACGGGCGATACGATGCAGGATCGGATCGTCGAGGGCATACTCCTCCACGATCGTGTGAAACGTGCAATGGCCGTGCCGATGGGTCAGCCGAACCCCCGGCATGTCAAACGGCTCCCCCAGCATTGGGTCCGGTGCGGCGGATGGGTCGGGGATAAAGGCAAACGCTGCCTGGGGATCGATAAACCGGGTGATGAGCCACGCACTGGCTATGCGGTCGATGCCCACCTGTTGGCGCGTTATCCATTTCATCGGACGGTTAGTCCTCCTTGGCACGGATTAGTGCCTGGTAGATTTGTGGTCCCAGCGGACACCCAAAATAATCGCGGCGGTGGGCTTGCTGATACCGTTTGGCCAGCGTCATGCGGTCGGCCCCGTCTTGCTGCAGGTCCTGCCCAATGGCGCGGTATTCCTCTTCGCTCGCCGCAAGAAAGCGGGCCCGGAGTGCGGCGTCTTGACCGGGCATCATCCCTTGGGCTTGCCACACGAAAGCGTCCCCGTGCCGTTCGGCAATCTCCGCGGCTAACCATTGCAACTGTTCCGTGGTCCAGGGCGTATCTGGGAGTACCCAGACCGAGTCGTGGACCAACAGCGCCCCGAGCTGTTTTAACTTACGCCAGACCGCTACACGGCCAGCGCTCGGTGTGGGCGGTACCCGATAGTGCAAAAGGACCCAGTGACGCACACGGTCCCTCCTTTCCCGACAACCGGGGTTGACGCGCGATCCTCGGGTTGCTTATGCTGTAACCATGGTTACACTATAGCACACGGTTCTGTCCGATCCATCCCCGGTTCACACCGACATAGGAGGGGTTTTGTGATTATTCGTAAGTACTATCAACCAGGGGCGCCGGATCCGGTGTTGGACCCGGCGCACGTCCTGCGGCTCGTACGCCAGCATCTCCCCGAAGCGCGCGCGGTCACGGGCATCGACGAAACCGGCGGCGAAGCCCGCGTGTATTTCGTGGACACTGACGTCGTGTGCAAGGTGCAGCGGCCCCCGCAATGGCGATCCTGGACGAGTCTCGAAAAGGAAGTAGTCTTTCTGCGCCATCTCGCCGGGGCAGCCCCGGATATCGCCGTGCCGCGGGTGTTGGGCTATGGCCAGGAAGACGGCGTCGAGTATACCTGTATGACCCGTATGGCGGGCGATGCCGCCGTGCGCACCCCCATTCCGGCGGCGGCTCGGACCGCAACGCTGCAAGCCCTCGGCCGCACGATTCGGCGGATCCACCAGGTCCCCCAAGCGCCACTGCGGTCTTCGGGGCTATTTCCCGAGGAGTTCACGCTGCCGGATCTAAAGGCTGCGGTGGCGGAAGACCTCCACGATTATGCGGGTTACTTGGACCAACGGGGGATTGGCTGGCCCTTTCCCTTTGACCTCGCGACGCTGACGGCCCAAGCCGTCGAACACGTTCCCACCGAACCGGTGGCCGTGGCGCTGCACACCAATCCTGGACCCACTCATACCTTTGTGGACCCCGCCACGGGTGCATTCACGGGCTTGATCGATTTTGGCGATGCCAATATTGGCCATCCCGCCTATGACTTGGGGCGCTGGCCGGATCCCGTTGATCGTGAGGCGGTCCTGCAGGGCTACCTCGAAGCCGGGGATCCGGGTCCGCACTTCTGGGCCTTGTGGGACGTGGCCAGTGTGATGGCCGATCTCTTAGCCATCGTCCGACGGGCCGAGAGCCGCGCCGCGGCCACCCAGCACGTCATTACGACCGTGCAGCATTGGAGTTAGGCGCATGGAGTCGATGACAATTCAACTGCAGGGTGTGCGCAAGGTCTTCCCGGGGCGTGTGCCGTCCTTGCGGGGGACCAAATTGGAGATTCAGGGTCCCGCTCTTTGGGTCCGGAACGGGCTGCAGGCGGTCCGACCGACCGCCGCCATGACCCCGCCGGTGGTGGCGCTGGCGGACTGTACGGTGGCGGTGGCTTCCGGCGAAATTTTCGGAGTCCTCGGTCCCAATGGCTCGGGCAAGACCACGCTGATTAAGATCCTGGCGGGGTTAATTCGCCCCACCGCCGGGGTGGGTCAGGTGGCGGGCGTGCCGCTGGCCGAGACCCGCACCATTCGTCGGCAGGTCTCCTACGTCTCGACGACCGGATGGATGGGGCTCGAATGGGCCCTGACCGCCGAGGAAAACCTGCATTTTTTTGCCCGCTTGAGCGGGATGCCGACCGCCCTGGCGAAACAGCGCAGCGACGAGGCCCTGCGCGCCTTGGATCTCTGGGCTGACCGAGCAAAATCAGTCTCGGCCTTGTCCAATGGGATGCGGCAGCGGGTTATGATGGCCCGCGCATTGCTCTGGCACACGCCAGTGGTTTTGTTGGATGAGCCCCTGGTGGGGCTGGATCCCCATCATCGGCATGCGCTGCTCCAGTTGATTGAGGGCCTCGCCCGTGAGCGGGGACAAACGGTGGTGATATCGGACCACGACGCCGAGGCCGTGGCCACCCTCGCGGATCACGTGTTGCTGTTGGCGCAGGGCCAGGTGGCCGGATACGGCACCGTGACGGACCTGGTGGAACGATTGCGTGGCCGTCGTATCGTAGACTTGGTCACGACCGGCACGGGCACGCCCGATGTTGTGCCGCCCGCGGCGGTGTCCCGCGTGGTCCGCCGACCGCGTCCCGGCCCGCTAGGCCTGGTGCAGTGGCAGGTCACGGTGGATGCCCAGCATCCCGACGCCTTGATGGAGGTCATCACCTGGCTGGAGAGCGCCGGAGTTACGATTACGGAACTGACGGAACGGGCCCCGTCGCTGCAAGATGTGCTGGCGGACGAAGCCCTCAGCACGGCCGGGGAGGTGACCGCGTAATGGGGCCGGACTCCTCCGTGGCGCGCTCTTGGGGACGTCGACTCGGGTATGAATTGGTTACCCTGGGGGCGTTTGCTGTGCGGGAATACCGCATCTGGCAATCGTACCGGGTGAATCAGCTCATGTGGCTCGCCAACATCTTTGTGACCAGCCTCCTGTATTTCCTGATGGGGCGGATGGTGCGCGGGCATGCCAGCCATCTCATGGGCGTCGCCTACGGTACGAACTACATGTCCTTCATTGTGGTGGGCATTGCCGTGAACGTCTTCTTATATACAAACTTGGCAGATCCCTATACGCGCATCGCCCGCAGTTATTTTAACGGGACCATGGATCTGTATCTGTTAAGCCCCATGTCGATTTTCACGCCGCTTGTGGGCTTGATGACCAAATCCTTGATCGACGACTATCCCCGTCTATTCATTGTCGGTGCGTTTGGGGTGTGGCTCTTTGGGGCTGTGTTTCGTTTTGAGCATTGGTTGTTGGCGTTGGGGTTTACGGCACTGCTGCTGGCCGCGGCGTTCGGGATTGGCATGCTGAGTGCCAGTTCCTTTTATCTGTGGAATATCAAACGGGGCACGGAACCGGTCCGCTTTATCGTCCAACAGTTGCTGGCGACCTTGCTGGCCGGCACCTATTATCCGGTCACGGTCTTGCCGCGCCCCCTGCAGTGGGTGGCGTGTCTGATTCCCCATACGTATGCTTTTGATGCGCTGCGCCGATTGATGGATCCCCACGCCCAGATCTCCCGGGCGGTGCTACCGTTGCAACAGGTGTTGCCGTGGTCACCGCTGACGGTGGATGCGGCAGCCCTGGGCCTGATGGCGCTCGTGCTGGTGCCGCTCGGTCTGCTGGCGTATGGCCGGGGCATCGAAAAGGCGCGGCGGGAGGGGAGCCTGACGCGATGGCAGTAATCGCCGTGCATGATTTGCTCAAAAACTACCCGGGACCTCCGCCGAAGATGGCGGTGGAGGGGGTGAGCCTTACCCTGCCGGAAGGGCGGATTCTCGGGCTCTTGGGCGAAAATGGCGCGGGTAAGACCACCCTGATCAAAATGATGACGGGATTGCTCCGGCCCGACAGCGGCGGCGGCACGGTACTCGGCTATGATGTGGTGCGCCAGGCCCGCCAGGTGCGCGCGGGGGTGAGTTTGGTGGCGCCCACGGCGGATGTCGGGATCGACAACAATCTGACGGTCCGCCAGAATCTGGCCTTCTGGGCCCCCGTGTACGGGCTCTATGGACTACGGGCCCGCCAACGCATTGCGGAGTTATTGGAACGGCTTCATCTCACCGACAAGGCCGAGGCCTGGCCGATGCATATCAGTGCGGGTCAGCGCCAGCGTCTTGCCCTCGCCCGCTCGCTCCTGGCAGAGAATCGCCTGGTCTTTTTGGATGAGCCGACAAACAAGCTGGATGCGGACGGGGTGCGATCGGTGCGCGATTTGATTCGGGACCTCAATACCCATCACGGCGTGAGCGTGGTGCTAACCACGCATGTGATGGAAGAAGCCGAAGAACTCTGTACGGATATCGCGTTGTTGTCCCAGGGGCGCCTCCTGACGCACATGCCGACGGCGGATCTCTTGCGCTCGGTGGCACGAGTGCGCCCGATCCGGGCGAGCCTGGCAGGTCCGGGTGTCCTGCCGACCGAGCCGGTCTCGTGGCCGGGCGTCGACCGGTGGACCCTGGAGCCCGGAGACCAGCCGGGGGACCACGTGATGACCGTGTGGTCCCAGGATGTGGCAGCCACGACGCCGGCCCTGCTCCGCTGGATCGCCCGCACGGGATGGCGCCTCGTGCGCATGACGAGTGAGCGGCCGTCGCTTGACGACGTCTTTCAGCAGTGGATTCCCACCCCGGAGGTGCCGTCATGACCGAACATCCCCGCGCTTTGGAAGCCCAACCCCGGAGTACCGCCGGGCTTTTCCGCGCATCGTGGGCCGCGGCCTGGTTGGAATACAAAGGGCTGCGTCTATACCCTGCCAATCTGTGGTTAGCGGCGGCTCAAGAGCTGACGACGGTGGGCGTCTGGTACTTTGTGTCCCTGTTCTTGAGTCCCGTGGCCAATGGCGTGGTGACCCGCTATGGCGGCAATTATGTGGATTATGTGCTGATCGGGGTGTTGTTGAACCAGGTGGCCGTCGTGGCCTTAAACGCGCCGTTTAAGACGCTGTCTGAGGCCTTCTGGGATAAGCGCTTGGAGACGTATCGGCTGGCTGTGCAGGGCATTTGGGCCAACCTGGTCGGGCGACTCGCGTGGCAGGTGTGGTTCGCCACGGTCTTACAGGGCCTCGCGTTGGCTGTGTTGGTCACATCCGGGTTGTTGAGGATGCATCACGTCGACCTCGTCAGTGTGCTGGCCGCGTGGCTGTTGCTGGTGCTGGCCAATGCGGGGCTGGGTTTGATGGGGGCGAGCCTCTTCTTCCTCCTGGAGGTCAAGAAAGGGCAAGACCCGATAACGTGGATCTACGGCTACCTGATTCAAATCGTGACCGGTCTTTATGTTCCGGTGGCGGTCTTGCCCGGCTGGCTGGCGGCGCTGGGCAGGGTGTTACCCCAAACGTATGCGTTTCACGTCATGCGGTTGGCCATGCTGTCGGGGACTCCAGTGTCTTCGCTAATACCCGCCTTAATCGGGCTGGCCCTGGGCGCCGTGGTGACGATGGGGTTGGGCGTCGGAATGATGCACTGGGCCCTGAGGCGGGCCGAGCGGACGGCGGGCTTGGGTGTGGTGGTGTAGACCTCCCCGCAGATCTCAAACCGAAGTGATCGGTTGGCGTGGTTGCCGACAAGAACAGTTCATATCACGAATCAAGGACTTACGGGGGCGTATACGCCGGAAGGTTCCGGCGCGATTGGGAATAAAGCGACTCAAGAGCAGTTGCCTTCCTGCCCTCGTGCGGTGGCTCCGTGGGGACAGCGGTGCCCATAATTGACGGGACAAGGAGATGATGAGGAAGGTGGACGTCTTCGACCAAACTTCTTATCGCATCCGATTTGAATGGGGTGCTGAGGGGGTTCGGCGATTGGCCCCTCGTTCACAGGTGGTCGTGATTGTTGACGTGTTGTCGTTCACAACTTGCGTGGATGTCGCCGTTTCCCGAGACGCCGTGGTGTTCCCTTACCGATACAAAGATGATTCGGCGATCGAATTTGCCCAGTCCGTCGGTGCGCTGCTCGCGGGCAAACGCGGGCAAGTCCCGTCGCTATCACCGGATTCCTTATTGTCGCTTGCGCCTCATTCGCGCCTTGTGCTACCGTCTCCGAACGGGTCGACCTGTACGGTCATCGCCCGAGAGTCTCAGGTTCCTGTGCTCGCCGGATGTTTGAGGAATGCCCAAGCCCTGTCGGAGTTTATCCACCGTCAGTATCCGAGTGCGGCTGTCACCGTCATCGCCTGCGGCGAGCAATGGCCGAGTGGCATGCTTCGCCCGGCTATTGAAGACCTCATTGGAGCTGGAGCTATTCTGAGTCACTTTGATCCCGCAGAGTTATCGCCGGAAGCCAAAATGGCCGCAGGAGCCTACAGACAGGTGGCTCGTGACGTCTCTGCTACTGTTGCCGAATGCTCATCGGGGCGTGAGTTGGCTGCTGCGGGCTTTCCGGAGGACGTGGCCCTGGCGAGTGAACTAAATGTCAGTCGGACGGTCCCCATCTTCGAGGACGAGGCGTATCGCCGGGCGCGGTGACAGTGCCGTATGTCTCGGTGCGGGGGGAAACGCACCAAGCGTTGAGGGGCTTTGGACTGTGGTGTACCGTGAGAGATGGACGTAAAGTGCGAGCGGGAGGTGGAATATGGAGATTCGGCAAATCACCGAGGACGATGCGGCCGCATTTTTGGCCATGCAGCGCCAGCTCGATCGGGAAACCGATTTCATGCTTATGGCACCGGGGGAGCGGCAAACAACTGTCGAACAACAGCGGGATATCATTCATAAAATCCTGTCGGACGGCCGTTCCATGATATGGGTCGTGGCGGACGGCGAACGTCTGGTCGGAGCACTAACGCTTCGGGCCCTAGCACCGCGAAAGATTCGCCATACCGGGCACCTCGTGGTGGGAATCCTGGCTGCAAACCGGGGCCAGGGAGTGGGAACTGAACTCTTTCGGCACATGGAGGCGTGGGCACTCGCCCATGCGTTCCATCGCTTAGAACTCACCGTGATTTGCGAGAACCGTATTGCCCTGAATCTATACCTTAAACAGGGCTTTTTGGTGGAGGGTCTTCGGCGCGATAGCATCAGGCAACCGGATGGACACTGGGTTCACGAGTATGCCATGTCTAAACTTCTCTAAGATTCTTCGGACTTCAGACAGAAAGCGTTTATGCACACTCGGGGGCGTAAATGCCACAAGCGTTCGGGCCGGATTGGGCCGGTTAGCGACCTAGTGTAATATTCGGCAATCAAGGCAAGGCGGCCTGTTTGACGCAGCATACTATCAGTTATCTCTTCCATCCGACCTCTCTACACCCGTATCAGCCCTTCCGGCGAGGTCATAGCTTTTCTAATATATTGACACACGATATAGTCTGTGTTAATATATAGCCTGTCAATCTAGCGAGAATTGATAGACTGCGGGGCAAGGAGAGGCCAACCCATGTTCGTGGACGAGGTATTGCCGTTAACCGAGGGATTTTTCTATATCTTACTGGTCCTATATTCGGCCCCGTCCCACGGTTATGCCATTATGCAGGACGTGGAGCGCATGAGCGGCAACCGTGTGCGCATTGGCGCCGGCACTCTGTATACGGCGCTGGGCGCCTTGTTGAAAAAGGGTTTAATCGAAAGCATCCCGGCCCCTCAAGGGGCCGATCCGCGGCGCAAGATGTACGCCATCACGGAGGTTGGACAATCGGTGTTGGGGTCGGAGGTCGAACGTCTGAGAACCATGGTCAGCGTTGCCGAAACGATTCTTGGAGCGGAGAGGAGATCCTGAGATGGAACAGGTCGCACAGCGGCGCCTGAATATTTGGCTGGTTTGGCAGCACGAACGAGAGCAGCGCCGGTTGGATCAGCTCTCCGAGAAGGGCCTGCACTTTGAGAAGCCCGGCTTTCTGTATGCCTGGTTTCGCATGGATCCCGGAGCCCGATATGTGTATCGCCTTGACTACCAACCCGCGTTGCGGGCACGGGAGGCGGTGGCCGACTATCGCGCGTTGTTTGAAGACGCCGGCTGGGAATACATGGGGCGGTGTACAGGATGGCAATATTTTCGCAAGCCCTGGTCGCCCCAAGGCGTGGTCGATGTGTACACGGACCGCCAGTCGCTCCGCAGTTTGTATCGCCGGATTCAACGGATGATGGGCCTGGTACTGTTGGTAGAACTGTTGATAGCCGCCTACGAAGGAGGTCTCCTGCGGGTTGTGGCCCCCCATATCCCCAACATCTGGTCGTGGGCGTGGCCGTTTTGGGTTCTCTGGGCGGGCTTGGTGATCGCTCTGGCATACGGGTTCTTTAAGATCCGTCAAAAAAGGCGAGCCAGTCTTTAGCGCATCCGTCCCGAACGAATCCAACCCACGTGGAGCGGGCAAGCCGGTGAAAATGGGCGGCAGAGCACGAAGCACAACCGGTTGACTCGCGTCAAAATGGCGCAATGATTTCGGAGGTGACGAGGGTGATCGCGACTTCCGGGCATGGAAAACGCGCCGACGAGCGCATTGGGGTCGGTTGCCGCTTTATGGTCGCATGGTGGTGGTTCTGGGATTGCTAACCTCGGACTGGACACTCTACGCCAGTAGTGAATATCAGCGTCTCCACGGCGTGGCGGGCGGGTTCATTTCCGGATTCTGGGGTGCTGTGACGGTGGCCGCGATCGTCGTGATTGAGGCTATTGTCAGGGAATTACGACTGCACTAGAAGGATCGAAATACCGGACAACGCCGCGTGCGGTTGAATCCACGTACCGTGATAGTCGGAGTCAATGTATCTTTCTTATGCGGGACGATTATCGTCGTGTTTGTATGTCCTAAAGACCGCCCTCGGTTTGGTGGAGCTGCCGCAGCGTGCCATGCGGGCGATGAGTCTGAGCTTATTGGGCGCCGTCTTAGGATTGGGCCAATGGTTGATGTGGTTCCCAACCGCAGCTCATCCCCTCTCGACCGAACAATGGGTCGGCCGTGCCATTCTGGGAGTCATCGGGCTCTGCTGGCTCGCGGCGCTCAAATCACCATGGCGCGGGGCCTGCCCGAGAACTCTTCTCAAACCCTAGTTGTACCGGGAAAGTCTTCATGATCCGAATCGCCGATTGGGGGCGAGTGTGCCGCAAGCGGCCCAATACTGCAGGTCGTTATCGCTGGTGTGTCGAATAGCGTATTCAAATTCGATTAAGGAGGCGATTGGATGTCGGAGTGGCTATGGTCGGGCAATAAAATCAGCGAGGATCATGCCCAATAGCCCTTAAATCAGCATCCCTCGCACTTAGGGAGCTATCTGCATTGCCGAATGAATTTGGTGAGACGTACGACGGTACGATCTATCGGGCGGTAGGAAACTGGTTGGGTGAGCGGTATTTCGAGTACGGATTTGCGCGAGGTACGGCTCAGGAAGTCGGCTTTCTCGCGGAATTGTTGGGCCTTTCCGCGCGATCTCGTGTCTTAGATGTAGGGTGGGCCATTGCCGACGAAGGATTGCCGGGCGAATTCCACGTTCTCGATGCACGGTTCATGGAGTTTGAGTCGACCGCTGACCAGGCCGCCATATGTCTTTGCGAAGGGGCGTTTGGGCTTGGGCTCGCTGGTAGCGATGCGGCACATCAGCAGATTCTGGACAATGTGTTTCGGGCGCTGCGGTCCGGGGGACATTTCGTGCTGTCGGCCATTCAGACCTCCAATGCGGTCCGAGACCCGGCCGTTGCCGAAGCCCTTGATGCCTATACGGGGACTATGTGGGAAGACGAAGTGATTGTCGATCTCGAGGGACAAGAAAGACAGGTCGCCATCTATACGACGACATTTTCGTTTCGGGAACTGAAACTGTTGCTGGAACGATCCGGCTTCGAGGTCATCGCCGGGTATGGCTGTAATGTCGGGAACTTCGCCCGGAAACCGCTGACGGTGGACGATATCGAAATCATGATGGTCGCCAGAAAACCGTAGCAATCGGCCAAGGAGGGACACCTCCTTGGCTCCTTTCATTCTTGATACACCCTGCATACATGCAAGTCCGTGAGTACTCCACTAAGGGGCGGCCACCGCTACCCGTCATTCGAGGTTTTGTTTGGGCGGGCATCGGATTTCTTATTGGGCTGGTTGGCATGTTTTTTGTGGATCGCCAGGCCACGTTTGCGGCACCGCCGCCATTCGTGACAGAACCGGCAGTAACGGTGGGGTGGGTGCTGGCCCTGATCGGCTGGTTGGGCGGTGTGGGCGGCTATGAGGCGGTGGTGTTGCCTTGGCTCGGTATTGAGCGCCCCTATCTGGAAGCCCGCGGTTGGCGGCGCTACTTTGCGCTGAGTCTGGACAGCAAGGTGGTCGGAGTCCAATACCTGGTGGGGTCGATCGGGACCTTTGGCATCGCCGGGCTCACGGCAATGGGCATACGTGCCCAACTGATGGGGGCAAATGCCGGGTTTTTTAGCACCGACGTCGGCTATTTTTCCGCCGTGACTATCCATGGCGTGCTCATGATTTTGGGCGTGGCGGTGGTCGGCTTCGTGGGCGGCTTTGGCAATTACTTCGTTCCGCTGATGATCGGGGCGCGGAGCCGCATGTACCCACGCTTGGGGGGTAGTGGCCTTTTGGCTTTATCCCGCCGTGGTGCTGACTATCTGTCTGATTCCACTGTTGGGCGGCAGTACCACCGGTCTGTGGGGCTATGCCCCGTTGTCGGCACAAGACCCGTCCGGGCAGATCTTCTACTACCTGGGAATTTTTGCGATGGCGATGTCGTCATTAATCACGTCCTTTAACCTCTTAGTCACGATTCTCTTCCATCGCGCTCCCGGAGTGACGTGGCTTTTCCTGACATGGCCCAAAAAGTTGCTGATCATTTCATTGATCGGTATCGTGGTTGTGCGCGGCCCGGCGCCGCTATGGGGGTGGGGCATGAATGTTGTCAGGCTGGCGGCACTGATTGTCGCATTAGGCATTGATACCCTCATGACCTCGGTATCGCTCGGCACCACCAATCCTAATCGCCACACGCGTCTGATGTTGGCTACCGCCTTCTCGCTGGCCGAATCGTTGATGCCGCTCGTCGGACTGGGCTTTGGCTTCCTGGCCGGCCGTGTGATGGGCCCATGGGCGCCTTTGGCGGGAGGGTTGGCGTTGCTGGCTGTGGGCGCATGGTTTATTTTTGGCAACCGTGACGGCGACGGGACTAGCACAGTACGGCTGTCAGGCGCGCGCATCATCTTGCTGGCCTTAAGCATCAGCATCGACGAAGTCGCGGCCGGATTCTCCATGGGTCTTTTGGGCATCCCTGTTGTGCTCACAACCATCTTAATTGCTCTGCAGGCGTTTCTGTTTACCACCGCAGGGCTGACTGTCGGGGCACGGCTGCAATCGCTGCTGGGCCCCTGGGCGGGGAAAATAGCCGGCGTAGTTCTTGGCCTCTTGGGACTCGAAACTCTCGCCCATTTTTTGGTCCCGTTACTGGGATGAACAAAACGTTTTCCTTCGAAAAACGCATCAGCCAGACGCCCCCGTGTTGGGAGTTGGCTAGAAGTTGCGGGTGAAACCGATGGCGAAAAGGGGTGTACCACAGCGCCTTCCAGGTCTAAAGACTCCGGCCGGGGAAATCTGCGGGGTGGGCTCCCCGGCGGGCGCAGGGGCTATCGTGGGATGCCCATTACTCAAAGCCACGGGTTTAGAGATCACTTCCGGCCGATTTCGGTTGGCAGATAGCTTTCCACCAAGGGATATTGCATATGTGGGCGATAGCCGGCGCCGTAAGCGCCAATCTCTTCCCTCTCGGTTAAGGCCGAGATACCATATTGCAGATTGGCTAGCCGATTGGGCGTGGCCAAATCATATTCCCTCGTCATGGCAATCGCCTCCTCGGGACAGGCGTCTACGCAAAATCCGCAGAAAATACACCGAGACAAGTCAATTTCGTAGCGTTTAGCGACTTTTTCCACGGTGTTATCGGGTGTCGCCGCCGCCTCAATGGTAATGCACTCGGCTGGGCAAGCCGTCGCGCACAGATAGCATGCTGTGCACTTTAGGCGGCCGTCCTCCCTCAGGGTGAGCACGTGCACACCCCGGAAACGTCGCGAGTAGGGCTTGCGCTGTTCCGGGTATTGAATGGTGACGGTGTTGCGCCCCGGCAAAGAGCGCACCATGTTTTTCAGCGTGACAGCGAATCCGGCGGCCATTCCGCCAACGCCAGCGCCAAGGGCGTTAGCCTGGGCCGTCACATCAACGACCCGAGAATCCTGCTTGTCCATAAGCCATCCTCCCTTCGGGTGGATATGCGGTTGCTTGCCGGCTCGACAGGGTCGCATACCGCAGCCCCTCAAATCCCCTCATGGTGGTGACGTCGCGGTCGAAGATGTCTTCCGCCGATATGTAGTGCGGGACTGTGGCCGTCTGGGGGAGTAAGTCCACCAGTATGCGCCATGCCGGCCGCGCTTGCCCGGGTGGCTTGACGGCGGACTCCAGGTGCTGAGTTACTCCGGCGAAATTGGTGTACGTACCCTCTTCTTCCGACCATGCGGCTAGAGGCAAGACCACATCCGCCGCCTGCCACCAATCACCGACGCTATTGGTCAGAACAATCGTGAAGGTTGCCGATTGGGCAATCCGGATTAGCGCGGCCAAACGCGACTGATCATCCTCGCCGACGACCGGGGGGTAATGTACGATGACCGCTAGACCTATCTCACCCTGTTCAGCCAATCGGGCCATCATTTCAATGCCTTGCGCTGCACCGATACCGAGCATTAAGGCCCCCCGCGAATTGGGTGCTTTGTCGTGCCGAAGAAGCAGCGCATCTTCACGAGCCACTACATCCGGATCGTCTGGGCCCAGACGAAAGTCCAAAAAGGCGGGTAAAAGCAGGCCGTGTGCGTATGCACGCAATAGCCACAGAGTTTCGTTGGTGGCCATCGGCGACGCCACGACGGCCGATTTTCCCCGGTGAGGAGCTTCGAGGCTTTGGCGCGCAGCGGCTAAGGCCTCGTCCCAAGATGCCGGTTGCAGGCCCTGGTCATCACGGCGTAACGGCGTCATCAATCGGGGCAGCATCTCAAGATTGTGGTAGCTAAAGCGCCCCAAATCGCACATCCAGCTCTGATTTACCGCTGGATTGCGCCGCGGTACTACGCGCTCAATCCGGTCGGTGTAGTCGATACGAACGTTACAGCCGGTACTGCAGCCGGCACAAATGGACTTGGCATGGCGTAGGAACCAGACGCGGCGTTTGAAGCGAAAATCTCGGCTGGTTAAAGCGCCGACCGGGCAAACGTCCGCTAAATTGCCTGCATACGCGTCGTTGAGCGCCCGGTCTTCGAAGGCGACCAGCTCCACATGATTGCCGCGTTGGACGAACTGCAGTTCTCCCGCACCGGTGATCTCGTTGGAGAAACGAACACATCGCGAACACATGACACATCGTTCGGAATCAAGATATACCGGTCCCAGGTTGAGGGCCTTGCGCTTGCGCACTTTCTCCTGCGGATCGACGTCACTTCGATGAAGACCGTAATCGGGATGCAAGTAGAAATCCTGAAGCGAGCATTCGCCCGCTTGATCACAAATAGGGCAATCCAACGGGTGATTGATCAAAAGAAACTCCAAAACGCCCTGGGTGGCTTGGCGCACCTCATCGTCTTGATGGGACGTAGTGACAACCATGTCATCACCCACCGGGGTTGTGCAGGCGGGTGTCAGCCGGGCAAATCCTTTAACCCGGACCAGGCACATGCGGCAATTGCCTTCGGGGCGGAGGTCGGGATGGTAACAAAATCGGGGGATCTCGATGCCGGCAAGGTCGGCTGCCTGAATGATAAGGGTGTTGGGATCCACCGACACCGGGTGACCATCAATCGTGACGACGGGCATAACATCGCACTCCTTTAAGTCAAGGTCTGGCGACGACGGCCTACCAACGGTAGGTTGGCTGGCCCGTTACCGGTTCCGACCGCCTTGCTTCGTCCTCCAATGGCCCATACCGTGCGGTGCGCGGGCCGTGTCCGTGCCCTTGCCATTCCGGTTGTTCCGAGGGGGCGGCGTTTTGAATTAACGCCTCAAATTCGGGAAGGAACTTGGATACGAAGCTTCGCACGGGTTGGACCGCCGCATCGCCTAAGCCGCAGATGGTTCGGCCTTCGATGTTATTGGCGATGCGGAGCAGTCGGTCTAGGTCGTCGCCCTGGGGATGCCCGTCTAACAGGCGGGCTACAATAGCATCCATCCATCCCGTTCCTTCGCGGCACGGCGTACACTCTCCACAGGACTCGGTCGCGTAAAAGTGGCTAATGGCGCCAAGCATTTGAGGCATGGAGACGCTATCGTCGAACACGATCATCCCGCCGCTCCCCAAAAGGGTGCCGGCAGCCCGCATGGACTCGAAGTCGATTGTTACCGACCGGACCTCGTCCGCGGTTAGGACGGGGACGGAGGTGCCGCCCGGGATCACGGCTTTGAGATGACGGCCCGGCGGCAATCCTCCCCCTTCTTCCTCCAACAATTGCATCAGGGAATACCCCATCGGGACCTCATACACACCGGGTCGGTTAATGCAACCGGAAAGGCTCACCAACTTGGTTCCTGAACTGTCGCTGGTTCCTACGGCTCGGAAAGCTTGGGCGCCATGTCGGATAATCCACGGCAAGTTGGCCAGGGTTTCCACATTGTTGACCACCGTCGGGCGGCCGGCAAACCCCCGAACCGCCGGAAAGGGCGGCCGAACGCGCGGATAGGCACGCTTGCCTTCCAACGATTCCATGAGTCCGGTCTCTTCGCCACAGATATAGGCTCCCGCTCCGGTCACCACCGTAATGTCAACTGAACGCCCCGACTGTAAAATGTCGGGTCCTAGCAACCCTTCGGCACGCGCTTCCTCAAGGGCGCGGGTGATTGTTGGAAGCAAAGACGTGTACTCGCCTCGAATGTATAAATAGGCTTGACTAGCTTGGATCGCGTGTGCGCCGATCAGGATGCCCTCAATCACCTGGTGAGGGTCGTGCTCCAGCAACCAATGATCTTTGAACGTGCCCGGTTCACTTTCGTCGGCATTGCATAATAAATACGGGGGGCGATTGGAATCAAAGCGAAGGAATCCCCATTTTCGCCCGGTCGGAAAGCCGGCGCCACCCCGCCCCCGCAGATTAGATTCCGTCACCTCTAAGATGACGTCTTGAGGGGATTCGGTAATGGCTTGGCGCAACCCCGCATAGGCCCCCCGCTCTCTGGCTGCCGCCAGCAACACCTGATCGGGGAATGCTCCGTTTTCACTGAGGATCTTAGTCATCGCCGACACTTCCTCTCAGGGCGTTTTGCAATAGCTCCAAGACATCAGTCGGGTTCAGGGGACCAACTAACCGGTCATCCCAAAGGGCGGCCGGGGCATGATCGCAATGACCCAAACAAGCCGAGCGCTCAAATGTTACGGTCTCCTCAGGGATTTTGTTTCCGGTCGCGGCCTCGGCCGCAGCATCCCAAACCGCACCTGCCTGTCTCATGTCACAGACGACGCCCTCACACAGCCGAAACCTGTGGGCGCCGACCCGTGTTTCAGTTAAGAGGTCGTAAAATCTTGCCACCCCCTCGATCTGCACCGGGGATATGCTGAACAATTCGCTTAGGGTCTTCACTTCGTCCGATCCGACTTGTCCACATTCAGCCTGCACCATGCGTAACGCGAAGAGTAACCCTGCCCGGGGCAGAGGCATGTGGTATTGCGCTTGTTGGATAGCCAACAGGCTGGTTTTAGATAGCGGCATTAGCGGTCCAACTCCCCTGCGATAATATTTAGGCTACCAATCATGGCGATGACATCGCTGATGACCGCGCCGGCTGTCATCTTGGGGAAGAGCTGATAGTGGGCGAAACTGGGCGACCGAACTTTGATCCGGTACGGGCGCCCGGTACCGTCGCTGACGATGTAGTAACCTAATTCGCCATTGGGTGTGGCTCTTCTGGAGGGAAGGTTAATCGAACAGAGGTTTGCAAAATGAAGCGTTGGCCCCGTGAAAAGACTGAGGATTCTGGGCCTCCGAACCCATCGTTTCAGGGGTATCCACGGGTTCCGATCATTACCATCACGAGAAAAGACGTCAGTGGAGAAGCCATGGAATGTCCGTGGTTGGTACCGTGG
>JAKACZ010000090.1 GCA_021820965.1 Bacillota bacterium | reverse complement strand
GAGCGGTGGAGTTGAGCCGCGGCTAGCCGCATAGACCCACAGTAATGGCAACATAATAGCGGATGGGTACCAATATGTCCAGACCAACAATTGGTAAATGGTAGGTTAATATTTCAGGGCTCCTAAGAAGATATCGATATCCTTGCTTTGGCGGTGCGCATAATGGAGCATCAGAACCGTGCCGCCGCCGAGCGTCCAAGGAGGCTCCGGTACGTCGCTCGGGATCGTGTCAAGACAGTCCATGGCGCGGTTAAAGAGCGTCTCCCACGTTTCCATGAAACCAAGCCTCCAGATCGGGATTAAGTACGTTCCATGGCCGCACGAAGCGGTCAAAATACTGCGCGAGTTGCGCCACCGACAGCTGGTGCTGGTCGGCCCAGCGTTGCACAGCTGCGGCGGACACTTCCGCGAAGAGTTGGCCCACCGGCCCTAGCCATTCCCCGGGCGGCTGCGCCGTGCGAATGAGCGCGAGGAGTGTGGGCATGGTGATGGGCGTTGCCCAACACGTGTTGACTGCACTGAGAATCAAGATATCGATATTGCGTGCCATGGCCATCACCTCTTGGCTTTAGTATAACGCGATGTGGGGTTTTGCCGACATGACGGGATGACATCCGGCGCCATGACTGTCATGTTTGTGCAGGGGCTGTCCCTCACCTGCCAGAACCTGGTGTCATGGGCAAAGATAAGTGGATCGTCACGTGAGATTTCCATCGTAGTCTCCGGGTATTTCGACTTCCGCGTCCCACAGGGCTTTGTCTTTTTCCGGATGCTCGGGGTCAACATAGGTTCGACACTTAGCATAGAGCCAGATATTCACGGGGCGGTTATTGACGATTTCGATGTCATCAAAATCAAAATCCGTATGCTGTCGCAAGTACTCCTCGATAATCTCCGGCAAATCTTCCTCATTGAGCTCGAATTTCCGTTCTGCAAACCCTTCTTGGTTTGTAGTATTTGACCGGATAGACAATCCGCACGGCCGTAAGTCCCCTCTCTGGGGATGTCAGTCATGCACCATTCTCATCTTCGCCCAAATTGTCCCAGTCTACCAGATATAGGCGAGATGTTCGATGACCAAGTACAGCGCGGGCAATGCAGCCTCATATTAAAGGCTGATCAAAAATGGTGCCCAAAATGACAGGTGTAGGCAGTACGAGAAAGAGGCCGCCTCGTGGCGGCCGTCACCATACCCGGAGATGGTTAGTCAGGGCCGCTTTCCTCGCCGTAATCGTCGTGCTCTGGATTATGGGCCCACCAGGTCCGGCTTGTAGACTGTGCTCAGGAAAACGCGGGAAAGTCTCGGCCTCCCGGCGGCGTTTTTCGCGTCGCTCAGCGCGGTCGTCCTCTTCCGTCCAGCCAGTAAGGCGGCCTGTACCGGGGCCGATTGGGTTATGCCCGGGCTCCAGTACCGCGGGGGCCGACACGCGTGAGGGCTCGGGTGGTGAATCGGGCGCGAGGACGCAATGGGTCTCAGGTCGGGTGATCGGGCCATATGGGGTGTTGCAAATTACCACATTCGTCCCGCGTTTAGTCTGGCGAATCCTCAAAATGCGACCGATGACCCATTCACGAGGCGAGGCGGGGGTGGGGCGGAGGCGGATCAGTACCCACTGGCCTGTGCGCGCACTGCCATGCTCTAAATGTTCGTGTGCCATGGTAAGCCTCTTTCGTTGTGATGTAAGACTCCGGGCAAACTCCGAGGATGAGCGCTGCCGACGGTGGTGGCCACGCGCCGATTGAGGAGCGGCGGCCCCGTCATGGGTCCACTGGGGTACCAGCGCATGGGATCACCTCCTCCTCTGCTGTCTCGGGGTGCAGCAGCACCTCGAGGGCACTCCGCGGGATGCGATAGCGATTTTTGCCGATGATGGTGGCCGGCAGTTGGTGCCGCTGAATCATGTTCTGCACCGTTCGGAGTGAACAGCGCAGGATTTGGGCCACCTCGGTTGTAGTATAAAACTCTGGGGGTTGGTCGGTCACGGTACGTGCCTCCCCTTCTTTGGGATTTGTGTTTACGCTGCGCCATCGCAATGCAGTCTGGAAGCGCCACCGGGGTGGCCGGCGTGGGATGGCGCCGGCCTGTTGTGATGGCCTCCTCAGCGTTCCGCCTCCATGTCCGCATCCCGGGAGACCTCCATTTACGCGAGCCCAGGTGGCCCGGGCCAAGCCGGGCTGAGCTTGCCAGACGGCATTCCAATCCTTATACCCCGCGGGAGGGCACACGCGCTCCACGATGTGCCCCGGCAGCGCGGCCGCGCGAATCTGAGCCGCAAAGCGCGCACCGGCCACATCATTGTCGGTGGCGATGAGAATCTGGCGATGCCCCACGAGTTGGCGGGGAGTAAAGCCCGCCTCCCCGCCTAAGGCGCAAATCGCCAGATCGGTCGGCAGGTCTGGTGCCCGGTCCGTCACGGTCGGGAGGCTCGCCGCCACGGACAACCCGTCAATGGGGGCCTCGGTGAGAACGAGGGTGGCGGCGTCGGCTGGGCCGATCTGCCACCACCCTGCTTGCTTGTGACTTCCCGGGGCCATCGGCCGCAGGTTGCCCCCGAACCATTCCGGCGCTGGATCGCGATCGGCATGACGCCAGCGCAGAATCGCTCCGGTGGGGTGACTATCTTTCAGCGGGTGGCTGTGATCCCAGCAGGGGAAAAGGAGGTAATGGCCGTACTTGGGGCCCCATCCCGCCAATATAGCGGGCGGATCGTGATAGATCACAGTCCGGAGCAGGGGGGCCGGCAGCTGGCGTACGTCGGTAAGATAGTCCGCGATGAGTGGCCACGCTTCGGTGGGGTTGCGAACAAAATGCGGCATCTGAAACGGTGGGGGCGGCGCCTCGCGGTGCGGGGTCGGCGGTCGCGCCGGCGTGAGGGTCGGTACCGCGTCTTGGAGCCAGGCCTTCGCGCTCGGAAAGTCTGGACAGACGCCGAGATCCACCAAGAAGTTTATGGCACCGGTACCGGCCTTCCCCGAGTGCGGACCGCTCCAGATCTTATAGAGATCCGATTGCGCGGTGATTTTCACGTTGACCTTGCTGCCGTCCGGCAACTGCCATTGCACCACGCCCGGGCCTTGGCCGGGGGTGGGTCCTGCGGCGGTGGGGAACGCGATGGGGATGACGGTCGCCAGGGGAATTTGCCGTAGGGCGGCCGTATTTTCTTGGATATGACGATACGAGTTACGGGTGGCCATGGTTTATCAACACCTCCTGGAAAGAGTGGGATACAGGTGGGTAGTATTGGCACGGAAAGTGCAATAGCTCGTTAGGATACGCGGGGAGCGAGACCCCGGTGCCGCAGCCAGCGCCGGGCCCCCCAGACAGGCGTTGCGCCTAGCACAGAGACTACGGCTCGCACGACGGCGAGCAGCGCTCCCATGATGGCGAGCCCCATGAAGGCGCCGAATACGAGGATGACCACTTGGCCGCCCCCGAGAGACCTATGCCCGACGGTCAGAGGATGCAGGGCGTGGTGACGGAGACTAGCGGGCGCCACGGTGAGAAACACGAGCACGCCGGCGGTGGACCAGTGCCGACCGGCGCCTTGCTGAATCGGCGTGGCCGTTCCGAGATGCATGGCGAGCCCTCCGAAAAAGGCGACGAGGGGCAGGAGCAGACTAGCGATGATCCACCCGGTACGAAAACCGAGCCAATAGATGGGCGGGACCGGATCACCGAATGGGCGGACGGTGAACTAGAGCAGGGCCGCCGCGATCACAAGTGCCGAGAATAGGCGGAGCCACACTGGCCAGCCGCGCTCGGTCTCGAGTGGCGCGATGGCCATCAACAATCGAGTGGGCCAGGAACGTTGAGGGTTGTGCATGATGGAAATCTCCTTTCATCAGTCAGGTTGTCGTGACCGCTAAGGTCGGCATCGTGAGCTCAGCTTAATGAGCATGTCCCTCCCCCATTCTTCCCTTCAGCAAGTTGGGGGTGAGAATGTGTTGCCGGAGCTAATGCAGCGAGAGCGCGAACGGGCTGAGGGCGATGACTGATAGGCCGAGAAGCGCGATGACTCGTGCGCTCCGTCCGAGTCGCTGCGCCATCGTCTGGTGGGCCGTTCGCAACAACGCTGCCACTATGGCGGCTGCGACAGCCAGTCCAACAACCCCGGTGGCGGTGTCCTGGACGCCAGCGTTGGAAAGAAAGTACAGTAGGTGCAGCATGGTAATGGCTCCCTTCGTGTTTAGGTAGGTGCATTCGTGGCCCGCTCGGCGAGGATCATGAGCTGCAGCTATAGCAACCTTGGCGGTACGTGCACGATGGTCGCCAGAGAGCCCGAGTTGGCTACAAACCCGACGAGCCCATGTAGGCCGCTGGCGGCGTTTTGGCTGTCGAACGCGGCTTCCATCCCGTAGTAGCCTGAATAGCTGCCGGTGTAGCTCTGCTGGTATAGCGTGAGCCCCACGGTGGGCTGAAAGAGCGGACTGGCATTCGCGCTAGCCGTGGTCAGCGTCCAGCCGCCCGGATTGTTGACCTTGCCTTGCAGCCCCTGCCAGGTGATGTTGCCCACGGTGCCAGACGGGCCGCTCATCCCCTCATGCAGGCTGTAGGCCATCACTAGGGCCTCCCGAATCGCCGGTGGCAGCTGGCTCGACGGCTGACCGGGCAGGGTTGTCGGAATCCACGTCCAACGTCCAGTTTCGGGGTGCTCCCCAAACCACAGGGTGGCGAGACTGTTTCCGTGCATCTTCATCCCCAACGGTTCCAGCGCCCACTGGGTACCTGTCGCCCACGGCAGGGTGACGATTTGGAGCGAAGCCGGAGGCTTTTGACCGACGACACTTTGAAAACTCACCGTGGCGCTCCCGCTGGCCGTACCCGTGACCGGAATTGTCGGGTAGTTCTTGGGTATCGGCGGCGCTTTGGTTGGCTCTTTCGTCTTTGGTGCCGGCTTCGACTTAGGGTGATGCGCGACAGGCTGCTTGGAATGCTGGGTCGCTGTCGAATGACGGCGTGGGGCGGTCAAACTCAACGCCACCCCGCCTCCGACGATGATCACACCCCCGATGATGAGATATCGTGTCTTCATCCTCTCCTCCTCGTGATTACGATTGCGGCGCTTCCCGCGCCACCACGGCCATTTCCGCGATCATCTGGTCGGCGTACGCCGTCATGGTTTCTGTGTTTTGGGCACCGGCCGCAGGGATACGATTTAAGAGCGACGCCGCCTCGGACCACGGCATACCGGGGCGGAATCCCCACTTCTCCATGCGGCCAAGACCTCCATAATAGGCGGCAATGGCCTCGTGCCAGCTGACGCCGCCGGTTTGCTGGTAGTCCCGCTTGCAGCAGTTCTGTGCCCATGAGCAGGTTCAGCGCCCCGTTGGTTTGCCACCCCGGCGCGTAGCTCGGAAGTCCAGGGGCGGTGCTGCTCAAAATCTGCATGAGCCGATACGCCGGCCCGAACGGGTTGACCGCGGTGGGATCGCCGCCCGACTCGTGCCGCTGCTTGGATATCCGGCCACCACTTTTTGATCGCCTGTGGGTTGGTGAGCAGGTGCCACACCGTGCCGCCACTGCTCCCTGCCGCTTCCGGCCAAGGGATGGTTTCGATCTGGCCGCTCGTCCATCGGGCGGTGATGGATTTGAGCGCCTTGGGCCCGGTGAGCGGTACTTTCGCGCCCCAAACCAGCCCGCCCGACCAGGTGGGCACCTTGGCCCCTGGCCCGGCCGAGGCCGATTCGATGAAAGCCACATTGTGGCCGGATTTCAGGGTGCCCCAGACTTGGAACGGCTCGCCCAAATCTTGGTAGCGTAGCACGTGCCGCACGACCATCGTTTTCTGCGGAGACGTGCGGCTTTTTTGCACGATGACTGTCGTCGGTGGTTTCCAAACATGGCTGCCGTGTAGTCCGGTCGGCGCCGTGCCCACCACGAACACCCACTCGGGCGCATGCCCGGGGTCGGTAAACTGGCCGGTTTTGTGGCTCCACGCCGCTAAAGCCCAGGCGCCCAGGTGGGGGCCCGCGTCATACGACTGCACTAGCCCTTTGATCTAATCGGCGTACCCGTTCGAGGGGTATGGCAACGATTCGTTAATTTTCCGCCATAAGCCAGGTTCTGGTAATTACCACGCGTACAGGACGTCATTTTAAGGTAAACCCGACCCGGACGTCAGGACGATCCTCGGATTTACGTCAAATTAGAGCTTCGTTTCTTATTTATTGACACCACATCCCGGGGGTCATAGAGCTGTTTCTGACAGAAGGACCTTTCCTGAGCACCGAAAATTGCCAATAAGTGGCTAGTGATAGTTCTGGAAAGGAATCGTTGCCATACCCCTGCTACACAGACCCCAGTCTTTGCATATCGATGCCGGCACCGTGCGTAGCCACGTCGCCCACATTCATCATAAACTGGGTCGTTCACACCTCTGGACACCTGTCTACCCCTCCCGTCCATACGGGGATTGCTAGCCAAAGCCCGTGGAGACGCCTGTTGAGACCTCTCCACAGGTTTCTCTGCGTTCTCCACGCCAAAATCCACGCACTCCACGGCCATTTCCACTTCCTCCACGCGGAGGGTCTGGGGTTTAATCACCGATACAAAGGAGGGACAAGTCATGCTGACGCTGACGAATTTTCTCACGGTGGCGGGAGCGGCAGCCAGTACGACAGCGCTGGTCGCCTTACTCAAGGATATTTGGAAGGCGGCGCCCGAGCCCTGGGTGACGTGGGCGCTGGCGGAAGGCACCGTTCTTATAGGCGGGGTTCTCCGAGGCCCTCTTAGTGGGAAAGAAGTACTGTTGCTGGCGGTGAGCGGCATGGTTGTGGCCGCGACGGCGTTAGGGAGTCAGGCTGGCGTGCAAAAGCTCATCACGAAAGCGTAATGGGGGTGGATAGGGATGACGGTGGAAGAACGGCAACTGCGGGCATGGGTACGGACGATATTTCGCCGGGCGGCGTTGCGATGGCTTGATCGAGAGACTCCACGGCCGCTCACGATGGGAAATAGGGAGGAGGTAAGGACACGGCCCGATCTCGAGGGAATCCCGGACGACGCCGCGTGGGGAGCGGCGACCGACTGGTGGATCGAGTGTCGCTCTCGGCTCACCGATCGCCAACGGCAGGTGATTGGGGCCCGAGCGCAGGGGATGCCCACCGGCGCCATCGCGCAGGCGCTACACTGCGATCCCCGGACGGTGCGGCGGATCCTGGCGGAGATTCGCCAGCAATGTCCACGTTAGGCCAGCTCATGTGTCGTGTGCATGCGGGCGATGCGGAGGCTTTTGCGGCGTTGTTAGCGGCGGTAGCCCCGCAGTGGCGTCCTTATTGCCACCGGGGGCAGTCGTCCGGGACCACGGAGGATTTACGGCAGGAGCTCTGGCTCACGCTGTGGCAAGCCTTACAGCACCAGCCCCCGGCCGTCTTGGACGGATGTCAGGGGAAAGAAAGGGGGAACGACCGATGACGATATCGGAACAAGAGATTCGGGCAGCGTGTTGGCGGGAGCACGCTGCGATTGTGCAGTGCGGGGGCGCATGGGATGGGATCGCTCCGTGCCCTGAAGACGTGGCATCGGATATGGCCCATCATACGGTGGTCCTTTATGTGCTGCGTGAGTATTTGGCTCAGACTTATCATCGTCGGTTACATGGGGATTGAGGGCCAAAGAAAAAAGTTCGGTGGCTGATGTCCGCTTTTGCCGTGTGCTTGTCTCCTATACATGTAGGCCGCATGATGCGGCGATTTACGAGGAGGGATTTAGTGATGAGCATACAGCCAAACACGGGCCCCGGGTATAAAAGCATTTACGTGAATTCCAGTTACTACACGCTTTGTGATGGATCCAATGGGGCGTGTGCTGGAGTAAATGGGTTGTCGGGTTGCTCGAATTCGGCAGGAGATCAAGCGGCATGGGTCAACCTTAATGGGGATAATCTCGACAGCGGATGTACGTGTGACGGATTTAGTGGGACCGAAATCCCCTCGTTTTCTTGCGACGATCACATCATTGTCACGGATTTGTGCACGGGAAATGAGGAGACGGTAATTGTTACTGACCACGCTTCTCTAGGGAGCTGGTGCATAACTCGGGTTAAAAATCGGGCTCTGCTTTGCTAAAAGGGGTATATTCCCAAATATGGATATATATGGTGCACTAACCTCCTGTGGTTCTCGAATTTTTGCGATTCTACC
>JAKACZ010000046.1 GCA_021820965.1 Bacillota bacterium | reverse complement strand
CCCCGAGGTGCTAAACTCTATGAAAGAGGTGATTCGGATGAATGATCTGATAACGGAGTTGGAACAAGAAGCGATTGAGCGCGGCTGGAAGCGGGGTCTCGAACAGGGTCTCGCACAAGGCCTCGAACAGGGTCTCGCACAGGGCATCGAAGCGGGTACGGCCGCGGGTACGGCCGCGGGTACGGCCGCAGGCAAGGCGGAAGGTCGGGCGGAAGGGCGGGCGGAAGGTCATGTTGAGTTGCTCTTGGAAGTGATGTCGGCACGCTTTGGCGAGTTGCCCGCGGACGTAACCACCCGCGTAAAGAGCCTGACGGATACGCAACTCTTCATGGTGGCCCGGAAACTTTGGTCGGTCGAGTCATTGGAAGCCTTAGCGGAGCTTTGGAGTAACGAGGAACCATAACACCACGTGACCTGTGTCCGATTAACGACGCGTGCTCCAACCAAGGATTTCTGGGGTGTGGCCATCCAAGGACCGCCCCCGGCGGAGGCGATCCTCGGACTACGGATCCAAGGGCCACCCTGTAAATAGAGAACCGCCGACCGCTCTGGATCTCCCAGGTCGTCGACGCACAATCAAGAGAGGGGTTGGGGTGCTCGTTAACGAGAACACGAGTGTACCAGACGAGATCTTTCGGAAGCTGAGAACGACAGTTGGATCGCAGTACCGTTCAGCGCAAGGGTGAGCCGACCAATTTATGCCAATCTCTTGGGCAATGACGGGCAGTGGCGGGGGGCGCATCTGCACCAATCCCATGGCGTCACCGGACTCGTCAACCCATATCATGACGGTAGTAATCGGTACATATTGTCATGCAGCGGTAGTGATTGGCGGAGGAAGATGGCGTCGGCCTCGGCCTCGGTTCCCTTTGGGGGCTCACGCTTTCGGGCGTCCACGTTCGACCCGACCTATTCCGGAAACGCTGCAGAGCACGGCAAAGGTATCGCGAAGCCAGGGCACCGTCCTGGCCGGCCGGATGGCCGATAGCGAACTTGTGACCGGAAACGTCTAAAATAGATGAGGATAATTATTAGCCTGGCGACTGGCGGACTTACGGGGGTGTTAGACATTTTTGCTTCCCCCGCACAACTGCTCTACCGACAGGCAAACGGTTTCAGATCAACACAAAGTCTCCTAACACTGATGCGAGACGGCGTGCAACCGTTCCATTAGTTAAATGCGGACACCCATACCACCTGGTGCGCACCAGATGAAAAGGCGTCCCTGAAGTTCCCAGCCCCTGCCACTCCTTATGGACGGCACACAACTATTTTGTCAACACAGCGATGAGAGCTAGGATGGGGATAGGCCCTCTTGCTGAGATCCCGATACAGTGTCGGCGCTGGGCCAGGATAATCGGCGGCGGGCCGCCAAAAACTCATTACCCAACTGCTCCAGGCGTGTCACCACATTGTCGTGATCGTCCTCCCAGAAAAAGATGTCAATCAGCCGCTTTTCCAAACTGCCACGGCGTTCGATATGGCGCAGTATCACATCGAGATCGCCGATGACGGTGCGGAACAGATCAATTTTCTCATGCAACAGGCGCAGGATATCCTCCTCGACCGTGTCTACCGCATAGAGATTATAAATTTGAACGGTATCGGTTTGGCCAATGCGATGAACTCGGCCGATGCGCTGTTCAATCCGCATTGGATTCCAGGGCAGATCGAAATTGACGACCACATGACAAAACTGAAGATTGATGCCTTGCCCTCCTGCCTCGGTCGACACCAGAATCCGGTGGCCTAAGCGAAACCATTCCACCAGCCGGTCGCGCTCTTTAGTGGTCAACCCTCCGTGAAAAGCCGCGGCGTCGTAGCCGCTCTCGCGCAGAAATTCCACCAACGCCTGCTGGGTGCCGCGGTACTCGGTAAAAATCAGCATGCGCTGCTTGAGATGGCGCGCCAACTCCCGCACGGCGCGCATTTTTTCCGTGGCCCCGAGGGATTGTGCCAGCCCCACCAGCTCGTCAAGTTGAGGGCCAATCCAGTCGGATTTTTTCAACGTGGGTAAGAGCGCGCGGGGGGAGGAACACAGCTCCCGCTGCAAAATCAAGAGCGGCAGCACCGTCTGTTCCATGCGGACGCGATATCGGTATTCCTGTTTCAGAGATGCATTGAGAGCCTCATACAACGCGCGCTCAGGTTTTCCCAGTCTTAGCGGCACCAATGTCACTTCCCGGTCGGGAAATTCCATGCCGACATGATGGCGCAAGTTGCGCACCATCACCTGGCCGAGGAGACGCCGGAGTTCCGCCGCGTTTTTCGGCGTCCGTTTGTCCAAAATGAACTGGCGATAAAAGCGCAAATATGGCCCAAACAAGCCCGGCTTGACCAGATTGACCAGCGCGTACAACTCGGTCAGCTGGTTTTCCATGGGTGTCGCGGTTAAAAGAAGCAAGTGGCGGCATTTCAGGCCGGCAACCAGTTGATAGTTCTGAGTGTGGGTGTTCTTCAAGTGGTGCGCCTCATCGACAACGACCAGATCCCACTCCACATATTGCAACTGATGCAAAAGCGGCGGCCGCTTGGCGGTGTCAATAGACAGTACCCAGAGCCACCCCGCATCTTTGGGCCCTTTTTGGGCTTGCCAGCCAAACTTATCCCGGAGCTCCTCCACCCACTGCGTCTGCAGGCCTGCCGGAACCAAAATCAGAACGTTCTTGAGCTCGAATTGCGCTTTTAGCTCGGCCGCCGTCAGCCCCGCCTCGATGGTCTTTCCCAGACCCACCTCGTCTGCCAGGATGGCTCGGCCCTCCAGCTCATGCACAACCTTCAGCACGCTTTCCACCTGATACGCGTGCAGATCCAACCCCGACTTGAGATGCGGCTCTAAAAGGGGCCATGCCTTCAGTTGCTGTGCCAGTGCCAATGCCTCCGCTTCGACCGTCATCATGGTACCTCCTTGGATGGCGGGTGAATCCCGTGCCGCCGTGCCAGCCCTTCCAAGTCAAGTCTAGGGCCGCTCCACTGAAATAGATCGCCCCGCTCCCGGAGCCGAGCCAACGCGCGGCTCAATGTCCAATACTCGGGTGGATGAGTGACCTCCTCCCAGCCAATCGGCAGGGACACGGTGGCCCGCGGGGTAGCGCGAAGACTGTACGCCATCACCGTGGTCCGGGTATGGCCGTTTTGCAGATAATCGAGATACACGCGGGCGCCGCGATGACGTTTGAGACGTTCTACGGTGGCCAGATTCGGCGCCGTTTCTACCACCATCTTGGCCCACCGGCCGACAATATCCATAACCAGGGCGTGGTTGAGCGGCTGGATGCCAATGTAAAAATGCAAACCACGCTGACCAGACGACTTCAAAAGAAACGGCACCTCCATTAAATCTAACAATGCTTTGAAAATGCGAGCCACCTGTACCACCTGGTCCCATCCCGCCGGCGGATTGGGATCCAGGTCCAAAATCGCCCAGTCATGGCGTAACGGGTCGTCCTCATGCCCCAGCGGGGCGTGCCACTCCAACGCGCCCTGTCCCACCCACGTTATCAGCGTCTCGGTATCTTCCACCCGGATCGGCTCCCCGGGGCGGGGATGCTTTTGATAAAACATGGGGCCATTGATGCCGTGCGGCCAGCGTTTGACGGTGAGAGCCCGCCCCTTGGCTTCGCGCAACAAATACGGTGCGACTTCCGCATAGTAGCTAACCACGTCAGCCCGGGTAATGCCAGCCTCGGGGTATAGCACCCGCTCAGGATGGGGGATTCGTATGGTTCGGACGCCACTCTCTAAGTCGTGCATGGCGTAGGTGTCCCTCCCGCGTTCGCTCCCGATACTGCACTTGAGCCAGAAACGGGTCCCCTGGCCCGCCGTCTGACCGCCAGCCACGCGGCGCATGGACCTTCCCCACCGAGCGCAGGCGACCGTCTCCATCATCCCCGATATGCCAATACCAGGAGCCGTCCTCGGCCCTTGACACGGCGTATACCCAAAACCAGTCGGCGTGATAGACCAAAAACTTCTGCCAGGTCACAGAACGCCGTCCCGGAAGATAGGGGCTATCCATGCGCTTGGCCATCACACCTTCCAAACCCGCCTCGGCAATGGTGGAAAATAAGGCCTCGCCCTGCTCCTCCAGTCCATCGCACAGAACTACCATCCCAGTGCTGCGCACGCGCTGTCTTAAGATTGCCTGCCGCCGGTAGAGCGGTTCCTGCATCAACCACCGCCCGTCTGCGTACAAGCAATCGAACACCATCAGCAAATATTGGTCGGCCGTTCGCTGTTGCAACCGCGAAAATTGGGGCCGTCCATCCACCCAGGCCACTAATTCGGCATCCAACACCACATCGTCCGGCAAAACCTCCCGCGCCCGGCGGATGGCCGGATACCAGGCCTGTAAGTCGTGTCCGTTGCGGGAGTAAGCCCGAAACTCTCGTCCGATGCTGAGGATGGCCCGGTACCCGTCCCACTTGGTTTCAAACCACCAGCCGGGGCGGGAAAACGGGGCGTCAGCCGTCACTCCCAACATCGGCGGCACGAAACTGCCTGGTTCCATTTACCCCGTCCCCGTACCATGACGCTCTCGCGCTGTCACCGACGCCTTCAACTTTTCCATCAGGTCCAGGACCTCCCGGCCGGGGGCGGCATGCGGCATCTCAGCTGTCGGCATGAGATCTTCAATCTGCCGCAATCGCTCTAGCCGGTGTCGGTTAGGGTATGCCTCCGGTTTGAACGGCTCCGCCATGTGTTGGACAAGAGTGCGGGCCATATCTAATTCCTTCTCAGACGGTTCAGCCGAGTCAGAACCAAACGACGCTCCTTCCACTCTAAGGCTTTCCGGATAGTACATACGATGCAGCATGAGCGTGGTCTGGTTATAGGGACGGACCACCGCCAACGACGGGCGCGTGCGGAGTGTCATTTCCGCCAGCGCAACCCGCCCCATCTCCCGCATGGTGCGAGCCAGCAAGGCATAGGCCTTCTGCCCGCCAGCGGCGGGCTTAAGCCAATAGGACGTCTCCCAAAAGACCGGGTCGATTTCGGACAGTTCTGGAAAATTCAAGATGGTAATTGTATGGTCTTTGGGCCCCACGTCCTCTTCCAAAGGCAGCACCACAAACCGACCGTCTGGTAACGGCGCGCCGACTGCCACCTCCTCGGCCGCGACCTCGCGCTCGCACGTGGGGCAGTACTTCCGATACTGGATCCGACTCTTGCAGAACTCGTGAATCCAATGCGTGGTCACCCGCTCGCTCTCCATCGCTTTGAACACTTGGATGGGAATTGACACGAGCCCGAACCCAATAATGCCCTTGTACAGGCTTCGCATCGGCACGGCGGTCTAGGATACCGTGGTGGGGTCCAGGATTGTCGTTCGATGCCGGGTTTGGGCCGGATTTTCCCGGTCTTTGAAGAGCCCCTGCAACTGGTCGAGCACCTGGGGGATGTTATTGGCTAGAGATTCCCAAAGATCCCCCCTGTCCGCAGCCAACAGCCGCACAGTGTCCCCCTGCATCACCAAAAATCCCACCGGATGCACGGTGACCCCCGCGCCGCTGCCACCGCCAAAGGGATGGCCGGTGTGATCGGACACGCGGCTCCAATACTCACCGCCACCCGCGGCAAACCCAAATGATACCCGGGAAATGGGAATGATAGTGCCGCCGTCGCGGGTTTCAACGGGTCGCCCGACCACGGTATTGACATCAATCATGCCTTTAATCGATTCCATCGCTGTTTTCATCAAGTTCTCAATCGGATGTCCCGAGGACCGAGACGTTGCCGTTCCGGACTGGTTTTCCACGTGTGAGCCCTCCTTTTACCCGGTCGCCAAGACCGGATGCAGTCGCTAGGATAATATCGGAGGGGCGAAGTTGAATTATACTGGTAAAATTGCAGAGAATTTCCGGTTGGTCCCAGGCAGCCACCACCGCGAATGTCGGCGCTTGCAGAGCTCTGGGGGCGATACGCGACGAGATCCACCAGGCGACCCATTCGCTCACCCATCCCGTCCATACCGCGGTGGCCGCCGCGTCCCCCAGCCCTAACTCGCACCAGAAATCAAAGTGGATAACGGTCATCCGTTTCCATAACTCCCGATTGAGATGGGCAATCAGCGAAAACACGGACAGCGCTTCATGGATCAGTTCCGACGAAACCTGGATTTTAGGCCCAGGTTTTACTTCAACGCCCGCAGGCGGTTTCACCGGCAGCCGCCACGAGCGCTTCCTTCGTATCCATCCCCAGGACAATTCCACATCCAGGTCGATCAGCGCGTTTTTAGATCGTACGGTAAAGAGCAGCCTGACCGGTTTCAACGCGGCCCAGCTAGCCGCCATGACCGTGAGCAGCAGGATTCCCAGCGGAACCCAAACCAAGCCGACACCCCCCGTCTAAAGCGTGCCCAGCCGGGTCCGAATTATGCCGAAGGTCCCGAGTCTTGGCTGATGGAGGGCAAGTCGGCCAGCGACTCTAAGCCAAACTGGGCCAAGAACCGGCCGGTTGTTCCGTACAGAATAGGTCGGCCCGGCGCTTCCTTGCGTCCGACCTCTTGGATCAGCTCACGCTGCACCAATGTCTCAATGGCGCTTTCCGACCCAGTTTGTCGAATGGCCTCGATTTCCAGCCGCGTGACCGGCTGCCGATAGGCCACAACGGCTAGCACTTCCCAACTGGCATGAGAGAGCGGTTCCGGTGCGCGGTATTGCAGCCGTGCGGTAAGCTTTGAGTACAGTTGAGGGTGCGTGGTCAGGCGAATCCCCCCCGCAACCCATTGAACCGTCAGCCCCGAACCGCGGCTGGTTAAGAGTTCTTGCAACGCCTCAATCTCTGCTCGGGCCGCTTGGTCGTCGACACCGAGCCACAACCCCACCTGGGTCAATGGCACCGGTTCCGATTGCACAAACAGCAAGGCTTCCAACAAATCGAGATTCATGGCTCGACCTCCGAGGTGGCCCGCCGTTGTAGAATCAGGGGCGCGAAAGCCTCAGACTGCCGCGCGTCAATCAAGCGCTCGTGCCACAGGTGAACCGCTGCCAAAAAGGCGACCGCCCATTCTCGGCGCGGCTCACCTGTCATGGCTTCGTGGAAACTCACGGGCTCCCCGCCGGACAGACGATCCAGCCACGCCTCAATATGATCGCGCAAGGGCAGTGCCTGATAGGCCACTGTCGCCACCGGCCGTGCTTTTTTGGGCCGAAGCCGCGGATACGACCAGGCCAGGGTCCACGGGCTCGCATCCCGAACCGGTGCCGGCAGGCGCCGTAACTCGAGCGTCCCTTCATGCGGCCAATAGCGCTGCCCATGAAGAGCCTTTTTCTTCAGTCCCTCCACGCCTTCCGTGAGCCAGTCAGGACGCTTATTGGGATCGAATGGCTCCGGCTCAGTCTCCTCGACTTCCGGCCGAACCAGTCCCTCAACCTTGCGCCTCACGATCCAGGCCGCCACCGGCACTTCCTCGCTGGCTGCCATCATATCGCTGCGTTCGCGCCAGCGGGCGGCTACTCGCGCGGCTAAAGCCGACACGTCCATCTCTTGGGCCAACTGCGGATTGCGGCGGATGCGCTCGGCCAGAGACGTCAGGTCACTTTCCGTCTGGGACATGGTTAGGCTGGTCTCAGCGGGCGGTCTCGGCGGGTCAGGTCGTCCCATCGCTCCCGGTCTACCCACAGCGACGCTTCCCCGTCATTGACCAACACCACAGCCGGGCGCGGCACGCGATTGTAGCTTGATGCCATAGCATAGTTATAGGCCCCAGTGCCCCACATCGCCAAAAGATCGCCGCGGGCAGGATCCGGAAGACGGATGGATGGTATGAGAATATCGCCGGTTTCGCAGTAGCGGCCTGCAACCGTCACTTGCCGCTCGGGGGTGTCACCCGCTTTTTGGTCCAATTCGGCCGCATACTGCGCTTGATATAGGGCTGGTCGAATATTGTCCCCCATGCCCCCGTCCACGGCAATATACTCACGGCCACCGGGAACGGTTTTGACCGCCTCCACCGTATATAGGGTCAAGCCTGCCTCGGCCACGATCGACCGGCCCGGTTCGACAATAATGTGAGGCGGTCGCATACCCCGGGGGGTCAATTCGCCAAGAGCCATCCGTACCCGGGTCATGAGATCAGTGACATCGGGAGGATCGTCGCTTTCTCCATAGCGCACGCCGATTCCCCCGCCCAAATCCAGCACCTCGGGCCAAAACCCAAACCGTTGCAGCACCTGGCCGCTAAACGTCAACAGAGCCTCCGCATTGGCTACTAAGGGCTCGGTATCTAGAATCTGTGAGCCAATATGCGCGTGAAATCCCTTTAGCTCAATGTTTCCCATCCTCAGCGCCACCGCCACCGCCTGGTCGGCGATGCCGTCAGCAATCGCAAAGCCAAACTTGGAGTCAAACTGGCCGGTCCGCACGAATTCATGGGTGTGGGCCTCGATGCCCGGGGTTAGCCGCAGTAGCACAGCCGCCGTGCGCCCCATGGCCCGGGCTGCCTCGTCCAGTTGATGGAGCTCGTCTAGGGAGTCCACCACGAAATGGCCGACCCCCACTTCCAAGCCGGCCCGAATTTCCGCCGCTGTTTTCACATTCCCGTGAAAGAGCACCCTCCCGGGGTCAAGTCCCGCGGTCAGCGCGGTGAATAGCTCACCGCCTGAGACGACATCCAGCCCCAGCCCCTGGCGGTCGACCAACTCCACCATGGCACGGCAGCAAAAGGCCTTACCGGCATAGTAAGCCGTGCCCCAGCCCTCCAGCACCTGGCGGTATCGCGCAATATTTTCCATTAAGGTCTGATAGTCCATGACATAAAGCGGGGTCCCAAACTCTTGGGCCAGATCTCGCAACGGCACACCGCCGACACTAATCTCGCCTTCCCGAGTCTTCTGATACGTGACTGGACGCATGGCCAAATCCTCCACAATAAAAATCACAGGGCGCTCGAGGAGCGTCCTATGCCAAAACGTCGCACAATCTCCTCTGCCCATCCGAAGACCGCATCCAGGAAAACCATGCGAGCCGGCGACCCAAACCCACAGGTCCCGGTCCGTTCTGTCCATACGGGGAGTATACCGTTCCACTCCACCAAAAATCTAGTACCAGGCTCTCGCCGCGGGTTACACCTTTTCCTTCCCCGGAGGGCGCCGGTGGGTCGGGTCTTGAGGATGGGTCAAAGCTGGCCGATAGAATTTCCGGTCCAACGGTTTTCGCCCCAGTTCCGCGACAAACGCCCGCCCGTCAAAAGGAGACAAGGGCCAGGCGTAAGACGCGCCAAAAGAAGTGTGGGTAAACAAGACCGCCAGCGGTATGGCCAGTCCTAAGACAAATCCCAGCCAGGGGACACCGGCCAGGCTGAACGTGCCGGTCATCAACAATAAAAACCCGCGCAATAGGCGCACCGCGTTGCCAAAATCGATATCCGGCGCAGTGAAGGTGCCAACCGCCGCCACTGCGACGAACACCATCGCCTCGGCATCGATCAATCCCGCTTTGATGGCGACATCTCCCAAAAGCACAGCGCCGAAAAACCCCATCGACTGGGTGAGCGGATCGGGACTAAAGGTCAGAGCCAGGCGCAACAAATCAACACCCACCTCCAATCCCACCAACTGCCAAAAAATCGGAATGGCGGTATTGCTAGGTTTTATCAATAAGTCTAACTTGCCCGGCAGGTGAACCTGCGTCAAATACAGCACGTACCACAGCGGCGGCAACGCCCATGATGCCGCCAAGCCCAAAAAGCGCACCCACTTTAAATAGGTGCCGATCATCACATCTTCATGATATTCCTCCACCGATTGCAGAAAGGAGAAGAACGTCACCGGCACAATGAGCGCGTTCGGCGATGTGTCAATCATCACCAACACGTGCCCTTCGGTTAAATGCTCGGCCGACACATCCGGCCTTTCGGTGAACTTGCCGTTCGGGAACGGGTTCCACCAGGGCTTTTTGACAATCCATTCTTGCAGCGCCTTTTCTGACATCGTCAAGGCATCCCCTTCGATCGCCTTCAGGCGTTGACGAATAACACGCACCAGATTTTCGTCGGCAATGTCCTTAATGTAGATCAGTGCCACGTCACTCTTGGAGCGGCGCCCGACTTGCATAGACTCGATCCGCAGGTTGGGATCGCGAAGACGTCGGCGAATTAACAATGTGTTGTAGATCAGTGTTTCCACAAAGCCGTCGTGCGGCCCGCGCAACACTCGTTCGACCGACGGCTCGCTGGGATTGCGATCGGGATATTTGCGGACATCTACAACCACGGCGTGCGCGACCCCGTCGATCAACAGCATGGCTGGCCCCGCCAGCACCGCGTTGGCGGCCGCGTCCAGCTCGCTGGTGGGGGCGACCTCAACATACGGAATGGCCTGATTTAGGAGGCCGTTCATGGTCGGATGCTCTAAATCACTGCTCGACATCGCTTGCAGCTGCTGCATAACCAACGTTAACACAGTCGAGTCGATAAAAGTGTCGACACAGACTAAGGCGCACTGGTGGCCTGCAACATCAAATTCGCGGATCAAAATGTCAAACGACTCCTTGTACCCGAGGTAGCGCTTAACCCAGCTAAGGTTGGTCTCAAGATTAGCCGACACCTCACGGGTTTGGACCGCCCCTTTGCCGTGAACCTTATATTTAACGCCTGCCATCGCGTGTTTCCCTCCACTGCAGTATCTCTTGAATGGCCCGGCGCGTAGCCGGCACACCGTGGCTGAGGCGGTCGTGGCCTTCCATTTTCCCCGGATCGCCTAGGCCCACCACCGGCCCGCGATATGACTTCAGCACATCCACGGTATCCCCCTTAAGCCGCGCCGACCGCACTGCGTGCCCGTCCTTGTCGACTGCGCGGCGTATCACTGTGCCATGCTGGTCGACCGACACATCGACGTCAACCCCGGCTACCGGACGGGTGTTGGCGGCAACCGCCACAACCCCCAAAACATCCAGTTCCGCCGACTCGGTTAAGGCTCTTAGGGCATCTTCGCCAGGACCTTGCCCGGAATCTCCGCGGTCATCCACCATCACCACCACGGGCTCCGCCGGCGCCTTGCGCACGGCTGCTATCAACTCATCCCCATTCAACCGGGTAGGGTTCCCTTCTGATGCCCGGAGCGGGTAACAGTCCAGCTCGCGGCATACTCTCACCAATGCGCGATAGGCGGTTTCGTCCCCATCGGTGAGAACAATGACTTGCTTTTTTCCTGCCATCGACTTCCTCCTATGCTTTCGGCTTAAAAATCAAAGCCGCCGCCACCCCAAAGAGTACGGCCGCCTTGATCCCGCCCGCCGCTGCGGTGAGCCCGCCGGTAAAGAGCCCTAAAACACCCTTCTGCCTAACCGCTTCACCAATGCCTTCAACCATTGTGTAGCCAAATCCGGGCAAGGGCACGGCGGCACCCGCCCCGGCGAACTCCACAAGCTTTCCATACCAGCCCACACCGCCTAAAATCGCACCGACCACCACTGCCAGCACCAATACCTGACCGGGAGTGAACCGGCCTAAATCCATCACCAATTGAGCCACAGCGCAGAGGAGGCCCCCGATCACGAACGCCCAGACAAAAATCATCTCATGCCTCCTCTGCTTTCACCAATTCAACGGCATGGGCAATGCATGGGATGGTCTCCCCCTGCTGAAAGGTGGTCGGAGAAAACAGGGCGCCGGTTGCCACCAACAGAATCCGGGTAAGACGCCCTTGGGTCAGGCGTCGCGCCAACGGTCCGGCAAACACGCTGGCCGAGCAACCGGGGCCAGACCCGCCGTTGTGCGTGTCTTGGTCGTCCTGGGAATATAGCGCACGCCCGCAATCGTCAAGCTCGGAACCGAAGACCAAGCCGCGCTCCTGGGCGTAGCGCGTCAGCATCTTAAGGCCGAAATGCCCCAGATCTCCCGTAAAGATGGCGTCGTAGTCTTTAGTGGAGCTTCCGCTGTTGGATAAATGCCGGCTAATCGTGTCGTAGGCCGCGGGAGCCATGGCGCTGCCCATATCATTGGGATCCTTCCCCCCGATGTCTATCACCCGCCCCAACGTGACCGCTTCCACTCTAATCGGCCCGGCCTCCCGCTCCAGCACCGCCGCCCCGGCAGCGGTCGCCGTCCATGCCGCCGTGGGTGGCCGCTGATAGCCTAATTCAAGCGGGAAACGAAACTGGCGCTCGGCGGTCGAGTGATGGCTGGAGGCGGACACCAAAACGCGTCGAAGGCCGCCGCCACCCAAGAGCAGCGCCCCTAGCCCCATCGCTTCAGTGAAGGTCGCGCAGGCGGAAAACACTCCGGCCAACGGCCGCGTATGATCCCGTGCCGCAAAATTTGTGCTAATCGTCTGATCGAGCAAATCTCCGCCCAAGACCAAATCAATGTCCTCCCACGATCGCCCCGCTTTGCCCATTGCCTCCTCGTACGCCTCCCGCAAGAGGCCCTGCTCGGCTTTTTCAAAACTGGAGAAGTTTCGGATCTCGTCCTGCCAAATCCGGTCGAACTCCCCTCCCAGCGGTCCTTGGCCCTCCTTGGGACCCACGACGGCGCCGGTCGCGGTCACGTAAACCGAATCGGGACGGTACGTTTCACGGCCGACACGTTTAATCCCCATCACAAAACCCCCGTGACGAGATATCGGATGAGACCGGTGACAAATGCTGCGGCCATGCCGTACACGATTACCGGGCCGGCAACGGTAAAGAGCCGGGCGCCTATACCCATGATCAAACCCTCGGTACGAAACTCCATGGCCGGTGCCACCATGGCATTGGAGAACCCGGTAATCGGCAGTGTTCCGCCCATGCCGCCGCGCTTCACCACACGGTCATAGACACCGAGGCCGGTCAACAGCGCACCTAATCCGATCATCACGATAGAGGTTGGGGTAGCCGCCTCGCGGCTCGTCATTCCCTGTTGCATAAAGAACCATTGCACCCATTGACCGATCTCACAGATAATCCCGCCAACCACAAAGGCCCAAATCAGATTGCGCAAAATCGGCCGCCGCGGCATCAGATTCTGGGCCATCTCTTGGTAGCGCTGGGCGTCGTTATCCACGGTGCATCCCTCCGGCAAAAAACTCCTGGGCCGTCATGGCCAGGAGTAGTATGGACGAATCCCTGGACTGTCACTCACAAGTCGCCCAAGATTTCTTAGGACGAATCCTCCGTGTCACTGAGCGCTTGTTTGAGTCGTTCCAGCGCGCGCCGTTCCAAGCGCGACACCTGAACCTGCGAGACCTTGAGCCGCTGCGCCACGTCAACCTGAGTTCGCCCCTCCACAAAGCGCATCCGCAGAATGAAACGCTCGCGTTCGTCCAGCAGCGAAAAGGCCTGGTTGAGCGCTAATTGCTCCAGCCAGTCAACTTCCGCCCGGGCGTCGCTGATGTTGTCACCCAACGGGGTTTCGGATCCGCTGGGGGTCTCCATGGGTTGGTTAAGGGATGCCGGGGGGCGAATCGCTTCCAACGCTTCGGTAATGTCCGAGGGATCCACCTGCAGTTCCTCGGCAATCTCCTGAGCCGTAGGATCTCGGCCCAGCCGCTGCGATAAAATGGCGCGCTTGGAATCAACTTTCATCCCCAACTCTCTCAGGGACCGCGCCACCCGGATTGGCTGGTCATCACGCAGATGCCGGCGAATCTCGCCCATGATCAGGGGAACCGCGTAGGTGGAGAATTTGAGACCGCGGTCGACGTCAAACCGGTCGATGGCTTTGAGAAGTCCAATCGCACCCACCTGAAATAGATCATCGGGTTCGTAGCCGCGGGCCGAGAACCGATGGACAATATGCCATATAAGATTCCAATGTCGCTCCACCAATTGCTGGCGGGCGTTTTGATCACCGGACTGAGCCTGGCGGTATAAAGTCAGTTCATCCGCACCCGAGTCCGGCCACCGCTCTTCATTGGGCATCGCGAGACAGTTCTCCTGACAGCGTTACCAATCGGCGCATGCGAACCCGGGTGCCCTCGCCTAGCGTCGAGACCACCTCAAGCCCGTGCATAAAGGACTCCATGAAGACAAATCCTAGACCCATACGTTCCGGATCGTTGGAATAGCCCGGTTCGCGCGCCTTTTCCACGTCCTCGATGCCAACACCCCAGTCCTCGACCACAATCGCGAGTCCGGTCTGATCCAGTTCCATATCGACCTCAACCCATCCATCGTCTTGCCCACGGTAGCCATGAATGATGGCGTTGGACACGGCCTCTGATACGGCCACTTTGATCTCCTCAATGTCCGGCAGGGAAAAACTGCCCTGACCAGCCAATGCCGCCACGCTAATACGTGCCAAACCGACGTTGTCGGCCCGGGACAAAAAACGTAATTTTACCCGATTCAAGGTTTTCGCTCCCCCATGCAAAAGTCCGACCCCACTTTATCCTCAATGAGGCGCGGCGGTCTCCGGACGCCCGCGCGCCGCATCACTAATGTTTATGATAGAGTCGATGCCAGCCAATTCCAATACAGCCCGCACTTGCGGCCGAACACCGACAATGGCAATGGTGCGGCCCTGGGCCGCCAGCCGCCGGTAACGGCCCAAAATCACGCCCAGTCCTGAACTATCTACGAATCCGACCTCGCTCAGATCGAGCAGCAAATTCCGGTCACGGTAGCGATCACTAAGCTTGTCCAAGGCCTGGCGCAACGGGTCGGCGGTCTTGAGATCCAGGTCGCCTTTCAGCGCCACGCGCACGTGACTTCCCTGGACGGCATGCATGATGGTCATGGTTACCCCCCAATGGGTTATCTGTCCTAGCTCCATCATACATGCCCAACCATAAAAAAAAAGGCGACTTCCGCCGCCCTTTAATCGGGATTTCCGTCGGTTTCTGTATCCGTGCTTTGGGCATTATCGTGTCGCCCTTGGCGTAGCGTATCGAAGAGGACATCCCCATGCTCATCCACGATGCCCTCCACGTCCTCCACAATTCCGATCGGCTCCTCAAACCCCACATAGGTTTCAAAGTAATCGACGGCGGGAGGCATATCCTGGGGACTGTCCGAGGTTCCGAATTGGCCTAGTGCCTGCCAAATGTCTTCGCCGGTGGACTCCGCGACCGCGTCGGGGTGGAAGTCCGGCCGGTTGCCGTAGGGAAGCGGCACAACTTTCTCCTCCGACGGAGGGGCCACGTAGTCCGTATTCACCTCCGCCTGACAAGCAACGCAAAAGATAGCGTCGGGGAGCGCCGCTAGCCGAGCCTCGGTGATGGGTCCACCGCAGCGCTCACAGACCCCGTAGGTTCCTTCATCCAGTTTCTGCAAAGCCCGCCGCACGCGGTGAAGCCCGCGATTCAATCCCCCCATCAGTCCGATATCCACTTCCCGGTTAAAGGTATCCGTCGCCAGATCCGCCGGATGATTATCGTACGAGCTTAGCGCCTGCACTGACTCGGTCTCACTCTCATCAAACCTTTGCCGGATAGAGTTTTCAAGGCGCTCCAACTGTCGTCGGCGACGCGCTAAATCCCGATTGGTCATGATCCCCTCCTAGAATATTGCGGACCCCCTAGCTTCTGGGAAGGCAGCGATAGGGTCCTCGATCTGGTCGCCCGCTACCAGGCGATATCTGCGGCCCATGAGCGGCTCTCCCGCCGATCAACCGGCGATTTTCCATAGATATTTCATGGCACCGGCGAACCATCCCATCCGCCGGACCCCACGTTGGGCCACGATGGGGACACGCCCGATTTGACGACCGCCCTGCGTAGCCACCACCTGTCCCAAAACCTGACCCGTTCTCACCGGGGCCTCGACTTCTGGCAATAGCGTCACGCTCGTTTTGATCGGTCCCCGGCTCCGCTCCAGCGTGACAAAGTAATCGCGAGCGTAGACTGCCGGCACCAATCGCGCGTCGCCGCGCCGCACCCGGACCGTGCCAACCTGGCTTCCCCGGGTGGCCACCGGAACAGTGTGGTAATACTGAAAGCCCCAGGTCAGAAGGCTGGACGCAGCTTCAAACCGTGCCTTGGAAGTCGGCGCCCCCAGCACCACGGCGATAAGGCGGGTATGCTGCCGGGTGGCCGTCGCCACTATACAAAATCCCGCCTGACTGGTGTACCCGGTCTTCAGGCCGTCCATCCCGGGATATCGTCGCAACAGCCGGTTATGATTAATCATCCAAAGTGTCCCGCCCTTGCCGTTGCGGACGCTACGGTCTTGCCATATGCGGGTGTAATGCAAAAGAAGCGGCATGCGGACAGCCCGCTCCGCCAAAAGTCCCAAATCATGGGCGCTGGAATAATGCTGGGGGTGATTAAGCCCGTGCGGGTTCATAAAATGGGTATGCGTCATCCCCAGCGACCGGGCGGTGAGGTTCATGTCCTGCACAAAGGCCTCTTCCGACCCGGCAATGTATTCGCCCAGCGCATACGCCGCATCGTTGGCGGATCCGATGGCAATGGCGCGTAGTAAATGATCCACCGTCAGCCGTTCGCCAGGTTCCAGCCAAATCTGTGACCCATTAACGTGGTAGGCTTCTTCTGACACCGGAACTAACTCCTGGAGTCCGATCTTATGTTGGTTGATAGCTTTGACCGCCAAATAGAGCGTCATCAACTTGGTCACGCTGGCGATGGGCACGCGCTGGTGCGCATTCTTCTCGTACAGCACATGGCCCGATTGACCGTCCACCAGCTCGACCGACCTCGCCGAGATCGGCGGCACCGGACCCACCGAAGCTTGGGCAGTGCCCAGTCCCAGCGGTCCCAATAGGGCCCAGACCACCCATAGCACCTTCCCGACCCACCCTCGCATCATTGTCCCCCCAAACGCCTCTTTTGCGTAGTATCAGCGCTGGGAACAGCGTTCATGCATCCACTGGGGTGATCACTTATTTTTGACAGCTCTCCAACAAGGCTCGCCAGGGACGTCCAGGGCCGATAGTGGTGACCTGCCACAGCCCGCCCAGGGTTGCTCCGATGTCGGCCAGTGTGGTTCGAGGCTCGCCAATGCAGGGGCTTAGTGAGGGTCCAACGGCCAGCCACGGCACCCATTCCCGGGTATGGTCGGTACCGCGGTATGTGGGATCACAGCCGTGGTCGGCGGTAATCCATAATTGGTCGCCGTCATCCAATTCAGTCCACAGAGTAGGCAGCATCGCGTCCAATTCGGTCAGCGCGCGGGTGTAGCCGCGAGGGTCGCGCCGATGACCATAGTGCGAATCAAACTCCACCAAATTCACGAAAATGAACCGGTCAAATCCGGGCTCCCGCATTAACGCCGCAGTCTTTTCCAAACCGTCGCGGTTGCTGGTGGTGGAAACGCGGCGGTCAAAACCGCGGCCGGAAAAAATATCTCCGATCTTGCCGACGGCTATCGTTTCAATGCCGGCTTGCTGCAATCGATCGACCATTGTGTCGGTCCACGGCTCCACACTGTAATCGTGTCGATTCGGGGTGCGAATAAAATGCCCAGGCTCGCCCACAAACGGGCGTGCGATAATGCGGCCAATGCGGTACTCTCCCTGCATTATGCGGCGGGCATCTTGGCACCATTGCTGAAGGAGTTGTAGGGGTACCACCTTTTCATGGGCGGCAATTTGCAGCACGCTGTCGGCGGAAGTATAGACAATCGGCCAACCCGTTTTCATATGCTCCTCGCCCAGTTCGGCAATGATTTCCGTCCCGGACGCTGCTTTGTTGCCCAAGATGGGACGGCCGAAGGCGGCCTTGAGCTCCTCGACCACCGGCGCGGGAAATCCGTGGGGATACGTGCGAAACGGCTCCGTCACGATGAGGCCCATCATTTCGAAGTGTCCAGCCAATGTATCCTTGCCGTTTGCTTTGGGCGCCACCTTCGCGGCCGCTCCGCGAAGCGGCGGTGTCACCGTACCCGTCAGCGGTGCCAACCGGTCCAGACCCATAGCCACTAAATTGGGCAATGAGGCTCCCCCTGACGCGGCCACAGCATGCACAATGGTATTGGCACCCGCATCTCCGAATCGATCCGCATCAGGGGCAGCACCAATTCCGCCGGAGTCTATCACAACTAACACAACTTGCATCGGTCACCCACCTTCGCCATGATCATACCAAACCGAGGCGCGATGGCAGTGACATATTGTATGATATCGGCACGTTTAGTCAGCGCTCTGCTGATGCTCAAGATCGGCGGGAGGCGTGAAGCTCGTTCAGCAGCGCCCGAGTCCGGCGACCGAAAAGCCCACATTGCCGCGGTGTCGGCAGGCCCACGTCCAAAGATCCAAGCGCACTGCACTGCCAATCGCAGCGCGCACGCCCAGTGTGTCGGCGCCACTAGGCAAGACGTCCACCCGGGCGTCACGGCTGAAAAGAATGGCCATTGGCAGACACCCTGCCCTGGCTACCGGCTGACCATGCTTCTCTCCACCGCAGTAACCCTCACGGACATGGCAGCATAGTATGGGGGCGACACACTTGGTGTCCACTTGGTACGTCACCTACCTGAAGTGACTACCGCGGAATTCTCGGAACACGGATACCGTTTAAGCGCGTGGATGGGCCTTGTCGTAGACAGGGCGCAGACGAGCGCGGTTGACATGAGTGTAGATCTGCGTGGTCGAAATATCTTGGTGACCCAGCATTTCTTGAACGGCGCGTAGGTCGGCACCGTTTTCCAACAGGTGCGTGGCAAATGAGTGCCGCATGGTATGCGGTGTCAGCGCCTTATCGATACCAGCCAGGGCTCCGTACTTTTTGAGGATTTTCCAGAAGCCCTGGCGGGTTAAGGGTCCGCCGTGCCGATTAAGAAAGAGGCACTCTCCGCTTCTCTTGGACAGGAGGACCGGGCGCGCCTGGTCCAAGTATCGTGATAGCCATTCCAGTGCTAAACGGCCCATCGGCACATAACGTTCCTTGGAGCCCTTACCCATACAGCGGACCCGCGGTGGTTCGCTCCACCAATCGTTAATGGTTAGCTGGCAAAGCTCGCTAACCCGAAGGCCGGTGGCATAAATCAATTCGAGCATGGTCCGGTCGCGAATGCCGCTTGGCGTGCGTGTATCCGGCGTCTCTATCAGACGCACCACCTCGTCTAACGAGAGGACGCCAGGAAGCCGTCGCTCGGCCTTGGGAGTATTTAGATTCAACGTCGGATTCTCGGCAATGAACTCTTCCTGTTCGAGATAGGCGAAGAGCGTCTTGAGCGACGAAAGACGCCGCGCACGCGTGGCCGAAGACAATCCGGAGCGCTTAATAAAGTCCATGTAGGCCAGAACTTGTTCCCGCATTCCCGTAGGATGGTGGCGGCAATAACGCAGGAAATCCGCCAGATCACGGCCGTAAGCCATCCGAGTATTTTTGGACAGCCGCCGCTCATACTCGAGATAATACAGGAAATCGTCAATTCGCTGTTGGGTGAGGTTTTCTTGCTCCATACTTACCAGGGTTCGCCAATCATGCCCCAAATCCCTTCAACCCCGACCGAACCAGAGGAAGCGGGCACCCCCTTTGACCGACAGCCGCAATGTTACGGCAGAGCGGTCAGCTCTTAGCCGATTCGCCCCAGTGGCGTACGAAATCGGACCGTTGCGCCGCGCTGATCCGTTATTGTTCTCCTTTTCTATATTGCGTGAGGGACATTGCGGGCCAGTGATGTGCTATCCCCCAGGGGACGGCACGCCGCGTTCGGTCAGCGCCCAGTCCATAGAGAACGGCGAAAGATCCTGTACCAATGGCGCCACCTCGGGCCTGCTGGCGAGGCAAACCGCCCTCACCTCGACTCACATTTTCTGCCGGACGGATCACCGCAGCTGAGCCACGTTTCGCACGCACCTATGGAACGCCGATCCCCGAACTGGCCTACAGGCCTGGCTGACCATCGGATCACCCATGTTGCGATGGAGCAAGCCGGTGTATAACCTGCTGGGCGGCCCGTTCACCACGTGGTTCGTGAAGCGAACCGTGTTGCCGCGGAACAGTGAGGATCAATTTGCCCTGGCGGAGGGGCGCGATGGAGGCCCGCTTTCGCTTGTCTGCCGTTCAGCAGACCCCTTGGCATCTTCGTTTTGCGTCTTCGGGCGTTTGGTCACCTTGGCACTTTTAAGTTCCTTGAAGACATTGAACGGGTGTGGGAGTTCTCAGGTCGCTCTCAGCAGTTCGGGGCTCTACGACTGCTGCGCCGCCATGGCACAGAAAACGTTGCTTGACGATGCTCTTCTTCCGCTAGCGCTCGCTTCCATGTCTTGAATACTTCCTCTCTGGGCAGCCAGCCCACCCAGTCGCCACCGCGATTTCGTACCACCAGCTCTCGCAGATCGTCTCGCACCATCGTTTCCACCACCGCGCGGACCCGCTCCCACATGCCGACGGCGTGAGCCGGTTGCATGATGTCGGCGACCACCCCCTGGGACCGAGACAAAATCTGTGACCGGTAGACCACCCCCATGACCTCACCCTCCCGGTCGACCACGGGATAGCTCCGGTGACTGGCATCGGGGGCAACCTCGATCCGCCGGGCCATCTCACGGACAGGCATGGTGGCGGCAGCGGTTTGGGTCTCGTGCTTGGGCACCATGATCTCATGGGCAGCCTGGCCTTCCAACTGATGCGCGGCATATTCGCGTGCCACGTGCACCCCTCGACGGGCCAACTTTTCAGTCAAGATGGACCGCGGAATCCAGAGCACCGTGATAACCGTGCCAGCAACCGATGCTATCAGTACCGGCAGTAGAAGGTTCCAGTTGTGGGTGGTTTCCATGGCGAAGATGGTCGCGGTAAACGGGGATCGCATCGTACCGCCCAACATCGCAGCCATCCCCAAGGTCGCCCATGCCCCGGTCATGTGTCCCGGCAACAGCGGGCTTAGAATCGTGCCCAGGGCGCCTCCTAAGAGCAAAAGCGGTGCCAACACGCCGCCTGATGTGCCCGAACTGAGGGAGAGGATCCAAATTGCAGCCTTGACCAGGAAGAGAGTGATGGCCGCCGTCCACAAAAGATGGCCGGCGCCCAACATACGGATGGTGGGATAACCCACTCCGAGGGCACGCGGATCCACGAGCCCACCGACCCCGACAAAGAGTCCGCCGATCGCCGGCCACCACATCCAGTGAATCGGCAGTCGATGGTACGCATCTTCGATGACATAGACCAACTTTGTCAGCAAGCCTGACACAACCCCCGCCGCCAGGCCCATGACGACCACCCATGCAAAGGCACTCCAGGGAATCGTCGGACTGGGCAGCGTGCCAAATATGGGAGCGGTGCCTATAAAGAAAGCTCGAACGCCATCGGCAGCCGCAGCCGCGACTACGACCGGCACCAGACTCCGTGGCCGCCATTCAAATAGCAAAAGCTCGACCGCCAACAAGACGGACGACACGGGCGCGCCAAATGTCGCCGACATCCCCCCGGCCGCCCCAGCCACCAACAGGGTACGCCGCTCTACCGGCGAAAGCGGGAAGAATTGGCTCACGAGCGACCCGATGGCGCCGCCGGTCATGATAATGGGGCCCTCTGCCCCAAACGGACCACCGGTGCCGATCGTAATGGCTGAGGCAAGCGGCTTAATTAGCGCCACGCGAGGTTCTATCCGGCTCTGGTTCTCCAAGATGGCCTGAATCGCCTCGGGGATGCCGTGGCCCCGAATCTTGTCTGTCCCGTACTTGGCCAAGATCCCCACAATCAGCCCTCCAACGACTGGGACAACGATCGACGCCACGCCCCATCGGTGATTATTCGGAGCGATCAGAGACCATCCCCACCGCCCCTCATAGGCCACATGCGTGATAAGGCCAATGAGGCGCAACAATGCGAGGGCCACGAAACCGGAGACGATGCCCATGGATGCGCCCAACCCCGTCAAAATCGCTAGACGGCGTCCGTTGGTCGTAAAGTCCCCGAGTTCGCGCTGGCTCATAGCGGATTGGACCCCCTCGTTGATAATGCGCTTGTCGCTTCCCCATCCTCGGCAGGATGCTCCAGCGCCCGCATAACCGACAAGACAAAGTTCCGCATACGACGCAGCTCTTCTCGATGGGCCACCGTCAGCGTTTCCAGGATGGCTTCGCCTTTTGGCGTCAGATGCACTTCAGTCACCCGATGGTCCTCCTGGTGCCCAACCCGGGCCACTAATCCTGCTTGGACCGACCGATCGATGATACCCACGACACTATGCTGCTGCAGTTGTAAGCGCTCCGCCAGTTCGCTCACGGCCGCCCATTCGTGATCAGAAAATCCCTTGATGGCCAATAGCAGTTGGTGCTGCTGCGGGGTGATCCCTTGAGCTCGAGCCGCGGATTCGCTAAATCGCAAGAACTTGCGCAAGCCATAGCGGAATTCGGCCAGCGCCCGGTACTGGGCGGGACTTACCAGCTCGCGCGATTTTGCCGGCATGTTGATTCCTCTCCCTTCCGGCGTCGGCCCGGCTAGGTCAAGGCGACGCCTGCATTTGAATGTGACTCGGCTACGGCCTAAATACCCGTGCTTGGATCTGCCCGCCATCGGGGGAAGTACTCCCAGTTGCCTCATACCTCGACATTGGCTAGGCGCTACGTGTGCTGAGCGGAATTGCAGTAGTACGGTTCCAGGCCATACCGGGCCATCCCATACTATTTCATACAAAGGACGCCCTATCACGAATCCACCTCCCAATGACGGCATTGTCATTATATCGTATCGCGACGCACTTGTATCGTAAAACGATGCACTTTCGAGTGAAATAGTTGCCAGGAACATACGGTCGTCGCGGGACTTACCTGTTTTAGGCGAACTCCTCGCGAATCCCGACACCATTGCGGCGCTGGTCGAAAATGAGGGCGAAGCGGTTCGACGGCATGCCGGGGAGATTCACGAAAGACGCAGGAAGCCCCTGGCCGCGGGGCATTCTGGCAGGCCAGCGCTTCCCGGAGTGGCTTCAGAAACGCCCACTCAGACCACGGAAGTTAGGTGGCCGCGAGTTCATCCCCGGGTTATCGCCGTGGCACGTATTTCACAGCATTGGGACCTTTTCCCAATGGCTTGCCCTTCACCGGCCATTGCTGCCGACGTCCTAGCCGTGGGTGCCGTCGTCGGCAGTTATTTTTTACGCACTAGTTGCCGTCCATAACGGCCGTGCGTCGCTAGCTGACCAAGAGATGCTTGAGACAGATGCACGGGCGACTTCATCGTGGGCGCACGGCGACTGGAGCCCGAGAGCATGATAATCCCCAACCAAAAAGCCCTTCCAAAGTGCCGGAAGGGCTTCAGCAGATATATCCGCTCAGGCCAGAACTGTGGCCACGTCTGTGTACGTCATGCCGTGAGCCTCAGCTACCGCCGGAAAGGTCACCCGGCCCTTGTAGATGTTTAACCCTCTCGCTAATGCGGGGTCGCGCCGGAGCGCTTCTTCGGGTCCTCTGTTCGCCAGCATGCGCGCGTACGGCAAGGTAACGTTGGTCAAGGCTAGAGTCGAGGTGCGGGCCACCGCCCCCGGCATATTGGCCACGGCATAGTGAATCACCCCATATTTCTCATAAGTGGGGTGGGAATGCGTGGTGACGCGGTCGATGGTGGCAATTGAGCCGCCCTGGTCGATGGCCACATCAACAATCACGGAACCCTTGGGCATGTTCCGGACCATGTCTTCGGTCACAAGATGGGGCGCGCGCGCTCCTGGAATTAAGACGGCTCCCACCAACAAGTCCGCATTCGCCACAGCCTCCCCAATGTTATATTCGTTCGACATCAAGGTCTGGATGTGCCCGTGGAATTGATCATCCAGCTGGCGCAGCCGCTCGGCGTTAATGTCGACAATGGTCACCTCGGCGCCAAGTCCCAGCGCAATACGTGCCGCATTGGTGCCGACGATGCCTCCGCCAATGACAACAACTCGGCCGGGAAGCACTCCGGGAACACCTCCCAGCAAAATGCCGCGGCCACCATAGGCCTTTTCCAAAAACTGCGCGCCAATTTGGGTGGCCATGCGTCCGGCCACTTCACTCATCGGCGTCAATAGCGGCAGCGCACGGTCGGAGGTCTGCACCGTCTCGTACGCGACGGCGATAATGCCGGATTCTAACAGCGCCTCAGTCAGCTCGCGTTCGGGCGCTAGATGCAAATACGTAAATAGCAGCAGGTCGGACCGAAAGTAGCGATATTCTTCGACCAAGGGCTCTTTGACCTTGATAATCATTTGTGCCTGTGTCCAGACTTCCGCCGCCGACTCTATGACCGAGGCTCCAGAACTCCGATACTGGTCGTCGGAAAAACCGCTGCCTTCACCGGCCCCGGATTCAACCAACACGCGGTGGCCATCTCGCGTCAGTGCTAACACACCGGCTGGCGTGAGCGCCACCCGATTCTCATCGGTCTTGATCTCCTTGGGCACACCGATAACCATCTATCTGACCCTCTCTCACGAAAATTGCCCGGATCCCGGGCCTGCTTCTACAATACCGCAGCTGTCGCGAAAAATCCCGATATTTCGTGGCAACGCAAGGATTTTCCTGCCCCTACTCGACGGCGTTTCGTATCTGGCCAACCAACTCCGCTGCCGTGTAGCGGCGACCGCTGTCCATCAACGTCTCCGCCTTTTGAACTCCGTTCCATACGTTCCAATTGAGCACGCCCACGACATGGCCGCCATCCAAATAATAGACCACGCCCTCTTCCCCCGGTGTCACCCAATCCTCCACGATGTCATGGTGGGAGGTGCGACAATTTCCAATAGCTTCATAGCCAAACTGGTACAGATCCGAGTAATAAAACGGGCGATGCGTGTACGGCTTCGATGCGCCGGCGAGGTTTTCCCCGGCCAGCCGGCCCTGGGTAACTGCGTGATCCTCGTGCCACATCGGCTGCTTTTCCGGCGCCATTACGGCCACGTCGCCGGCCGCCCAAATATGCTCATCGCTGGTACGCAGATAGTCATTCACTACAATGCCGCCGTCAACTTCAAGATCTGCCGCTTGTGCGAGCTCGTCCATGGGACGAACACCGACGCCGACAACGGCCAAATCCGCCTCCAGAGACGGACCTGATTTCATCACGGCGCGAATCCCGCTTGCAAAGCTTTCCACGCCGGTGACCTCGCCGCTTGGCACTATGATGACACCATGAGCGCGGTATGCGTCGGTCACGTGCCCGGCTAAATCGTCGGGAAAGAATCCCGCAAACGGATGAGGCTCGATCATCGTCCAGGTCACCCGGTGGCCCGCCATCGACAATACCGCCGCCATTTCGGCCCCAATAAATCCACCGCCGACGACTAAGACCGTCCGTGTCTCGGCCAGCGCCTTCATCAGCCGGATATGTTCAGCGAGTGAACCCACGTAATATGCACCGGCGGTATCACCCGCCAGAGTTCGAGGCCTCGCCCCGGTAGCCAAAAGCAGTTTGCCGTAGCCGAATCGCCGTCCGTCATCAGTCTCAATCTGCCGGTTAGCCCTGTCAATGCGGCTTACCCGTGTGCCCAGCGCCAATTTCACATCTGAATAGCGCGTCCAGGAACCCAAAAATACAGTCTCCAAGCGCATATCGACCCAGAGCTGCTTTGACAATGGCGGCCGCTGATACGGCGGAAATGGCTCCTCACCGACGACTAAAATCGACCCGGTGCGATCGCGGCGCCGGATTCCGGCAATCGCGGCATCACAAGCCATACCGGCACCAACAACGACGTACGCATACTCGGTCATCTGCATCCCTCCCGCGTCTTTGCCATGCACCGGCGACAAGTCTGACCACACGCAATCTCGCGACCATGTGCCCGTGAATAATTAGCGGGTCAAAGGCGGCGCCGCCTGCCGACCCAACAACCACACAACTGCCCTTTCATAAGCTTCGGCTCAGGCCGCCGTCCACAAAATAGGCGGAACCGTTCAGGTATGATGCGGCCGGAGACAGCAAGAATGCGGCCAGACGCCCAAATTCTTCGGGATGTCCATAGCGGCCCAGCGGAATTCTTTCCTCCGACTGACCGCGGATCCGGTCGGCCGTCATGCCAATGCGCTCTGCCACGTTCTGATCCAGCGCCCGGACACGATCGGTATCAATGCGGCCGGGCACGATTAGGTTGATGCGAATGCCTAAAGGGCCCAATTCATCAACCAAGGTTTTGACTAGCGCGTGGAGTCCCGTCCGCAGAACATTGGACAGGGCCAGATGAGGGATCGGTTGACTAATGGAGCTTGAGGCATTGAGTAAAATCGCGCTGCCGGGCGGCATTTGCGGCACCAGACGGCGAATCAGACTAACCGGGCCGAGTAAAATCTGTTGAAACGCCCTAAGCCAGGTCTCGTCATCCAGTTCCAATACGTCCCCATAGGGTGGACCTCCGGTATTGACAAAGAGGCCATGAAACTGCTCTTGTTCCACCGCCTGCAAAAACGCGGCCCGTGAGGCCGGATCGCCGGTGTCCAATACTGCATTCTCCCCTGGATTGCGGCTCGTTGTGACCACCCGTGCTCCCTCTTGGCGAAGGGCGTCCGCTACCGCCCGTCCCAGCCCCCGGCTGGCTGCCATGACCAGGTATGTTCTGTTGGCTAGCCCCAAATTCATTCTGCTCCCCCTCCAACCCGTTAGTGCAACAGCTGTTCCGGGTCAAAGACTCTGGCCACCCGTTCGCGCAGACGTTCAAGTTCCTGGTCGGATGTTCTTGGCCAGGGGTTGCGGGCGTCCGGTCCCATCATCTCATACCAGCCCCCATCCGGGCAAAGGTGTACTGCTGAGCCCACGGCGTCGGCAAAGACCGCTAGCCAATCCTCAGCGGCCACCGGTATCCGCCCGGCTCGGTACATCCCGGAGGAAATCGCTTGATAGACACGGTGCAGACGATCGGTTTCCAGTCGAAGCCAGGCATCGCGTCCATCCTCAAACACGACTGATGTGCCGCCCAAGTCTTGCGCTAGCTTGGTTTTGAGTTCGCGATGCGTCAGTCGCCCGACACACCACACCTCGACGTTGGTTTGGCTGGGCCGCCGCACCAGTAAAATGCCGTCGGGATGGTCCGGCCGGGATAACACGCGGTTCGCCGCCATCAGCGCTTGAGTCGCGGGCATCGGTGCGCTTTGAGCAATTGTTAACGGCTCTTCCCGGGGCAACAAACGCAATGTAACCCTGGTAAGGGCTCCAATGCGGCCTCGCGATCCGACCACCAGTTTGGCTAGATCATATCCCGCTACGTTCTTCATCGTTTTACGCCCAAACCGCAAGAGGCGCCCGCGCATGTCCACCCATTCCGCAGCTAAGACCATATCCCGCCAGCCGTGACCGGAACTGTGGCGCCAGTAAGGCGCATTAGCCGCCACCAAACCGCCCACGGTGTCGTCCATAAAGGGCTCGATACCCGGAACGTCCAAGCCGTGTCGCTCCAACAGGCGGGATAGGGCGCCGGCCACCATGCCTGCCCCTACCTCTACCGAAAGATTGTCGAGATCCAGATCGTGCACCTGATCCAACTGCGCCAGCGACAAGATCCGCTGAGTCGGCGGTCCCCCTGTAGTTCTGCGGCCGGAGCCGCGAATCGATAGCGGGTCCGACTGGGACGCCGACCACCGCATAATCTCCTGAACCTCGCCTGTCGACGCGGGTAAATGCGGGATGGGACGCGATACAGGCGGCGCCGGGGAGATTTCGCCGGCCGGCCAGAGCGCCTTTAGCGGATTAAGCACCTGGTCCGGATCAAATGCCGCCTTAACCTCGGCCATGGCCTCAAGTTCCCAGGGCGAATACATGAGCGGCAAATGCTCTGCCTTATCTATGCCGACCCCGTGTTCCCCGGTAATCGAACCACCCATTTCCACGCAGGCACGCAATATCGCATCGTCGGCGGCTCTCAGGCGCCGAATCTGGTCCGGATCCAGCGGATCGTAAGGAATGTTCGGGTGAAGATTGCCGTCGCCGGCATGCGCCGCGGTTACGATGAGTAGGCGTTGTTCCTGTGCGATAGACATCACCCGCTCAATCATTTCGACGAGTTTTGGCCGCGGCACGGTGACGTCCTGGACCCAGAGATGGGGCGCCAGCCGGGCTGTTGCGCCATAGTGTGCCCGTCGCCCGCGCCAAAACTCTTGGGCACGTTCTTCGCTTTCGGCCACTTGAAATGACAAACTCCCCTGACGCTCCGAAATCGCCCGCAGCCCGTGAATACCACTCTCCACCTCGGCGTCGGTACCGTCCAACTCGACCAGCAACACCGCTTCGGCATCGAGAGGATAGCCCGCATGCACAAAAGATTCGACGACGCGAATCGACTCCTTATCCATCAACTCCAGAGCAGCCGGATTAAGCCGATTGGCGACAATCTGGGAAACCGTTGTAACCGCATCTTTTAGCGCTTTAAAGCTTATCAGTACGGTGCTGGTCCGGGCGGGTAGCGGGCGAATCGCCAATACTGCCTGCGTCACCAGCGCCAGCGTTCCCTCCGACCCAATCACCAGGCTGGCAATGTCGAGCCCTGCATCGGTCGCCCCAATCTCGCCCAGGTTCACGACACGTCCGTCGCTCAACACGACTTCCAACGCCCGCACGTGATGCGTGGTGACACCGTATTTGACGCAGTGGGGGCCGCCGGCGTTTTCCGCAATATTGCCGCCGATGGTGGAGATGCGATGGCTCGAGGGATCGGGGGGATAGAAATAGCCCCGCTTGCGAAGCGCTTCGGCTAGATCGGCATTAACCACCCCGGGCTCCACGCGGACCAAACGCTTGACGGTGTCAATGTCGACAATGCGATTCATGCGGGCAAACGACACGACTAGCCCGCCAACCAGGGGGGTCGTCCCTCCGCTAAGATTGGTCGAAGCACCTCGGCCCACGACCGGCACACGATACCGATGGGCCAGGCTAAGCGCCCGGCTGACCTCATCCGTGGTACGCGGCAATACCGCCATATCGGGCCAATGGCGCTCACCAGTGGCATCGTAGCTGTATGCCAGCAATTGATCCCGATCGTCAATTACGACGTTCTCTCCGAGCGCCTCCTTTAGCGATTGAGCCACCATCTTCACCTGATGCTGGGTTAAACGAGGATAGCGCTTCAACCACTCGCTTCGATCCATAGTTTGAGCGAGCTGATAACTAGGCACTTCACCATCACCTCCATTTCGTATCGTAGGGTCGAACCCGGGTCACCATCGACCAGCCGCCCGCGTTCAGTCGAACTCGACGATCCGATTCCTCTACGAAGACTCCCCCTGCAAAATGGGGCGCCTCCTCTATCACCTCTCGAGTTAATCACTGCCGCGAGGCGCGAACCCGAGGTCATGGCCAAATCCGTCGGCCCGATAAATAGGGCATATGCCCGAGGCGGCCGCCAACCTCATCACTCGCGCGGGGGCCGTCCAACGTCGCAATGCAAAACAACACCATTAGTCGCGCCGGGCATGTTCAAGATATTCCGGACTAGCCCAACGCGGACGACACCGACAATGCCACACCCCGCGATCGCTCGGACGGATACCGAGCGGCCGCCTCACCTGCTTTGATATCATCGACCATACCAACCCTAACAGGAGTTTCCTCATAGGGTTCGGTGACCTAATTTGGGCGTTCGCCGCTATTGGTGACAGTCACCCATGCCACCGCTTCTTAGCGGCACCCCTTTAGAACGGCCGCCGAAGCATCCGGCCCACCGTCTCACTCACAGCCTCTAGCCGATCCTGGGTCTTTGATAACGCGTCCGGTAGAGATATCGGTCCTGGGGCCAACGGCAACGCCAGCCAGACGCCCCGGCGATAATAGGGCGATAAATTGTGCGGGACTTGACCCGCCAATATCACCACCGGCTTTTGCTGCCGCTGTGACGCCGCCAACACCGTGGACACGACCTTCCCCAAGAGCGACTGCTCGTCCAAGCGGCCTTCGGCTGTCACGACCAGGTCGGCCGCCTCGACGCGCTCTTCTAACCGCGTCCACTCCGCCCACCACTGCGCGCCCGAATGCAGCACCGCGCCCGCGCACAAGAGCGCAAATCCCATGCCCCCGGCGGCGCCCGCTCCGGGAGTTTCCGCGTATTGGGGACCGCACACCTGTGCCCAGCGCGCCAGAGCTCGCTCCGCATGGGTCGCATCCTTGGCCGCCAGGCCTTTTTGCGGACCAAACCGCCGTACCGCGCCATCCGGCCCCGTGAGCGGGACCAGTACGTCCGCCAGACCGATCAGCGGCTTGGCCAAGACAGGTAACGCGGTTTGCACGACCTGCTCCCACGACGCCGGACTCGGTTCCAGCCCGCGCCCGTCGGCATCGAGAAAATGCGCGCCCAAGGATCCCAAAAGCCCAATGCCTCCATCCAGGCTGCCCGTACCTCCCAGCCCTACCCACACTTCGCGTACGCGTTCATCAGCCAGAGCCGCCCGAATTAGCATGCCGGTTCCCCGGCTGCTAGTTTGCAACACAGGTTTGGGGCGGTCCTCCGGCGGGCAATAGGGCGATCCTTGGGAGGACTCAACCAATGCGACATCGTGATACAGGACCCAGTGTGCCTGGCGCGGGCGGCCGTAAGCGTCGACCACCTCGACGGCCTGACGCTCACCGCCCCGGGACGTCATCAAAAGCGCGCTTCCTTCGCCACCGTCCGCCAGCGGGCAGAGCTCTGCCACTAGACCTGGCCCGTAACCGCGCGAAAGCCCCTCCGCGATTACCTGGGCTGCCTCCACTTGATCAAGAGCCCCCTTAAACGAATCCGGGGCTACGAGCACCCGCAGCTTACGAGGACGTCGCATCAAAGTCGAGGATCGTCCAAGGAATCAATGTCAGGGTTCGAGCTCCCGAGGTCACCGCCGGGTCGGACTCGGCCAGCCGCCGCGCATCCTCTTCGGTAACATTATGGTAGACAACCATCCCGCCGCTTTGATCCCCGAAAGGGCCAGCCATTAATACCTTGTCTTCGCGATATCTCTCACCGATGTACTGCAGGTGGGCAGCACGCGCTTCTTGATTTTTGGCAGCATCCACGATTTTTAAAAACGCCACGTAGGCCATCGAATTCCTCCTCAGCGCAGGGCAAATGGGGCTAGCCCCACGTGATCTCCTCGGGGAAGGGTTCGCCCACCACCGCAAAAAATCCTTCCCGCTTGACCTTTTGTCGGCCTTGCGAAATGCTTAGGTAACGGTGCTTGTCGTCGGGAGGACATGATCAGTTTTGACCAATGTATGTAAACGTAAGACAATACCAGTATGGCACCCACGTACTCTCCCAAACAGTTTGGCGCTCATTGGCAAATCGGTGGCGACATTGCAACGATGGGATCGCGAGGGGATCTTGCCAGCTTGTCGAACCCCCACCAACCGACGGTATTACACACAGGGCCAGTACTTGGCGTACATCGGCATCGTGACGAAGCCCGAAGGACGGGTGGTGCTCTATGCGCGGGTGTCCACCCGCCACCAACGCACTGATCTGTTGAAGCAGATTGCCGCCTTGGAGCAATATTGTCGGCAACATGGGATCATTCCGAGCGACACGATTCAGGACATCGGGAGCGGAACTATCACCGCCAGGGCTTCAATCAACTATTCCAGGACATCAAAGTGGGCAGGGTCCGGACAGTTATCGTGGCCCATAAAGACCGGCTCGTCCGGTTCGGTTTCGGGTGGTTCGCAGATTCTTGTGCTCGACACGGCACGGAACTCATTGTGATGAATCAAGAAACGCTGTCACCGGAACAGGAAATGGTCAATGATTTGTTGTCGATTGTCCAGGTTTTTAGCGCCCGACTCGATGGCTTACGGTCTTATCGAACGGAGTTGAAGCATGCGCTGCGCGAAAAAGACCCGCATTAGTGCCTCTCGCCAAGAGGCGAGCGGCAAAAACCGAGGCGTTGGGACGGAACGGTTGACGGCACGCGCCGGCGGGCGATTCGTCACGACCGGCGGCGTCCGGACCGTTAAAGCCTCCTATCGCGGCCCTCGGCTGCCTCAACGAGGTGTAGGATAGAACAGCGCATCTAGGTTGAACCCCGGAGTCCCCAGGCCGACAATCCATGAACGGATGCGCGAAGCCAACGCTTAGGGATTCGAACATGTTGGGAGAGATGGTTAGAAAGGCAGGATACATGTTAGTCATCGATCATCTTACGGTCAGGCATCATGGTCGGTCCGACCCGGCCATTGCCAGGTTAAACCTGATTATTCACGGATCGGCTTGTATTCTCGGTCCCAGCGGCGCAGGCAAGACGACACTGCTAAAAACATTAATCAGCCTGCATCGGCCAAGTTCTGGAAGAGTCCTCATGGACGGCGTCGACCTCAGTTCCAGGCCGCTTACCGCTCGGCGCCTCTTCGCGTTTGTGCCGCAGGACAATGTTCTACCGCGGGAGTCCACCCTGGCCGAGTACTTGGGTGAATTGGCCATCCTCGACGACTACAGGCCCGACCAGCGTCATCGCGTCGTCCAGGGCGTGCTTCAGTTAGTCCACCTCAAAAGCGCCGCCCATCAACGCATGAAATGGCTCTCGGGGGGCATGAAGCGGCGGGCGCTTTTGGCGGGCGCGCTAATGCGGCGGACACCCTGGCTATTGCTTGATGAACCTACGTTGGGATTGGACCCGGATGAACAGGCATCAGTTCGCTCGTTGTTGCGCAATCTGTCCCGCCATCGTCGGATCATTATGGCGACGCAGATGGTGGACGATGCCAACGCCATTCCCGACCGTCTTATCATTTTCAGGGATGGCCGGGTGCTCGCGGAAACCATCTGGGACGACCTTGCCGGTTTTGCCCGCGGTCGCGTGGTCCGCCGTCCCTGGAACCCCGAGGCGATCAACACTGCCGATTTTTGGGCTCCCATGGCGGGCGGCCGGTCCATCAAGGCATTTGTGGCTAAGGCGGCAACGGACCCGGTCCTGCCACCCACGCCCGAGGACGGGTATCTGTGGCTTATCAAGGGTCCGGCGGAGGTTATGGCGCGGTGAGCCAAGAAACCGTGTTACGAGTCGAGGATCTAGCCTATCAACAAGGCCGCCTCTGGTTGATTAAAGGGATCACATTCGACCTGGCCCCCGGCTTTACCGCGGTCATCGGCCCTAATGGCGCCGGCAAGAGCACATTGATGCGGACCATTGCCGGCTTACTGCACGCCGCCCGCGGCCGCTTGCTTTTGGGAACAACTCGGGACACGCGGCTGATCGCTCGCCGAATCGGGTATATTCCACAGTTTCCCGGCGCCTATGACAACCTCAGTCCCCTCGAGTTTTTAGTGCGCACGGCTTGGTGGGACCAGTCGGGAGGGCGCCATCTTTTTCAGCGCGCGGAAGCCGTACTGGAACGCTTGGGCCTGCTGGACGTCAAACAACAACCCGGCCGGCTACTCCACCCCTCCGAACGCCGCCGTCTGGCTCTAGCCTCCGTCTGGATGCGCCGCGTGCGCGTTGTGCTGTTAGATGAACCCACGGCTGAACTCGATCCCGAGCAAAGGCTGGCCTTCTGGCAAGAGCTGTACCTACTCGACAGTTTACCGGAGAGTCCCGAGAGCTACCTCATCACGACACATTTGCTTTCAGAGGTGGAAAGCTATTGTGATGCAGTTCTCCTTCTGGATCGAGGCCGTGTCCGCTACGACGGCAGCGTGCGCGACTTCATCGCCACCGCTCATGGACACGCCTTCGTGGCGCCGGGACGCTTTCCGGAAGCACCACATATCGATACAGGGCGGTTTAGCGACACGGGCGCCTGGGTCTTGGCCGCCGCCCCCGGAGAAGGCTTCATTCCCCGAACTCCCGATCTCACCGACGCATACTTATGGGCGCTGAATCGGCATCACTTGGACAATGCCCGTGAGGAGGCAAACCCATGAAGGTGGTACAGGCAACGGCACTGAATACCTGGCGATTGGCCTGGCGCGAACCTCTCACGCGCTTGGAATTGGGTATGCTGGCGCTATTAACCCTGCTGGCCGCCATCGCCACGGTTGGGTCTCCTACGGCGGGAAGCGGTGCCATTCAGATGTACGCCGTCGCCTACGCCGTGGTGCCGTTCGCGCTGGTCTTAATTGTCGGCCAGTTGAGCCGCGACCCCGAGGAGGAAACTGCCTGGTGGTCGCGACCGCTGTCGCGCGATCAAGTACTGATGGGGCGGTTCCTGGGCTACGTCAGTATTGGTGTGGCGATGGTGCTGTTGATGGCGGCCTGGGGCTGGGGCTTGATGACGCTCATTGCCCATTTGAACGCGTGGGATGGTGCCCTTTGGACCATGCAGTTTGCGCTCTTCACGATGCCGTCGGTGGTCACGGTGGCGGGAGCCTCGCTATGGCTGGTAGTCCGGCTGCCGGGCCGGACTCGTTACTTCGCGCCCGCCATCATCGCGTCCTTGGTCATTGCCTTTTCCGAGTACAAGATTTCCGTATTCTTACCCCGTCTTCCACACCTCGCCTTCTTCAACCCCTTCCCCGGGTTTCTGGAACTGGGGCTGGCCCTTCCGCCGTCCTTGATCGCGCCGCCCGGCATTAGCGGATGGCTATGGCTAAACCGGCTGGTGTGGGGTCTGCTCGGGCTTTTGCTGCTCTTGTTCGCAATCCGCCGGCGCCATGGGCGATACCCGCTGAGGCACCGCAAATTTACCCGTAATTTAGCCATTCTCGCAGCGATGGGAATCCTGACGGGCATGGTTTTCCTCCAGCAGAACGCAACCCGCCTATCCCCTGCAGTCACCAATTCGCGCAAGGTGGCTCTAACCCCGTCTTGCCGCCAAAGTCACGTGCGCCTGGCAGTGAATGCGTCCGACGGGGCGGTCAGGGGGACTATCACCTGTAAACCGCCGAATACCGGCATAGTAAGATTCGTTATGAATGCTGGCTTCGCCGTCGAATCGGCCCGTGAAGACGGCCGCACCCTCCATGCCATCAGCAGCAAAGTTTTACGGGGCACCGCGTTGCGTCAATGGACGCTAACTGGCCAGCGAAGTGCCGCGGCGCTTTCGCTCATAATTCACGGTCAGCCCCTGCCGCGTCCCAGCACGCTCCCCTACCCTCCATTTGCCGTGGGCCAGGTGTACTCCGGCCTGTATGCGGGAGACGGGAGGGTGTACATGGCTCATGCGGGGCGGGACCTGCCCTCATTTCTTCCGTCAACGTCGCCCGTCACGCTCACGGTGACACACCTTGAGGGTGGCGCTATCGTGACAACCGCAGTCAAACACCGCACAGCCAACACCTGGGGCGGTACCCTGGGCAATCTGGTGGTCATTTCCGGACCCCTGACAAAGAAGACCCGAGGGCCGACAACCATCTGGCTGGTGGTGCCAGGCGGCGCCCGCCTCCCGGCATTCTTTCCGTACGTCGGCTCGCTGCGGAACTTGGAGGGCTGGCTTCCCATTCCTAAGCACATCGCCTTTGTCCCCTCACCGGTGACGACCGGAACGCAGTGGGACGCACCGCTGATTCTCTACAGTGACGTGCATCCCTTCGCTCAGCCCCGCGATCCGATCGCCGAGACCACGTCGCCTCCGACCAGCTATACCGCCACCCTGACCCTATCTCGGCTGTTTTGGAGTGCGGCACCGCCTAAGGCCGATACTCCCCAAAACATGGTGCTGACGGCGCTCTTGATTTTCTCCCACAGCAATGGGGCCAATCTGCAATTGTTGCTGACCCAACTACGCCAGCGACAGGTGACGGGCGTGGGGTCCCTGAACAAACGGCAGGTCAAGACCACTCTGGCCCAGTGGCGCGTTTTACACCGGGAGAGCCGGCGGCGGCAAAAAGTGTGGATTCATGCCGCCTATCGCGGCCGATGACCGTTACTGGAGGAGGGCATAATCCGTGCGCGAGCGATGTTACCTAATGCTGATGGAACTGAAACTCCTTTCTAAATCCAGCTATTTGCTGCTCCTCTTGGCGCTGGCGCTGCTGGCATTGACGCACGGCGTTTTAGAGCTTCAAGCCACCTGGCAAAAGCACTTTATCGAAAATATGGAATCGTTCCTGCCGTTGGCGCTAGCGCTTTTGAGCACCCCGCTCTTTATGATCGATAGCGAACAAGGCATGACCGAACTCAATGCCACCCTGCCGCACCGAAGCATCCTTACCGCCCGCATTGCCGGGGTCTGGGCCTTGGGCTGGCTGGTGTTTTTAGTCGGAACCGAGTTGATGAATATTGCCTGGGGGCCCGTGGCATATTGGTCCGGGATGTTGGCGGCGCTTGGCCCCGCACTCTTTCTCACCGGTCTGGCCATTTGGGCCACCCTTATCACCGCCCGAGTTGCAGTCGGATACCTGGTGGCGCTGGGCCTCCCCGTGGCCGATTTAATTCTCAGGGTTCTGGGCGCGTTTACCGCCGTCCCGCCGCTGCAGTTGATTGACACCTTTTCGTATCGCTGGGTCACACCTGCCATGCCATGGTGGATTCCCAAACTGTTTTTGCTGGCGGTCGGTTGCATACTAATCGCGAGCGCCGTTGTAAAAAGCCCGCGGTATTGGTCGCGAAGTCTCTAAAGCGATTTGAGGCGAACCCGCATTTTCCCGGTCACAGCGGGCCTTTGTCCCTCGACCGCCAACTGTACGTCAAGGTCCGCTGTACCCGAATCGACACCTTTCACCCGAGCCGTAATGACTAATGGCTGACCGGGCTGAATCATTTGCCTAAACCGGACGTTAAACTTCTCGACCCCGCCTAAATCCGGCACGTTTTCCGTCACCAACCGAACCATAAGCCCCATGGCGAGCATGCCATGAACAATCACCCCCGGCAGTCCCAGTGAGCGGGCCAGTTCGTCGTCGTAATGGATGGGGTTATAGTCGTCCGAAGCGCCGGCGTAGCGAACCAGCTGCTCGCGCGTGACTATCACCGGATACGGCCCGAACTCATCTCCCGTGTTCATTTGCCGCCTCCTCCGTGACAATGAGCACGGCTCGCGCTCGAAAGGCCATTTCCTGGTGCTGGTTTGTTCCTTCACTGGCAACGGTAATCATGGTCATCGTCCCCTGTTGGCCGGACCGCGCCTTGACGGCATCCACCCATCCCACGACCCCGATTTCGTCGCCGGCGCAGATGGGTACGCCCCATTCGAATTCCTGTTCCCCATGCAGTACCCCCGCATGCGGCATCTCCAGACCCGGTATATCCCAGGGGAGCAGAGTCACGGCAAATGTCGGAGGTGCAACCACATCCCGGTATCCCTGCGCCCGCGCCGCCTCGACCGATAGGTAAAGAGGGTTCCCATCCCCCAGCGCCACGGCGAATTTACGAATCGCCCCCCGCTCAACCGTGCGCATCGCAACAGGTGAGCGGTGGCCTAATTTCTCTGCATCCAGCCTAAACACAACATCCCCCCCTCATCATTTTTCGTGCCTAAACCGCTTGCTTCCTGCCGCGTTTAGTACCCGACCAAAAGCAAAATTGCCGACAGGGCGATAACTCCGACCAGCATCCAGCGAAACACCATGGGCGACAAGCGGCGGTTAAAGAACTGGCCGAGGGCGCTTCCCAGAAAGACGGCGGGAATAGACGGCAAAGCCAAAACCAGCCCCCTTCGGGGTGACAACACCGAGCGCTTGAACCTCCCCAGCATGAAGGCCGGAGATTCTGGGGGAACCACCGTGGCTGCGTCGACGGGTTCTGAAACCCTGGGAGTGCTCCTCCGGACTCGCCACCGCTTATCCCACCAGCAACATCGGCGGGGTTCAGCCGCAACTACGCCTTAACGTTCCCTTGAGGGGAACGGGACGGCGATACGTGATCCGTGGGGGTACCAGAAGTGCCCCGGGGCGAATCTCCCCATGCATCCCCTTGTTGAGGATGTTCACTGCACCGACCCCGTCTCGATGCGCCCGATAGCCACAGGCGCGACAACGGTAGGTGCGGCCCGCCATCTTGGTGAGATGGCCACATTGCGGACACGTTTGAGACGTGTACGCCTCACTAATCTGGACCAGTTGGATGCCGTAACGACGGAGCTTATATTCCAAGTACTGTTCGAAACGTCCAAATTCTAATGCTCCGATATCCTGGTTTGTCCGCCGGGACCGACGGTGCCGTGTTTTATAGTTGAGAGTGCCAAGATCGCCCGCGTAAAGGATCGTGATTCCGTAAGCGAGACAAAACGCGACGATCTGGTTGGCCGCATGATGCAAGGCATTACGCATCACCCGTTCGACTTTGTGGCTAGCGCGGTGCCGTGCACGGTTCAGCCGTTTTCGTCGTCGTGACCCGGGTTTCGTGCGACGCCGCTTCTTCCGGAGTTTGGCTTGGGCTTTGGCCCGGCCCTGTTTCACGGACCGCAAGCCTCGGCCCGACACCGCTAACGCCTCGTCACCGTCGGAGACCATGCCGAGGTGAATGACCCCGATATCCAGCCCTCCCGCCTTGCTGGAGGAAACGGGTCCGGGATCCGGCATCTCCCGGGCGACGGTCAGGTAGATCTCGCCAAACCCCAACTCGGCTTGCACGACCTGTCCGTCGGGCAATTCCGGGAGATGCGCCCGAATGGGGTCGCGTCCCCGTCCACGCGGCAAGAGCAGATGCGGCCCGGCCATTTTCAGGGCTTGGCCCTTGAAGATTGGGTTGAAGTATCGGCGGAAGCGCCAGGGATACCGGGCCTGCTTATCCCCGTGCTTCCGTTTCGTGCGCACCCCGTCAATCGTGGCGCAGAACTTCTCGATGAGGGCTTGGACGGTTTGCGAGTGCAACGGGAAACGGCGTTTGAAATGCGCCTTAAGTTGCGCCTCGGTCGGCCATCGCCAATGCCGCCGACGGCAGAACCGGTGGATCTTCACCAGGCGCGTCCACAAGTCTCCCGCAGCCCGACGGGCATCGGATGCTTTCGCCCACTCGGTCGAGGACAAGGACACCCGATAGCAGAAGACGGTCGTTTCTTGCATGGGACACCCCCGTCTCTTGACGAACACCCGTTTTCATTATACGCTTCCTCGATGGTCAACACAAGGACTACCGCACCGGCCGACACCGCGTGTTTAACTTCCACGGGCATTGGGTCTTGGTGACGAAGTATAGGCAGTTGGTCTTGGTCTTGAGGAAGGACATTTTGGAGGACTTGCGCAGGATCTTTTCCGACGTATGCGAGAACTTCGAAGCCACCTGGGCGGAATTCGACGGAGCGCAGGATCAGGTGCATTTGCTGATCACTTACCGGCCAAAAGTGGCCATTTCCCGGCTGGTCAATAGTCTCAAAGGCGTCTCGTCCCGCCTGATCCGCAAGAAGCACGACCCCACTATCGAGCGGGCGCTATGGGGTGGTAGCCTCTGGTCCCCGAGTTACTTTCTAATCTATACCCATATCTTTTGAAGGGCAGCCGCCAAATTATGGCATCGTCATCACGCAGGGTCTGCGATTCTCAGCCGAAGAAAAAGTTTTGATCGCGGGCAAGTTCCCAACCCGTATTTCGCACCCTTGCCCACACGAGAGCTCAGGCCCTGTGAGGCTAGCCCGAGGGAACCGCCGTGAGCCGTCGCGGTTCGACTTCCAAGAGCAGACAGGCCAGACGCTGAACCCAGGTGAGCTCCGCGAGCACGCGGTAGGTCACGTTCTGAAGACGATAGCAGACGATGGGAATGGGCATTAAGAGTT
>JAKACZ010000045.1 GCA_021820965.1 Bacillota bacterium | reverse complement strand
ATCTGAGCGAATTGATGGGGACCAACGGTTGCCCTCGATGGACAACATGCTATGATGAGGGAGACGGGATTCCAGGTGGGTGAATTGTTTGACGCACCCCGGTTGAATTAAATGACGTTTGACACCAATGGCACCAACGACCAGAATCGGAGCATGTGAGGCCATTTCGGACACGTGGGGATTTGATATGACGACCGAGACAGGGAAGAAAGGCGTGACGAGCCTAGCGGGCCTCGATGTTAACCCAAGCTCGGTTTTACGTGCAGTTTATAAGGTCATTGAAAAATTGTATATTCCGCAAACTTCTGGCCTAGTGATCATCGACCACCTACCCGTAGGCATTTCTCCTTTGGTAAAGTCGGATGGGCAGTTCTATCATCGTTATTGGATTGCCTTTAATGGCTCGTTTATCGCCGACGTTTGCCAGGAAGAGACGGACTATCGCGTGGTGCAGGCCAACCTGAAAGAACAGTTTCGGGAAGATCCGTACCTTGTAAAGCGCGATTACCAGGCCTTCCTGTCAATTCTGGCTTCCGGAATGCCCCCTTTAGCCGGAGTCGGTCTTGGAATATCGAAACTAGTCAAAGCGTTAACAGGTGAGTCACATCTCAACAATTGTTCGGTGGACTATGCGTATTCCATGAATCGATTAACGGGCGGCAGTTGGCGCGGCGGATAAATATACCAACTTCTAGCATCCTTCTTCCTCTGCTTTTCGCCACGAACGCTCCCAATTGGTAATATGACCCTGTCCTCTCAAGCGCTGTTTGGTATCACTCGACAGCTTGTTCATGGCGGGCAGTTAAGCAAATACAATGTCGATTTCATGATCAACACAAAGTGTTTCCACATGGCCAGACCCGAATAAGCCACGAATCAATCAAAAAATCCGGATACCCGTATTTACTTACCACAATCGGGCGGAAAGCCTCCGCGTCTACGCACTCCCTAGACTAACCCGAGAGCAGGGGAACGGTTCCCAGGGTTCGGGTATAGCATTGTGGCCGATAACCGGTTAAACTAGTTTTAAGACTGGTGGAGGCGAGCAGCATGAGAGAAGTCGGAGCCTTCGATGCGAAAACCCATCTGTCCGAGATACTTGATGCGGTCGAACGGGGCGAAACCATAATTGTTACGAGGCGCGGCAAACCGATCGCTAAACTAGCGCCATGGCACGGTGAACGCATGTCGGTCGATGAGATTGCCCGCGAGTTTAGAAAGATCAGGCAGTCGGCCCAAGCTCCGGAAGGGGGCGTTCGGGGGCTCATCGAAGAAGGACGGCGTTATTAATGGCCTTTGTGCTTGATGCGTCCGTAGCCCTGGCATGGTGTTTTCCTGATGAAGCAAATGATTACGCGGATACCGTGTTGCGGCGATTTGTAGAGGATGACGCTGTCGTTCCGGCGATTTGGCCGCTTGAAATCTTGACTGCCCTCTTTGTTGGGGCACGGAGAGGACGAATCCGGGAGCATGAAATTGAGAGAGCCGGCAGACTCTTGGGAAACCTGGCGATAGATGTCGATGAACCTATCCTTTTCCGCACCTTCGATACGATCCGGGAAGTCGCACAGACAACCCAATTGACTGCCTACGACGCGGCCTATGTGGAACTTGCCCTGCGATTGCGCTGTGCCTTGGCTACGACTGACGCCAAGCTTTCTGCCTCAGCGCGAGCCTTGGGTATCGACGTGCTATGACCCGAGGAGAAAACCGGTGTCCCCCAAGGAGCCGTCGCGCGGCAATAGTTCGAGTTTAATCCCAGCCGGGAAGCTATGTGCGCTACAATAGTTGGAAACGCGCTCTGGGAGGATATGCGGTGGCCGCAGAGATTGAGTTGTCGACGCCGTCCTTGATCGCTGTGATCGAGCCCGCAGGTTTTACCGTGGACTGGGGTCCGGGCGCGGCGGGGACCGCGTCGGACGCCGAGCGCGATCTTCTTGCTGCTTTTGGGACGGATCCGTACGGTACGTTGCTGAACTTGGGATTTCGCCACGACCTCACTACCTTGTCGGAATCGGTAACGTTTTTGGTGGAATTGGCCCAGGCGTATGTGGCTCAGTTGGCGCGGACGGAGGAACTGGCGCAAGAGCGCGACCGTGTAACGGTAGTGCTGTCTGACGCTACACGGGAACGATTGCTCAGCGCGATGCCCTTTCTGATTGGGGGCGAGCACGTCGGACCTGACTGGATAGCCCAAGTGTGGGAACATCTTCACCACGCCTTTAAGTCCGCGATCCGCGATTACGAGGGGAGTGTTGACGAGTTTTTTGCCGCCCGTGGCGCGCATCTTCGGCCCTTGGGCCGCATCTATTTCCACTTGGTGGAGAGTAAGGACAGCGAGGCGCCGTTTGCGTTTTTGGCCACCTATGCGCCCGATGCGGCGAACACCCGGCGCCATCTGCCGCTTAAAAACGCACTGGTGCAATATCAAGGGCAGCGTCGGCAACTCTTGGACTTGCTATCCACAGTCACCCGCGCCGCCAGCGAGAGTGCCTGGGTGGCCGGGCTTTTGGAGTCGGGCGAAATTTTTCAGCCGCTGCGACTTTCCGCGGCCGAGGCGTATACCTTTCTTAAAGAGATCCCGCTCTATCAGCGGGCCGGCATTCTTTGCCGCGTCCCCAAATGGTGGCGCAGCGGGGACAATCGACTGACAGTTCGCGCGAGCATGGGCTCTAACCAACCCTCCCGGTTGGGGATCGACGCTCTCTTGGACTTTCGAGCGGAGATTGCCTTGGGTGGGGAGCGGCTGACAGCGGAGGAAGTGCGGCAACTACTCGCAGAAACTGAAGGATTGGCTTATATCAAGGGCAAGTGGATTGAGGTGGACCACGATCAGCTGAGGAAAATCCTTGACGCGTATGAGAACGCGCAAAAGCAGAGGACCGTTTCCCTGGTTGATGCCTTGCGTTTCGAACTTTATCGCGGGGCGGGCGGTAATGTTAACGAGACCTGGGAGGCGGTCGAAGTTACCCATGGCGCGTGGCTGAGTCAGTTCTTAGAAAGCCTCACCGAGCCTAAGGCCAACAAACCGCTCGACTTTGGCGGTCGTCTGGTCGCCCGGCTGCGTCCGTATCAGGAGCGCGGGGCTGAGTGGCTGGCGCATATGCGCCAGTGGGGGCTGGGAGCGTGTCTGGCCGACGATATGGGCCTGGGCAAAACGCTGCAAGTGTTGGCCTTTTTAACTGCACTGCGCCAAGAAGGGCCGCTCCAGGCGCTACTGGTGGTGCCGGCGTCGCTATTGGGCAACTGGATGGACGAGATGACCAAGTTTACCCCCGAGCTCATTGCGCGGGTGGCTCATCCGTCGGTGGCGGGACCGGATGAATTGGCCGACTCGGGGTTTGGCGACGGCGCCGATGTGGTGCTGACCACCTATGGTTTGGTGGAACGCTATAGCTGGATCAACCAGGCGTCCTGGGACGTATTGATCTTGGATGAGGCACAGGCGATAAAAAATCCGGGGGCCAAACAATCGCGGGCGGTTAAGCGTATCCCCGCCCGCTTTCGGGTGGCGCTCACTGGTACGCCGATTGAGAATCGCCTGTCAGATCTGTGGTCCCTCTTTGATTTTCTAAATCGCGGTTTGATGGGGACGGCTGGCGAATTTGGTCAGTTTATCAAGGCGCTCGGCCAGCATCCCGAAGGATACGCACCTTTGAGGCGAATGGCTGCCCCTTTTATTCTCCGCCGGGTTAAAACCGACAAGAGCGTCATCAGCGACCTGCCGGACAAGGTCGAAGTGAAGGTGCGGGCGGAACTGACGCGTCGCCAGGCCGCCCTGTACGGTCAGGTGGTGGCCGACCTGGAAGGCAAGATTGAACGGCTGGCCGGGATGGAGCGCAAGGGCCTCATTTTGGCCTCGTTGATGAAATTGAAACAAATCTGTAACCATCCCGATCAGTTCTTAGGCCAACCGGGATTTGATGCGGGAGAAAGCGGCAAATTCCAGCGTTTGGGAGAATTGGCCGAGATGATTTATCAAAAGCGCGAGCGGGTGTTGGTGTTTACCCAGTTTCGAGAAATGACCGAGCCCTTGGCGCGGTTTTTGGAGTCGGTGTTTCAGCATCCGGGATTGGTGTTGCATGGGCAAACGCCGGTGGCCAAACGAAAGCATATTGTGTCCGCCTTTCAGGGATCCGCCTATGTGCCGTTTATGGTGCTATCGCTGAAGGCGGGCGGGGTGGGGCTCAATCTCACCCAGGCTAGCCATGTGATTCATTTTGACCGGTGGTGGAATCCGGCGGTGGAAAATCAGGCCACCGATCGTGCGTTTAGGATCGGTCAGACAAAAAACGTGCTGGTGCACAAATTTGTCACCCAAGGTACAATTGAGGAAAAAATCGAGGCGTTAATTCAGGACAAGCAGTATCTCTCCCAGGAGGTTATCGCAACACAGCAAGACGCCTGGATTGGGAATTTGGATAATGAGACGCTACTCGGGATGCTTCGGTTAGATGCAAGGGGTGTAAGTCATGTCTCGGTATGAAGACTCCGGGGGGTGGCCCGCGTATGTGTCGGTTTCCGAACGTAAGGCGCGAGCCCAGGCGGCGCTGACCAAGTTGAGACAGAAGAACCCCGGAATAAAGCCAGTGACAGTGACCGGTCGTAAGTTGGCCAAGACCTGGTGGGGCGAGGCCTGGAACATGAATCTCGAGCACTACGCCGACTTTGCCTACAGGATTGAGCGGGGCCGCAGTTACGTGCGTCACGGCGCCGTCTTGGATTTAAATCTTGGTCGGGGGCGCATTAAAGCCCTGGTGCAAGGGAGCCGTTCCAAACCTTACCAGGTCGACATCACGGTTGACCGGCTGACTCCCGCCATTTGGGACGCGGTCACCGAAGCGTGCCAAGGAGCCATTGGATCATTAAGTGAACTTTTGGAGGGCAAGTTCCCAAAGGATTTAGGTACCTTGTTTGCCACTCCCGGCCATGGGCTGTTTCCCGCCCCTCAAGAGATACACATGAGCTGCAGTTGCCCAGATTGGGCGACACTTTGCAAGCACGTCTCGGCGGCGCTCTACGGGGTCGGGGTGCGCCTTGACGAAAACCCGCGGCTGTTCTTTGAACTGAGGGGCGTTGACGTCGAGGATCTGGTGAGTCAGGCCGTTGCGGAAAAGGCAGACCGGCTCATCAAAAAATCGCGGGTGAAGAGTCGGCGGGTTATTGACGAGGACGATGACTTAGGATCTCTGTTTGGTATTGACTTGCAAGGGGACGAGCCTACTTAATGCCGGTGCGCTTCGGAGGCAGAAGGCGACTGCCCTTCCACGACAATGGTACGAAAATGACTACGGATGACCGCTTAAGCGGTTCCACCACCGGCGGACGCGCCAAACTTGATGCGATGTGGTTAGCTCACCGTGATTACAACGGTTGCCAGCTGCCCAAAATCGCAAGAGCGAGGTTCTGTTGCGCGGCGGGAACTTGAAGCTTGATGGCGAGGTGCCTATGGGCGCCGTGCCAGCGAGCATAGTAGGTCCAGTGGCGTGCTGTGTGAACTTGCCACTCGCGAATATCTGGTGTTCCGGATGGGATCAAGCGTGCAGAGCGGGGGAGGGCGGTCGGTATGAAGTGGCGAATAAACCATATGCCGTCACTGGGTACCCCAGGGTCTTGATAAACCTGTCCATGGTCAGCTGACTGCCAACTTTGGGGGATGGTTAGCGTCATCCTTTGCACATGAATTGTGCGCCATTGGCCACTCAGGGAACCGAGCCACACCGCCCCGCCCAGGATGCTGCCTCCCAGCACCAGGCTCACAACGGCCATCGTTTTTTTGTTCGTGACGTATTCGCCCCCTCGCCCCCAGACACTTGGAGTTTAGCGTTGTAAAGGCTGCGTAGACGGCACACTAACTCATCGCACAAGTTTTTCGTAGGCCGCTATGATTTTTGCAGCATAAACCATTGCGGTTTCGGCATCGTCAGCATCGATCTCGTCTCGAAATTTACGCTTGTACCGAGCCTCACTATTATATTGGTTAAGAACCGCCGCGGCCTCTGAAAACGTCGGTAATTCCGGCCGCGTTTGTCGAACAAGGTCAATCAAAAATTCAATGTCGTGAGCTTTTGGGAAGTGTACGCCGTTAGCCAGTAGCACGGCCTTGAGCGTCTTTTCGGCCGCCCATTGGGCATGAAAGCAAAGCAAGCATTGTGCTACTGGGTCGGAGTGCGGGCCAGTAAGCGCGCCGCATCCATGTCATCGTGCGCCAATATCAGATAGTCCCGCCCGTCCTGAATCCTCATAAACCCACCGCCCTTCTCGTGGCACATCTACTACAAAAGGCACTCCTCGATGATATTGCGTTATGATTTCTTCAGATGGAAGGATGATTAAGTCAATTGGAACCGTCCGAGGGCGTAGAGCCTGCCGATACATAATGGATCGACGATGCCGTTCATCGGGCGTTGTATCGATTACAAGTAAGTCTATATCGCTGTCAGGCGTTGCTGTACCGCGAGCATGAGAGCCAAACAAAACCACACCCACCGGATGGCCGCACTGCACCAATTTGTCGACGTAGTCGCGAATAATCGGCTCGAGTGTTCTCACGCATACTCCCCCGTTGGTCTTTGCTGTCTTCAGTATAGACCGCCCTAATAGCCACAACAAGGAACCACGCACAGCCGACCAAATGGCGGTTACCTGCGGCGTTTGACAGCGCATGAGATGATTTCCCATACAGTCGGCTTTCGCGGATTGGGATTATGGCAGCGACGTTTCGATTTCCGCTGTCAGCAGGCGCGCTTGGGTGATAGGAAGGTGGCATCGAATCGGGTCCCGGTCGTAAAACCCCGAGGACACGCGCACGAGTAACCATAGCCATACAGTGAGGTCGGTGGGCTAATCGCCATAAAGCTGCACCCGCAACAGTCTTAATTGGCCTCGCTCATTTTCCGACTATATATATCTCCATCACCGTCGCATGCGCTCCTGCGCCTCGCGGCCACCGGGGTAGTCATGATGATAGCTGTACACTCGCAAGATGGGGTGCACGTGGATATTTTGCCTGATTCCGCGTACCAGTTGTTGGTCCATGCGCTGCAGTTCATCGGCTGGCTGCGCCGCACGCCATGCTGCATAGTCTCGATTGCAGGTTGCATGACTCAGACGCAAGCTTAGCAGCTGCTCCATGCGTGTGAGTTGCGGCCATCCATCCTCACCCTGCGGGATGACATGCTCTATCGTTGCTCGACTTAGCGGTAAGGGCTGATCACACCAAAAGCAGCATCCCTTTTGAGCCACATGCAAATGCTGTGGCCATAGCATACTGCGGCGTCGCATCGTCACACCATAAGACGGCGTAAGAATCGCTGTAATGCGCGTTGGCTGCGCTTCCAGTCGATGCACGAGCAGCGTCGTGATAGCATCAAGACTCATCCGCCAACGCGCCATCCCGACGTAAAATGACGCCGTGAGCATGCGATACCTCCTCGTCCGGCCTAAGACTTGATTAGCAATATCGATGGTCACGATCAGACGGGGGCACAATGGGTCGACCGGTGCTGGCGTCGACCATAAATGCCTCGCGCACCATGGCGGGATCCAGTGTATTCCAGTGTAGTCTGACACGGCCCAGAACCGGTTCCGGGAAGATCTGAAAACCTCGGATTTCTTTGATCGGAACGCGTATGATCCGCAGTGAATGCGCGGGATCGGCGATTGTCGTGAATTCATCCGTAAATGTTCGCACAATGAGGCTCGACGGCCCGGCGACCCAGAGCACCTCCAAGTCGCGGACAATCTGCGCATCCTGCTCCAGATCCGAGGCGAATTGCCCCGCCTCGTCGATGGCCAACTCCAACACCTGATCGTCCTCGCCATCGGGAGACAGCACAAACGTACAGATTCCCGGACCCAAGTGGCGTATCACAGATATCAGATCGTCGGATGAAGCCCATTCCACCATCAGCGTCGGCTCACCCGTTTGTTCGGCAATGGAGATTCGGTTCGGATCACCTTTGATAGTCGCGTAAACCGCCAGATTATCCGGGATGTCCCATGATGCGACGATGAGTGCCAGCTTCCGTCCTCGCTCAGGTCGGGGGACAATAACCCAATACAACTGCTCGACGAATGCCAGCGTGTCATCGTCTACGGTGCGCGGCAACAACACAGCATGAACTTTCCGCCGTCCGTGCTGGGTGACATGATAGCAGATCGAGAATTGCAACCCCTGAACCGGCGCATCCACATCGCTCCACAGCAAATCGATGATCCGTTCGCGCCGTCCGTGCCATGGATAAAATTCGAGCGCCAGGGCATCCCGATATTCGATGAGTTGCATCATTACGCCTCCTCTCACCAGTAACCAGCACAAAAACGACACACACTGTAGCGCAGTGCGCGAATCATCACGATGCACATTTTTGTGGGGTTAGAGGTTCGGCGCACCATTCCTTGACTTCAATGGAGCTACGGTTGCTCAACCGTGGAGCGCAGTTGCTGTTACTCTAGCATCGACGCATCAATCATGCAAGCCTTGCACGAAAAAATCGGCACAGGCATATAATTCTGCTGCCACCATGGTGAGATCGGTCGCATCCCGTCGCGCTTTTCCACAGTCAGGCTGAGGCGGACGAGAACGGCATGACAACTCGGGCGTTTGACAGCGCATGACGTTTCCCGTATAATTGCGTCGGTATTTTTAGCGGATTCTCTTATCAAGAGTGGCGGAGGGACTGGCCCGATGAAGCCCGGCAACCAGGCAATGCCCAGGTGCCAAGCCCGACCGGACGACCGGAGGGATGAGAGAATTGGAGGAACTCCTCTTCTCTCATGTAGAAGGGGATTTTTTATTGGGAGGCCAGAATGGGGCGCAATTACTTATTTACGTCGGAGTCGGTGACCGAGGGCCATCCAGACAAAGTTGCAGACCAAATTTCTGATGCGATCTTGGACAACATTTTGGCCAGCGACATCACTGCCCGCGTAGCGGCGGAGACGGTAGTGACCACCGGCATGGCCTTAGTGGTCGGCGAAATTACCACCCAGTGCTATGTGGACATTCCCAAAGTGGTACGAGAAACCATTCGTTCGATTGGCTATACCCGTGCCAAGATGGGATTTGACGCGGACACGGTCTCGGTGCTGACGTCGATTGACGAGCAATCACCCGATATTGCTCAGGGCGTCGACCAGGCGCTTGAGGCGCGGGTCGGGCAGGCGGACGCTCGTGAGCGTCTGGGTGCGGGGGATCAAGGGATGGTGTTTGGTTTCGCGTGCCGAGAAACTCCTGAGTTGATGCCGCTTCCCATCTCCTTGGCGCACCACCTGTCACGGCGGCTGGCGGAAGTGCGAAAGCGCGATATTCTCCCATTTTTGTGGCCGGACGGCAAGACCCAGGTGACGGTTCGTTACCAGGACAGCCAGCCGGCGGCCTTGGACACGGTGTTGATTTCGGCTCAGCATCAACCGGACGTGACCATTGAGACATTGAGGGACGGCATCATTGAAACCGTTTTGGTGCCGGTACTGGGCGCTCAGTGGCTGGCCAAGGACACACGCATTTTGGTCAATCCCACGGGTCGCTTCGTCGTGGGAGGACCCCAGGGAGACTCTGGACTCACCGGCCGCAAGCTGATTGTGGACACATATGGCGGCTATGCTCGTCATGGTGGCGGCGCGTTTTCCGGAAAGGATCCGACCAAAGTTGACCGGTCAGCCTCGTACGCCGCTCGCTGGGCCGCCAAAAATCTAGTCGCAGCCGGATTGGCTGAACGCGCGGAGATCCAAATCGCCTACGCTATTGGGGTCGCCCGTCCCATTTCCGTCATGGTGGACTCGTTTGGTACGGCCAAGATGCCGGACCACAAATTGGCGGAGTTGGTGCGCGAAGTGTTTGATTTGCGCCCCCAGGCCATCATCGAGGATCTGAATCTCTTACGTCCTATATACCAAGCTACGGCGGCATATGGTCACTTTGGGCGGACGGACATTTCGCTGCCCTGGGAGAGGACCGACAAGGTCGAAGAGTTAAAAGATCGCGCCCATTTGATGAAGGCTTAAAGCCGCCATTCTGACATGTTCTGGCCCGCCCTGCGTATATATCGGACAGGGGATGAGGCCTGTGACATGGTGGAGCGCATTGGGATTGGCGCTGGCTTTATACGGAGTGGTCGTACTGTTAGAGTGGCTGTACGATCAGATTGTCCGAACACACGCCAGCGTGCTCACGCCCGTCAGCGTGGTTGTCCGCGTTCAGAATCAAGAAGCCCACATCGAGTATATGCTGCGGGACCTGGCACGAGTCTTTGCTCAGCGCCATTTTGAGCATCGCGCGTTTGAGGTGGTGCTGGTCGACGCCGGATCGGAGGACCGTACTCGCGACATTATTGAGCGCTTGTTCGGTCAGCAGCCCTACCTAAGCATGGTACCGCCGGGCCTCAGTGACCAGGAAATCTTGGCCGCATGCCACCATCCTATTATTGTTTGGTTGGATCTGACTCGCCCCAGCGATCGGCAGCAGCTGATGGGCACGGTGGCGCGCCTGTTGGGTGGACTGGGTCAAGCCTAATTGATATAGCGTGCAAGAAGGATATTTCCCCCTTGGTCCCGAATTCTAGCTTGTACCGGACGCGGTTCCTTCCCATACCATTTAACTTCTCGCCGACCCGGTGGAAGACAATGGGAAAGGAGATGGACCGATGACAACGCAAGCCAAACCTCGGCTTGCTACCCAATATTTGTGGTTTGTTGTTGCTTTTACGGTGGTTTATTGGTTGACCCGCGTCCAGGCGTCATGGCTAAGGCCGGACCATGTCGTGACGCTCGTGGTGGGACTTCTCATTGTGGCCGTGTCTGAAGCCTGGCCGATCGAGATCGGGCGTGGCCACGTTAGCCTTGCCAGTGCTGGTTACCTCTCTGTTTTTATCATCGGCGGAGTGACTCAAGCGTTTTGGGTTATCGTGGCCGGAACAATGCTCAGTTGGCTGCTGCGGGGTTTTCGGGGCTTAGCGGCCGTGGCCAGCTTAGCCTTAATGACCTTGACGTTGCAACTGTCTGCGCTGGTGTACCATGCCTGGGCGGGCAACCCCGCCATCGGCGCGGCTTTGTTTGCTCTGACCTTTTTAGTCGTGAATCACCTCGTTGTCAACGTGTACTACTTTCTCCGCGATGGCTATATAGCGCGGGCGGACGTTATCCCCAGCCTGGCCTGGGACGCCTTGGGGTGGGGTGTGAGTCTTCCACTGGTGGCCGTGTACGTTCTGTTGCAACATGCCTATCACAAATGGTGGACCGGTGCTCTAGGCCTTCTGGCGTACGTAACCATGTCGATGCTTTTAAGCTTCTATTACCAGATGCGCGCCAGCCAAACGGCAACGCGGCGTACGGCGCATGCCTCAGAAGAGATTACCGGTGCCGTCGACAAAGCGGAGTTGGTGACACGTGTTCGTGACGCCTTTGCCACAGTTGCCGGCTTCACGACCTTTGTGCTGTATTTGCGCGACCCGAACACAGGGCTCATTGTGCGGCAGTCGGCGGTGTACCCGAGAGCGGAGATCCCGTACCCGGCGGTGTTTGTCCCCGACGAAACCGGCCTGGCTTCGTGGGCGTTGGCCACCGGGGTCCCAGAATTTGTGACCGACTCGCGCCAAAGTCCGAGTGCCAACCCTTCGCCCGCCGACGATCATCCCATTATCTCCGGGTTTATCCTGCCTTTGGTGACCGACCGCCAGGCATACGGCATCATCGTCCTGGGGCATGACTATGCCCAGGGATACAGCCGCCATGATTTTGAAATGGTTAAGGTGTTGGCTCACCATACCGCTATGGCCTATCGCAAATGGATGTTGCAGCAGGAAGCGGTGCGCCTCGCCCAGGTGGATCCGCTATTGCCCGAGGTCTACAATTACCGCTATTTCCGCGAGGTTTTGGAATGGCGCATTCAGAATTGGGCCGGGCGGCCGATGGCCCTGGCATTTTTGGATTTCGACAGCTTCAAGGACATTAACGACCGCTTGGGCCACGTGACGGGTGATCGAGTCTTATGCCTGTTTGCCGAGATGGCCCAATCTGAGTTGCGCGAAAATGATATTTTCGCGCGCTATGGCGGAGACGAATTTGTCCTATTATTCGACAATGTGGATGAACAGGGCGCTTCACAAGCTGTGAGCCGGATACAGCAGCGCCTGCAAACACAGAAATGGTTAGACTTGGATATTCCTTTGGGCGTCAGCGCTGGCTTGGCTCTCTACCCGAACGATGCCGAAACTCCGGAAATGTTGCTGAATACAGCCGATTTGCGCATGTACCGAGACAAGATGGAACGCAAATCGGAGAGGAGAATTTTGCCATCGGGGTGATTCTCGTTTGAGATTTTCATACCCAGAGCGAAACCCTTGCGTCGCCTGTTATCAACAGACTTATCCCCATTATCCCCAGGTGAGAATGGGCCGGAGCTTGTGGATTATCTCCCGACAACAAGTGAACTGCTTGAGTAATTGTCAAGTTTCGACACGATTTTACCCAAGGTTTTTGGCAGGATATTTGATGGTTGAACATAAACGGGTCAACTGCAGTTGACCAATAGGGAGTTATAGTGTATGCGGACATCCGCTCGAACACTTCATCCAAACATTCATAAACTGGTGATTTCGCAAGCGCTCAGCAAACTAGGGGATAATTTTACCGAGGTTGCCCTGGCGCTATTTGTTTTGGCGGTAACCCGTCGCAACGTAACCGACCTGGGGATCGTTTTGGCCATGGCCTATCTTCCCAGCATTATGCTGGGGTGGGCGGTGGCCGGTGTCATTGACCGGTTTAACAAGCGGAAAGCGCTCTTGATTTCCGACGTGGTGCGGGCAGTGCTGGTGGCTTCCATTCCGGTGGTTCATAATTATGCCTGGACCGTTGCTGCCGTCTTTATGATGTACTGTTTTGCCATGGTGTATCGGCCCATCGTACGGGCAGTACAGCCTCAGATTGCCGGCAGTGCCGAGATCAATGCGCAAAGTGGCGCGCGGCAGCAGACCTATTATTCGATAGCTGATATGGCGGCCTATTTGGCAGCCGCCGGTATTCTGTTTTTATGGGGCGTGACCCCGGCATTTTGGGTCGACGCCGCCACTTATGTTGGGGCTGCGCTCTTTCTCTTGGGTATTCGCATGCCCCGCGAGTTTTGGCTTCCGACAGCATCGGGTGCCAGCCGGTTCTGGTCGCAGATGTCCGAGGGCTATCGCTATCTGAAAAATGCCCCGCGTGTGGCCCAGCTCACCTTGCTGTCGGTAGCCGTGGCGCTTGCGACAGCGTCGATTAATACCCTGCTCGCACCGTTATCGCGGGCGGTATGGCATGTATCGTCGCATCATTATGTGTGGCTGTTGATGGCCATTGCCGTCGGCGGGTTCCTGTCTGGTGCCGCGGTAGAACGGCTCGGATTGGTGGCTCGATTTACTGCACGCCCGTTGATTGCCTTAGGCTTCGCATTGACCGCCAGTGGATTCGGTCTGGCCTTAATTGCCGGGGTCTGGTGGCTGGGAGCGCTGTGCTTAGTTCTGGCCGGTGTTGGGAATGCCCTATTTGGCACCGCCATTATGTTTTGGGTTCAACAATCGACGCCAACCGAAGTCCGCGTGCGGGTGCTCTCCATTCGTAGTGCGGGCATGGGACTGGGAGGCGCGCTTGGGGCGTGGCTGGGTGGACTCTTGGGGCAGGTCGGCGGAATCTCGCATGCGGTGATGGTGGTTGCAGGGCTGTGGATGGCGCTGGCTGTTTGGACGCTGGCAGCATCGGCCCTGCGCGGTTCGACGACCCCGCGAACGGCGGCGCAGAACGGCTCGACTGATGTCGGTTGAAACAGTTTGACTTTTTTGTAAGACAATGTTATAGTGACCGCGGTCGTTCCCATGGGAGCGGGCCTTCAAGTGAAAGGGGAAAATCATGAACATGACTGGTCGCGTCAAGTGGTTCAGTGCGGAAAAAGGGTACGGATTTCTGGAGCGGGAAGACGGCGGCGATGTCTTTGTACATTTCAGTGCCATTAATGGCGAAGGTTTCCGTACGCTCAACGAAGGCGAGCGTGTCGAATTTGATGTTGTAGAGGGTGACCGCGGTCCTCAGGCCGCTAACGTCGTCCGTCTCTAACCGTCAGAGGTTCGACTCACGTTCAAGGCCGGATTCCCGGCCTTGAATGCTTTTTGCGCGGCGTTAGTGCCGCTGTAGGTATATAATGGCGGTACCAGTCGGGCAGATTGGAAAGAAGTGTCAAGGGGGCAGTCAAGCCATGGACGTTATCGTTCGCGGGAAAAACTTTGACGTGACAGAAGCGCTGAAGGACCATGTGACGCGCAAGCTCTCGAAAATGGATAAGTTCTTTCACCACGATGTCACGGCGCACGCCATGCTGACGGTGGAAAAGGAGCAGCAGACCATTGAGGTGACGGTCCCCATGGAGGGGCTATTGTTGCGTGGGGAAGAATCATCTCCCGACATGTATGCCTCGGTGGACCGGGTGGTTGACAAGCTGGAGCGGCAATATAACAAGTACAAGGCCCGTATTAAACCCCGGCACAACGCCGATAATCACGCCTATAGCGATGACTCCCAACCACAGGATCTGGTGCGGCGCAAGACCTTTCCACGAAAACCGATGACGGTTGACGAAGCCCTATTGCAGATGGATCTTCTCGGACACGACTTCTTTGCCTTTACTAACGCTGAAACCGATACCATCAATGTCGTCTACCGGCGCCAAGATGGGCGGTACGGATTGTTGGAACCGAGGTAGTCCAAAGCGGTATACCCGCAATTTTGTTCTAAGGGACCTAACCGGTCCCTTATTTTTTATCTGAGGAAAAAGAAGGAATCTCGCGTGAGAGGTCGAAGTACAACTTGTGTCCTGATTTTAGGAGGCGTTATGACGACAGAGTACGCCATTTACCGTGAAATCCTGGAGCGGGTTCCGCATATTACACGGGCCAACATTACCGACGACGGATTAGGTGGGTATCGTGTTCATGTCGTCAGCCACAGTGTGCAGTCACCGCGGCACGTAGTGCGGGAGATCGTGTCGTTGCTGAGAATGTCAGGTTGGCGCGACATCAAGTCCGACAACGTGACCGTTGTGCAGATACAAGAGGGCGACGAACCTCGGGCGAATTGGTCGCGGCTTCAGATCGCAGGGTTCGCGGTTACTTATGCGACATCCGGGTATACGGCTCAATGCCGGCTGCAACACGGGAGTTTATCCTACGAAGGAGAAGCTTCCGCCCCGAGCAGTCATATGGCAGTAGCAATGGCAGCCTTGGCCGCCGTGAATGAGGCGCTGGGACCTCATAGCGGGTTGCATCTCATCGAGGCAGCCCAGATGACTGTCTCCGGGGTGATGCTGTCGTTAGCCTTGGTGACCGACGTGGAGGGGGACGTGGCGGCCGGGATTGCAGTTCAACGGGAGAGCACAGCGGAAGAAACGATGATTCGCGCAGTGCTCGACGCCATTAACCGGAGATTTGTGCTATTTTCAGGACAAAAAGTTTAGAGTGGGGTTGGTAAAGATTTCGACCAACGAAAACGAACCCGAGCGAATCAAAGGCGAAGTGTGGACTGAGAGAGCCACGTCGCAGGCCGTTACGATGGGAGTAGCAGCCAAACTATGAAGGGTTTCGTCAAGAACATTGTCGCCGGTGTTAAGCACGTTTTTTCCAACGGCGGTTTCGGAATTTACGCGGAGTAATGAACGCTGGTCGAATAATTTTTGGAGTGAGGTGAGTAGGGGGCCGTGTATCCCAGAAATCTACGCATTTATATTGGGGTTATGGGTATCGCCAGCATGGTGGCACTTGCGTATTCGTGGCAGTTTCTGCTGAATATAGACTCGGCAGATCTTATTTTTGCTGGCGCGGCCTTCCTTAGTTCTCTTGTTGCTGTCGAAATGATGCGCGGGCAAGGCGCAGTTTCCCTTGTGTTGCCCGTGGTCGTTACTGTCGGAATAGTCATCGGACCCGCAGCCGGTGCCTGGATGGGTACGCTTCCCACACTTAACCAACGCGAACTCTCGGGTAAGGTTAGATGGCCGTCGGTGTTGTTCAACAGAGCGCAGTTTTCGCTTATTGGTTGGTTAAGTGGTGAGATCTTTAGGTTGTTGGGTGGCCGTGCCGAGCACTTAACGCTGATTGGGTTAAGTGGTCCTTTAGTTGTGGCAGCTGTGGTTGCGTTCGGATTGAATTTTGGGCTTAATGTCGTTTTTGTGTGCTTGCGGCAAGAGCGCTCTGCCGTTGAAATAATTCGAGTTTACTACAAATGGATGCTACCCAGCTTTTTTGTAATGTTGCCGATTGCGTACCTGATGGCCGCGGTATACCCAGTGTCAGGGCCGTGGCCTGAACTCATTTTCCTTCTGCCCCTCATCGCTGTCCGCACCTGGATGGTGTTAGTCAAGCGCATCCACGACATGTATGACCATACAGTCCGTGTGTTGTTGGTGGGATTGGATGCCAAGGATCCGTATACCTTTGGCCACTCCATGCGGGTTGGTCAGTACGGTGCCGTGTTGGCCCGGTACATGAAGCTGCCGGAGGACGTGGTTGAGGAAATTCGGCACGCCGGCATGTTGCATGACATCGGCAAGATGGCCATTCCGGACAACATCCTGAATAAGCGGACGCGGCTCACTATTCCCGAGACTTTTACCATTCAACGGCATCCGGTGCTCGGAAGTTCCATGCTGACGCAGGTGAAGGTTGCCGGTTGTGCCCGCGACTGGGTGCTCCATCACCATGAGCGGTGGGATGGCACCGGGTATCCAGACAATATGTCGGGTGAGGAAATCCCGCTGGAAACGCGTATTGTGTCCGTAGTGGATGCTTATGACGCGATGACCTCCGATCGTCCGTATCGACAGGCCATGTCGCATGAGGCGGCATTGGCTGAGATAGTGGAAGAATCAGGGACGCAGTTTGATCCTATTGTGGTTGAGCAATTCATGGCTCTATGCGGCGAAGTCAATTTGGCTGCCGATGAAGGTGCCGGGCATGGGTGGGATCGCACGCCCAACATCGCTATCGAAGAGCTGCAAGCAGAGCATGAGCGCGAGCTGAAAGAATACCTAGAGAGGCAAAATCTCACCGAATAGCAGGCACCGATTCGGTTGATGTCCTTGGTCTGCCATGCTACACTAAATCGATAGGTCTCGAGCGTATAGGAACCTGGCGTAGGTTCCTTTTGGCTGTTGAATGGAGGACTTGCGCTTATGCTAAAGATGCTCTCGAACTGGGTGAATCGGTTTAGTGAGAAAGAAGTTCGCCGCTACAAGAGCATTGTGACCCAGATTAATGCATTAGAACCCGGGTTGGAGGCATTGTCGGATGAAAAGCTGCGCGCCAAGACCGATGAGTTTCGGCAGCGGCTACACGATGGCGAGTCATTGCAGGACTTGCTGCCGGAAGCCTTTGCCGTTGTCCGAGAGGCGTCCAAACGCGTTTTAGGGATGCGTCACTTTGACGTTCAGCTTATTGGCGGTATGGTGCTTAACGATGGCCGCATTGCAGAGATGAAGACCGGGGAAGGCAAAACCTTGGTCGCGACGTTGGCGGCCTATCTTAATGCGCTGCCCGGGAACGGGGTTCACGTGGTGACTGTCAACGACTACCTGGCCCGCCGCGACTCACAATGGATGGGTAAAATATATGAATCGCTAGGGTTGACCGTGGGTCTTATTCAGCACGATTTGGAGCCTGATGATCGCCGTCGGGCGTATGCGGCGGATATCACCTACGGTACCAACAACGAGTTCGGTTTTGATTATTTGCGGGATAACATGGTACTTTCCTTGGACGAAATGGTCCAGCGGGGGTTGGCTTATGCAATCGTTGACGAGGTTGACAGCATCCTTATTGACGAAGCCCGCACACCGCTGATCATTTCCGGACAGGCTGACCGTTCTACCGACTTGTACTATACGTTTGCCCGCATTGCCAAGAACCTTAGAGAAGACCGAGACTATAGCGTCGATGAGAAAATGAAGGCGGTGGCACCTACCGAGGCCGGCGTGGCCAAAGTGGAGCGTATGCTTGGGGTATCCAACCTGTATGACGACGCTCATATGGACTTCGCCCACTATCTCAACGGCGCCTTGCGGGCCAAGGCCTTGATGAAGCGCGACCGCGACTACGTGGTCAAAGATGGCGAAGTCATCATCGTCGACGAATTTACCGGCCGATTAATGTTTGGCCGGCGCTATTCGGACGGTCTGCACCAGGCCATCGAGGCCAAGGAAGGTGTCAAGATTGAGGACGAGACGCAAACGTTGGCCACCATTACCTTTCAGAACTACTTCCGCATGTACGAGAAGTTATCCGGCATGACCGGAACCGCCATTACGGAAGAAGAAGAGTTCCGCAAGATTTACGGTTTAGACGTGATTGTGGTGCCGACCCATAAGCCTATGATTCGCAAGGATTACCCGGATATGGTGTATAAGACGGAAGCCGCCAAGTTCCGGGCGGTGGTCCGCGAAGTCGACGACCTGCATGCCACCAAGCAGCCAGTGCTGGTAGGCACAGTGTCGATTGAGAAGTCGGAAATCCTTTCCCGCATGCTAAAGGAGCTGGGGATTCCGCACAATGTTCTGAATGCCAAGTTTCATGAGCAAGAAGCCGAGATTATCGCCAGGGCCGGGCAGCCCGGCACCGTGACGATTGCCACCAACATGGCAGGCCGTGGCACCGATATCGTGCTGGGCGAGGGGGTGGCGGCAATGGGCGGACTTCATATCATCGGAACCGAGCGTCACGAAGCCCGCCGGATTGACAATCAGCTGCGCGGCCGTGCCGGCCGGCAGGGCGACCCCGGGTCTTCCCGCTTCTATCTCTCGTTGGAAGACGACTTTCTCAGACTGTTTGCGGCAGCGACCCTGTCTTCCCTGATGGATCGGCTTGGCGTGGAAGAGGATGAACCCATTGAAAGTCCGGCACTGTCCCGAGCCATTGAGTCGGCGCAGAAGAAAGTGGAAAGCCGGAACTTTGACACGCGTAAGCATGTGCTGCAGTATGACGACGTGATGAATCTGCAGCGTGAAGTGGTGTATAAGCAGCGGCGCGACATCCTGACTAAGGAATCCCTACAGGAAGACGTCATGCACATGCTTGAGGGTGTTATCCAAGACGCTATCACCGTTCACTGTCCCGCTCAGCTCCACCGTGAAGAGTGGGATTTAGAGGCGCTGTTAAATAGTCTTGCAGAGGTCTTTTTACCACCGGGCACAGTTCCGTTGGAAGAGATTGAGGGTATGAGCCACGAAGAGCTGGTCGAAACCTTGATGGCCTATAGCACCCGGCTGTACGAAGCTAAGGAGGAGGAAATCGGGCCGGAGAACATGCGCGAGCTGGAGCGGATGATTCTCTTGCGCGTGGTTGACTCGAAGTGGATGGAACACCTGGATGCTATGGACAATCTACGCGAAGGGGTCGGCCTGCGTGCTTACGGTCAGAATGACCCGTTGGTGGAGTATAAGACCGAAGCCTACGACATGTATCAAAACATGGTGGGAGCGATTCGCGAGGAAGTGATTCGGATCATGTTCCATATGCAAGTGGCGCCCGAGGACGTCGTGTCTCTGGATGCGATACCACAAGAGGTCGTGCAAGCCGCGCCCCGGTCGTTCCGAGTCATTGAGGGGGGACGCAGCACGACCGAAGGCGCCTGACAGCAACGGTAAACCAATCCAGCAGGAGGAGTGGGATTGTGCTACAAGATGACGTCATGAAATACCGGGAGGCCATCACCGAAGTGGTGAACCGGATTAGGGGGTCTCTTTGACCCGGACAATCGCGTCAAGGAGAAGGACCATCTTGAGCATCTGATGGCCGAGCCGGATTTTTGGTCGGATCCGGCCCGTGCCGAACGGATTTCAAAACAGCTGAGAGTGGTGGCGGGTCCACTGGAGGAGTACGCAAGGCTTGAGCGGCAATCGCGCGATTGGAATGAGTTGGTGCGGCTGGCCCTGGAGGAGGGCGACACCGATCTGCTTCAAACTGAAGTCCGTGAGGCCGACCGGCTTTTAACCCAACTGCGGGCGCTCGAGCTCACCTTGATTCTGAGGGGCCCGTACGACATGGAGTCCGCCATCTTAACGCTTCATGCCGGAGCCGGCGGTACCGAAGCGCAAGACTGGGTGGAGATGCTTTTGCGTATGTACCTTCGATGGGCTGAAACCCGCGGCTTTTCGACCCGCATTATCGACCAGTTGCCGGGGGAAGAAGCGGGGCTTAAGAGCGTCTCGGTCGAAGTGAAGGGCGAACGGGCATTCGGCTTTTTGCGGGCCGAACGCGGTGTGCACCGATTGGTGCGCATTTCGCCGTTTGATGCCTCGGGACGGCGGCACACCTCGTTTGCATCGGTTGAAGTGGTTCCCGATGTAGACGCCGACGACACCATTGAAATCCGGCCGGAGGACCTTCGGGTTGACACATACCGGGCATCAGGAGCAGGCGGTCAGCATATTAACAAAACCGAGTCAGCTGTCCGTATTACCCATTTGTCGACCGGCATTGTGGTATCGTGCCAATCGGAGCGTTCGCAGCATTCCAACCGCGAGACGGCGATGAAAATGCTGCGCGGCAAACTGGCCGACCTGAAGGAGCGCGAGTGGGAAGAAAAAATGGCCGAGGTGAGAGGCATCCAGACAGATATCGGCTGGGGGTCGCAAATCCGCTCCTATGTCTTTCAACCGTATACGATTGTTCGAGACCATCGCACCCGTTATGAGGTGGGTAATGTGCAGGCGGTGATGGACGGCGACATCGATGGCTTCATTGAATCCTACCTCCAGGGCGAAGCCCGTGGATCTTTAGTCCCGGAAGAGGCGGACCGGTGAGTCGCATCACCCAGGTCTTAATCGGTTTGGTGCTATTGGCTGGCGTGGCGCAATGGCTGGTTCCCCGCTGGGCGGCCGGGCTCTTGGCCCACGAGCTGTCTCGCCTGGACCACGGCCCCAAGCCTAGGGTGGCAGTGGAAGCCATGCCGTTTTGGGAGCTTTTCCAGGGGCGGTTTCAGGATGTAACGATTAACCTACAGGACGCTACCGTGCATTCGTTTCAAATCGGGCGCCTCTATTTGAATTGGGCGCATGGACAGGTGGCGCTGGGACCCTTGGAGAAAGGACAGCTTAAAGTCGGCAAGCCGGGCCACCTCATCATGACCGTGGTCTTAACCGGCCCTGCGTTGTCTAAGTTCATCGCCAAAGAGGGCAGCATCGGTCATCCCCGGGTGGTGATTACGCCATCCGGCGTAGGTCTACAGGGGCAAGTCAAACTGGGCAATGCCACGGTACCCTTGAACACGCACGGATCGCTGGCGGAGTCGAAAAACCACCAGGCCCTGATCTTTCATCCTACTAGCATTGACGGCATTGAGCTTCCGGCGGTAACCGATGTTGTGCTCGTCAATTTGAAGACGCTCAACCTACCGATGCCGCTTGCCATCCAGCATGTTCGCCTGCAACCAAACCAGTTGGCTCTAACCATAGGGAACTAGGGAATTTCGATGCGAATCTCCCGGCGGCAGGTGGTGGAGTACGCCCAGATTATTGTGGGCACGGCCATAACCGCGGCCGGTATTAATGGATTTTACGCGCCCAATCATATTGCGGACGGCGGCGTCTCGGGCATTGGCATCATTCTTGAGTTTCTGTTGCATATTCCCATTTGGCTCACCCTGGCAGTGATTAACCTTCCGCTATTGTGGTTGAGCCATCGCTTGTGGGGCGGGCGAGTCGGGGTACGCACCGTCGTCGGTACGCTCATGCTTTCGGCGTGGGTGGGGCTATTGCACTTCCGGCCGTTTTCGCACGATGTGCTGTTAGCAGCCATTTACGGAGGCATTTTATCTGGCGTGGGCTTGGGTCTGGTGTTTCGGGCCCGGGGCACGACCGGAGGCACCGATGTGGTGGCCCGCTTCGCCTCGCACGTTCTGCCTGTCAGTATGGGTCAGGCCATGATGGCGATCGACTTTTTTGTCATTGCCGGCTTTGGCGTGACCTTTGATCCGGCTAAGGCCATGTATTCGCTTATCGCGCTGTTCATCTCGGCTCGGGCTATTGACTTGGTGCAGGAGGGCACCCCGTTCGCCCGTGCCTTTACCATCGTCACCGTCCATCCCGATACCGTCAGCGAACGCATCTTGACGGAAATTGGACGCGGGGTCACGCGTCTAGGCGGGCAGGGCGCCTATACCGGGGAAACGCGGTCCATTTTATATGTGGTCGTTCTGAGAAGTGAGGTGACTCGCGTAAAGTCGCTCATTTATGAGGTGGACCCGAAGGCGTTTTTGTCCGTATCTGCCGTTCACGAGGTGGTGGGAGAGGGGTTTGGCAAACCGCCGCTGGAAGAATGACACCTACAAGTGAATGACCGAACCAGTTGTGGGGTGCAGATGCAAATCGCGCTGTGAAAACCGCCAGTACGCGGCGGACACGGCGCCTCCGATCGCAGCGCTGGTGATTAGCCAAAGACCTGCTCCCGCAGCCAAGAGGCCGCCGCCCACGGTGGGGCCTAGGGCCGATCCCGTGCGGTTGGCCAAGCCAAAGAAGCCCATATAGCGCCCGCGCAGTTCCTTTGGCGCCCTTCCCGCCACCCAGGTTGAGGCAGCCGGGTTGATCACGTTTTCTCCGATAGTAATCACCAAAACCCCCACCGCAAAAGTCGCCATGCGGTGTCCGGCCAACATGGTAAAGAACCCGAGGCCGTAAAAGAGACTTCCAATCGCCATTAGCCGGCTTGGCGCAATTCTTGACACGATGCGGGTGATGGGTATTTGCAGCGCCACTACCAGCAGCGCGTTTTCCGCCGCTAGGTATCCAAATACGCTGGTAGGATCGTGTAAATCGGTATGTAAATAGGCGGGCAGAACTTGATATAGCTGTGCGTAAACCATGCCGGTCAGCCCCCACAGCACGGAAAAAACCATGAACGGCCGATCACGGACGACATCGAGAAGGCGGCCAGGCGATACGATGGTGGGGTCTTTTCGTTTTGGCGGTTCTCCGATGCCCAGGACAATGATGAGAAAAAACACGGCCATTGAAAGCGCGTCCAAACCAAAGACCATCAGAAAGGAATGATCGGCCAGAAAACCACCAATCATAGGACCGATGATGATGCCAGCGTTGGATGCCATGCGCATGAGACTATACGCCTGGCTTAGCTTGGCCGACGGCACCATATCGCCCACCATCGCCATTGAGGCCGGTTGAAAGAGCGGAATCGACAAGCCCATCAAGACTAATGCAGCGATGAGGAGACCCGGGTTGGGAGCCAAGCCCACCGCCAGGGTGAACACGGCGCCGGCGGCCAAAGCCAACAACATCACCGGCCGCCGACCCCAGGAGTCCGACAGCACGCCCCCGATCAGCTGTGCAGTGACTTGTGAGGCGCCGTACAGGGTCATGACCAGGCCTATGATAGTCATGGAGGCGTGAAGGCGCTCCGCCAGGTAGGTGGTCATGAAAGGGAAAACGAGCGAATTTCCCACCAGATTGACAAACCGTCCCGCCATCAGGATGTAAAAACTTTGTGGTATCTCGGGATCCCGCCACCGGGCAAGAAATTGCACGTCGTGCGCCCCTCTCTCCGATATTGAGGCGCACCCAGTGTATCAGACCAATCCAGCAATGGGGAAGCCTCAGCCGCCAGGCTAGCGACGCAGTTCGTGATATAGTGCCCGACCTACCCGATCAATCGACCGTTTGAGTTCGGCTTCGGGCGCCCCGTGGCTCAAAATGGTGACGGCCAGAACCGCGTCGGGTCCGTAGACGATGCCGCTGTCGTGGCGGGCGTCGTTCAAACTTCCGGTTTTATGGGCAACTCGCGGCCTGGGCAGGGCTCCCACAAACGGCGGGTCGAACAGGTTGGGAGCTAGCGAACACGGGGCCTGGCAGAGCTCCAGGAGCCCGACCATGCGGCGAGACACCTCCGCTGAAATGACCTCGCCCCGGGTCAGCATCTCCATCAGGCGAGTCATGTCATAGGCGGTTGTGCGGTTGAGACGCGGCCGTTCCATGGGGATGCGCTCCATCCGGCGTTCCAATGCCGTGTGCAAGAGCCCGAGGCGTCTTAGCAAAGCATTAACCGACTCTACGCCGAGATAATCGATGAGGAGGTTGGCGGCGGTATTGTCGGAGACGGTAATCATCAGGGCCGCCAAATCGCGGAGAGAGTAGGCAGTATTGGGCGTGAGGTCCTTCAATACGCCAGATCCGGGGACCTGGTCTTCTTTGTGCATGGCAACCGTTTCATCAAGCACCAGCCCTTCTTCTTCAACTCGGCGATATAGTTCGGCCAAAATCGGAACCTTGATTAGGCTGGCTGCGGGGACCACCGCGCGCTCGTTAAACGCGAGGGTTTTTCCCGTGTGAAGATTTTTCGCATACACTCCGTACGTGCCCGGAAGACGGGCAATCAATGCATTAAGGTTCATGGCCGCTCCTTTTTTTCCTAGACTACTCTCATCATACGCAATGCGGCTCCACGGTTATAGCGGATTAACTAAAACCGGCGTCGGTGGGATAGCATAGCTAAGATGCCCACGATATCAGTCGGGTCGTCGGTTCCATTTGTTCCATGGAGCATCGCTTTGGCCGTCAATCGAGAGGAAATACCCATCAAGTTGCCGAAGCTAACCGGTAATTGGGGAGGTGGCTGGCTTCATGCCCGTTGTGGTGCTTGGAAGCATTAATCTGGATTTGATTGCGCGAATCAAAAGGGTCCCTAAGCCGGGCGAGACCGGACTGGCCGAGAGCATGACCACCAGTCCCGGTGGGAAAGGGGCCAATCAGGCGCTGGCCTCCCGACGCATGGGACGGGACACTGCGCTCCTGGGCATGGTCGGCGACGACGCATTCGCCATGCAGGCCTTGAAGTTCTTGCGTCAAGACGGGGTTGATTTGAGTCACATCGGCGTCAGCCGGGATCGACCAACCGGACTGGCGATGATTGTGGTGGAGGAGTCCGGGCAAAATGCGATTACCGTGGTGCCGGGGGCTAACGGCGCGATCGACGATGAGGTTCTGAAGGACCTTCGGCAGGTTTTGACGTCCCGGGACATTTTGCTGTTGCAATTGGAGATTCCCTTCGACGTGGTTGAAGAGGCAATCAGGATTGCGAAGCGGGCCGGCGCTCGCATTATCTTGGATCCCGCTCCAGCTCAAGAACGGCTGCCGAAGTCCTTTTACCGCGTCGACATCATCACACCTAACCAGGGCGAAGCGGAGACGCTGCTCAACACCTCGATTACTGACGTGCGCTCGGCCAAGGCCGCGGCCCGCCAGCTCCGTGGGCGCGGTGTTGAGGCGGCGATTGTCAAACTGGGGGAACAGGGGGTGGTGTGGGCAACCGCGCGAGGCCTCTTTTATTTGCCGGGCGAACCGGTTAAGGCGATTGACGCGGTGGGAGCCGGAGACGCGTTTGCCGGAGCGCTGGCGGCCCGTCTGGATAGCGGGGAGGCGCTGTCGGATGCGATTCGCGTGGCAAATCATGCGGCGGCGCTCTCGACAACCAAGATTGGGGCGCAGTCTTCTTTTCCCACCTGGCAGACCGTTCAGGCCGGGTTGCCGGGCCTTTAAAGAGGTCGGGGAAAAATTTCTAGAAGAATCTTTAAATGTGCCGTAACCTAATCCGGGGGGTCTGCGTTATAACGATTAAAGGAGGCTCAAACCATGCAAAAGCGACCCGCCGATCAAAAGCGCGCCGACTATTATCTTTACACCTGGCAGATCCGGGCGGTGCAAAAGATCGCCCGGGAGACTAAAATCCCCCCTTCAGAGGTGGTGCGGTCTTTATTGAACGAAGCCCTGTCGCAGCGTGGATTAGAGTCGGTCCAGTAGGTTCAGGTGCATTAGCTCTTATCTCTCTTTATTAGAGGCTGTCTCATGAGACGGCCTCTAATCTTTTTCCGGTTACCGGCCCGTATTTTGCACGCCCGAGGAGACGTACCAGCCATGACTTGCCTCCTGCATCATCACTGTGGTGCCCACCAGATGTCGCGTCGTGTTGCTCGGTCTGGCCCACACCTCAGACCCAGGCACGCGCACGGTGGTCACAAAATGTACGGTGGCCTGCCATTCCACCGAGGCGGAATTGCCGCTCACGGTGAGCGATGCCACCAAGAACCTGGCGACGCGCACATTGAAGCGGCGCTTGGAACCGACCTGAGACAGCGCTACACGATATGATTCGAGGTTTTGGCGGTATGCCTGAGAATTTGCCACATAAACCGATTTAAGGGCGTGAGTTTCCTCCTGCAGCAATTGACGCACACTCGCGGCACTCGGCGTCGTTCCTTTTGGCACTTGCCTTTCGGGCACGGACGGCTCCGACAAAACCAGCATCTTCTTGACCGTTGCGACAATGGCCGCCCGCGTTGTTGGCGATGGCGAATTCTCGGCGCGGCGCATGAACCATAGGGCGACGAAGGCCGCCAGCAGCAAAACGCCAATGCCCCACCATAGATTTCGATGAGCCATGCCTGACCCCCATTTCCTGCTCGCCATTGTAACGCGTTGGCGAAGGCTCGGCCAGATCGCCCCCACCCGCACAAAATCTTTATCGTAACTGAATCCGGGCCTAATGGATCCGTAATCTTGGCGTGGTGAGATCGAGGCAGACCGAGGACATAAGGGGGACCAGGTGTTGGGAGTTGTTACCGCCGTCGTTTTAGGGTTGGTCCAAGGTCTTGCCGAACTATTTCCGCTCTCGAGCCTCGGGATTCTGGTGATTTTGCCGCATGTTGTGCGTATGACTGTGCCTCAATCGGGGTCTATGTATCTTCCGTTCTTGGTGGCGTTGCACCTTGGCACGGGGCTGGCCTTGTTTCTCTACTTTGTTCGCGAATGGTACCGCCTCATCCGGGGGCTAATTCTGTGGATTGGGGGCCGTCACACGGAGGACGGACGCCTCTTTTGGATGGTGGTCTGGGCCAGCATTCCGGCGGGAATCGTGGGCTTGGTGCTGAAAAACCCGCTGAGTCATCTGTTCGGTAAGCCGCTATGGGCTGCCGCCTTCCTTATTGCTAACGGCCTGATTATGCTCATCGGGGACCGCCTCCATCAAGGCCGCGCCGACACGGGCAAGGCGCTGACGGAACTTAAGTCGAGTCAGGCGTTTCGTATCGGCCTTTTTCAGATTCTTGCGCTCATCCCCGGACTGTCGCGCTCGGGCAGTACGATGACCGGCGGCCTGGGGGTGGGACTTTCGTATCGGGAGGCAGCCCGCTTCAGCTTTCTCATGGCCACCCCCATTATTCTGGCTGCGGCGCTGGTTGAGGTCCCCAAACTTCATGGCGGCGTCCACGGCCTTCTGTTGCCGGCTTTGCTGGGAGGCGTGGTGGCCGGGGCGACCGCGTGGCTGTCGACTCGATTCTTAATGCAGTACTTCGAGCATCATCGCTTACGGGTATTCGCCGTGATTTCCATGATTTTGGGTGTGGCCGCTCTGGTTATCGTACATTGACGAGAGGAGAGTTTGCATGGCGATACTGACCGGGGCCGCAATCGGATTCGCCGTCGTCATGGCCGGTGGCGGCTCGGTTAGGGGCGCCTTGGCCATGGCAATTGTGTGGGCCATCGCCTCCGGCATTCGTTCATCCGAGCCGTCTGAATAAATTTTCTGTTTTGGCACGCCGGCGTCGAATTGGCGGTGGTCTGCGCGCTTTTGTGTACAATGGAGTCATGGATTGATACAAAGGAGGCCACATTGTGGAACAGCAGTATCGGGTCAGCCGGGACTCCTTAGGTGAGGTGCGCGTTCCGGAAGAGGCGTTATGGGGACCGCAGACGCAGCGGGCGATTGAGAATTTTCCCATCAGCGGACTTCGTCTGCCACGCCGGTTCATTCGCGCCCAAGGCATTATTAAATGGGCCGCGGCCCGCGCCAACGGCGAAGTCGGGAATCTAAAGCCCGACGTCCAGCAAGCGATTATGCAAGCCGCGGACGAAGTCATCTCAGGCCAATGGGATAGTCAATTCGTGGTCGATGTCTATCAAGCCGGGGCGGGAACCTCTCAGAACATGAACGCCAATGAGGTCATCGCCAACCGGGCCCAGGAAATCCTGGGAGGCCATCGCGGCGATGTGTCCTTGGTGCATCCCAATGATCAGGTCAATATGGCGCAGTCCACCAACGACACGATTCACGTGGCCATACATATTGCCGGAGCCGAGGCTATGCATGACGATCTGATTCCGTCGGTTCAAGCGGTGGAAGACACACTGGAAGAAAAGGCTAAGGCTTGGATGGGCATCGTGAAATCGGGTCGGACCCATTTACAGGATGCGGTGCCCATGCGGCTCGGTCAGGAAGTCGGCGGGTGGGCGGGCGCCCTCCGCTATTGGCGCCAGACCCTGCAGGAGTCGGTGACCAAGCTTTATGCTATTGGACTGGGAGGAAACGCCGTGGGCACGGGCATTAATGCCCATCCGGAGTATAAGGCGCGGGCGGTTAAGGCGGTATCGGAGAAAACCGGGCTTGCGTTTCGTTTGCCGGATAATATGTTTGCATTTATTCAAAACATGGATGCGGTGCTGGAATTGTCCGGGGCTGTGCGCGGGTTGGCCACGGCGGTCGGGAAAATCGCCAACGACATTCGGCTGTTGAGCTCGGGACCGCGCACGGGGCTGGCGGAACTGCAGTTGCCAGCTGTGCAGCCGGGCTCATCGATTATGCCCGGTAAGGTAAATCCGGTCATGGCGGAAATGATGAACATGATTTGCTATCAGGTGCTCGGATGCGATGCTACCGTGCAGGCGGCGGTAGGCGGTGCCCAACTGGAGCTCAACGTCATGATGCCGGTCGTGGCGTTTAACCTGCTGCATGAAATCAGCATCATGGCCCACGGCCTTGATGCGCTCAATCGTCAAGCGCTGAAAGGATTGGAAGTCGATCGCGACCGAGTCACCGGTTATGTCGAAAAGAGCACCGCCATCGCGACCGCGCTAAATCCTTACATTGGCTACGACCGTGCCGCCGTGGTGGCTAAAACCGCATTCGCTACCGGAAAGACCGTTCGCGAGGTTGTCCGCGAGGAGGGACTTTTGGATGAAACCGAGCTAAACCAGGCACTGGACCTTGAGCGGCTGACACGCCCGGAGGAGTAACATGGCCGGCTCACCGTAGGAGATTTTTGACCGGCAGCTATTTCGGGATTGGGTGGCACTGATAACGGGAGGCGGCACGGGACTGGGACGCGCAATGGCGGAGTACCTCGGGCGTCCGTGGCCATTGTCGGCCGACGCCCCGAGGTACTTGAACACACCCGTCGGGTGATGGAAAAAGAGGGCTTGACGGGCTGGATATCCGGGATGCGGTTGAAGCGGGGGTCCAGCACATCCTCGAGGCATGGGGCCGCATTGATATTTTGGTGAACAATGCCGGATGTGAGTTTCCGAAAGCGGCGCTGGAGATTTCCCCGCGAGGCCTGGATGCGGTCTTGCGCACCAATCTTTACGGCACCATTTATATGAGCCAGGCCGTCTCCCGCGTCATGGCCCAATCCGGTGGAGGCACAATCATCAACATTGTGGTTAGTCTGCTGGACCGCGGGATTCCAGGTGTGGCCCATACCGTGGCTGTGCGTGCCGGCGTCCTGGGCTACATGCGTACTGTGGCGCAAGAATGGGGTCCCTACAACATTCGCATCAACGCGGTGGGGCCGGGCGTGATAGAGCGGTTGAACAGCTGCGCCCTATAGCGGTTCAGGATACCCGGGTAGGCGACGTCGTCAGGGAGGTTGAGCAACGGATGAAGGACGACCTGCTGTTTCCCGCCCATGGGGACGCCCATCCCGGCAATCTGCTGCCGGCGCGCGACGGCTGGCGGGGGATCGACTTTGAACGTGTCACTCATGCCGCGGTTTTGGGACTTGGCCAGCTTTGTCTCCAACACCGCGTTGTTGGAGGGCATCGATCACCTCCTCGTTGTCTAGGCCTACCGACTCGACGACGTGAGGAAGGCCCCCGAGGCTTTTTGGTGGGCGGTGCGCGCCCGGGTGGTGATGAGCCTGTCCACCAATTTGGGATTGGCATCGGCGGGGCAGGGAGATCGGGTGTTCGCCTTACGCCAATTAGACCGATGGCCAATCTTTCTCCACAACTGGCCGCGAAATCGATGGGGAGTGCGCGGCTAGCTGATCACTGATAAATCCAAGGCAAACAGTGCCAAGCGGGGGGACTCACCGTGGAAGACTTGATGCGGACGTTATTGGAACAGTATGTAGAAGGCTGGAAATCGAGGCATATCGAGGCGGTGCTGAGCACGCTGGCGAACGACTGCGTGGTCACGGAATGTTACGGGCCGGTGTACAAAAGCCACGATCGCGTCCGCCAATGGATGGCGACATGGTTCGCCGCCGGTGGTCGGGTTCTAGAATGGGATATTCGCTCCTTTGTTGGGGGACGCAACGCAGCCGCCATCGAGTGGACCTTTCGATGCTGGTGGCGGGAAGATGAATTCGCGTTTGATGGAGCCAGCGTTGCGCGGTTTGACGGCGGGAAAATCGCGACGTTGCGCGAGTACACAACGACGGCCCCCTTATACGAATGGCAAGGCGAATGGATACCACAGAACGAGTAATACGTGCAAGACGACGACGGTTCTGTCGGTTCTGTCCCGCTATCCGAGTCAAACCCTACGACGATAATGCCCACCGATACTTAACGAATCAAATCATGCATTATCGGGGGCGAGAACGACTTAGCATAATAGTCTGGGAAATGGCGTGAGAGGTGTTCCTGAAAGCTCCCAACGTGGTACGCTAACGCCAACCATGTCCTCACGTAGCATTTAAGATAATGGAGCGCCACGGCACGGCTGGGCGTCCCTCATGGCGCCGGCGCCGGTCGACGGGCCCTATAGGCCAAGGGGTGATGAAGTGCCTACCGAGCATGAACGGCACACCTTGCGAGAGAGCTTCGACCGCGCCGCCATCCTGTACCAGCAGGTGCGCCCTGACTACCCTGAAGAGTTGTTCGACCATCTCATTAAGGTCACGCATTTGGAAGCGGGCACCCATCTGCTGGAAATCGGCTGTGCGACGGGAAAGGCCACGATGCCCCTAGCTCAGCGAGGATTTGACATTACCTGCGTGGAGTTAGGTTCCGCGCTAGCCGCAGTAGCCCGACAAAACATGGCAGGAATGACGGTGAACATCATCGAGCAGCGCTTCGAGGATTGGCAACCCGGAACCGGAAACGGTTTTGACTTGGTGTTCGCCGCCACCGCTTGGCACTGGATCGATCCCGACGTTCGGTACAGGAAGGCATGGGAAATCCTGAGGCCCGGCGGATATCTCGCGTTTTGGACGGCTGCCCACGTGTTTCCGGATGACGCCGATCCCTTCTTTCGGGAGATTCAAGCGGTCTATGATGCACCCGGTGAGGGTAGACCCCAAGACGCGCAGTGGCCTCGGCCGGGACAGCTGCCGGATTCCCGCGGTGAGATTGAAGCGACCGGGCTGTTCGAGGTCGTCGACATTCGGCACTTCGATTGGGAATGCATTTATCCTGTCGAAGAGTATATTGACCTCCTCAACACCTTTTCCAATCACATTCTCATGGAAGACCAGAAGCGAGACACCCTGTACCGCGAAATCCGCGCTCGACTGAACCCGCGTTCGGACAAGTCGGTTCGTCGTCGCTGGGGTACCGTGCTCCAGGTGGCACGCCGACGGGATTTGCTGCTGTCATAAGAGACGTCAGATCTCTCGGTGACTCGCCCCATGTTTGGTTTGCGTCGAACGAATACAGGATCCGGTTGAGGAACTATAGGGGGCAAGAGCGCACTTCATCGCACAGATTCGCGCGCGAATACGCGACAGGGGCCCCGACGCTAAGCGGTAGACAGGCGGACTGAAACGATACGGGGAGAACGACGGTGGCGGCATTTTGGACGATACAAACTGGGCAAGCATGGGAACAAGCTCAAGCCCTGGGGGAACTGCGGGGGAATCCATCCTGGGGCCAAGAGGGTTTTCAAGAACCGTACACATGGATGACGCACCAAATGGAAAAACGACTACCAACATACCGTGGAGGCTATCCGATCTGGGTCTGGACAGAGAAACCGGACCTGCGTCAGGGAGGGCACTTGGAACGCGGCAAGATCGGGGTTCGCCTCCAGTTGGAGGTAGACCCTCGCATGGTGCTGTTGTCTGACTTCTTCGCGTGGCATGTGGTGTTAAATGACGGGTTCCTCAGCTTAGACGAGCGAGACCATGGACTGTGGGCGGAGAACATGGCACCCATGTCGAAGGAAGAATCCTGGGAACGAATCTTCGATTTCGATCTCCTGCACACCAGCGAATGGTGGAGCGACTTCTCCATCGTACAAGGGGTCGTGGAAAAGGTATCCGTCACGCAGGTTATCGGCGTCACGAAATTCACGGCACGGTAATGTCCGCCGCGGGGCACCGCGATGGATGAGCCACTGGTTGAGGAACACAGGACAGAGGATCTCCTTCACGGAGTGAATCAGGACGATTCGGGGGCGATACTGCATTACGGGTAGTGGCGGGATGCGCCTCAAACGGTGGACCGTTATTCCCGTTTTAGGTGCCTAGCAGGACTCTTCGCCATCGGGCACAGATCGTCGCCTCGCATTGCGATTGGCGATTTTATCCATTAGAATATCGCCAACAGTGACGTGAGGTGACGTGTGTCGTGATATTGGTCATCGTTCGTTAAATCAACGAGATAGTTGTTGTTGCTGCGGGGATCCTTGGTTCCCCCTGGCATGAACGATGACAAGACGCCACCTTCGGATGCGATACAATCCCATGCCGGAGCCCGGGCCGTGTTGCTGCCCGGGCTCCTTCTATCGGTGTAGGGCCGGGATGCGTGCGTCAGCGGTCATTCACAGCCCTTTGCTGTTTGCGGACCCGGGATTAGGTGCCAAGGCACCGGCGCGTGGTTAATCGAAAGGATGAAAGTGATGAATGTCAATCGTCTCCGTCGCGTGGTGGCGGATCAGGGTGCTGACGGCTTTACCGGGGCCGTTTTGGTCCGACAGGAAGGACATGTCGTGGTGGAGCAAGCATATGGCGCGGCGAATCGATCCGAGGGCATTCCGAACAGCACCAAGACCCGCTTTGGGATTGCCTCGGGTGCTAAACTCCTGACCGCGGTCGCCATTAATCAGTTGGTCGACGCCGGACAACTGACATTGGACGCCCGGCTTCTGGATTCCCTGCCGTTTACATTTCCCCAGTTTGATCCGGGCGTTACCATTCATCACCTGTTAACGCATACCGCCGGGGTTCCCGACTACTTTGATGAGAACGTCATCGAGAATTTCGAAGACCTGTGGGTCGACCGTCCCATGTATCGCATACGACAGCTTGCGGACTTTCTCCCGTTATTTCAGGATCGGCCCATGCAGTCGGATGTCGGGGAACGATTCCAGTACAATAACAGCGGGTACATCTTGCTGGGACTGGTAGTCGAGCAGGTGACCCATCAGGCCTTTGCCGACTACGTGGCACAGCACGTGTTGGTGCCGGCCGGGATGACGCAGTCAGGATACTTTGAAATGGATGCCCTGCCATCGCGCACAGCTCTGGGGTACATTGACTTGCCCGACGGGCGGTGGAAGACAAATATCTATTCGGTCCCAGCCAAGGGCGCCGCCGACGGTGGCGTGTATGTGACGGTGGCTGACGCGGCGGCGTTGTGGGATGCGCTATTGGGACATCGCCTGTTGTCGCCAGCCAGCACCCAACGCCTATTGACGCCGCATGTGACGGCGCGGATCCCCGGGGCTGTGGAGGAAGACTGGCACTACGGGTATGGCGTGTGGATCGATCAACGCGATGGGGAGATTTTCAGGTATTTCCTCATGGGATACGACCCCGGGGCCGCTTTCCACTCGGCGGTCTTTCCCGACCTTGGGGCCATGGTCGTGGTGTGTTCAAATCAAACCGATGGCGCCTTCGGGATGATGAAGGCGATCGAGGACGAATTAACTAGGGCATTGTAGCGGGCGGCATGCTCTGACGTTGCGGGCTCAGGCCATTGTTCGGATGCCCGAGGACCGGCGGTTCGCAACCCTGGTCGGCCTTTACGGGCGTCTTCACGGCGCGCGCTCAAGATGACCTCATTGAGCTCTTAGAGCGCTATTTGACCGAGCTGTTGGCCCGCACCCAGCGGCGGTCGGACCAAAAGCGCCCGCGTACGCTGCGCGATCTCGATGCGGCCGCTCGGGCACTGCGTGAGGTTTGTGCAGTCCTCCTCCAGGACCCGGATTCCAACACGGATTTACGGACGGCCGTTTTTGCTCGGGTCTCGAAAGAGGCGGTGCAAACCGCCATCCGTCAAGTCGATACCTTGACGCATCCGCCGGAGCAGACCGTCGCTTTTCAGGAACTCTGGTGCCACTATCCGCAGATCCGGCAGGTGCTGCCGCGGCTGTTGGCGACCATCGTGTGGCAGGCCACCCCCGCGGGCCAGGGCGCCGTCGCCGCGTGGGAATTCGTCCGCGAGCACGAAAGCCAGGCGACCCGATCGTGGCCCACGGCGCCGACGATGGGGATGACGGCGGCCTGCCGGACGGTGGTCGTGGACGACAAGGGCCGCATCGGGAAGAAAGCCTACCTTCTGGGTGTTGTCGCGAGTGCTGGAAGGCATCCGCTCCCACGACCTGTATGTGACCCCCAGCGAACGCTACGGCGATCCGCGCGCCAAACTCCTCCAGGGCACCGCCTGGGACGCGGTGCGCCCGCAAGCGATCCGGACGCTGAATTGGGCGGTGGATGCCGAATCGTCCTTACGCCCCTTGCGGGAGGCGCTCGACTTGGCCTATCGCACCACCGCCGCGCAATGGGAGACCAATCCGGCGGTCCGGTTGGAATCCTTTGCCGGCAAGGATCGCCTGGTGTTGAGCCCGCTGGATCGGCCGGAGGAACCGGCTTCCCTCCGCCGACTCCGGAATCGTGTCGCGGCGATGCTCCCACGTGCGACCCTGCCCGATTTACTCTTGGAAGTCCAGCAATGGACCGGGTTCGCCGACGCCTTCACCCATGTCAGCCAGGGCGGCGAGCGGATCAAGGATTTGGCCCTCAGTGTGTGCGCCGTGTTGCTGGCGCAAGCCTGCAACATTGGACTGGAACCGGTCGTCCACGCCGGCATTCCGGCCCTGGAATATGATCGGCTGACCTGGGTCGCCCAGAATTACGTGCGCGCGGAGACGCTCGCTGCGGCCAATACCACGCTGGTGGATTATAATGCGCAGCGCCGGTTGGCCCGGATCTGGGGTCAGGGGGAAGTGGCCTCGGAGGATGGCTTGCGGTTCGTCGTGCCCGTCCGCTCGCTCCACGCGGGTCCCAACCCCAAATACTTTGGGTCCGGTCGCGGCGTGACCGACTACAATTTCACGAGCGACCAATTCAGCGGATTCAATGCGCTGATCATTCCCGGCACCCTGGGGGATTCGCTACGCCTGTTGGAAGGCGTGCTCGACCGGAGTCTTAACGGATAGCAACGTGACGAGGGCTCTCCCGCTTCCGTAATGACGCCGCAGCCACGGGGCACAAATCAGGGACGACGACAAATACGCGCCGCAAATGGACATTGCCGGTTTTGGTGATGTGCCCGCGCCATTGAGTGTCGCCCGTCGAGGATTCGCTCGGGACGAGCCCAGTGAAGGCCATGAGAGCGGTAGGGCGGGAAAATTGGCTCAAGTCCCCGACCTCCGCCACGATCGTGGCGGCGGTGATCCAGTCGATGCCACGGAGCGCCTGAAAGGCCAGCATGAGAGGATAGAGCGGATGTGTGGGCATCGCCTGTTGAATGGCGGTGTCGAGACGCTGGATGCGGGCGTCGAGTTCCTCTAATTGCCCTAACCACTCTATCCAGACGGCCGCCCGCAGGAGAGGGGTTGGTTGGAGCGTCCGAATCCATTGGCGATACCGAGGACGCCAGGCCAACATGCCCTCCGGGCGATGGATGTCCCATCGCAAGAGCGCACTCTTCATGCGGCGGCGGTCCTCGACGGCCGACGCCCGGGCTCGCACCACATCGCGAAAGGTTTCTTCCTCGCGGGTCGACAGATGCACAGGCGTCAAACTCCCGGCGCGCAAATCTTCGGCCAACTTACGGGCGTCCCGGCGATCGGTCTTCACCCGGTCTGCGGCTTTCTGGGGATCAGCCCCGGGGCAATGACCTCGCAGGCGACATGGAGCCCTTGGAGGTGCCGCACCAGCCCGAACCCCGTGGGGCCGGCCTCGTAGCACACCAGGAGAGTCCTCGCGTCGGATTTCCGCTGGACCCACTGGGTCCCACTCTCCAGACGGTAGGGAATCGATCCCACATCACGGGCGCGGTCAGAGCCTCGGCAATGACAATGGTTTCGGCGAACACGTCGAATCCAATGAATCGGGTATACTGTTCCATAAGACACCAGTCCCTCTCGGAAATGTTTTCCAGACACCCGTAGTGTACCCACTACGGATTCGGGAGCTCGACTCGGTGTCATCATTCTAGCTACACAAACCCCAAGATCGAAGCTTCGAGAAGCTGCCCGGGCTATCGATGTTACTATCCTCTGGCATGGCTGCTACCCTGGAATTTCCCACCTAAGGCCCGCATGTGGCGCACGCCTCACCATTCATTCTCGAAGAAATACAATGGAAAGAGTACGCGAGACGAGGTTGTACCCCGTGTCAACGGGTTGCGCGCGCCCACGTCAAACCGTTAATCTTATATGGATAGAATCTCGCCCTATGCGCCACGGTCACCGTTCTCTCAACTCATGGATATGGACTAAACAGTAAATGATACCGATGGACGGCACAGGAGGTCAAGGCATGGCAGCAGGCATCCAAAAAACTGACAGCGGCTGGGTCGTGGGCCCTGCCGTTGTTGGCGTCGCCATAGACTCCAGGCGGGTAAAGCCTGGATATGTATTTGTTGCCATTCCCGGGTCGACCTCCGACGGCCATAATTTCATCGGCGATGCATTGAGCCGGGGCGCGGTGGCGGTGGTGGGCGAGCGCAGCGACTTGACGGTTCCTGTCCCATATTTTCGAGTTCCGTCGAGTCGTGTCGCGGCCGCAGAAATTGCGGCAGCGTACTACGGCTATCCGTCAGAGGATTTGACCACCGTGGGCGTGACCGGCACCAATGGCAAGACCTCGGTGGTGTATTGGTTGACCGCCCTCATTCGCGCAGGCGGTAAACGTTGCGGAATGGTGTCCAGCGTGGTGGTAGACAACGGACGGGGCATGTACGAATCTGTCCTAACCACGCCGGAAAGTCCCGACTTGCAAGGGCAATTACGGGATATGCAAGAAAGTGGTATGACGCACGCGGTGATTGAAATATCCTCTCATGGTATCGCGCAGCACCGCGTCGATCAGGTTAGCCTCGACCTGGCGGTATTGACGAATATCACCCGCGAGCATTTGGATTTTCACGGGAGCATGGAAAATTATGTCGCCACCAAATCGTTGTTGTTTGAGCGTATGCCTCAGGACTCCTTAGGTGCGGTAATTAACGCCGATGATCATTACAGCCGGGAAGTGATGGGCCGGGCTTCGGCTCCGGTGATCACATACGGAATAGAAGCCGGGGAGGTGCGGGCCCAAGTGGTGGAACGTACTCCCTGGTCATCGGTTGTCCGTTTGTATCATCCAAAGTTTGACATGACCGCACGGCTTAACCATCCCGGAACCTATAACGTCTATAACTTGGCGGCTGCCGTGGCCGCTGCCTTTCGCCTGGGCGTCAATGCAGCCGACATTGAACAGGCAATACCGACCCTTCCCGAGGTTCCCGGGAGAATGCAGGTTTTCAAAAATTACGGGCGTCCCACGGTTATCGTGGACTATGCCCACACCCCGGACGGACTCATTCAATCGCTCAAAACGGTGCGGCATATGGTGTCAGGGGAGATTTGGCTGGTTTTCGGCGCCCGCGGCGGACGCGATCGTGGCAAAAGGCCGGAAATGGGGCAGATCGCAGCCACGCTGGCCGACCACGTGGTCTTGACCAGCGACAGTCCCAATGATGAGGACGCGCTCGACATCGCTCGCGAAATTGAGGAGGGCATCTGTCAGGTTGATGCATCCAAGGTGGCGTCTGTTGAACTGGATCGAGCCCAAGCCATTCGATGGACCGTGGGCCAAGCCGCTGCCGATGACTGTGTGTTGGTGACCGGCCGGGGGCCCGAACTGTTTCAGTATTTCCACCAACGCCGGGTACGGATCAAGGACGCAGAAGTGGCGGAGGAAGCGCTCGGCCTGCATGACCGGCCCAAGGGAGCGGACGGCATTGGTATCCATTAGTGTGGTCATCCCTGCCTATAATGCGGCCGATACCATTAGTGACGCTATTGCGTCGGTCCTAGACCAAAGTTACGCCGTGCATGAAATCATCGTCGTGGACGACGGCTCTAGCGACGATACGGCAGCATTGGTGCGCGGTCGCTTTCCCAACGTGCGTGTTGAAACCGTAGCCAACGGTGGACCGTCGCGAGCTCGAAATCATGGACTGAGGTTGGCCACCGGTGAATGGATCGCTTTTTTAGATGCCGACGATCGCTGGCATCCGGACAAGCTGCAGGTGCAAATGGCGGTCGCGGCAAAAGAGGATGTTCAACTGGTTGCCGCAGATTGGGTGCGGGGCGGCAAATTTCCCTCCTTGCCCGACCCGATTCCTACCACCCGGTTGCAGTATAAGGATTTGCTGACGATGAACCAATTTCAAACGTCAACCGTAGTGATGTCAAAACGACTGGCCGACTCCTTATGTGGCTTTGATCCGGCGGTGGACGGAGCGGAGGATTGGGATTTTTGGCTTCGTAGTTCCAGACAAACCACCATTATTAAAGTGGACTGGCCGCTGGTTCAGTATCGCGATGTGCCGACGGGATACAGTAAGGATGTGTGGCGGGTTTACGCCACCATGCAGCCGATGCTCGACAAGCATCGCGACACTTCGCAATTGTCATCGGCGGAATTTGCGACATTGGAGGCCTGGCATCATTTACGATTTTGGGTGGCGTTTTTGTTGGCCCATGAGCCCAACCATGCTCGGAAAGCCTGGCAGAATGCGGCGAATCCGCATCTGCGGCTATATCTGCCGAGTGCATTTATTCGCTACCTTATCCCGTTTTTGTCTCGGCGGTTCAGGCGCCGGAGTAAAGCGCAATAATATTGGTGGGTTTTTTGTTTGCGCCGGTGGGCAGCATAAAATTTGGCCAGTGTGACGAAGAATCCAAATCGGCAATTTCCACTAGACAACAGTGTGCTCGATGCGTATAATCAATTTTGCTGTCGCAAGACAGTGCCGGTCCTTGAAAACTATATCATCATGCCACATGCACAAAGGTAGTACGAACGAATCGACGTCAAGAGACGAGTCATGGAGAGTTTGATCCTGGCTCAGGACGAACGCTG
>JAKACZ010000044.1 GCA_021820965.1 Bacillota bacterium | reverse complement strand
ATGTGCCGTCTGTGGGCACATCAACCTGGACAATCGGCTCAGTCAAGCCGAATTCGTCTGCCAAGACTGCGGACATACGGATAATGCGGACCACAATGCCTCGGTCGTGATTGCCAAGCGCGGCATCCAAAAACTTCTCTCGGGAGATCCGCTCACCACGAAGCACAAACGCACGCGAATTTTTCGGAAGCTAGGGCCGGAGCGGTCCGAAGTGACGCCTGGGGAGATCAGCGTAAGACGTCTGGGGCCACCGGTCCGGGCGCACCGATCAATGAGCCAGGAATCTCCGGGAGCGATCTCGGAAACCCCCGCCTCGGCCTCGTAGAGGCCAGGCGGCGGGAGAGTTCATGACGTTGTGTGGGATATCTGGATCTGGCAGTCGTCCGATGATGAAAGGCACCTAAAAGAAGAGATGGACCGACTGGGAGACACGCTCTTAACGGCAAAACAACAATATCAACGGGTCAAAGAACTTGACAATAGCTTATTCAAGGAGTTGATCCCCGATGCCTAACGCTTCCGTAGGATCCGGATCTATCCTGGAGGAGTTTGGACGTGCCGTATGGGATGAGGCAGGGTTCGTGGCAGACAGCCGGGAATGGGGCCTGTACGAAGTCTTGGAGCCGGACGGCACTCTCAAAATGGTGACCTTTGATGCGGAAATTGCCCAAGAGCGCCGCGATGTCGAGTTTATCAGCTATGGCTCACAAGCCCTCCTAGCCCTGCAAGAGAAGGTGCGTTGCTGGGGGAAAACCGATACTACCCTGATTATGCCCGAAGCACTCCAGGTCCCGGGCGACCTGAATGACAAAATCCGAAGTCTGGCCCATTTGGCCAAATGCCGTCCTCAAGAGGTGAGGGAAACCCGCTTTGGTTGGGGCGCGTCGGTATTATTCCGCTTTCACGTCACCTACCAAACAGCGGACATGATTGAAGAACTCTTAGACGTACTGATTGATCTGAGTACCTTGGCGGACATCACCACACTTCTCGGACCACTCGACAGGGCTCCCGTCGCCGGTTGGGATGATAGGGTTCCACCTCTCTCGCTGCTCCCCATCCATACGGCAGACGAAGCCTATTGGCGTGCCGTAACTGTGGCTTCAGCCCGCATCCAAACACGGCGTCTGACCATTGCAAAAGATTATGGAACCCAACAGGCCGACGAGTTGGCACAAAGCCAGCATTATTATGAGACCACGCTACGGGGCCTTGAGCGCCAATTACAAACCGCGGCCGACGACACTCGAAGAGCGCGGGTGAGACAGAAAATCCTGGCAACTCAGGCCGAGTGGGCTCACCGTCAGGAGGATATCCAACGGGCATACACGGTGACCTGCGAGGTGGTTTTAGACCAAGCCCGCCTCTTTTGGACGCCGACGCTCCGAGTCTTTGCCCACGCTTTACAGCGGACCGACGTGCGCCCCATTCATTTCGACTGGTATCCCTGGGCACGCACTTGGGCGCCGGCAGTCTGCTCGAAGTGCCATGAAGCCGCATCCACCCTTTATTATGGCGCTGCTGGGTGGCATTGCGGATGCCAAGTGGAATCCGCCGGCTAATCACCACAGTGTTGGAGATGGCACAACCATCCCTCACGAGGAGGAGAGCAGCACGGAAAGCCCCGAGCCGTTGGCTCAATTGCAACACATCAGCCGGGAACATATGCATGAGCTTTGGCGTATGCGCGATCAAGGCGTGTCAGAGCTGAGCGCAGACGAATTACGTCTGTTGGAAGCCATGCGGGCACATCCCGAATTTTATCCCCTCTGGGAACGGCTGCCCTATTTGCCAAAAGGCGAGTTTCTGGTGGGCGAAATGAATCCTTTTGTGCACGTGGTCATGCATGCCATTGTTGAAAATCAATATGGCGCGTCCGACCCCCCGGAAGTTGTTGCCGCGCTAGACTCCTTGGTTAAGGCCGGCTTTACCCGGCATCGGGCGGTTCATGCCATAGGGAACGTCTTCACCATAGAACTTTTTGATGTGCTGAAGTCTCAGTCACCATTCAACCCTCTTCGGTACCAAGGTCGGCTGAAACTCATGGGTCAGGGCGCGAATAAGCCCGGGTCGCTCGAGGCAATTGCCCGAACAACTGGACGCAATGACCGTTGCCCTTGTGGGAGTGGCCGAAAGTTTAAGCGGTGCTGCATCGACTGGCTGCCACCCGACTTAGACCCCAATCATTGGCACTTCCTCTTGCCCGGCGGCGAAATTTACATCCTTCCGGAATTCGCGAAAACCGCACCAGACGACCAGCCCACGCGATTGTTGAACAATCTGAGTGCGGTGGCCAACGCATTAGCGGCGGCAGGGGACTTCGAAGGCGTTTTCGCAACCTACCGCTCCATGGAAGAGATAGCTAAGACTCAAGAGATTGAGGGATTCTGGTACAACGTGCTACAAGACGCGGTCTTCTTTGGGTTAAATCACCCGGAGTTCGCTGCACGTGTCCTCGAATTCAGCCAGATCCTGCTGGACCGCAGCGACGAAGAGGAAATCCTCTTTCGCGTCTCAGTGCTTCTCGACCACGCCGACCTACTGACTTATGCGGGGCATGTCGGCGAAGGAAAAGCTCTGTACGGGAAAGCTCAAGATCTTGCCGCCGCCTATTCAGACAATCAGGAGTTGCAAAAAATTGTTCATGGACGCCGTGAGGACTGGTCAACCCATGTTCAGCATTGGGCAAAGCGGCAATAAGGATAAAAGAAAGCCGAACCGCGTACGGTCCGGCCTTCTGTATAAGTGCAACGCCGAGGACAGCAACGTAGGATTAGGCATTTTTTGGAGGCGGAGTCGAGGCGGGCTGGTTGAACGGTCCAACCGGCAAGACCGATCGGCCGAATGCTTCGTTAATCACTTCCGCCGCAGATAGGTAGAACGCCAGGATAGCGGTAATAAGACCGACATAACCGCCGATGGTGCCAAATCCGGAAACGCCCCAGCTTCCGATAGCCAATAGAACGAACGTGAGCCACAATGCCAGGAATACCAGCTGCAAAGCCATATTGGCGCGGAAAGTCGCGATCCACATATAAAATGTGAAAATGCCCCACACGAAGAGGTACCAGCCGACAAAGGCTGGCGGAACCGTGCTGCCGAAATAATGCGCGAACAGAGCGAACGACCACCAGAACGCGCCGTAGGAGAAGAACGCGACGGTACCAAAGGTATTGCCGCGCCTGTACTCCAAAACTCCGGCAACCATCTGGGCGGTTCCACCGTACGCCATCGCCAAGGCGACAACCATGCCCAACGAGCTGGCGGTAAACCAGCCCGCATTAATCATGCTAAGCATCCAGGTGGTGAACGCAAATCCGGCCAGACCTAACGGGGCAGGATTTGACAACTTGCCTTCCATACAATCCCTCCTATAATTGAACAGGATCATGTATCAGAGGATCCGGCTTCTCGGAGAAACTGATCCGACAATCCGCCTGAATCCGGTTTGGGACAACAACCGGGCGGGGTGGGATAAAAGCCCCGCTCGGCTTAGGGCGTCACCATGTTATGAATGGTATCCACCACTTCAGGGTTGGACAGTGTGGTGACATCCCCAAGATCTTCTTTACCATCTGAGATCGACGCCAAAATCCGGCGCATAATCTTGCCTGAGCGCGTCTTAGGCAGATCGGGGACAATCCACACCTTGCGTGGGCGCGCAATTGGCCCGATATCGCGTACAATGGCGTCAACAATCTTTTTGGTCAGGTCCTCACTGGCCGAGTTACCGGGATGCAGCGAGACGTATATGTCGGGCACGCTTCCTTTGATGTCGTCGTGAGCTGCGACCACGGCCGCCTCAGCAACTTCCGGGATTTGCAATACGGCGGATTCCAACTCCTTGGTTCCCATCCGGTGGCCCGACACATTAATCACGTCGTCCACGCGTCCCAAAATGCGGAAATACCCGTCAGTGGCTAGCATGGCACCGTCACCAGCCATGTACGGCCAGTCGCGCCAGTCCTTGGATTGGGGGTCTTTATTGTACTTACCGTAGTAGGTGCGAACAAAGCGCTCCGGATCCCGCCAAATGGTCTGCATAATACCCGGCCAGGGATTCCTGATGCAAATATTGCCGCCCTCCCCGGACCCTGCCGCGACTTCGTTACCCTCATCGTCCAAGATGACGGGGTGAATGCCGGGCAGCCCGGGACCGGCGCTACCGGGTTTCATGGCTTTCAATGCAGGCATCGTGGAGCAGAGATGGCCCCCGTTCTCCGTTTGCCACCAGGTGTCCACTATCACGGCTTCCCGTTTACCCACCACGTTGTAGTACCACCGCCAGACGTCAGGCTCAATGGGCTCACCGACCGTGCACATGAGCTTAAAGTGATAGTTGTACTTCGCGGGAATCGTGTCTCCATGCTGCCGCAAGCTACGAATGGCGGTCGGGGAGGTGTGGAAGATGTTGACATCCAATCGCTCCGCAATCCGCCAGGGCCGACCCGCGTCCGGATAGGTAGGGCCGCCCTCATAAATAACCGAGGTAGCGCCCAGGGCTAATGGTCCGTATACGATGTAGGAGTGCCCGGTAATCCATCCGATGTCCGCCATACACCAGTAGACATCGTCAGGCTGAATATCCAGCACATATTTGCTGGTAGCTGCGACATACGACAAGTAGCCGCCGTTACCGTGCTGCACGCCCTTGGGCTTTCCGGTGGAGCCCGACGTGTACATCAAAAACAGCGGGTCTTCGGCCAGCGTTGCTTCCGGCTCGACGATAGCCCCCCAGTATTTCGGCAAGAGGTCCTGAACCAAGGCATCGCGCCCCTCAACCAAGGGCGTGCCGCCGTAATGGCCGGCCTCACGCTGGAAGATTAGCACATGCTCCACGGAATGGCCGCCTTCACTAGCTTTTTGCACGGCGATATCTGCCTTTTCCTTGTGGTTTAGCCACTTACCGTTGCGGTAGTAGCCATCCATGGTAATCAGCACCTTGCTGCCCGAGTCCACAATCCGGTCGGCGCAGGCCTGCCCGCTGAATCCACCGAACACGACCGAATGAATCACGCCCAACCGGGCACAGGCCAGCATGGCCACAGGCAACTCCAGCACCATCGGCATGTGGATCGTTACCCGGTCACCCTTCTTGACACCGGCGTAATCGCGCAGCAAGGCCGCAAACTCATTAACGCGCGCATACAATTCCTGATAGGTGACCGCAATAATCGGATCCTCTTCGCGCTCGGCAACAAAGTAATACGCGACTTTGCTCTTGTGCTGAGGCAAGTGGCGATCCACGCAGTTATACGATGCATTAAGACGGCCGCCGACAAACCACCGCCAAAACGGCGGATTGGAGGCGTCCAGCACCGTATCCCAGGGTTTGTACCAATCCAGTAGCTCAGCGTGGGCGACAAATGACTCCGGGAAATTGTCGAGGCTAAACTTGTCGTAAATCTCAGGATCCGTCATGTTCGCCTGCTCGACAAAGTTCTTGGGCGGTTCAATGTAATCCTCTTCCCGCCAGTGAACGAATATGTCGCGCTTTTGTTCTTCTGACACTCATACCCCTCCCTCAGTCATCGACAAGTCGGCCCAGTTCGGACAACGGCTTGTTTAACATCATTATACTCTGACTTGCGCGACAACGGTAGAAAATGGTACCCGCGACCGGTCACTCCGCCCATATCTACATCTCTCCAATCGATGCGATGTCACTCAAACTTGAGACCGTCTTCCACGGCTTCACCGAAAGTTCTTCAATCGGTCCCCTACCGCGGTTGACCCAAATCGTACGAAAGCCAAAGTGACTCGCGCCGGCGATGTCCCAACCATTGGAGGACACGAACACCACGTCCTCCCGCGCCGCACCCAATTGCTCTAGTACCAACCGATATGCAGCCGGATGAGGCTTATACCGGCCAGCTAAATCCACACTGAGTATCCCATCCAACTGGTTTTGCAGTCCCGAATGCCGTAGCCCAGCCTCCAACATCGCGGCATCGCCGTTGGAGAGAATGATTCGCTGTTGGGACGATAGGCGTGGCAAAAGCCAGGACGCATCCGGGAAGGGTGCGGGGTGGTTCCAAGCATCCAAGAGATGCGTTTGTTCCTCCTCGGTGACTTGAAGCCCCGAAACTTTCAGGGTATAGCTTAGCGCGTCGCGGGTAACCTCGCGGAATGGTTCATAGCGATCCATCAACGTCCGCAGCCACGCGTACTCCAGCTGCTTTTTACGCCAAAGCTCAAGCACACTCGCACTGCGCGTGCGGCCAAGGACCGCCGCCACCGCCTCTTCAATCCCTTGAATATTCCACAGGGTTCCGTAGGCATCAAAGACTACCATGGAGCTTACCCCTCCTTGGGCGAACGCCACCAATCGTATCGGGCGTCGGCTGCCGCACGACTGCGGTCGACCATGGCCAGCACCGCCCCAGCACCTCACTTCTGTGATTTCCTGGTCCTGCGGCTCATGCGCTTCGGACCAGCGAGGCGGTTAACCTTAGGGTTCGCAATGATAGCAACACCAGTGCCAAATGCATCCATTCCTTGGGCTTGGGATCCAAGGCGCCTGCCGTCTGGATTTTCTGGAAATATTCTTGGAATTCAGCATAGGTGCTGACATCACGATCCGGAACTGTCGGCATTGCTGGCGCTCCTTCTTTTTCGGAAGCTGTTTCCATTTTAGCAGAAACCAATCATCCTTGAAATATCCCTGAAATTCTCCGCCAAGATCAATCCTGGCCAAAAAACCAGGGTTTTACACCCCCTTCGGTAAAAAGTTGCGAATGGCCCATGCTCCGCAAAAGCTGCGATGACCGGCAGCCCTGAAGCGGTACAATATGGCCGGGGGGTTATTGCATGACCGACCTGTCTTTGGGAACACGGCCGATTGTCCGCTACCACTTTGACGGCAAAAGATGGCAGACTGAAGCTGCCGACGTGGTCGAGGAAACGCCTGTAACGCTGTTCGTCAACGGCGCCGAATACGTCACGGCCGCAGTTACCGCCATTGATCTTAAGGATTGGGTTCTAGGTTTTTTGGCAGGGGATGGGGTTATCTCCCGAGCCGAAGATCTCACAATTTTTCAGTGGCGTCCCGACGATGGACAAATCTGGGTGAGGGTGCCGGCATTTCGCCCATTACCCGCGACGTCCCGCTATTTAGGTTCCTGTTGCGGTCAGAGCCGCCCCGGATTTTTCAACCCGACGGGGGTGGAGCCGCTACGGGTCACTCATACGCTTCAGATCGATGACATGCGAAAGGCATTCGGCCGGCTCTCGGACTGGTCATCGCTTCAGCACAGTGGAGGACTTCACGCCGCCGGGCTGGCGCGGGGTGCGACGCTCCTTTTGGCGCGTGCCGACGTTGGACGCCATAATGCGCTCGACAAAGTCTACGGAGCCGCCCTCAGTCACCCCGCGACACTCTCCCAAGCCTACGTAGTGTTTTCCGGTCGGCTCTCCGCCGAAATCGTCTGGAAAGCACGGGCGATGGGCGTCGAGGCGATTGTCTCTAATGCGGCGCCCACCAGTCTCGGCATTGACCTGGCCGACCAGCTGGGGATTACCACAGTCGGATTTCTCCGCGGAGATGAGCTTAGCGCGTTTTCCCACCCCGAGCGCCTCAGCCTGCCAAGGCTTCCCCGCGCCGGTGACTAACGCCCCTTAAAATCGGGCGGGCGCTTTTCCAAAAAAGCGCTCATGCCTTCCTTTTGGTCTTCGGACGCGAACAGCAGACTAAAGAGCCGTCGCTCATGGGCAAGCCCGATGTCGAGCGGGGTATCCAATGCGGTCAATACGGACTCTTTGGCCAGCCGCACCGCCACCGGAGGCATCGACGCCACCGTTTTAGCCAAATCCAGCGCACGAGTGACAACCTGTTCGCGCGCGACGACATAATTGATCAGACCCATCGCCAACGCTTCTTCCGCCGTAATAATGCGCCCGGTCAAAACCATCTCCATGGCGCGCGCCTTGCCCACCGCCTTGGTCAGCCGCTGGGTGCCGCCCGCCCCGGGCATGACCCCAATTTTTATTTCGGGCTGGCCAAACTGTGCATTATCTCCGGCCACCACCATATCGCACGCCATCACCAGTTCCATGCCCCCGCCCAAGGCCCAACCCGCGACGGCGGCAATAAGCGGCTTTGAAAACCGTTTAATAGCGTCCCAACGGGTGATTTGCCGCGACGAGAGCATGCTAATGGCTGTATTCCCGCTAAGCTCCTGGATGTCCGCGCCGGCGGCAAATGCCCGTTCGTTGCCCGTCAGCACCACAACCCGCACACTGTCGTCCTGGTCAAGATCTAAAAGCCGTTGGGAGAGCTCCTCCATCAAATCGCTGGAGAGCGCGTTTAACACTTCGGGGCGGTGAAGCCGCAGCAGGGCAATGGGTCCATGCTGCTCTTGCAGGAGAAACTTCACTCCCATTCCACCACCCTCATTGTTAAAAGCCCCTCGGCAAAGTATTTGGTATCCTCGGCGGCGGCCTTGCCTTGTTCGGACGTGACGGCGGCCATCAAGGACGCCCGGTCTTTAAAGCGCATCTCCGCCACCACAAACCATGGATCGGACGGATCCTCCGAGCCGATCAGTTCCTGTTTTCCCCACTGAAGTTCCGCAAGTCCGGGCATGCGTGCGGCAAGCGGCACATGAACGTCTCGATAGTAGGACAAAAACGCCTCCTCGTCCTCAGGCCGCCGATACAGCGCAAAGAGTGACACCATGGAAAACCCTCCCTTTATTGGTGCCGAGCCCTGACAAAACCGGCCCAGCCTACGTCTCGACCATTCGCCTGACCACCCGCACGGCTTTGCCTTGGCTGCGGGGAATGCGGCCCGGCTCCACTACCCGCACAGTGAGATGCACACCGAGTGCGGCTCGAAGATGTGTTGACAATGTTTTTTGATCCACTGATCCGGGCGAGGTTTCCTCCACCTCCAACACCAACTCGGGCCGCGAAGGATGGCCCTCAAACGCCAACTGATAATGGGCGCTCACCCCCGGTTGGTTCAGCACCACCCGCTCGATCTCGCTGGGAAACACGTTGACCCCGCGAACAATAAGCATGTCGTCCGATCGTCCGTGGATCCGGCTAATGCGGAGCGACGTGCGTCCACACACGCACGGCTCGGGATTGGCGCTGACTAAGTCGCCGGTGCGGTAACGGATCATGGGCATGGCCTCTTTGCTAAGCGTGGTCAGCACCAGCTCTCCAGTCTCACCGGGAGCTACACGTTGTCCCGTCTTGGGATCGACCACTTCCACAAAGAAAAAATCCTCAAACACATGAAGTCCGTTTTTGCCTTCCACGCATTCAATCGCCACGCCCGGCCCGGTGATTTCGGATAGCCCGTAAATATCCACGGCCTGAATGCCGAGCCCTTCCTGCAAGTGTTCCCGCATCCCTTCAGTCCAAGGCTCCGCACCAAATATCCCGGTTTTCACGGCAACATCCTGGGAGGAAATTCCCATGTGGTGCATGGTTTCGGCGATATACAGGGCGTAACTGGGAGTGGCGGCCAGGCCGTCGGGAGCGAGGTCGACCATCAGTTGCACCTGTCGCTCGGTGTTGCCGCCGGAAGCCGGAATGACCGACACGCCTAAGCGTTCTGCCCCCTGGTGAAGGCCCAACCCGCCGGTAAAGAGTCCATAACCGTACGCATTTTGTAGCGTTTGTCCTGGTTCCATCCCCGCCGCCGCTAATGACCGCGCCACTACCTCGGACCACAGGGTGAGATCGCGTTCGGTGTAGGCCACCACCGTGGGCTTGCCCCGCGTACCGCTCGACGCGTGATACCGCCGCACCTCTTCCCGCGGGACCGCTAAGAAACCCAAGGGATATTGGTCGCGGAGGTCGCTCTTATAGGTAAAGGGCAATTCCTCAATGGCGTCGGCGGCACGTTCGTCAAGCTTGACAATATTCTGTAAACGTTCGCGGTAAAAAGGGAGACGCTCGCGAGCCCATCGTAAGGTCCAATTCAAGCGTGTCTTTTGCAGGCTTTGAAGCCGATCCCGGTCCATCGTTTCCATTCCCCGGTCCCAAATCACCGCTATCCCCCCTCTTTTATGGTATCCCCGGCGGACATGCGGGGTCAACGAAATTCGGCGCCGAATCACCCACACGGCAACGGCCCGTACTGCTTAAGGGAGGCAGAGATCCGTGAACCTTCCCGGTTCTGAGTCGATATTCGTCCAGGAACACCAGTCCGTCATGAAATGTGGCCTAAAATGGGCTCCTTTCGCCCAGACTATGGCAGACTCTCACCAGCATCAGGTCATATTGAGCGCCTTACGCGCGCATTTAACTGATCACTTTGACCAATCCCCAGTCGTAAATCCCCGACCGGCTGAGACCCACGGTTGGAATCGGCCGACCGGACACTTAGTACATGCGACCCTCATTGCGCCTTGGGCAGACCGTCGCTGTGCACCAGCTGGCCAATCGCTTCGGCTAGATCGTGCACGGCGTAACGTTCCTCGGCTAGCGTGCTATTGGGCCCGCCAACCTCAATCATTACGTCGGCGGGCATCAACTGCTGATTGTACCGGTAAGGAACGGTTTCGATGCCCTGACCACGCAAGATTCCCGGAGCCACCTCCTCGAGGACCTTGGAGAGCTTGAGGGCAAAGGCCAAGTTTTGATGCCAATATTCGTTGGGCAATAGCTTGTTGGTTCCGACGACAATCGCAATTTTAGAGACCTTGTTCCCCTGGATTAAGGCCGGCGGCACGTTTTGGGGAGCCCGATGTAAGTCAATCAGCATCCGAACGGTCGGGTACCACTTTAAGAGCCGTTTGGCAGTATAATATGACTTGTTATAGCTGGCCAAGAGTCCCTCGGACATGTTGTTGACCCGCGACTGCACCACCGCAATACCACTTTGATGTAGGTCGACCGCCAGCCACCAACCCACTTGCACAATTGTTTTTGACCAGTCGGTGGAATAGGCTGTCGCCGATCCCGTCGGTACATACGGCCAAAATGATTCATGGCTGTGGGTCTGATATATGCCCACAACAGGGTCTTGTCCCAGTTCCGCCCATACGCGGCCGCCGTCCCCTGGAAGCGACTTATCCACCTCGTTCTGTGCCTTGGTTCGCGGCGGTTTAGGCTCTGACCTCGGCCTGGCCTTCGCCGGATGAACCGTTGCTAACGCGGGGATTTCAAGCCGGAGTAGTGCCGGCAGATTGTTCAAGGGCACACCGGTCATGGTGTGAAGACCTGTCGCCAACAACTGATTGACGTGTGCCTGAACATCGCTGGGGTCCATGACCAATCCCAACAGGGCAATCCCCTGATTCAGCCACGAGCGGAAGGTCGTTGGGTGGACTTTCCAACTAGCCAATCGTTTATCCATCCAGGAGGGTTTGGATGGCAGAGCCGGATAGATGGACACCGGAATAACTGTCGGCCGCGCCGGCACTTTCCAGAGTACCGCCGCCGCCAAAAAAAGAGTGCCGCCGTATAGAGTGGCGCTGGCCCAGGGAATCCTCCGCTGGTGCGTCACGGGCCGCCTTTTGTTCCCATAGCGGTTCTTGCTGCCACGCAAAAACCAAATGATTACGGGTAGTCGCCAGCGAGCCACCGTCCATCCCCCCCTGAGAAAAGGGTATGGTAAAAACTGGAGGAGTAGACCTGATTAGGAAAAAATCGGAGCGCCAATCAGTTCAGTAAGCCGCCTATAAGGTTCCGATCACGAATGTGGCAAACGGGAGCCATTCGCATATGCGGCAGAACGACCGCGCACGCTGTCCATCCAACAAACGTCGGTTCTGAGTCATTATGCTAGAGCCGGGTGAGCACAAATCCATACAGGAATGCGCTGGCCGTGGCCCGTCGGTATGGTTTTTTACCCGTCTGCCTCGTGTAGACTGGGTGCGATGAACGCGAGTAAGCCTGACACAAGCTCCGTGCCGTTTTATAGGTCATACGCCGGATTTATTTTGGAGTTTTTGAACGAATTGGTTTGTTGTGGTAGTCCCTTGAGATAAATAGCATCGTTTTGACCGCCACAGTAGGCGTTAAAAATATATTCGGGCCAATAAAACCTCGTTAGACCATATTTCATGAATAGTGATAAGGCAGTACTCCGGGTGTCCGTCATTGGGAGTAATCGAGAAAAGTACTCGAGCCACTCGGTTTTTCCAGGATTTTTAATAATATAAGGCGTAGTAAAAACAATAGAATAGGGATGCTTCTCCAAAAACGACGGCAAAACTCTGACAAACCACAGTTGTCCCTTCTTACCGCGATAACCCGCAGGTACCAGGCAGACCTCTTCTCTTTCAGAAGTCAGTTCCCTCAATATGACGTATTTATCTGTTAAACCGCAATGCTCATAGAGACCCATTCTTGAATCCTGCATAGTGCGGATGATTTCAATCATGTGCGAACCGTCTTTCGACAATGCGTTATATGTGTCGATTAGACACGTACCAATGGTTTCTCTATACGGCCCGAAGAACACATCTAAATATAGCCAACCACTAAAGTAACTTTGTGTCAGCGGACTGAGCGGAAGGCCCGACGGCATATATTCTGTTATGGCAAAGTCCCCAACTTCCCAAAATTCTTCTAGGGCAGGAAAGACTGAAATCATTTCGGCAAAATAGGATAAGAAATTTTGAGCTGAAATATAAGCCGCATGCACTGGATCATATCCCATACCAATGAGTTGGTCAGCCGTTTTGACATCTTGTGGGAGTAGGAAATCCGCTAACGATACAATCTTTCTTTTGGAGGTGGACGCCATACTGTTCCTAATTTGTGCCATCACCTTATCTGAGATTTTAGTCAATGGCTCAGTTCCTCCTCGTATAAACTTAAATCCGTGACAACGTTGTCGCGCATTGCCTTCATGATCCTGCACCGCTTTCGGCGATGATTGGGAGGTGCCTACTTGGGCGAAAAGCGAGGGCGGATAACAATCTGTCCGATGGTCGGATTCTAAGACCCCTGGCCAAATTGCTTACGGTGACACGTTCTATTGTACACGCATCGCGGTTCTGAGAAAATTGTCGTTGCAGTCAAAAATAGCCTAGCGCCCGGGATATTAATCGAGTGCAAAAAGTACTGCCATCAAACTCGCCTCGGTGGCCTGTCATATTTCATATTTCTTACGCAACCGGTCGACGGCGAGGTCGGCGAGCACCGAGGGTCGGTTTCCCCGGCGACCAAGCGGTCCAACATCGCCCGGCCGGAGATGCCCAGCAGGTCCGACGCCCACAAGGCCACCTCGTTGTCCCGCCCAGGATCCGGGAGGCCGGAGCATCCGTACTTTACCACCTTTTCGGGCCATGATATAATTTAGCGCTAGGAGGTATCGTGGTGGCCAATATTAAGTCTGCCAAAAAGCGCATCCGTCAAACCCAAAAGCGGACATTGCGCAATAAGATTCGCAAGACCATGGTCCGGACTGCGGTGCGGCGTTTTGACGATGCGTTGAACCGTGGTGATTTGGAGGCGGCGGCAACGGCGCTAAGATTTTGCTACGGTCGCTTAGACCGGGCAGCGCAAAAAGGCGCGATTCACCGCAACAATGCCAGTCGGCGCAAATCGCGGTTGGCGCTCCGCCTTCAACGAGCGCAAAAGTCCGCCAGCTAAATGCGTACCGCTCGCCCCCCGCGTTGTCGACCGGGGGGAATTTTTTGTTCTAACATGAGCCCCACCCAAAATACCAGCCACACCTCGGGCTCGCCGTAGCCAGTCTTCATAGCCACATCAATTTTCGGGGCCCAAGCCAACAAACGGGCAAGCGTCGCGTCGTCCCAGGTTCGCTGCGCACGCCATACCTTTTGCGCGACAAAGTCCTTAACACCTTCGTCACGTTGGAACTCGGCCATCGTTCTTCCCATTCGGGCCGCCCGCCGAGCCCGGTCAATCTGAATAACCTGGCGCGCGAGAATGATAAACAAAAACAAGGGTGACATTCCACGCGAAAGGTGCTCCCACACCCGCCGCAACACGTCCGATCCATCACGCCGTATCAGCGCATCCGTAACGTCCCAGGGCTTTTGTTCTACCGCGATAGGGTGGACCATTTCACGCACATCATTGGCGGTAACAACATCCGGCGACCATAGCCGCGCTTTTTCCAGTTCCTCGACCACTTGGTATTCATTACCTCCAACCAGACGGCAAAACACATCGAAGCCGTCTCGGTCCCAGCGAATATGACGCTTGTTCGCCTCGTCGCGAACAAATCGACGAAAGGCCGCAGAACTTAACTGGGTGAGTTCCACCAGTCGATGACGGCCCACCGCCGTTTCCCAAGACGCCGACATCGTATCTTCCAACAGCACCAACAGACTATCGGATACCGGCGCTTGCAAGTAGTCGCGGACGGTGTCTTCCTTCTTGGTCCAACGGGGACCGTCAACAACTACCATTTTCTTCGACGAAAAGAGCCCCGAAGCGGCGAGTTCGATCCGCACCTGGCCAAAATCCGAAGGCGCCTCTAATCGGACCAAGCCCGTGTTATCGGCGTCATCCGTAAGAAACGTGCGCCGGGCTTGGCTAAGCCATTGCGATCGCCAAAATCGATTAGGCCCGGCCAGAACATACACGGGTTCAAGGCGGCCTCGTTTAAGAACCTGACTGGCCTCTTCAATAGTCATTGGACGCTCCTTTGGCTAACATTGTACCAAGAGTTCACCACCCTACCAAAGGGAGGAGATGGCGACTGTCTACGGCCCCGAGTTCGGCTTGACGTTCAAGATCCTGTCTGTCGGGCTGGTTTATGGCGACGGGACACGAGGTCCGTGTTCCTCAGAAACGAAGAGCTAACTCGTGTACGGAAAGGACAGTTCCACCATCAACCCGCCGGACGATACAATACGTATGCTGCCGCCATGCGCACGTACGATGCGACGGACAATCATGAGCCCGAGGCCGTTGCCGGATTTTTTGGTGGTAAAGCGTTTAATGGACAGTTTCGCCAAATCTTGTTCAGATAGCCCCGGCCCGTCGTCGCGCACGATGATGAGGTCGCGGTCTTGAGCCGCCTGACAAACGACCTCGACCTCAGTTCCGGTCCGCGACATGGCCTCCACCGCATTTTTAATAAGGTTAGTCAGCACTTGTTGGAGTCGATCGGGATCGGCAAAGACGTGTTGATCGGGCGGATAGCTTCGCTTAAGTGCAATCACTTTTTTGTGTTTGCGGCGGCCTTGAAAGGCAGCCAGCCACGCGTTATCTACGACCGCGTCCAATCGGGTCCATTGAGGATTCACGGTTGGGAACCGGGAGACCGACATCAAATCCGAGGTCAGTCGGCTGAGCCGGTCGATTTCCCGCATCATTCGGTCATAGTAGATAGACGCATTGGCGTCCGCTTCCATCTGCGCCATCTCCACGTAGCCGCCCAACGCCGCGAGGGGGTTTCGGATTTCATGAACCATGCTGGCAACCTGCTCCATAGACAGGCTCGATTCAGCGGTCGCGATCCTCTGGTTATATTGCGCCACCACGTAGGGTCCCGATATGCGACATTTCAGTTCAAAGTCTCCAATATGATGTATGCCCTCAGCCGAGCTCATTTCCGCCCAGGTGGGAAATCCGTCTAACGTATCCCAGTCCGCGCCCACTTCCACTGTCAGCAATTGCTGAGCGGCCCCGTTGGCCCAGACTACTTTCCCCTCACGCGCGACCAACACCGCGATATCCAGAAGTTCCGCTGCCCAGGCCGCAACGGCATTGTCAGGCCAGGCCAGATGCCCAACCACTTCGCCATCCAGGTTATAGACCGGTGTCGTGCGCGCGGGATTGAACGGGGGTAAATCACGGCGATATGCCTCCGGCGATTCGGCCGCTTGCACGTTCTCAGCGGGGGCGTTGGCTGCCCGGCTTTGGAGTCCCTTCAGCGCACCCTGATCCTGAGCCGTACGATTAAACCAGACCCAGTCGCCCTCCAGGACGAACGCCAACGGTATCGGCAAAACGTCCAAACTGTCACGCCGCACAGCAAAATCGTTAACCAGGACAACCGAACTGCTGAGCGGAAACACAAAACCGTTGATACCATTCTCCCGCATAACTCGCCACCCTTGGGTTTTGACTCAAGATTTGGATTGGGGCGCTCTGTACTCAATGAATTTTTCGACAAAATTTTACATAATCCTTTTTTGTTCAAAGCTTTCCTAGCCCAAGCCGTCTTCCCTCCAATCCGGGATCGGGGTAAGATAAGGGAGGCTCGGCGCATCGTGTCATTTACAAGGTGTTGGCTCAAGGGTCCCAAAGGGGGTGCGACATGCACAGCCGATCCGATCCCGATACACCGCAACCGCCAAAATCAGCCATGAGGAGAGGGAGCGGACATGGGGGACGCCCGCGAACGTCCAGCTGTGGGAATAGCCGATATCTTGGTGGGCGCTTCCGTTTTGGCGCTCATCTCGGTGGTTATTGCCTGGGCGACGCATGCGCACCCATACACCGCCGAAGCGGGACGCATCTCGCTTACCTGGTGGCACCTGCCACTTGACGCGGTCTATTCATGGCTGCGGATGCTGGCCGCGTACGCCATTTCCCTCGTGTTCACCTTGATTTACGCTTACGTGGCTGCGTTCAACCCGCGCGCGGAAAAAATTATGCTGCCCATGTTGGACATCTTGCAGTCCATTCCGGTGTTGTCGTTTTTGCCGGTGGTGCTCTTAGCGTTCGTGGCCTTGTTTCCCGGTTCCCGTATTGGAGTGAATCTCGCCTCGATCATTTTAATTTTCACCGGCCAAGTGTGGAATATGGTATTTGCCGTTTATCACGGTTTCATTACCGTACCGCGCGACCTCAGGGAATCCGCTCTATCACTTAATCTGTCGTCTTGGCAGCGATTTCGCACCCTGGAGCTCCCCTACGCCATGGTGGGCTTGGTATGGAATTCGATGATGTCATGGGCCGGCGGCTGGTTCTTTTTAATGGCGGCGGAAATGTTTTCGCTGGGAAGCCGCTCATATCAGTTGCGCGGCCTCGGATCGTACCTGCAAACAGCCGCCAATCAAGGACGCTGGGGCGCGGAGCTTGCTGGACTCATCACGTTGGTACTGGTCATCGTTCTCATGGACCAGTTGATTTGGCGTCCTCTATTGGCGTGGGCGGAAAAGTTTAAAATGGAAATGGTTGAAGGCGCCGAGCGGCCTCGGTCAGTGGTGCTACGCGTACTACGGCGCTCGGTGCTGTTGGAGTGGATGGGCCGGACGGTGTGGATCCCGATGACAGAATGGAGTGATCGGCTGTTTTCCCAAACTCTGCCGCGGGTCCGCAAAAATGAACCGGTGGCGACACTAGTGGGTTTGGTGCGGTGGTTGGCGGTGGCATTTGTGGTGGTGGTCATCGTCACGGCACTGCAAGGGGCGGCCCGACTCTTGAGCCGGCTAAGTCTGAACGAAATCGAAGTGGTGCTACTGGCTACCCTGTCCACATTGGCCCGCGTCACCATTGCCCTGGCTGTGTCAGTCATATGGACCGTTCCGGTGGGCGTCTTTATCGGGTTGAACCGCGACTGGGCGGCCCGGCTGACCCCAGTGACACAAATTGCTGCCTCGGTACCAGCGACCGCCCTATTCCCGGGTCTGGTCGCCATTCTCATTCACATGCGGGGTGGGTTGAACGTGGCGTCGGTGCTTTTAATGGTGCTCGGAACCCAGTGGTATATTCTCTTTAATGTGATTGCCGGAGCTTCCGCCATTCCGGAAGATTTACGCGAGGCCACCCGGATGTTTCGGCTCAATCGAACCAAGGTCTGGACAACATTAATCCTACCGGCGATCGCACCCTTTTTAATTACCGGGCTCATCACCGCGGCTGGCGGCGCCTGGAATGCCAGCATCGTCGCCGAATATGTCAGCTTTCATCATCACATCTACACCGCTTTTGGCGTCGGTGCGATCATTGCCCGTTCGTCGCAGCATCATGGGTTCTCAGTTCTACTGTTGGCCACCGGGTTTCTAGCCCTAGTTGTGGTCTTGATTAACCGGTTAATTTGGCGGCGCTTGTACAACAAAGCGACCGAACGGTATTCCGTATCCTAAGAATACGGCTGAGGAGGCATATCCATGGCAGCCACCCTCATCAAGAAAGACGCAAAGAACGACAGCTTGGTCCGCCTGCTAGGTGTGACCAAAATGTATAAGCAGCCCGACAACTATGACATCCGGGTATTGGACGACATCAACCTGGATATCAAGCCCGGCGAATTTATCGCCCTACTAGGCCCCAGTGGCTCAGGCAAGTCGACGCTTTTGCGCATCATCACCGGCCTGTCTCGGCCCTCATACGGCACGGTCTTATATAAGAATCGGCCCATCGAGGGACCTAATCCGCGAGCCGCCATGGTGTTCCAAAGTTTTGCCTTATACCCCTGGCTTACCGTGCAGCAAAATGTCGAGCTGGGTCTAGTAGCTAAAGGCACGCCGCCGGAGAAGCGGCGGCAGCGCGCCATCGAACTTATCGACTTAATCGGACTGGGCGGCTACGAGGACGCCTTCCCCAAGGAGCTTTCCGGTGGCATGCGGCAGCGAGTGGGGTTTGCCCGTGCGCTGGCGGTCGATCCCGAACTTCTCTGCATGGACGAGCCATTTTCCGCCCTCGACTTTTTGACCGCTGAGAACCTTAGGTCGGAACTTTTGGATCTGTGGTTGGAATCGCGCATTCCCACACGCGCCATTCTTATGGTGACGCACGGTATTGAAGAAGCGGTCTACATGGCCGATCGTATCGTGATTTTATCCAAAAATCCTGCGCGCGTGGTAGCGGACTTTCCCAACCTCTTGCCATTTCCGCGAAACCGTAAATCACCCGAGTTTGTGCAGATGGTCGACCAGGTCTACAAAATTGTCACCGGGTGGGATGAGCACGAGCCCGAGATTGAAACGATCGCATCGGAACCGCAGGAGGTCGACGGTCAGGAGCCAGCCCGTCCACGCCTTAAGCCTATTCCTTACGGCCACATTTCCATGCTGTCGGGACTCTTGGAATTGGTGGCGGACCGGGGCGGCCATGACGATTTGTATCACCTCGGGGCGGAATTATTCTTGGAAGTCGACGACCTTCTACCGGTCACCGAGACCGCCGAATTGTTTCACCTGGCCGAAGTCCGCGAAGGTGACCTCTTCATCACCGAACTTGGCAGCGCCTTCGTGGAGAAGGACGTTAATGAACGCAAGGCCATTATCCGTGAACAACTGAAAGACATCCCCATCGTTCGCATGATTACGCGAGTATTAAGCACAAAAGCCAATCATGCCATGAACAAAGAGTTTTTCACGGACATTCTTGAGGAACATTTTTCCGTCAACGAAGCGGAACGTCAGTTGATGACCGCAATCAACTGGGGCCGTTTTGCCGATCTCTTCCATTATGACACCGACACCGAGCAACTATACTTGGATGAAGACCAAACGAGTGATCCGGTGCCGCACTCTATACAAGATTCGTAGGCACTTCGGACATACTGAGACCCGGAGGTGATCCGTGTGACCTTAATGCGTTGGGACGGCGCCGATATGGACCGTCTGCGCGAGGATATGTCACGCATGTGGAACCGAATGCGGGAGGACTGGAGCCTTGACACCAGTCGACCGCGCACCCATCTGCACCAAGTGGAAAACGGTTACGTTGCGGAGTTTGAGCTACCGGGGGTCAGCCCGGAAGAGGTCGAGATTGACCTGGATGGCGAAACGGTGAGCGTGCATGGGCACTTCCCTCCCTGTCCCGGAGAGCGCCGGGCCCAGGCCGAGAATGAGTTTCGCGTGGTACTCTCGTGGCCGAGCGAAATTGATCCGGATGCCGCCGACGCCCAATGGCGCCACGGCCTCTTATCGATCACGGCACACAAAGCGGCCGGGCACCGCCGCCGAATTTCGCTGCAACCGCAGCACTAAAAAAGCCCCCGCGGATATGCGCGGGGGCTTTTCACTAGCGCGGGGGGCGACTCGGCGGCAATTGGTCCGGAGGCGGGGGCTTCCGCCCGCTGAAGAACCCCGCGACAAAACCCAGCGCCAATCCGCCTAATACCGGCTGCACCACAGACCCAGGCGCGCCCACCCATAAGACGGTACCACCTTCTGCCACCAACACCGCCACGACGCTAATCATGATGACCTGCCCCATAGAGTAACGGCCCAAGGGGCGGCGAGACCGGCCCGCCACCGCCCCAATGACTGCCGATGATACCGCAATGGCTAGTGCCAAGACAGTCTTCAAGCGACCACCACATTCACCAGCCGAGACGGAATCACCACCACTTTTTTCACCGAGCGGCCGGCCAGATATGTGGATAATGCCTCATGCGCCAGGGCCGCTTGTTCGATCCGCGCGGGCTCCCAATCGGCGCCAATCATCATGCGACCCCGCACCTTGCCGTTTACTTGTACCGCAATCTCAATTTCCCTCTCAACCAAGGCGGCCTCATCGTACTCGGGCCAGGCGGCCGCGTGCACACTGGTTTGGTGGCCAAGACGCGACCAGAGTTCTTCAGCCAGATGGGGCGCCATGGGCGCCAACAGCGTCGTCAGCGTTTCCAGCAGGCGAACCTGAGCGGCAGCGGGGACCGCCTCAATATCTTGATACAGCGCATTGGTAAATTCCATTAGCGCGCTTACGGCCGTATTGAAGGCGCGGCGCTCACCCAGATCCTCAGTCACCTTTTTAATAGTGCGGGCCTCCATACGCATGAGCCGAGCCACCGCTTCCTCATCGTGGCCGTGTTGCCAGGCCCGCACTACGAGGCGGAAGACGCGCTGCAAAAAACGGTATGAGCCTTCAACCCCTTGCTGTGACCACTCAAAATCTTTTTCCGGCGGAGCGGCAAACAGCATAAACAGGCGGGTGGCATCAGTGCCCCATTCAGCCAGGATGGTCTCGGGAGAGAGGGTATTGCCCTTAGACTTAGACATCTTCGCTCCGCCATAAACCACCATTCCCTGCGACAAAAGGCTTTGAAACGGCTCTTCCACTGCCACCAGGCCGGCATCATGCAGTACCTTGGTAAAAAATCGCGAATACAGCATGTGCAAAATCGCATGTTCCTTGCCGCCCACATATTCGTCCACCGGCATCCAGTAATTGGCATCCGCCGGGTTAAACGGCATTTCGATGTTCCCGCCGGAGGTGTAGCGGAGATAGTACCAACTGGAATCAACAAACGTGTCCATCGTGTCGGTTTCGCGCCGGGCCGTCCCGCCGCATCGGGGACAGGCCACTTCCACCCACTCTTTGACCGCCGCCAGGGGAGACGCACCCTGGCCGGTGAACTCAACATTGTCGGGTAACAACACCGGAAGCTGGTCACGGGGCACGCCGACAGGTCCACAGGCGGGGCAGTGGATAATCGGGATCGGCGCTCCCCAATAGCGCTGACGCGATATGAGCCAGTCGCGCATGCGGTAAGAGACGCGCAGATCGCCATGACTCATCCGCTTGAGCTCGGCGGCAATCGCCTGTTTGGCCTCCTCCGAGTCCATCCCGGTGAATGGTCCGGAATCGATTAGCACACCGGGTGCCAGATACGGCAACTCGCCCTCGCCGCCGTCCTGGGCCCTCACCACCTGCCGAATCGGCAGTTGGTATTTGGCGGCGTAGAGAAAGTCGCGCCGATCGTGTGCCGGAACGCCCATGACAGCACCGGTTCCATAGTCGACCAATACGTAGTTGGCTACCCAAATGGGAAGGCGGGCGCCGGTCAACGGATGGCGCGCGTAGGCTCCGGTAAAGATTCCCCGCTTTTCGGTGGTTTCCGCAGTCCGCTCAATATCGCTCACCTGCCGCTCTTGGGCTACAAATTCTCGAACCCGTTCCGCCTCAGGTCGCCCTTGAATCAACTTTTCCACCAGACGGTGCTCCGGCGCCAACACCAAGTAGGTAGCCCCGTAGAGCGTATCCGGACGCGTAGTGAATACCGTAACCCGCTCCTCGATGCCCTCCACATCGAACTCGACCGTCGCGCCTTCACTTTTGCCGATCCAATTGATTTGCTGCACCTTAATGTCCTGCGGCCATTCGACCGTCTCCAATCCGGCCATAAGCCGGTCGGCGTACTCGGTAATGCGGAAGTACCACTGAGTCAGGTCGCGTTTAGTGACAACCGAATCACAACGCCAGCATAGACCCTCTTCAACCTGTTCATTGGCCAGCACCGTCTCGCAACTGGGACACCAGTTGACCGCCCCTTCTCGCTGATACGCCAGTCCACGCTCAAAAAAGAGCAAAAACAGTTCTTGGGTAAAGCGATAGTAGTCGGGGGAACAAGTCGTCACTTCCCGATCCCAATCAAAAGACAATCCCACTTGCCGCATCTGCTGCTTCATATACTCAATATTGGCCAGGGTAGAGACTTTCGGAGGAATCCCCGATTGAATCGCCGCATTCTCTGCCGGCATACCGAACGCATCCCAGCCCATGGGATGAAGCACCGCATATCCGCGCATTCGTCGGTAGCGGGCAATGACATCGCCCAGTGTGTACACGCGCACATGTCCCATGTGTAGATGACCCGAGGGATACGGAAATTGCTCCAGACAATAGTATTTGGGTTTGGTTGACGAACGCTCCGCCCGGTACACATTGTCCGCGTCCCACCGTTCCCTCCAGTATGATTCGACATGTTTGACGTCATATCGATCGGTTGCCTGAATCTTTTCTGCCACGGCCTCTTCCTCCAATAAAAAAATCCCTAGCCATCTAGGGACGAGCAACAGCCCGCGGTACCACCCCAGTTAGCCCCCCTTGGGGGCTCCCTTGCACGAGCGCTAACGGGCTCCCCGCAGTCTCCCCCTATGAGAAGGAATCCGGAATGCCCGGCTCGCACCGTCCGCCGATTCTCTGTCCACTCCCGATATTCCGTAGGTTGGGCTCATCGACCATCACCATATTGTTAGACGCTATTGTATGATAACGGGCAAGTCAAAGCAAACTGTCCCCATCCATAAATTTGCCTGATACAACAAACGGCTATGTGCAAAATGTGGTTGGATTTCCTCGTTTCTTGGCTCAATCTTCCGTTCTCAGCACGACCGGCCAAGGTTGGAATATGCGGTTCGTATTGACGGCATGCTACCCAACCGCTGGTTGGAATCCGCAGACGGCGGGTATGAACCATGGTGAAGCGCAGACGCTACTGCGCTACGCCCCCGAATCTCGGATTCGCATCTCGAAGGATATCCAGCCAGACGACAGAGAGAGCACGACGGGCCCCGAATCAGGTCGGCAAGCGTATCCCTAGTTTGGGCAATTCCTTTTCACCAAGCACCAGGCCACGCCCAGTCGTCCCGCCAGGTGCGCATAGCGGGTCCGTCCGTACCGCAGGGCGTCGCGTTGATGCGATCCCGGCAACGAGCGGGTCGGGGCGGGCCCCGCCACGACGGCCAAGCGTTCCAGCAGATCCGCCACCGCGGGAGACGCCAGACGGTAGTACAGGTGGCGGCCCTGGGGCATCACCTGCAGCAAACCGCCCGCGACGAGCTGCTCTAAATGATGGGTGGCCGTGGCCGGGGGAATGCCGGCCTGGCGGGCCAACTCGCCCGCCGGCCAGGCTTGTCCGCTGGCGAGCGTGATGAGCATGTGTAGGCGCCGACGATCGCCCAGCAGCGCGCCCGCGCGCACCAACGCCTCGTCGATCTCGATCGGGACCACACTTCCTGAGGTCATTTCGATGGCACTCAAAATATTCGGCGTCTATCATCATACTATGACGACGACACACACTCCCCGCATCGTGTGGGTGGCGGGCCTGGGTCTCTTTTTAGCCACCTTGGACACCGGTATCATCAATGTCGCGTTGCCGAGTCTGCAGACGGCATGGCATACGACCGCAGCCACGATAGCGTGGGCGGTGTCCGCTTACACCGTGGTGTTGGCCGCGACAGTGCTCGTGTGGGGCCGTCTCGCCGACCGATGGGGACCGGCCCGCATTTTTGGGTGGGGCTTGATCGGCTTTGCCGTCACCTCTAGCGCCTGCGGAGCCGCCCCCACCCTGAGCGCGCTGATTGCGGCCCGAGCCGCGCAAGGCTTAGCCAGCGCGATGATTCAAGGCACGGCGATTGCCCTCGCCACAGTCGACCTCCCAGCATCCCTGCGCCGCGTGGCCACCGGCACGCTGGCCATGTGGCAAGGACTGGGACCGGTCATCGGTCCGACCCTCGGCGGTGTGCTGCTCACGTGGACCTCGTGGCGTATCCTGTTCTGGATAAATCTGCCGGTCACTCTGGCCCTCATGGTCCTCCTCCGCCGACAGGCTGCGGGACGGACGCCCCGCCATACGGGGGAGCGGCTGGACCTCATCGGGAACAGCGGCGTGTTAGTGACGGTCGGGTTGGGGTTACTGGCACTCACCACCCCCGGCGCGAGCATCCGCCTGCTGTGTGGCGTGGGGGCTGGCCTGGCCTTCGTGGCGACCGTGGGGTTCGAGCGCGTCGCCCGCGCGCCCGTGGTCCCGCGGAGCCTCTGGACCGTGCGCGCCTTTTGGACATCGATGGGCGCGATGGTGGTGGTGGGTGGGGCCACCGCCGTGGGATTCATGGTACCGCCGTATCTGCTGCATCTCTGGGGCCAAGGGACGCCGTGGCAAATCGGTCTGCTCAATGTGTCGGCTCCCGCGATGCTCGTGGTGTTCTCCCGTCCGGCGAGCCGACTGCTCACGCGCTACTCGGCGACACGCCTCATGCTGACCGGACTGGGACTCATGGCGGCAGCCTTCACTGTGCTTGCGGCCACGGTCGCCACCCGTTCCCCACTCCTGGTGATCCTCAGTCTGGCATCGTACGGAATCGGCGCCGCCGTGTTCTTTCCCGCCAATCTGACCGGACTGCTGGATTTGACCGGGCCCGAGGTCTACGGCCTCCTGGGCGCGGTTCAGCGGATGGCGATCAACCTGGGAACGGCCATTGATGCGTCGGTGGTGGGCGCGCTCCTGACGCACGGGGCGCCGGTGGAGCATGTGGCCTCATGGACGGGGATCCGTCGGAGTTGGGTGTACGGTGCAATGACACTTCTCCTGGCTATCGGGGGCCTCCGATGGTCTTACGCATCGCCGAAGAGACGGGACCATGCGTCATAGCCACGAAGAGCCGGATAACTGGACGGCCCAAACGCCCATCGCGCTAATGCGTTATCGCCCCCTTATGCAGATGAATTTGGGCAGTTAACTATTGGTTCCCTCTGAGCTGTCCTAATATAGCCTTAGTTCACTCAGCAAGGCCGCCGAAAGATGGGCCAACAGCTGATCTTCCAGGGTTCGTCGCGCGCCCCTCTCCGGATGCAGACGGATCCTTGATCCGCGGCCCGACTCTAACCAGACGCCACTGTCGGAAATGCGGAACGAGACCACACCCCGTGGTGTATCAATAACCGTTAGGCGATGGTGGATCAGATCCTGGACGGCCCGTTCGATGGCTGCGGTCAACCAGGCGGGCTGGGAATCGAGGGTATCGCTTGCCGTAATGGGTACCACTTCCAGCACGGTATCATGCACCAATCGCCCAATGAGGTCGCTCCCCCCCGCCACGATGCTCCACGGCAGATCGACATCCCCCGCGACAGCCCAAGCATGATCCTTGGGCCACCAATAGTGTGGCGTTTGGTGTTGGCTCGGCATCCACATCAAGGCCTCCTCGATGCTGCCACGGTAGACAATGTAGTCTCGACCCGGAATCCGCATGCGGGGGCCGTTGCGAACCGACGAGGGAATGGGGTCGGGGGCCGGTGCTGGCGGATGTCCGGGTCTGTACAGCGTGGCATGATCCCATCCCAGTCCGTCCCATAGTGCAAACGAGACCGCATGGGGCGTCGTGGTATACGACCTCAACACCTCAACCAAATGCTCCGCTTGGTCGGAGTTTAGCCTGCCAATTTCCGGAGGGTTTCCGGCCCACGCTTCACCATCGCGCAGAACGCTCTGCGGCATGGCAATATGACTGAAGTCGCTGGTCGCCAACATCGCCACGCCATTGTGGGTCGCCACATCGGCCCATCGCACCCATGCGCCGTCTTTCGCCTGGGCGGGATGGAGGAGCCGTCCATACACGCGGAACCCGGCGGGTGCGATCGCAGCCAACCGTCGATCCCAAAAGTTTGCCAGACGTTCTGTCATCCATTCGACTTCCCCGGCATCCAATACCCAATCCACCATCTCGCACCCCCGAAGACGCGACTTGAATTCCGGCAGACACCGCTTACATGTCGCCTAATCTATGGTCCGCCGCCATGCACCCCAATTGGAGCAATCATACCTCTATTCAAGATTTTCCTCATGATGTCATGCGGCACATTCGCCCCCAAGAGTGCATGATTAGCAACCTGAAGGAATAGAAAGGGGATCGAAGCTTCTTCGGGCTAAAGCCGACGGTAGACCTCGCCGCGTGGGGCAATGTCGCTGACCTGAACCTCATGCAGTGGCTCATCGATGCGATAGACGATACGCCACGTGCCCACCCGGCTCGATCGCAGGCCTTCGGCATTCGTGAGGGGTTTTGTGAACAGATCACGGGGATTTTTGGCCAGTTGTTCTAAACGGTCGATAATTCGTTGCTGGGCAGTCCGATCCAGACGTTCCAAATACCGTGCCGCTTGCCGCGAGAGGATGATTTCATACATCGTGTTGGCGGCGCCAATCCTTGAGGTTGACACGATCGCCCTGGGCAATCTGCCGCTCACCGTGTTGGACCCGTTGCCACTCGTCGGGCGTTAGCGTGTCCGTGTCTTGCTGGAGCCATCGGACATAATCCACCACATCATCGACCCACCGGTCGTCCATGTGGTCAATTAAGCGTCGCAATTCGTCCTTCGAGCTCATGGCTACCGCTCCCTTCTTATCAATTTCATTATCGCAAGATCTAGTCGTCGGTGTCCATCCGAGTCGTTCGACATCACGGCGGCAGTCTACCCCCTCCCTGTAACGTTGATGCGTTTACGCCCCCATTAGCACCTTATCTGCAAGCTTGACTATTGTATTGAGCAACAACACGGGAGAACGCTGTGCTATTGAGACACGGATGCGCCAGGCACCCGACGCCAGGGTGCGCGAAGCGAGACGACGATCAGGCCGACTAGCACGGTGGCGGCCCCTCCGATAGTCATAGTCGCCCCGGCGCCCACGGCACTGACCAGGAGTCCTCCGATGAGTTGACCGATAGGGAGTCCAGAACTTGTCACCGACTGAAATAGGCCAAACACGCTCCCGCGCAGAGGGTCGGGGATGAGTCGCTGTTGCCATGTCGCCGCCACAATATTGTATGGGGAGTACACCAGGCCCCCGCAGAATAACGTGACCATCGCCTGCCAGGGATGCGTCGTCAACCCGGCCAACCCACTGAAGAGCCCCCACCCGAGGATGACACCGGCCAAAAACCATCGCAACCCCCATGAGGGTCGAAAGCGACTCCATAATAGCGTGCCCACGAGGGAACCCACGGCAAAACTACTCCAGATGAGGCCGAGCGTGCCCGCCCCGGCATGATAGACCCGATCCACCATCACGGGTAGGGCCGGTTCCAGCGGGCCGTACGTGAGATTGAAAAACAGCGTCACCAAGCCAATGATGAGCAGCACCGGGCTGTTCCGTAAGAATCGCCAAGCGCTGGGGCGAGATTCCGCGGCGTCCGGCGTGTCGGGAGTGTCGGGCGCCCGGTAGCGGACGGCCGGAATGGCCATCAAGGACAGCCCATAGGCCGCGTAGCAGACGGCCGTCACGAGCAAGGTCAGCGGTGCCCCCACGGACGCCACCAAGACGCCCCCGACCGCCGGTCCCAACAACGTGACGAGACCGCTGCGCAGTTGCGACAGGCCGTTCGCCGCTTCGAGATCGTCCCCGTCGACAAGATTGGGCAACAGGACGCCCCGCCCGATCATGGACAACGGCGACAAAGCCGCGGCGACGGTCACCACGCCCACCAAAATGGGGAACGTCAGCACATGCACCCAGATCATCGCCGGGATGGACCCATATAGTACCGCCTGACTCACATTGTCCACGACCATGAGGCGGCGGCGGGGGTATCGGTCCATCCATCGACCGATGAAGGGACTTGTGGCCATCCGGGCGATCGGAATTACCGCCAAGATGAGGGCTACACGGACCGATGACCCGGTCGTCTTCAGGACGAACCAGGCCAAGGCAATGGAGACGAACTGCAAGGCCAACAACACAAACGTCGACCCACCCCAATAGATGACGAAGAACCGATTCCGAAGCAGTCGTCGATAGCGGTGCGTAACCTCACCTCCGCAAAAAGTTCCGACGAGTCGCATGGCGGTGTTTCGGACGATCATAACGGTCCCCGATATCAGAGGCTAGACGTCTTTGGACTTACGCTGGGGTCTGGCTACCTCCGGAGATGTGTCAGAAGCGTAAGCGTTGATGCACTTACGCCCCCAAGTGCGCCGTAAGGATGTCCGTGGACCTGTTGGGAGGCTACTCCAAAATGTTCATGGTCTCTGCCAACGTTCCCCACCTGCGGCCCGCGCCTCGGCCATCTCGGCCTGCACCTCCGCCGGCGGCTCGCGGCAAATCAGCGTCCACGCGGCCGCAGGCTGGTCCAATTCCCACCAGACCACCACCGATTCCGGCCCCACGCGATGACACCCAATGGTGCCGGGCATGTGGTCCCGGAGCGTCCGCTTCATCACGGGCAGTTTGGTCCATACCAGACCATCACGGCCTAATATCTCACCGCCAGGTCCGCCTTCGGGGTCAATTTCAAACGCCGTCATGACGTCGACCAGTTGCCTAAGCCAGCCGGGCGGTTGCCAGTGACAATCCACGATCCATTCCTCCTGTCGGCCCCGCAAGGGCCTTCGACTTGCGGCCGACTCGCCCCCAAACTCTACCTGATTAACTCCATGACGGTCGGTGTTGCTGGACCCTGACATCCACAAGTCAACCCGCCGAGGGCTCATGGACCTGTACCTCATGACTGGGGAAAGGGAAATACAGCCGCCCACCCCCATGGCAATGACCGGAACAATGCCCGGGCCTGTTTGGGAGTCATGGAGCCGCCATCGACCACCACGGTGTCGCCCTCGATGGCAAAGAGAAAGCTCGCGTGCCCATGATGCTCCGTTGTGATCCAGGTCTCCACCCCGTCAATTACCCGATGCTGTGCCGCCGCGGGCACAGCGAACGGTGCTCGCGGAAACCGGGCGATGACAATGACTCGGCGGGGATTCGTCAGATACCACAGATGTCCACCGTGCGTACCGCCCAGCGGCAACGGATTGACAAACACGGTGTATCGCCCGTCCGGAACGTGGAGTCCTCGTAGCGCCGCGCTATCGGATGTCGCGGCCGATGTCGGCGTGGCGAGGCTCGTGATCTCCCACCCGCCAGCTTTCGTCCCGAGAACGGCAATCACATAGGTGTCCGGCGTCGTCTGTGGCACGTCGCTTAACACAATCGCGTGAGTCGCCAGCGCCCACGACCACCTAAGGCTAGAGCTCCGCAGTCGAACCGTTCGACCATTGGATAAGGTGAATTGGAGCCTCTGCCGAACGACGGCGGCAGGCTGCGCAGCCGTGGTGGCGTCCGCCGGGCCCACAGTCACCGTCTTGAGTCGTATCAGATTGGAACGCGGCTGATGATGAGCCACCAGCTCGGGTTTCCTTGTTGCCACCACATTCACGGTGTAACGGCCAGCGCTAGGAGCGATGAAAGCCGCCGAAACCGCCGCCGTGAGTCCTGCCGCTATAGATATTTTCATTGGGTGGTCACTCCTCAAGCAGAGTCCATTGTGCGTTCTATGACCTGAAACGCTACGGAGACCTCGGGATTCGCCCTGCGAAAATCTTGTGGGCCTTTACCCCCGACTGCGCGGCAGCGACTCAGGCCCTGTTGCCCTGTTGTATTCGTGTGAGCTATGGCCATCGTACCACTGACACCCCAAATGATTCCAGTAATTGCCTGACGACAGCACCTTGCCCATACAGTACTTAACGATGCGAATAGCGGACTAACCGGCCCGTATGCGCATGGCTCTTGTTCACTTTTGGTGCAGAAGGAACTTTAGGAAATGGTCACACCTCGCCGGTCCGGCTGACCCTCGTCTTCGGCGTCCGGACGGCGTCTTGTCCCAGTTGTGGGACGTCGAGTGCGCGTATTTGCAGCACCTACCAGCGGAAACTGCAAGAAATCCCGTGCGGGTCGGTGGCCGTCGAGATCCAACTGATTGTGCATCGGTTTCGCTGTGATGTTCCCGCCCAACACATTTTTTGTGAGCGGTTGCGGTGGGCGCCACCGTATCAGGGTGCCAGTGGGCCTATTTTCTGGGAGCAGCGTGGCCCGGCGCGCGACGTCCGTCCTTAGTCAACGGTTGGCCGACGACCCGGCGTATCGCCAAGTGTGGACGCTCACCCGGCACTTCCATACCCTGGTCTCCCATCGCTGTGGGGAAAAAGCACTGGCAGTGTGGTGCCATATGGCGGAGTCCAGCAACATTCCATAGGTCGTCGCCTTCGTGACAACTTTGCGCCAAGATTGGGATGCAGTCGCTGCCGGCGTGACCCAGGAGTGGAGCCAGGGGCCGGTGGAAGGCTTCAACACGCGGACCAAACTGCTGAAGCGGATGATGTATGGGCGGGCGAAGCTCCCTCTCCTCCGGGCTCGGATTCTTCACCAATAAGCGGCGACCCCGGGTTCGCCGGGCATCCCTGGACGCGCCTGATAGCAGGGAAAGATCGCCAGTGGATCGCGTCAGGACAGCCTACCATTTCGTCACCAAAAGTGAACAAGAGTATGCGCATGGAGGCCCCTCAAACCCAGGCGGCATTCCAACCGTATTTCGCACACAATACAGAGGATTATTCCGAAGGCCCAATCCACCACGTTTTGCACAAAACAGGCCAACTCCGTCGAGATGAAGCAGAAGACCATCCAACCATAGATTGCAAATAGCCCAAAAAACATTTTATCGAAAAAAGGAGTTCGCTGGTGTCGCTCGAATTGATTACCGTGAAACAAGACTCGGATTCCTGTTGCGAGGGGCAGCGTAGCTGATGGAACAGACAGTTTTGGACATCTCGCGGCTCTACCATGTGTGGCGGCAATCTCAGGAGCCGGACATTGCTTTTCAACCCCGCGTCAACCCAATTGGCCGCACATCGCCCTGATCGCTGAGCGTGCGATCGCCTCACGCTCCACCGAAATGTCTAGGCCGTTGGATGATGGCCTGTTTCTGTTTGTCATGCCACTTCTAGAAAGGTCATGGGCGTTATCTGGGTAAAATTCCCACATGAACCGGACCCGGGCCATCCCGATATCGACCAAACGTTGGTACCGCACATGATGGCTTTATCAGTGGCTGCCGGCGCCAGCAGCCTCTTGGAACGACACGGGCACTAACCGGTCTCAAGCCACCCTTGTACGATTCAGTCCCCTGGTGTCATGTCTGGTCGAGCTATTTTTATCAAACGAATTAACATTATCAATTGACATATAAACGATGTTAATTTACCATTGAACCATGGAAGCTGAATAAGTCTAAAGTATGACTGGGAGATACGTCGTCGGGCGCATGGCAGCTATAGTCTATTCCCGCATACTCAGAGGCGAAGCCAGCGAAAAAGGAGGACCTGACATGACAGTCATACAAAACGAGGCAAGCGGTGCTAGACCGGCCGTGGAGGAAGAAATGAATCCCCACCACTCGGCTGAAGACACGCGGGGCACCTGGCAGGTGTTGCGCGGCGGCGGATTTGCCCGGGAGCACGTCCCGTACCATCACGAGACCCCGGGGCCGACTCCCGCCGGCTTGCATACAAGGGTCCTGGTTGGCGTCTGTACATTCCGGGTTATGGGATAATATCGCGTTTCACTGCGCACCAGGGCGATGGCAGCGAGTCAAAAGCCGCTTGCGCTCCGGTTGCGTATTTAGGGAAATGGGGCGCATACAACGCTACGGGATGGCTGGCGGCGTTTCAAAATGGGCGACAAATCGTCTCGCAAGAGCGTATAGGGCTCTCGCGCGTGGGGCCAGAAGGCGGACTCGCTATTGACCCACCCGCACCGCTCCTAGTAGCGGATATTGAGGCCGCCATCGACCGGGATCCAGGCGCCGGTGATATAGGCTGCCTGCGGCGACAATAAAAACTGAATGACGTCAGCCACTTCGCCGGGCTGCCCTAGCCGTTGCAACGCAATCCGCCCCGTAATGTTTTCAGCGAACTGAGCCGATGGGCCGTTTCCGGAGGTCAACGCGCCGGGGGCCACACCGTTAACACGAATTCCACGCGGGCCCCACTCTGACGCCCAATGGCGCACCAGACCCAGCAGCGCCGCCTTGGATGCTCCATACGCGGCAGCTGGGCCGTCTTGGCTGGCGTACCAGGCGTCGACGCTGCCAACCAGCACCACCGAGGCTCCGTCGGCCAAATACGGCGACAGCACTTGGCCGAGCTTAAACGCCGACGCAACATTGACACGCCAGGTTGCCTCCCACTCGTCTAGCGTTGTCCGTTCGACCACATCGCTGTACACCACGCCGCTCGCATGCACAAACGCGGACACCGATGGCTTCTGGTGTCGCAGCCATGCAATGACTGGTGCGCTCCAGGTCGCGGTGGGCTGTCGAAAATCTACGGAAATCCAGTGGACTCGGGGAGCCTGAATCTCGGTGCGACCAAGCGCCAAGACCGCCGTTTCCGACGAAAGCCGACCCATCAGTGCCTTTCCAAGAGCCGAGCTTAGCCCTGTTCCTACAGTTAACATCTCCGTCATGGCTGGCAGATTTCGGATAGTGGCTGGCAATTAGGGTAAAGATTGGTATGATGGAACCTACGGCAATGATTGGCCGATGTAGAAAGGATGACTCGCATGTCCGAACCCCTTTTTCGGTTTAGTCCCCGGCCCAACCGGGCGCACGAAATTCAATGGCGCGCTTGGGGAGCTGAGGCTTTTGATGAGGCCCATAAGAGCGAAAAGCCCATCTTGCTTTCCATTTCGGCGGTCTGGTGCCACTGGTGCCACGTCATGGACGAGACCACCTATTCCGACCCCCGTATTATTCAACGGATCAATGAGACGCTCATCCCCATCCGCGTAGACAACGATCAACGTCCCGACATCAATGCCCGTTACAACATGGGCGGGTGGCCCACCACCGCCATTCTAACCCCTGCCGGCGAAATTATCACCGGCGGTACCTACGTGCAACCGGATCAGATGGCGCAGCTATTAGACCAGGTCGAGCAATACTGGAGAGAAAACCGGAATAGCATTGGCGACCAGCTGACGGAGCCTACCATGCCGCAGCTCAGCGGCGATCCCACGCCCGATCATGAGGTACTGGACCTGATTGTGGAAGCCATCCGCCAGCAATTCGACCGTGCCTACGGCGGGATTGGCGTAATGCCCAAGTTTCCCCAGCCAGAGGTCTGGGAACTATTATTGTCGCACTTTACCGCCACAGGCGACGGATCACTCGCAGGCATGGCCGTCCGCACGCTCGACGCGATGGCCGGGTCTAACTTGTACGATCAGATCGCAGGCGGCTTTTTCCGCTACTCCACAACACGGGAATGGACCGTGCCGCATTTCGAAAAAATGCTGGATGACAACGCCGAACTGGCCCGCTTATATTTGCGCGCCTTTCAAACGCTCGGCGACGAAACCTACCAGCAGGTAGCCGACCATTTGCTGTCGTGGGCGAACAACACCCTAATGAATGATGATGGTCTTTGGGGCGGCTCACAGGACGCCGATGAGGAATATTATCGCCTGCCCCCGGAAGATCGCGAAAAGCGCGACGCTCCCTATGTGGACCCGACCGTTTATACGCATGCCAACGCACTCATGATTCAGAGCCAACTTTTGGCCGCTAGCCTGATTAACCCCAATCAATACGGTCCGATCGCCCTGACCGCGTTGGAAGCGCTGTACGACCGTATGTGGGACGACCAGCGGGGGTTGTGCCACGTGGATGCGGGCGGAGAGCCCGCACTCTCCGGTCTCCTCATCGACACCGCCTATTTTGGCCATGCCTTGCTGGACGGGTACGAGTATACTGGAGACCCGATTTTCCTGGAACGGACCCATACGCTGTTGTCGTGGGCTGATCAGCACCTGTGGAGCGGTCACGTGTATTGGGATCAGGACGAGCGGAATGCTGGTGAAGCGGTTGGGAGGCTCAAACACCGCCAGCAGCCGCTCAAGGAAAACACCGCCATGGCACGGCTTTGGCTACGGATTGGCACAATCGAAGGCGATGAGGCGGAGGTGCAAAGGGGCCGCGCCATCTTGGGGGCGTTAGCCGGCTTTGCCAAAGATCAAGGGGTGTTTGGAGCGCCTTGGGCATTGGCCACCGATATGGCTGAAGCACCCGAACTGACAGCCACCGTGGTCGACTCGCCGGGCCACGCCGGCACTGATTTGCGGCGGGCAATGTTTGGCTTGTTTGACCGTCGGCGCGGCATCCGCTCCTGGCCGGTCGGTACGCCTGAATTTCAAGCGTCTGGGCTCCCGGAAATACCCCTGCCGGCGCTTTACATCTGTCGCGGCACGGTGTGTGCGGCGCCGGTCACCGATCCCGAGCACATTATCGACGCCCTTAGAAGTCTGATCTTCCCCAACGGAGAGGACGCCGAACCGGCTGTTCCCTCTTAGTCAAGGCTGTCAGCAACGACAAAAACGGCTGGCCAGATTATCCCATCATGGCCAGCGGGTTAGTTCGTGCCGCAGCCCAAACAGCAGGAGGCTATTGCGATCCGCGGCTCCCCTGGTGCGACCCTGCACTGGGAAAGAACTGCATCGGAGTTCTGCCGCATTGCCAATGGCGATGGTTGGCAGAAACCTGTCCGATAGTTGTGATGGCTCTAGCGGCCAAGGGTCCCCTGCCCGTTTGGGGCGCGCTCGGCATCTCACGGAATAGTCTCAAAGGCCAGCCAGATGCGGGCGACACAATGGATTTTGCCAACCTTGCGCGTTGGTGTCAGCCCCGCCGCGCTACCCATTTCCGGACGGTGTCAATGAGAAACTTTCTGTCGTTGCTGCAACCACGCTCTGGGCGTTCGTGGTGGCGTCATCCTCACGGGTTGGCAGAGGCCAGCGTCGGCCCTGGTCTCAAGCATTTCATGATAGGTTAGGCGCGCCATTGCCAGTACGACCGTGTCTCGTAGTTAGCGCAGTTGGGCTGCGGGTTCTTCTATGGCTCTACAGCTTCTCATGCCCAGGGGTTTAGAACCGACGCATGGCAGCGCTCAAAATCCTGAACATTTCGCGAAACCACGGTCATGTGATGTACGGCGGCGGTGGAGGCAATAAGACTATCGATCGCAGGCAGATTCATTCCGTTTCGTTGCTCCGCCCCTAACAACGCACCCCAAACCCGCACTATCTCCATATCGATCGGAAGAATTCTTCCCTCGAAAAGCTCAATCAGCACCTCGAGCCAATCTTGAATCGCACTCTGGCGAGCAGCATCCTCAAGTTTTGTTATTCCCTTTTGAATTTCGCCCACAGTGATAACACTCAGATATAGCGCGCGTTGACCTTGCGAATCTAGCCAATGGCGGAGGCCAAGTATTGGCTTGCGACTTGGTAAACTCAGAAACCACACATGTATCCAGCAGATACTTCATACGTCAACATCCCGGGTTCCATCAGTCTCACGGGAAAGGTCAAGCTCCACACCGCGCAGCGGAGAGTTTTCTAGGAAATCAACCAACGATGGTTTGGGCCGTATTAACTTTTCATATTCTTGTACGGAAAGCACGACTGCGGTCGGTCTCCCGCGGACAGTGATGTACTGAGCCCGCTTCTCTGCAAGGTGAACAATCTGGCTAAACTTATTCTTGGCTTCCTGCAGCTGCCAATACTCGTTCGTTGCACTCTCCTCCTGTCTAGACTGTCTGGCTATATATTATGCATTTATCACAAAGTCGGTAAGGCTCGCCGGTTTAAAGTTGTGACTCAATTATGTGAAGTTGCTCGCCGGAGACCTGGCTTCGTAGAATGTCGTGGTCGCGGATGTCGGTGCCTGGTCTAAACCCCACGTGGGCCCGCTCCCGCTTGGTGTGATTCCGCACGCTGACATGTTGTGCGACCTCGGTCCCGCTTCGTACAACCGCAAACTGTTCGCCGAATTCCTTAATAAATGGCTCAATGTCCGGATTAAACAACTCAATCCCTCCTAGATTTGACCTTGAATAATTGTTCAGTTATTGGGCTTCTTTTTTTCAGTTAGTCTCCTAGGCCCACGACAGACCGTTACGGTTCCTTTGTGCGTCGTTTGGCAGGCAGACGGGGGCAATAAGTTCTTAAGGAACGACGGCACTCCATGTCCGTCCCAGATTGGTGGATAACAGGAGTCGCCCATGGTGGGGCCCCTGACCGACCAGGAGCATTAATCCGGGCAGCACGACGAGGGCAGTCGCGGTCTCAAAGAAAGGCCAGTTCCGGGAAGGGCTCGCGAGCACGAGGTGCACAAACTTGTGCGGCGCACTGGCAGAGGTCAGGGTGATCCGAAGGTGAGGCGATTGCCAGCCCGCAAAAGCCACCTGGCTGACGCTCGGGCTGGCCGTCAGCCAACCCGCACTCTCGCCAAAGTAAACGCTTTGGGCAGGACTGAGCTCCGGGTAGTCCCCCGGATACATGTATCCTTCATTGAAGACTTGTCGTACTGCACCGCCATCGAGATGGGTCTGCAGGACGGTATATGCCCGGAGGAGCAACTTAACGCCCTGGGGTTGGTCGTCAATGCCATTGTGTTACGGAATACGCGATACATGAACACCACGCGGCAGTTCACAATCGGCACCGCCACCATATGCCTCTATTATGCCGTATTCGCCAGCGGGCATCCCAGATTCCTGAAACACCCGGAATGCAAGCCACTGCTCCTATCATCCGGAAATAACTCGTGAAACGGCATAATGTCGCCGCTGCTCCACATTGACGTCTGCCCCCTGCGCCCTTGGAAACTTCGAAAAGTCCGTACTAGCCCCTCGGCAGCCGTGGCCTGTTCGCCGTCCAATCGGTGCGTGGGCCTAATATGGTACTGTCTTGTCGAGGCCAGCCTCACTTCAATGAAAACCTGAATCGGTCTGCCCGCCGGGCGCTTTTTGCGCCATGGCGCGGGCTATGACGTGCCCCCTTGGGCTCCAACTCGAAGGACTTATAGGCGCTTAATTTGGGGGATCAGGCTGCGCTTTCGCGCGTGAACCGAAAGCACGTGCCGTTTGAGATTTTGCCAGTCCTGCTCCCGGCCCAGCGCGCGGTGGGCGTCGCGCACGAAACTCAGCCATATCGTCGCGTTGGCGTATTGGCTGTTCTGGGCCCGTTCAATCACGTCCAGGGCCCGCTTAGAAAAGTATTGTACCACCCAGTCAGCCCGAGAGGGGATTGACGCTGCCACGGCCTTTTTCAGCGTTTCACCGTGAATCCAGGGAGCTTGTTCCAAAAGCGTGATCATCTGATCAATGCGTGCTTCCGCCATCAAGATACGGATGCCATCGTCATAGCCATAGTAGGTTTGAAGGTTTTTGAGCAAATCGGGCGCCACCTTAGACCACTTTTCGCCCGCCAGCGTCTTAACGCGCACATACCGGTCATAGGTCGGGTTTTCGCCGAAGGCCTCTAGCTGAAGACCCAACGCACTCGCGTCACCGATGTCGTACGCCAAGTCGGCCAGATATGCCAGCAAACGGCTCGTGCGAGCCATTAGTGCCAGCCCATCCCTTCCCAGCGCCAAAGCCTCCGTGGTCGCGCCCCGGTCAACCAGAGCGTAGAGCACGGGCAAGACGTTGTCCGCGACTCCGACATCTTTAAGGTGCGCACGGAGATACTCGACCCCTTCGGCTACCTGACCCAGTTGAACTAGCGACCGGGCTCCTTCGCAATAGTGTTCGGTGGCGTCCGCGTAGGCAAAATAAGCGTCCACATCTCCGCGCCGCTCGAGACAACGGAGCCAGGCATCGGAGACCAACGTCCCGATGGCCGGATCCATATCTTCTCCCGCCAGACGGAGGCGTTCCGGATCCACGCCATGTTTCAAGGCGACTTCCAATGCGGCCATGGTGTGAACGTCGTATTGGGCGGCCAACGCATCCCATTCGGCACTGTAGGTCACTAAGCCCCCTTTTTGCTCCGCCGTCAGGTCCGCATTCAAGATGGCTTCCAGCCATATGTCCACCATCTGGTCTACTACCGTGATGCTGTCCCCGCTCTCGTCGTCGATCTCTTCCCATCCCTTTAAATATTCATCCGTCATGCCGGTTAGATACCCAATCGCCTGCTGGTATTCGTGGTCCCTGACCAGTGCTGTCGCATAATCCAACATCTCATGGACCTCATACATGAGCTGTGCCACTCGGGCATACGGATTGGATTCCCAGCCGTAAGCTACCGCGGAGAGAGCCTGTGAAATGCGGCGGCGGGCATCCGCTTCGAGCTTGCGCCAGGTCTCGGACGGTCCTTGGCTTATGAGCGTTATGGCGCTCCTGATTTCCGAGCGCACGCCTGGCACAGCGGCCAGTTTGCGCAGGAGAGCTTTAGCCTGGTCGCCCGAGAGCTGGTTTAGTCGTTGGGCCAAGGGCAACTCCTCGAAGATTTCGGGAACGTCGCAGGCCGCCAATAGGGCCGCCACCCCGTGTTTGCACCAGCGTCCGTCGTAGGGACAGGTGCATGAGACATCGAGCGGTTTTAGACCGTCTGGGGATTGGGCTAGGGTTATCCGCACCCGATATGGCTCGGGCCGGCCTCCCTGAACGACGGCCTCCAGGGTGGGCTCCTCCCACCGGAGACTTTTCAGGTCCACGCTGCCCGCGCGGTAATAGGCGCGACCGCGTTGCAACATGGCCGGACCCGCCACCTCAGCTAATTGCGCTTCGTCCAACAGCTTCTTCATTCGAAACATCTCTCCCCAGAGGTTCCCCGCAGGTATTATTCGGTGCTAAAGAGGGTGGCGGTCTCTGATGTTGCCGAAGCCATGTCAGCCAATAGCAAACCGTCAACCGCGATTCTCCAGATGGAATGCCTTACTCTCGCGGCGTCGTTGCCGCCCTAGCCTTACTTCTCATCCCCGAATTGAGTGGATAGGTCGCGTAACCCAAGCACGCCTCCCAACGCATCAGCAATCACCGAACGCCCGCGAGAAGCCCCGGCCTTCAGGCCTGGGGACCGTTCCCCTTACGTTCGAATCGTGACGTCCCACCCGACATATCGGGTATTATCCATGATAGCATCGCTTCCTTCGTATGTGGTCACACTTAAGGTCTCACCACGAATAAGGCCGGCGAGCTATCCGATTTCTCAAGCTGGTCATCGCGTGATCTCTGGCCAAATATGTGGCTTGACATCCTCCCGCTAAAGAGGGGGGATTCTCGCGAAACTGTCTTGCCCGAAAACGGTTCGCCCCAAGCTCGCGTCCGTGGTTGCTCGTCAGCGGTGACCCAATGCGTTTTATCAGATGCGCCGTAAAACTCCGCCGTTCAGGGCGGAGATATCCCCTGCTTTGGGGCAAGTCTGGGGATTTCCTCCGACTGTCGGTCATCCCCTGCTTTGGGGCAGGTCTGGGGATTTCCTCCGGTCATAAGGCGTCGACGTCAGGCAAATCTATTGCTAAAATACGCATGTTCGCTCTTTGACAACTGGATACGTTCGTGTGGTTGTCTCCCGCAATCGTGGG
>JAKACZ010000089.1 GCA_021820965.1 Bacillota bacterium | reverse complement strand
TTTGTCCCGACAAATTTCCCCATCAATTTCCTGGCTGAAACTATGCCAATGTCGTGAGTCAACCCGTCAGTACCAAAATGGCGGCCATTTTAGTCAAACCGATGACATTTAGCATGAGCGCCAACACCACCAACGGCACTGTAATCTTCCGGCTGGCCCCGGTTTGCTGGAGTAACCGACGCACCATGGGGTTGTAGCTCGAGAGTATACCTCCGGAGCATTGCCCGCGAGGACGTCCCGTTTGTCCAAACGTTCCGCGCCATGGACAGCGTGTCCGCGTTAACAAGCATTCCCCACCCCTATCCGGTCGACGGGGCACGCCGGTGGTTCGAGCAGGTGACGAGCAAAGCACGGGCGGGCGTGATGTGGCCATGGACGATTGTGTGTGACGGTCAATTTGCCGGGATTATTGCGCTGAAACGGACCGAGCCGAGCACAGGCGCTGTGGACTATTGGGTGGCCCCACCCTTTTAGGGCCAAGGCATCGCGACCCGGGCAGTCGGCCATGTGGTGCACCGTGCCTGGGACGAAGGGCTTCAAATCCTGAGTAGCTATTGCCTATCGTCCAACGTGGCGTCCCGCAAGGTGCTGGAAAAGAACGGATTCGTTCTGATTAACGAGGCGCCAACGACATCGGGAAAGCATGCAGGACAGGCGTTCGTCTATTATTGCCTCAGATTGGATTTGAATGATAGTGCCTGGTAACCCAATCTGCCCCACTTACTTCACGACACTAATCGCGCAGATACGGGGGCGAAACTGCCGCAAGCGTTCGGCAAATGATTGGGCCGCAATGGTCACCATACTGGAACTTTTCCTCCCCGAAAAACCTTAGCGGCCGTCGGTCACTGTCCCATAATATTCCATGTTTTGGGGGTAGCCCCGGTCGTAACCATGTTCTCGACCTGTCGTTGTTAGAAGTGAGACAGCGGAAGGGAATGTGGCTAGCGATGAAAAAGTGGGGTGTCGGCGGTGCCGGCTTAGTAGCGAGCGCGGTAGCCTTGGCTGCATGTGGAATCGGAACGACGACCGTCCTGCAGGGGCAGTCATCACAGAAGACGGATCCGCTCACGAGCCACCGTGTACCCAGCCGGCCCGCTGGGACCGAACGGCCCGCGTCAACGGTTCGCCCCCAAGGTGCAGCGCGCACTAAGACGTCGGCCGGGACCATCCGTCGGTCAACCGCTCTGGCACCAACGATTCATCTGTGGCATATGTCATTGCGTGTTCCGAAGGGATGGAAGCTCGTGGCGCGAGAGACGTCCGCTGGCGCGACGGTTTGGACCATTCGGGGCGCCTCGGGACAGGCTCAGTTGACGTCGACCCCGCTCAGCCCGCGTCGAGACCCCGAACAACTCCTGCCATGGCCCAATGGGCGTTATGTGTTGCGCACGTCGTCGGGTCCCCGTGAGGTGTTGGTTCAGTTGACGACCCAAAAGGGAACGGAGGACACCCTCGCCGTGCATCTCCGGTCCGGACTCGGCGGGGCATCCCTCATACCGGCGATCGTAGGCACCTGGACTCATCCGCCACTGATGACCGTGAACCGGGCGGTCACCCAACTGGAACAACTCCATCGACGGGGAGACTACCCCTACAGCTTGAGCTACGGCACGGCCGACGAGGGCTGGCTCTTAGCGCCCGGGGGCGCGACGGGTCCCCAAGCCATGTGGGACCTCTTTCAGACCACCGATCACGGTCGGACGTGGCGGTTGGAGCGACAGACACAACTGCAGGGTCACTGTGTATCCTCGATGCCAGCCTGCGAGTTTCCGATGTCCGGCGGAGACGCCACCCTGCGGTTTTGGAACGCCGAGGATGGGGTCATCGCCCAAACCGATTTCGCCTACAATGCCGCCTCTGTCTACCGGACGACGGATGGGGGCAAAACGTGGTTCCTGACCAGCATCTCACTCCCCTCCGAAGCGGGCACGGTGGCCCTGCGACGAGCGCAGGGGATGTTGGTGTTAACCATCGCATTCTCGTCGAGATCGATTCCCCCAGAGGTTTGGTACAGTGGAGATGGCGGTGTAGCCTGGACCCGTCGTTAGCGACGTGAACTCTTACCAAACGACGGGGCAAGCATGCCTCTCTGATTGCCGGTCCCACACCGGTCCGGCAGTCAGAAGGTAAGCGTGGTGTATCAGCTGCTAACGGGGGCGTTAATACCTTAGGTGAAGTAAGGGAAACACATATTCCGAAGCTGTAGGGACCGCGGATCGGTAATTGCAAGAATTTTCAAGCCCATAACCGTAAATCAATTAAATGCCAAGCGGCAATTATATGGTTGAAGTTACACACGGCCTATGCCGCGGCGAACTGGCATTATATTGGTCGCAGTACGGGACACGGGCGTCTTGCGGCCCCGAAGGCCCCAGCGAAACCGCTGCGCGATATCTGGGTGTATCCGCTCCAACCGGACTTTCGGGCCATCTTAACCGACGGTCGTCGCACCGACCCGATCCCGCCGACGGCCGCCCGACCCCCGCAACCGGCGGCGAGAAAAAAGAGAGGAGCGCCCCCGCCTATGACGCCGTTCGAGTCCTCCCTGTTCGGGGAGAATGCGGCCTTTCACACGACGTTCGAACGCTTTGGTAGCTTGATGACCTTTGTGGCCAGTACCGAAGCGCAAGCCCTGACGCATGCCGATTGAGAAGCCGAGATCAACCTCCGCGGGCGTGCGATCCTGCAACAGGCGATGAGTGACCATTTCGCCCTCCGGGCGAAGAACGAGAGGCGTCTGGCCCACGTGGAAGATGCGCAGGGCATCCTCCATACCACGCAAGAGTCCGATCGAACGCGTCCCTTGGTCACGATCTTTGGGCCCATCCCCGTGACCCGGATCGCCTATCGCCATAAAGGGGCGGCCAATCTGTTAGAGGACCGTCTTCAATTTCGGAGGCCTCGAGCCACGCCTGCAGCGAGCGCACCGGACAGGTTTCGCGATGGGAGCCATAGGGGATGCCCACCACACGCCCAACGCCTTCCTGCTTCCTGATCCGTCTTGGAGCGTCGCAGGCGAATGGTGAGGCCGTCACAGGTGAATTGCACATCGCCCCGCGTCAAGCTCACCAGTTCCGACCGCCGCAACGCGGCCGCGAACCCCACCAACAACAGCGCGTGGTCGCGGAGTCCCAATAGCGAGTCCGGCAGCTGTGCGACCATGGCCTGGATGTCTGCGGTGACAGCGGGGGCCTTCCGGTGTTGCGCGACACCATGGACCCGTCGAATACCGGCCCATACACTGCGCAGTGGCTCATCCAACACGGAGAAGCGGGGAAGGCCTTTGGCGGTGTGCGCTTGAGAAATGGCACTCAACCGCCGTTGTAACGTACTGACCTTCACCGTCTGGGCCCGGACTGTGAGGTAACGCGCCACGGTCTCGGGGCTGGCCGGCAGCGCGTTCACACCATAGGCCGCGCACCAGGTGACAAAGTGGGTCCAGTCTTGGCGGTACGCTTTGACGGTACTCCGCTTTGGCATGCAGCATGTAGTCTTTCGCTTGGGCATCGATGGGCTCCGGCGTGGCCAGGGCTACGATCGCTTGCGGAACGATTGCGGTGTTCATGAGGACCCTCCGTTCTAACTTCCGATACGGTTGCATTCTCGCCACGAAGTTTCATGCCCCAGACGTGGTCGCGGTTTATGGTGTTCGCAGACCCGCCGGATGACACGACTACCGAGTGGGCCGAGGTCTAGCGAGGTCCTCAGGATGCACCCATTGCGGCGGCCTGTGCCTGGGGAACGGCGATCCGTTCCGGGGACACGCGCCGGCGATAGCCGCTCATTAGCGGCATAAAGGATTCGCGTGGCATTACCCGCGCGCAACTGAACCTCTTTGAGACGCTTTCATCCAGTTGTTTCCAGCCCTCGACAAGCGGGTGGACAATCGTTGGGGTGGATGGACAACGCGGACCCGCCGCCAATCCAATTCCGGGCATTCACCTGTCGGTTCACCTGTCGGTTCACCTGTCGGTTCAAAGACCGGCCGACAAACAAGAAAGAGAGGCATCGCTGCCTCTCCCCCTTAGTGCACGTAGATATGATGAGCACCGTGTTCCTCAAACAGCTTCTTGGCCTTGTCCACCTCGCCGCTGTCGGCATGAACCGAGACCAATACGCCTCCCTGTTTGACGCTTTCCTCCAGGTGTTCACTTTCGCGTTTGGGAATGCCGTAGTCCATCAGCCCGCCGACTAAGCCGCCGGTGGCGGCGCCAGTCAATGTCGCAGCCAGCGGACCCATGGCAAGAATGGGACCCACCCCTGGGATGGCCAGCGCTCCGGCACTGGCTAACAGGCCAACCGCTCCCCCTCCGGCGGCACCCCATCCGATGCCGTTGGACAAATCATGCGTTCCGTGGCCGTTTGGGTGTCCTTTCTCGGTTTTACCATCCTCTTTGGCCACAACCGAAATCTGTTTGTTGGACACGCCGCGTTGCTCGAGTTCCTTAACCACCTTATCCGCGCTGTCATGGTTGTCGAAAGCGCCGACAACTGTTTTAGACATAAAGCTCCCCCTTTCATATCTGACCTGCCAAGTTAGTATGAAACGGGGCACGCAGAACACTCTTTCAATTATGACCAGCACTTGTGATCTTTGGAACTTCGGCCATATCTACAATCATCACTTCCGGCCCCACTCGGCGGATCGCGGCCCAGGGAATCTCCAGCTTTTGTCCCCGATGACCGCGGCCGTGCATCGGAACCAAAATCGCTTCAATGGCGCCACTTTCGGGATTGATCAGCAAATCGCTGTCTCCCAGCGATCCTAGCCGGCCGCCGTTACTTAAGTTGATAATATCCTTGGACGCCAACTCACTCATCCGCACGGCTTCGCCCTCCTTCAACAGAGGGTATGCCAGCCATTATGGCTTCAGACCTCGTACCCGGTTTTTTCCGACAAGCCGCGCTGGCGCCGGAAGTTTTCTTGATTTTTGGCAAGATAGCCCTGATACAATGATTCCGCATCAAGTCCAGCATCAATGCACATGCTGATGAAAAAATGCAGCACATCCACCAGTTCTTCCTTGAGCTTATCCGGTTCAATCGGGGTTGGATTTTTCCACCATTTGTACCGAGACTCCTCCATTACCTCGGCCAGCTCCACCATGAGCGCCATGGCCTCTTTCTGAATCCATTCGCTGGCGGGAAAGTCCAAGTGCCGCTCTTGGCGAATGTGGTCGTTAAACCGGCGCTGCCATAGAAAAATTTCTTCCAATCGGTCAGGCATGTCCTGCGCTCCTTTGAAGATGTCTGATGATATCGATGCTGTCATCCACGGGTCCGGCCCACGCAACTGCCATTCGATCCCAATTGGTCCAGCTCTCGGCCAGGGTCATGACCGCTTTGGCGTCCACGGCTGCCATCTCGTCGCGTAATTCGGTCAGCGCAGGCGGTCGACGTTGGTCAAGCGCGTAGCGCCCGATCCGCATCACTCGGGCATCCGGCGTCTCTTGTGCCATCACCGCCATGGTGTAGAGGGCCGTGCGCGTATGTTCCACCTCTTCGGGATCCGGCCCATCTTCAGCCAGTCGGTACACTTCTTCAGCCAGAGCTGTTAAGGCGACCGCAACCCTTTCCGGTCCCAGAGACAGGAACGTCATCATCTCGCCAAAGTCTGCTTCAGGTCCGTATTGGGTGGAAACGCCATAGACTAGGCCTTCTTCTTCGCGGAGGCGTTGCCATAGGCGAGAACTATTCTGCCCGCCGAGGATTCCGGCAGTCATTAACGCGGCCGCGTAATCCGATTGATAGCGGCTAGGTGCCGGAACGGCCAGTCCGATGTGAAGCTGCTCCCAATCCAGAGACTCACTCTTTCGCCCGAATTGCGTGTGTGGAATGGCCCGCCGTTTAGGAAGGAGTGACGGGACCGGATCCCCCATAAAGTCCTGCCGCGCCGCATTTAGCACCGTCTGGCGCGCTCCTCCGGATATAGCCAGCACCATATTGGGTGGCTGGTAATGACGCTCAAAGAACTTCCTCAGGTCGCTCGCTGTCATCGCGCTTAGTGTCGCTTCCGTTCCCAAAATGTCATGGTTGTAGGCTGGGTCAGCATAGAGCGCTAGCGTCATCAAGAGGTCGAGCACTTCGTCGGGATCGTCCTGGCTTTCCCGCATCTCCTCAGCCACCACATTTTTTTCACGCTCTAAATCGCCGGGTAACAGCCAAGGCTGGACAATCAGGGTCCTCAGCAGCTCATAAGCGTTTAGAGCCTCATCATCCAGCACCCGTGCGTGAAAGCAGGTATAATCGCGCGTGGTAAAAGCATTGATGTCGGCGCCGAGCCTGTCCATCTCCCGGGCAATCGCCCGCATGTTCCAATGACCCGCCCCTTTGAACAGAAGATGCTCGATGAGGTGCGCAGCGCCCCACTCCTGCGGTTGCTCGTCGCGGCTGCCGACACCTACAAAGAAGGCTAAAGCGGTCGTCCCTACAGACATGATATCGTCGTATGCTACGGTCAATCCCGAATTCAAATGTTCCAGCGTATCGATAATGGCAACCCTCCGTCCGCCCTATCATACCGGTTTTTTCGACCGGCTACGAGTCGGTTCGGGGCGTACCCAACGTGAAAAGCTGGCTTGCCGTCACCAGAGTGTAGCCGCGCTGTTGCAGGCCCTCGATAATCCGGGGCAAGGCCAAGACGGTTCGGTCGGTCGGATGCATCAGCACTAAGGAACCTGCCGCCGCCTTGGTCAACACCTTATTGACCATATAGCTTACCGAGGAGGATGGCCGCCAGTCGATAGTGTCGATGGTCCACATGACTAACGTCATGTGCGCGGTCTCGGCGGCGCGCAGCACAGTGCGATTGAATTCGCCGTATGGCGGAGCATAAACCGATGGCCGAATACCACAGATTTGCTTGACCGCCTGATTGGTGCGTTCCATATCATCAAGATTAGCTGCCAGGGAAAGTTGGTTGGGGTGTTGGTGATTCCAACCGTGATTGCCGATTTCGTCGCCAGCCTTTTGCATTTGCCGCACCAGGTCAGGGTGCGCACTAGCCCAGGCACCGCCCACCATAAAGGTTGCAACCACATGATGAGATTTCAGCTCATTCAAGAGGGTTGGAACGTATTCTGTGCCCCAGACCACATTAATGGTGAGCGCCATGGCGCGCTTGGTGGTCTCAACTCTATATACCGGAATCGGCTGCTGCTCACCGGACCCGGTGGCATGCAGCATCCGCGGATTGACCAACAACGCCGCCAACAACAGCGCCGATACCAATAAGAAGAGGCGTGCCAGCGGTCCCCGCAAGGATATGACGTGAAAGTGCATAACCTCACCCCGGTACATGTCCTATGCCCCACCCGGACAAGGTAGACCCGTCACCAGCAATTGGGACTCCCCCCAACAGTTGGAATGCGGCCCCCGATTCCTTATTCCCGGGCTACCGCGCACATATTTTGTTACCGAAATAGGATGATACTTCGAGGCCATGACCATGAGCTCGCCGATGGTGCTCGATGACAGTCCCTGCACTGGGGATAACCGACCACCAGGGCGGGAACGGTGACCCAATCGTCCACGAAAGTGTCCAAACGCAAGCGTCGTGGGACGTCACAAATACCGGACGCCGTGACCCGCACACTATCGCCTGCGTCCAAAAGAGCTACATCGCGGCCAACCCTGGTTGATCCTCCCCAATGAGTGGGATGGGGCTGGAGCGTGTCCGCGCTCAGCCGGTACCGCGCCATGCGGGAGTGCGAGATATCGTCGAGTGCCAAGGTAACATTTGGGGTACGAGTAACGGAACGAAAAATGCAGTAGGCGGAAGTGTGCTCGTCGCACCGATGCTGACCACCAATGCGCACCAACAACCAGCCAATCGTTAATGCGCGAAAGGGGTTAGCAAAAAAATTTCTGTCAGTCACCGTTTCCATATTGGGATGGGGTTGATTTTTTCCCCGCTGTCTCCTGTCTCGTCAACTGACACCGTTTACCTCCCATAAGACGCAACCTTCTGGCGCTAGCGGCGTTCTAGGATCCATGAAAAGTTTTTAGGAAAACGGGAACCTCAAGCGTCCCGATTCCGTGTGACCTATAGAGAAGGAGGTGAGGGGAACGGTAGCGACGGATACCGAGGACGTTTTACACGCGATGATCGCGCGCGACCGCCAGAAGGTGCTGCACATGGGTCTCGCAGCGTTCGGCAATGCGGCCGACGCCGAAGACATGGCCCAAGACGTCTTGATTCGTATTTGGCAACGGATGGAACAAGGGCACACGATCGACGACACGCCTACCACGTGGGTCATGCGCGTGACCATCAATGTGATTCGCGACAAGATGCGGACCCCCTGGCACCGGCGCGTTACGGTGGACGCGAAAGCGGGGGATTCGCTGTCGGTGCCCAGTAGGGAAGACCAGGTCCTCGAGGGGCAGGCGCCGGCTCTGCTCGCCGCCGTGAGACAGCTTCCAGCGAACCAGCGGGACATCGTCTTGCTTTTCTACGTGGCGGATCAAAGTCTCCATACCATTAGCGAGACGTTGGGTGTCCGGGACAGCACGGTCAAAACTCGCTTGCATCGAGCTCGACGTCGGCTCGCCCGGATTCTTGAGAGTGAAAGGAGGACGACAGATGGATCACGATCCCGTTGATAACGCGATTCGCGATGCCTTGAAACGTGAATTGAAAGCCCTGGCACCGCAGGGCTGGGACGATGAGACCGTGGGCGGCGGCCGGCTCATCCATACGGTCGTTTCGGAGGCTCCACCCTTCCGTCCGCGGCCGGCTCGGACACGACCCCACGATACGTGGCAACCTTCGTCCCGCGCGCGGGATCCGCGACAGACTTGGTGGTGGGTGGCGGTGAGCGCCGGATTCGCCGCCGTATTGGCAGTGGGACTCGGCCATTGGGTCACGGGGTCAGGGCACCCCATATAGCGCTTCTTTTCCAGCGATAGTAGAACTCTCCAATGACGGCGTGGGGTGGCGGGTTTAGAATGACAAGACCATGAAAATCGTGGATTCCGCTTGTCATGGAACCACCCAGGTTGTGGAAAAT
>JAKACZ010000043.1 GCA_021820965.1 Bacillota bacterium | reverse complement strand
CGACAATTACAGCTGATTTGTTGGGGGATTCAGCTCGCCCGCCAGGCGCCCTAATTCTGCTGCAGGAGATACCCGTTGCGTTCCGCAACGGGCTATTGGCATGCGCTCATACCCCCTACGGTCCGAGAGATCCGAGCGGAACGGAACTGAGATGATCCCCGCAACACCAAGGTGTGCCTGCCATGTTTCACATAATGTGGCATATTCTACCACTGCGGGTAAAGATTAGGGCTGTGGCGGGGTACTGACGATCGGCAGCAAGGCACGCTTGGTCATAATGCCCTCCCAGTCCCATTCCTTGGCGGTGTTATACAGTGACCGTCCCTATCCCCGCACGGTCAACGTTGCAATAACCACACATTGGGCTGGACGGCCGATTCCAGGCGGGCCATGCGATCGTGCCACGGGTGATTCCTGAGATGGTGGCCGTCGAGCATGGAGGCGTCAAATGCCACACGTCGCCCGCATAGTGACATGGCCATGTGAAATCTTGGCCGGGTGAGGCAGCCGACCGCGGTAGACCACGTCGTCAAAACGCGGCCGGCCAATCGCTGACCCTTTGCTCTCTGTCGAACCATTGCTTATGCCGCCGCAATTGGTCACCCGCCAATCCACCGGATCTCCTTGATCGACGGAGATCGGCACCTGGCTTCAAAGAATGTTTTGATTGACATGCAGTCCTAAGAAGCAGCTCAGGAACTGAAAGCAGATGGCGTGCATTCGTGCGCGGGGTATGTCTCTGGACAATCGAGGATATCAAACAAGTCCCGTGGCAGTGGCTTGGACCCCATGGGAATTGCTCACATTGGGGTGCCTCTCGGAGCCGGTAGCACATCATTAGATCGATTTTGGCGGGCAGTGTATGCAGACCCGCCAGATGACGGAACAATGTTGTGCGCAGGGCCACCGTAGGCCAGGGCGAGCGGGCGGCCGAACGGAGACGTTAATGATAGACATGTAAAAACTTTTGTTTTATAACAAGAGCATAGGGCTGGAGCGGTCCGAATCCCCCGTCGGGGACTTCCAGGGTCGTCCCAAGACGTCCGACGCCCCAGGGCAACCCCGGAACTACTGAGAACGACCTTAGAAACCCCCACCGCCATCCGTTCGGGCTCGGTGGGGGGGGCGAGTTCAGCCCAAACTCAGGCAAGGGGGGAAAATCCGTGCTCGATGGTATCGATTTCGGCTTTACCCCGACAAAGACCAACAATAAATTTTATTGCGCTGGATTGGCTGCCAGCGACTCATTTATAACGTCAAAGTGCAAGAAGACCGGTATTATCGCCGCTTTCAGCGGCGGATGATCGGAACGGTAGGATACGAGATTCCCGTCGATCAGCAATACAGCCGATTTATCAACGACACGACGACATTTCTCCATGAGGTGCCGTCCCAAGTTTTGCGCAATGCCGTCGTCAAATTTCGGCAAGCCTACCAGCGGTTCTTTCAGAAGCTCGGTGGTCGCCCCAAGCTCAAAAAGAAAGGCGGGCGGTAATCCGTCTGGCTGACCTCGGAGTTATTCGAGTTCTTTCCGTGCATCGTTGAGGCCACGGGAGAGGTACGAGCTTACCAACTTCGCGTGGGAACCGACAAACTTCCGGTGGGCCTCATCCCGTATGTGGCGCATCGCCCGCATGCCGTACCCGCCTCGATTCATATTGCGTTGACGGCGGTCACTGGTGGCTGTCGTTTGCCACGGAGGATCCGGCGGTGATGATTCCCGGACGGGATGCCGACCGGGCCACCGAGCAGATTGCCGAGGACTTACGCCATCTGTCCGTGGACCAGCTGGCCGAGCGTGCGCTCGGCGGGGATCGGGGCGTCGCCAAGCCATTAGTCACTTCCGATGGACAGGTCTTTAATCTCCAACCGGCGCTAAAGTCGCGGATTGGGAAAAGTCGGCGGCAACGCAAGAAATGGCAGCGCCGCGCGTCCCGTAGAAAGAAAGGGTCACGCAATCGCCACAAAGCCAATCGGAAAGCATCGCGGTATCAGCAGTATGAAAAGAACGTTCGACACGATTATGCGCACCAAACGAGTCATCATTTGGTGAGCAATGATCACTACGACCTCTACGTATTTGAGGATCTCAAAATTCGAAACATGACGAAGTGTCCCAAGGCCAAGCGCGATGCCAACGGGCAGTTTCTTCCCAACGGAAGGAAGGCCAAGGCCGGCCTCAACCGGGCGATTTTGTCTTCTGCGTAGGGTGAGGTCGTGTCCTTTACTCGCTACAAAGCCTTGCGCGCCCGAAAACTGGTGATGCTGGTTCCGCCCGCGCATAGTTCGCAGACGTGTGCCGCGTGTGGCCACGTTAACCCGGATAGTCGACTGAGTCAAGCCGAATTCGTCTGCCAAGACTGCGGATGCACGGACAACGCGGACCACAATGCCTCGGTCGTCGTGAAGCAACGGGGTATCAAAAAACTTCTCTCGGGAGATCCGCTCACCACGCTTCACCAATCCACGCGGATTTTTCGGAAGCTAGGGCCGGGACGGTCCGAAGTCACGCCTGGGGAGACCGACATAAGACGGCTATCGCCAACGGCGAAGACGCAGTGGTCAATGAGCCAGGAACTTCCGGCGAGCTTTACAGCGAGTGCTGGCGGAGTGATCCCGGAAATCCCCCGCCCGGGTCCGTTAGGATTAGGCGGAGGCAGAGTTCATGCGGAGCAGGTGACCGTTCCGAACGATCACCCATCCGATTAATGAGAGGAAAAGCATGGCGGCACAGACGCGGTAGCGCCGGGTGCGGGCCAAGGGATGACGTTCTGCCTCGCCGTTTTCAAGAAAAATTGTTACCATGAAGTCACCATTTTCGCAGGCAGTCAAATCCGCTACAAGGAGCCACCTATCTATGTCGGAGTTTCCCTTGATTCATTACCGTCTATCCGCCCTCAACCCTTCATCCCATTACTTTGAGGTGCGAGCTTCATTTCGCGGCGACCTGCCGCAGAGCTTGCCGATCGCCCTTCCTGTTTGGACTCCGGGCTCATACTTGATCCGGGAGTACGCGCGCCATCTCATCGATCTCAGCGCAAAAAGTCGCGGAGAACCCCTGCGGGTCCACCGAACCGACAAGGCCGGATGGACCATATCATGTCCACCCGCCGCCACGGAAGTCGAAGTAACATATCGGGTGTATGCCTACGACCTCACTGTGCGCACCAGCTATCTCGACGCCGACTATGGTCTGGCCGCTGGCGCCGCTCTCTTCATCTATTCCAAGCCTTGGCAGTCCGCACCCGTAACTGTCGATATCGAACCGCCACCGGGATGGGATGTCGCCACCAGTCTCCGCCCCGCCGACCAGGCCGGACGCTTTGAGGCGGCGAATTTCGACGAATTGGTGGATTCCCCCATCCAAATGGGGGTTCTCGTCCGTCATGCTTTTGATGTGGCCGACACGTCCCATGAAGTGGTGGTCGGCGGACCCGGCATCGCACCCGAGGGACTGCCTCACCCCTCCTTTATCCAGCACCTGAGCCGGATGATCGCCGCGGCACACGATTTGTTTGGCGAACTTCCCTACGACCGCTATGAATTCCTGGTCACCGTGGGCGAAACTAACGGAGGCGGTCTGGAGCACGCCAAATCCGCCAATATTATGGTGTCGCGAGAGCTGTGGCGAAGCGCCGAGCATTACCCTTTACTGCTCCGGCTCTTCGCTCATGAGTTTTTCCACGCATGGAACGTCAAGCGGCTTCGACCTACACAGTTAGGGCCTTTTGACTACCAGTCCGAGGTCTACACGACGCTGTTGTGGGCGTTGGAAGGTTTCACCGACTACTTTGCCGAGTGGCTGGTGGCACAGATCGGCGCGGTTCCCGCCATAGAGATATTGACTCATTGGGCCGAGCGTTTTCGAGACCTCGACCGTCTCCCGGGACGGCATCAAACTTCGCTGGCCGAAGCCTCCCAGGAAGCCTGGATCCGACAATATCGACCCGACGCCAACACACCCAACATCACCATTTCCTACTATCTGAAAGGGGCTCTGGTCGCATGCTTGCTGGACCTTGAAATGCGGCGCGTCACCCACCGGCAGCATAGCTTATTGGATGTGATGCAAAATCTTTGGCAGCGCTACCAAGACCGCGGCTATCCGGAAAATGCCTTTGAAGACATGCTGGTTGAATTAGGCGGTTCGCCTATGCAAGCCCTCATTCGGCGCTATGTCCACGGGACCGAGGAGTTGGACGAGGGTGTATTTGACACGGTGGGGTTGCGGCTGAAACGGGACTTCGAAGCGGATAACACAGAGCCGCCAGTGTGGCTGGGAATCGAGCCGGAAGATCGCGACAACCGCCTCTATGCCCGATTTGTAGAGCGCGGCTCCGCTGCCGAACGCGCGGGAGTGGCGCCGGGCGATGAACTTCTGGCGATTAACCGTGAGCGTATCCGGGATGCCGCTCAATGGAAACGACGACTTCAGGCGGTACCGGCAAATTCCGAGGTGAGCGTCCACCTTGTCCACCAAGGCACCCTGCGGGAAACTCGTGTCCCGGCCCAAGCCGCACGACCGGATCGTTTCCGGTTTGTTGCCGTGGACAATCCGACCGCGGAGCAGCGGGAGGCATTTCAGGCCTGGCTGGGCCTGGCATACCCTTTTGGGAGCAACGGCGCGCAATAACGGAGACGTTAATCATGGGTCTCGGACCCCGGAGAGGAGTCGCCCGGCATCACCCAATCATCCATGAACGACGTATAAAACCAGAGATAGTCGCGGGCACGGGTTAAAGCCACGTATAGGAGACGATCCGTTTCAGCCTCCTCGCGAACACGATGGTCAGCATCCAATGCCGCCCAATCCCGGCTGGTCCAGGGCTCCTGGTGGAGAGCGGCCCGACCCAGCCGGGGATTGCACTGAATGCCGCTCTCGAGCGCAGTTTTCCCGAAGTGCCAGTTTGCCACAATCACCATGGGCCACTCCAACCCTTTTGACTGGTGTGCTGTGGTAATTAATACTTCCTCCGAACGCTCTAAGACAGGTGCTTCCTCAAACGGCACATTTTCCGCCACCTGGGCCGTAAACCATCGCGAAAACTCGAAAATCCCCCAGCGATCGCCGAACTCGCGACTAAGGCGCCGCATCTGTTCCAGATTAGCCAGTGCCGCCCAGTCTTGGCGTTCTTCCAGCACCGCCGGCAACGCACTCTCCGACACGGCCCAGTCCAGTATTGTTTCCGGATCGGCGCGCCAGTAGTTTTGGTGCCAGCGCCAGAGCGTGTCCCACCATCCCAGTACCTCGGGATGTCCCGCTTGCCGTTGACGATAATCCCAGTTTCCGCCCGCTAAACGGTGCTGCGCCAAAATGGCGTAATTCATCCCCACCCAAGGAGATAAGAGCCAGCCGGCGGCGGCTGTTTCGTCGTCGGGATCCTCCAGCGCGCGAAATAACTGATATAGCCCCCGAATCTCATCTTGTTGAAAAAACGCGCGACCGGTTTGACTGGCAACCGGGATCCCTTCTTCTTTCAGCGTGCGACGGTAGATCCCGATTTCGGTGCGCTGCGGCACCACCAAAGCAATGTCGCGATAGCTTAAGCCGCGGGTTTCGCCATCGCCTCGGCGAACCGGCCAGACTTCCTCTACCGCCGACCGGATCAGCTCCGCGATCGCCGCGGCCTCGGCCCGGCGTTTGCCGCGGGCGGTTTGGTCCGGGGCCAGACGATGGACACCGACGTGGGTCCGGCCGTCGTCAGGGTAAGACGGCAATAGTGGGAAAAACACCGGAACAAATGGGCGCTCGGCGTCCGGGGAGTCTGGCCAGCGATCTTGGAAGAGCTGATTGACGTACTGAAGAATTTGCGGGTGCGACCGAAAGTTTTGCGAAATGGGCAAAACCTGGCCTCCCGCAGCGGTGAGTTCATCCCGCATAGAGGCATAGACCTCCACATCCGCCCCCCGAAACCGGTATATTGATTGCTTCGGATCGCCCACCAAGAAGAGGCGCCCCTGGTCCTCGGGACTCAACCGGTCGGAGCCAACCGGGGTGACCAGGCGTTTGATGATAGCAGTCTGCATTGCGTCAGTGTCCTGAAACTCATCCACCATGACCAAGTCATACCGTGTTCTGAGACGCGACCAGACCGCCGCCTCTCGGGTCACGCGCTCGGCCTCGATCAGCAGATCGTCGTAGGTCAGCGCCAATTGTTCAAAGCGGATGCGCCGCCATTGCCGGCGAAACTCGCCGCCGACCAGGCGCACCCAATCAGCTAAGTAGGCATCCGCCATTTGCTGCCGGAGCCGCTCCAAATCCTCCTGAAGACCTTTAACCCACAACTTTTGATCAGCCAATAATTGGGGATGGGCCCAATTTTTTTTGTTGCCCTTGGGCGCCAGGCCGCGATGCCACTGTGCCAGCATCCGCGGCCACTCATTAGGGTCAACCTGTTCCAGCCACTCAAACCGGCGGCAAATATCAGTAATTTGCGCGAGCCCCTGGTCCTCGGGTCGGGCATCCTTCATGGCGATGTGCTGGTACTGGCACGCTGCTTGGGCATAGGGGTGCACGAACCCCGCCACATCGGGAAAAACTCCGTCAACATCCGGCACCTGGGCCCAGCGGGAAATTTGGCGAGCCCATGCTTGAAGCTGGGACCAGCCGATGCCCCCGTGCAAAAGCCGCACCACTACCTCACTCTGTCCGTCCGCATCCAGCCGTTGCAGCCACGCATTAAACGTTGAATGCCACAGCCGTTCCGTCTCCACTGCATCAAGCACGCGAAATCCCACCGGAATACCGTAATCCACCCCGAACTCGGACAGGATTCGGTAGCAGAACCCATGAATGGTGGTAATGTCGGCTGCGGGCAAAGCCTCAAGCGCCGTCTGGGCCACCGCGCGATCCTGACTGCTTAACTGCTGATGTTCTGCGAGTTCGTGAAGCCGCAACTCCAGGCGTCGTCGCATATCTTCCTGCGCCTTGTCCATAAAGGTAATCAACAGCATGCGCGACAGCGGAATGCGGCGGCGGATGAGCCCATCAACCACCCGGTCGAGCAGCAGCGTGGTTTTTCCGGTTCCAGCCCCGGCCTCCACTAAGACGTTAACCTCGGCCCGACGCGCGCGCTCGCGAAAAGCCTCATCCCTCGGCGTCATGTTCGGCCTCCTTTGACGTCCAAAGCCGAGTGTATTCGCCATTGGCTGCATTCTTGGCCTCTGCGTAATCGATAACCTCGGCGGGACACACCAACCGATATGGACAAAAGCGGCAGGGTTTAAGCTTAGGGTCCGGTATCGGGATAAACCCGCCGCTATCCATCAGCGCTTTCATGCCCTGGCCGATCTGCCTAACAGCCGCCTCGAGCTCTGCCGCGGCGTTCGGAGACAACAGCCGCCGCTTAAATTCCGACCGTTGGCTAACCCCGTAAAGTTCCGCTTGTACCGGCATCCCGTACTGCTTGGATACGACTTGCTGGTAGAGCAGAAGCTGAAGATTGGATGGCGACGGGCGGCCCGGATCCGCACTCTGGCCGGTCTTATAATCCACCAGTCTCAGGATGCCGTCATCCGTCCACTCCAGCCGATCAATCCGCCCGCGCATGGGCCAAATCCAATCCCAGACGAGATCCACCTCGACCGCCATTTTGCGCCTCGGGTCCCATTCGTCCCGTAAGAGAGCTTCATAAAGCTCCGAGGTCAATCGGTCTTCTTGATATCGCAGATACAAGGCAGGAACGGTTTCGGGCGCAGGCTGATCCACCATGGCATTGCGGACGCACGTCCGCACATGCTTAAGCGACAAGGGCAGGTTTTTAACCGCCATTAGCTCGAGGGCGCGATGGGACCACTGTCCGGTCACTTCCGGACCTACCTCTATGGCATCTTGACGACCTTCCGGAATGCGCAAGAGATGGCGCATCAAAAAGCTTAGCGGGCATCGCCCAAAGTCCTCAAGCGCGGACGGCGACAGCCGCGTGGGCATAAGCGCGTGAGTCAGTTGCCTGTCAAGTTGCCCGGAATATGGGGAATGCTCCTCGGTATCCCGCCAGTTTCGGTACCAGGCGCGAATCGCGTCTGCGCCCCGCTGCGAGCGGGAAAAGCGAGAAATACGAACCGGGCCTTTGAGCTCATCAAAACTCCAACCCGCAGTTTGGACGGGCATCTGGTCGCCCACCATCCACAATGATAGCCGCCGGTCGTGAAGCCAAGCTGTTAAAATGGCCGCGTCACGAGACGCCGGATCAGTCTGGCGAATCCACGCTCGAAGGGACGGGTCGTCGTCGAAAGGCGTCCGTACCACCGGGCGGGGGAAACCTCCCATCCCCACATCCACTAATACGATGTGACGGCTGGGAAGCCAGACCGCGAGCTCGGGGGGCAGCACGGGTAGATCATTCGGCGGACCCTCATCAAACGCGAGGCCCGCCAAAACGGACGCTGCAGTATGGGGATCGGGCGATCCCAGGCTATCCCACGCGGCCACTCTTTGGGCCCAGCGCTTAATGGTGGGCCAAGAGACCCCGTGTACACGCTCCGCCTCCTCAAAAAGCGGCTCCCACTCGCCCCACCGGCGAATGCCAATGGCACGACTCCACCAGTCCCGGGCCCACCCGCCATCGGCCCTGGCGGCTTCCTGCCAGCGTTTAACCCACGCTGACCTGCTCTCGCCTTGAGCAACCATGCGAAAAAGGCGAAAGAGCATCGAGGTCGACGGACTCAGCACCGCTTCGTCGGGCAACAGATGTTCTCGCCTAAACGCCCGGCGAATTGTTTTCCAGGGCGCGCCAGCCGTTTCAACCACCACAGCGGAACCTATCTCCACCTGTCCGCTTGAGAAGAGTTGCGCCGTCACATCGACCGCGTCGGCACCCGGACCGGGGCAAAGGCGGAACCTCTTGCCGTCTTCGGGCTCGGTGTCGAGATGATTGACAAAAACCCCCCAATGTGCCAACCGCGCCCGCGCAGTTTCGGGAATAAGCGTATCAAGCCCCCACAGCTCAACCGTGCGAGCTGATTCCCACTGCCGTATGAGCCGCAGAAGAAGGGTTGTCACGTGCGCAAACCCGTAAACCATAATGAGCCCGCCGGGATCGCCTGGCACTTTCGCATCATCGAGTGCATACTCATAGAGTCGGAGTTCATCAGCCACTGTGCCGCCAAATGCTCGATCGTACCAGGACCACAGCTCGGGCCACGGCAAGTGATTTTCCGACTGAGGACCAACGGCTTTCACGCCGGCGGAGCGCCCCCGGCGCACGATATCGGCCGCCAAAAGCAGCATTCCGGGAACATTTCGCTGGGCACGGCCAATCAAGGAATCGGGAACCAAGCGGCTCAGAAACTGCCATGTGCCCTCCGGAGCGCGAATGATATGCTGGGGTAGGACTTGTTCCAGCCATTGATCCAGGACAATAATATCTGGTGCGCCCGATACGCGTTCTGGCAACAGGGACGCAAGACGGTGGTGCGAGACAACAACGCGGGATATCGCGCGATGGGACGGGTCCATCCCTTCAAGGCGCCGGCGAAAGTGGCGATGGACGGCGGCTGGCGATCCCAGGTGCAAAATCATCGGTTCGGTCTCCCCCCACCCTGAGAATTCGTGATGTTGCGGGAATTACCTGCATGGAGGTGCAGCATGATCAAAGCAGTGAGTTGCGATCTGGACGGAACCCTGCTCGACCAGGAGGCGCGGATTCGCCCCTTGTCTGCTTTGGCTTTGCGCCGCTTGCACGACCGAGGCATCCTGGTGATCTTGGCCAGCGGCCGCAGTTGGCGCACAGTGCTCCGCATTCAGCGCCTGATGGGATTGACTGGCCCCGTCATTACGCATAACGGTGCCTACGGCTATGATTCGTCATCGGGCCGGGAGTGGCATCGCCGGGCAGTGCCGGCCGTCCGCACCCGGGAATTCATCGGCTGGGCTGATGAGGCCGGTGTAATGGTGCGTTGCTACCTCGGCGCGGACTACCCGGTCGTGTACAATCGGTTTGACTTGGCTCATCAGCTCTGCTGGCTTCGCCCTGAAGATCGGCTGGTCCCCAATTTGGCGTCGTCGCTGGCGGTCGACCCGTTGGAAATTTTCATTTCCGGCCTGCAATCCGTTGACGGGTTTATTCGCCGCTTTGGCATGCGCGGATCTGATTACGAACTGACCGTGTTTCCCCATGTTGGATACCGCGAGGTGAACATCTGCGCCCCCGGGGTTGACAAAGTGCAAGCGCTGGAACAATTGTCTCGCCAATGGAGCATCCGTTCCGAAGAAATTTTGGCAATTGGAGACGGTGCTAACGATGTGGAAATGCTTAAATGGGCAGGCGTGAGCGTGGCGGTGGGCGACGGGCTCGACGATCTTAAGCGCATCGCCGCCTTCGTCACCCCGCCCGGGTCGCAAGAACCGGTCCTGGACGGGCTGAGCTGGGCATTCCCCGACTACCTCTCTGCCCCGCTCAGCACCGCCTGAACCAAGGCGCGGCCCCTCTCATCCCCGAGGGCCCGGGTAAGCCGCTCAATATCTGGGCTAAGAACCCGGTCGGAGTCCCACGGGGGCACCAGCTCGCGAACAAATGCCCAGACCTTTTGCCCAGCCGGCGACAGGAGCTCAGGTCCCAGCAGGTCGGCTGCTTGGGCACCGCACATAAGTTCAATAGCCAATACCCGCGCTAAATTTTCCAAAATCACCAATGCCTTGCGCCCGGCCGTTGTTCCCATGGACACATGATCTTCTTGGTTGGCTGATGTGGGAATGGAGTCCACGCTGCTCGGATGAGCCCATACTTTGTTCTCCGACACCAGGCTGGCTGCGGTGTACTGAGCCAGCATTAAACCCGAATTCAGTCCTCCGTTCTCTACTAAGAACGGAGGGAGACCTGATAGCGCCGGATTCACCATGCGCTCGACCCGCCGCTCGCTAATGTTGGCCCATTCCGCCGCAATAATGCCGAGATAGTCTAGCACCAAGGCCACCGGCTCTCCATGGAAGTTGCCCGCCGAGATGACTTGGTCCATTTCAGGAAAGAACAACGGATTGTCGGTGACGCTGTTTATTTCTCGACTCACCACCTCGGCCACATGCAAGAGCCCGTCACGGCTGGCTCCGTGGACCTGAGGAATGCAGCGAAGAGAGTAGGCGTCTTGTACCCGAATCTCGCCGACATCGGTGGTAAGCCGACTCAAGTGCAGTAAATGACGGAGATTTTTTGCGCTCTGGATGGAACCGGGATGGGGACGTACCTGAAATACCTCGGAGGAAAATGCGCTGGGGATGCCGCGCAGTACTTGGAACGAGAGTGCCCCGGCGATGTCGGCCCAATCCCCCAGGCACCTTGCCCGGTAAACGCCTAGCGCCCCTAATGCCGCCATGGCCTGGGTGCCATTAATGAGTGCCAGCCCTTCCTTGGCCTCCAGCGTGAGCGGCTTCAGCCCGGCCTGATTTAGGGCTTTTGCCCCTGGCATCCGCACGCCGCGGTACCAGGCCTCTCCTTCGCCAACCAGCGCAAGCGCTAAGTGCGCCAAAGGGGCCAGGTCGCCGCTAGCTCCCACCGACCCTTGGGAGGGAATCACGGGGATCAGGTCATGGTTGAGAAAATTGATCAGTTGTTCAACCACTTGAGGCCTCACGGCGGAAAATCCTTTGGCTAACGCATTGGCACGTAAAAGGACCATGGTTCGACTGATGTCGGGGGCAAACGGCTCGCCGACACCAGCAGCGTGGCTTCGGATCAAGTTCAGTTGCAACCGGGTTCGATCCGAATCGGGTATCACCACGTCGGCGAATCGCCCAAACCCGGTCGTCACCCCATAAATAGGCCGTTCTTCAGTTAGGTAACGCGTCACCATAGAACGAGAGGCCGCCAGTCTACTGGCGACCTCTTGAGGAAGAACCACCGGGCGTTTCCTTTCCACTACCTCGATTACCGTGTCGACCGTCAAGTTCTCTCCGGTTAGCATTAACGGCGTCATGATGATTTTTCTCCCGGCTTGGCGTTCGGCGGCAACACCAACGATACCGCGCGCCCCGACTCTTTCAAACTGTACCGCGCTTCCTCGATATCGGCCAGAGAGATCTCCTCTAAGACTAAAGGCAAGTCAGCCAGATCCATCCCGCGAAAATAAAGGGCGTTGAAGGCAAAGGCTAATTCCTCCAAGTTTTCGAAAAGCCCGACAAACTGTCCTATCTCCTTGCGCTTGATGCGTCGGAGATCCTCGTCTCTTAGGGGCTCTTGCGGCAGGCGCTCCACTAAAATGGCTTCGAGACGATCCGGATCAGGCGTTTCACCCCCCATGGCCGACAGCCCATAAGTAGAGGCAGACGTGTAGTGGGCATAAAACCGCTCATTAATTAAGCCTGCCTGATAGAGCTCATGAAAAAGCCGTGAACTAGGTCCAAGCCAAAGAGACCAGAGGAGGCTCATGGTGAGGTCGCGGCGCAAAAGGTCCAGCCCGTAAAGACCGACTTTTTCGTCCTTGTAGCCCATCATAAATAGCGGTGCCGACACGGGCATGATCTTCTGAATCCGCTTTTGTGCCACTGCGGAAGGTTCTTTAGGAAAAATCCGTTCGATTGGCCCGCTTGGGGTTAGGCGCCGCTTTTTCTCCAGCGTGCCCACACGATCAATAACGCGAGCCGGATCGACATCCCCGGCAATGAAGATCACCATGTTGCTTGGGTGGTAGAACGTTTCATAACACACGTACAAATCTTCGGGCGTAATGGTACGGATAGAGTCGACGCTGCCGGCAATGTCAAGACGCACCGGATTTTTTTGATAGAGTGCGCGCATTAAATTGGAGCGGAGCCGTTCCCCCGGCATGTCGAGGTACATGCGAATCTCTTGCTCAATGATGCCTTTTTCCTTCTCCACGTTTTCCGGGGTAAAGTACGGCTCCTCCACCAGCCGTAAAAGTGTTTCCAAGCAGGCATCAATGTCGCTGGTGGCCGAAAACAAAAACGTGGTCGTGGTGTACTCGGTATAAGCATTGGTGTACGCGCCCAATTCGGCAAAGCGCTCAAACACGTCGCGCCCTTCGGGCTTCTCGTACATTTTATGTTCCAAAAAGTGAGCGATCCCGTCCGGCACGTCAATCGTTTCATGGCTACCGGGACGGTAAAAGTGACTGTCGATGGATCCGTAATGGGTGGCATAGGTCGCATAAGTTTTCTTCAAGCCGGGCTTAGGCAGTATAAATACTTCGAGTCCGGAGTCCAGCGTTTGCCTAACCGGAGATTCGCCGATGCTTTCCCAGGATATCGTTCTATTTGTCATGCTCGGCATCCCCTTCCGCAGTGAGAAAGTAAATAGTGTCGAGCTCGATGTCATGGCCTACCCGCACCACATCTTCGCGGCGAACCTTATTCAAGGCGGCCACCAGATCCGGTCCATACGCGCCGCCGCCGATCAAGAGATGCTCCACGTGACGTCCGATGAGTTGTCCAGGGCTATCTTCCTCGGACAAAATGTCGTTCACGTACGCTTTCAGAGTAAACGCCATTTCCTCATCGCTAAACCGCCCCCGGCGCATGTCTTCGACTTGCTCTTCAATAATGCGGCGGGCGGCGTCATAATCGCTAAATTCAATGCCGGCACCGATTGTCATCAACGCGAGTGCCGGATCACAACGCGAGTAGGCATAATATGCCAGGCTCGCCTTCTCGCGTACGTTGATGAAGAGCTTGGAATGCGAGAATCCCCCCAGAATGCCGGAGTACATCAAGAGCGCGGGATATTGATCAGAGGTGGCGATCAGCCCGGTGCGATATGCTAGATGCAGTTTGCCCTGTTGGACATCGCGTGCTTCAATCACGGTCTGACCGTCGTGGCGGCCGCGGTATGGCGCGATGGTCGTCATGGGCTGTCTGGCCCTATTCCAGCGTTTCGAGAAATGACGGTACACCGCATCCGGATCGACATCGCCGACCACCGTGAAGACAAACGGTGATTGGCTGCGCGTAGCGTTGTAGTAGTTCGTCAATGCCGGAGCGGTAATCTGGTCTACCTCTTCCATGGTGCCCAGCTTTTTCAACCCGAACCGCTCGCCGTCGGCCACTAGCTCCATCAAGCGTGACATGGCATATTGCCCTTTGTCGTTAATGATGGCGGAAATTTGGCGCTTGACCTGCGCCTTTTCCTGTTCCACCACATGCTCGGGGAATATGCCGCTTTCCATATGTGGCCGGTCAAGCACTTCGGTGAGAAAGTCGAGCGCCTCGGTCACGGTATCGGGGTTATTGGCTAAGAATTGCCCGTTAGCCACGTTAACATGAAAGGACAGTAGCTGTTTATCCCCCAGTTTGGCTACATCGGCGCGAAAGCTGGCTCCATACAGATGTTCCAGACGGGCTTGCATCAGCATCCGGTTAGGCCACGACTGGGTGCCACGGCGCAAGACCTGTACCAGCGTCGCTCCCAGAGCTCGATCCTGCACGGACAGATCCCGGACCCAGGCCGCGTGAATGGTTACCGTTTTAAACCGCTTGGTAGGATATACAAAAAATCCTAAACCGTCTTTCCACGCCCCAACAAATCGATCGCTGGCGTCGGACCAGGTCACGCCCATCCCCCCTCGGCTACTGTTCCCCAGACGCCCTGGTCTTACTACACGGGCACCCCGGTACCTCCCCAAACGATAGATTTTAGTTCCTCGGCCAACAGGGTTTCCTTCTCCATCAAAGCCAAAGCGAGTCGGTTGAGAATGGACCGGTGCGATTGCAACAAAGTCTTGGCCCGGTTATATTGGCCGGTGACAATGTCACGCACCTCCCGATCAATGGCCGACGCCACTTCTTCGGAATAATCGGGCTCTCGGGCCAGGTCGCGGCCCAAAAACACTTGGTCCTGCCGCCGTCCGTACGTCATCGGCCCCAATTCGTCGGACATCCCGTACTCTGTAATCATCTGCCGAACCATGGCCGTGGATTTCTCCAAGTCATTTTGAGCGCCGGTTGACACTTCGCCAAAGACCAACTCCTCTGCCGCCCGTCCTCCCAGCGCCATCGCCACCTGATCCAGAATTTGTGATCGCGTCACCAAATACCGGTCTTCCTCGGGCAACGGAAGCGTGTATCCCATAGCCATCCCTCGCGGAATAATGGTTACTTTATGAACGGGATCGCCATGCTCCACCAGCATACCCACCAGGGTGTGGCCGGATTCGTGAAATGCCACCGCCCGTTTTTCCTTTTCGGAGATGACCCGCGTTCGCTTTTGCGGACCGGCCATAACCCGCTCGGCGGCTTCCTCGAAGTCCTGCATGCGAATCGTGCGTTGATGTGCCCGAGCGGCTAATAGCGCGGCTTCGTTGGCTAAATTGGCCAAGTCGGCGCCCGTATAACCGGGGGTGCGCCGAGCAATGGTCTGAAGATCCACATCTTTGTCGAGGGGTTTGCCACGGGTGTGGACTTTCAAAATTTCTTCCCGCCCGCGCACATCCGGGCGGTGGACGACAATCTGCCGGTCAAACCGGCCCGGGCGCAAAAGAGCCGGATCCAGCACATCAGGGCGGTTGGTGGCCGCAATCACGATGATTCCCTCATTGGGCCCGAATCCATCCATCTCCACCAAAAGCTGGTTTAACGTCTGCTCGCGTTCGTCGTGACCGCCTCCGTAACCGGCGCCGCGCATACGCCCAACCGCATCAATCTCGTCGATAAAGATAATGCACGGAGCGTTCTTCTTGGCCTGGTCAAAGAGATCACGCACGCGCGAGGCTCCTACCCCAACAAACATTTCCACGAAATCCGATCCGCTGTCGGAAAAAAATGGAACGCCCGCTTCGCCCGCGACCGCACGCGCCAATAGTGTCTTGCCGGTCCCCGGGGCCCCTGACAACAGGAGCCCTTTGGGGATTTTAGCTCCGAGCTCAAGGTATTTCTTGGGATACCGCAAGAAGTCTACAAGTTCCGCCAGCTCCTGCTTTTCCTCTTCCACACCCGCCACATCATCAAAAGTCACCCGCCGCCGGTCGTCTGCCGAATGCAGCCGGGCCCGGGATTTGCCGAATTGCATAACCCGTCCCCCGCCACCCTGGGTTTGACTGAAAAAGAAATAAAACATAAACAGAATCGCCAGGACGGGCAGAAAATTGGTGAGCAGGGACAGCCAGAACGAGGTAGCCGCCGGATGCTCGATGGTCACCGTAACGTTGTCCTTGACCAGCCTGTTCGCCAGAGACGCTGTACCGCCGGCTGCATAAGTGGTCTGAAAATGTTTGTGGTTTTTGGTAACGGCCTTCACCGTGCTAGACTGGGCATCAATGGTCACTTTCGCCACCTGCCCGTCCTTAGCCATGGTCATCAGACGTGTATACGACTCTTGCACCACCCCGCCGCCCGGGCTAGTTGTCAGTTCCCACAATGTTGAAATCAAGAGCAACGCAAAAATGGCGGTTAAGATCCCGCGTACCCACCGATTAGTCATATGGCTCTCCTCTAAACGATTTTCGTGCCGAAAATTCGGATCTACATTATAGCATACGCCCCCGCTGTATTACTGAGGCAATGGCCTGGAGTGGACCCAGTGAACCGGATCGCGAGCATCGGCGCGAGCCTCCTCCGCCATCGATAATCCGGGGATGGCCAAAATGGTGAGAGAGTCCGGGCTATCCACCAGCACAGGCCAAGTGTCCCGCCGATCTTTGGGAACCTTGGCATCGACGAAGATATCCTGGACCTTCTTGGAATGCCCCTGTAAGCCCAAGGGGCGGATACGGTCGCCCGGTCTCCAGGCCCGCACCCAAAGTTGAGGCCAACGGTTCGCATTGATCGCCCCCCATCCCGAACGGGTTGGTTCAAACAAGCCCTGTTCAACTGATAACACATGGTCTGCCCAAGCCACGGTTCCCTGGCGTGGAAGCCGCACCGGTTCCGTTTGAAGGGCCGGGGCATGAACCGGCGCGGGTCTGAGCACCCGAAGCCGTCCATCCGGCAAGTGATCAACCCGGTACCCGCCCGGCCAGTCCGTTCCCCCGCGAAAAGCCAGCTCTAAATGGCGGGATGACAAACGCACCCCATGCGACTCTGCGTAGCGCCTCAGCACCAAGGCGGTGATTTCCCGCGGCCAATGTGCCCATTGGGGGGATAAGATGAAGGTCCCGTCGGAATAAGACAAACTCTGATCGTTTAACCATCCATCCAACATGGCTTCCAATGCCTCTTCATGACGGCTCGCCCGCTCCGCCAGGCCGCATAGAGCATCGACAACAGCCGGATTGACGTCCGCCAAGAGCGGTAAAATCTGGTGACGAATGTGATTTCTCAGCATTCGCGCATCCTTATTGCTGGGGTCGTCGCGCCACTGTACCTGACGCTGGATAAGGTAGTGTTGAAGTTGGTTCCGGGAAAACGCTAACAGGGGGCGAACAACTCTGCCGCTTAAAGGACGCATGGCCGCCAATCCGCGCACGCCAGTGCCTGTAATAATACGCATCAGCACCGTTTCAGCCTGGTCATTCTTATGGTGCGCGACGGCGACCAGCGCCTCAGGCCCGAATTGGTCGGCGGCCGCCATCAGCGCGCGATAGCGGACCCGGCGGGCCGCCATCTCCACACTTTCCCCCGGATCCGGGACCACCGTTACCGGAACAACGGTGAGTTGGTGGGAAAACACGTCTTTGATGTACATCTTAAGCCAGGCAGCGTCATCGGCTGATTCGATCCTGAGCCCGTGGTCGATATGCACCGCTTGAAGGTCGACCGGCCACTTTTGCTGGATCGCGTGCAACAGCGCAAAAAGCGCCATTGAGTCGATGCCGCCGCTCACACCGACCAGCAACGGGGTTTTCGGCCGCCATAACACTCGCGCCTGCTCCAAAAACTGACGTTCCAATGCGTGCATCATGATTCTCGAGTGTAGACTAACCGCCGCTGAATTTCATCCATGATGCGCTGGACTACGTCCTTTCACCGATATGGGTGTCACCCGCTGCCATTCCTTGACGGGGCTATCGTGCGCCCTGTCGGCATTGCGTAAATTTTGCGGCGATCCCAATAAAATGACCATGACCAAGGCATCGTCGCGCCCGTCGCGACTGTCCCCCAGCATATAACTTAGGATGGTTTCGGCCATGACGGCCGGATCTGAGATGGGTAGCTCCTGCAAAAACGCCTTCAGCCGCTCTTCCCCCTTCGCCTGGTCGGTATCTAGCACACCGTCTGTCACCATAATGACCACGTCACCCGCTTCCACCGACGAAACCAATGGCTCGATGGATACCTCTTGCACAATACCCACAGGTAGGCTATGGCTTTGGATTGCAAACACCTGACCTCGCCGTTTGACAAAGGTGGGTGACGCTGCCACTTTCACGATTTCCATACGACGCGCCTCACGGTCCACCAGCAAGAGGTCCAGCGTGGCGAAGTGGTCGTCGACGGAACGCAAGAGCAGCGTAGTATTGACCGCCCGCACGGCCAGCGACTGAGTAAACCCAGCGGCTAAAAGTCTCTCCAAGAGCGCCATGGCAGTCCCACTTTCCCAGGCTGCGCGAGGGCCTACGCCCATACCGTCAGAGAGACCGAACACCACCCGATTGTCCGAGAGTTCAGCAATCAGTTCGCTATCGCCGCTCACCACGCCTCCGCGTCGGGGCCGCTTAGCTACCCCCACCCGATACGGCAGCGGCTCGGCGCGCCAACGTCGGGACTTTTTCGGCACATCCGTCGCGACGTCGGCGGCCATTTCCACCACTAAGTCCGCCAAACCGCTCATTTGCAGTTCAGCAAGTGCCCGACTTTCCTTTATGCGCAGCGCGAAATTAGCACGTTCCCTTTCGCGGTTCATGGCCAGATTGACTGCCTGCGCAACCTCATCCGGTCTGATACACCGACGTGCCAAATCGCCAGCCAGGTCGTTACCGGCAATGACGGCCCCCTCTGCCTTGGCACATAAATCGGCCATGCCGCGGTATGACTTGTAAAATTCATCCTCCCAACAGGAACGGTATAACGAGCACTTTTTGCATAGGGCATCGACAACCGATTGCACCAGGTGCGTCTCCGGCGTGGCCACCTCATCCTCCACCCGAAAGGCCCGGGCCATCTCCTTCATGACATCGGCTATCCGTTGCATGCGATCCCTGAGTACCTCCGGCCCGGCCGGCCCTCCTATTGACTCTACCCATTGACGCCCCATGGTGACCACGGCGTCCGGGCACGCCTGAAACAAAGCGGCGGCTGCCGCCAGCGACACCCAAAATGGCTGGAGCGGCTGGGGCAATTGAATAAAGATAGCATAGATGACGACCCCCAGTGCCAGACCCAAAGACCCCAGCCGCCAGTGTTTTGACTGAAACCACCCCGCCAAAAATCCCCCGGCGACTAAAATCCCAACCATGTCTCGGGCCAAGCCGCCCCTAAGCGCCAGCGTGATGCCCAGCGTGGCACCCGCCACCGCTCCGCCGGCCGGTCCCTGCACCACCGCGGCGGCCAACATGACCAGCCCGCCCACGAAAAGACTGGGGTTCGCATCAAACATATGGTACCCAGCCAGTCCGGCGATAAGGCATCCCAAGGATGCTAAGCCTAGTACCAGGGTTCGCCTGTCCAAATCTCCACGGATTAATTTTTCAATCTCGCGAGAGAGTAGGTAGAAGAGGAGGATAGACCCGGCGGTAATTGAGGCGATAATAGTCAGCACAAAAGTATTCCAGGGTTGTCCCACCCCAAAGACGGCCGCCGAACCCAGCCCTAAAAGCGGCCATTTAGTTAACACCCACCCGGGTTTATACCAGGGAAAAGGCACCAATAGCGACCATCCCAGCAACGTCAACGCCGGCATCCAGCCAACCCCAAACGCTGTGCCCAACAGCCCTCCCATCATAAAAGGCGCGTACCAACCCCGTTTCCGCTGCCACACCAACAGAGAAAAAATCACGACGAAGGGAGCCGCGTGGTGGTAGACCATGGCCTGCCCCAAGATGGCGCTGGCCACCGCGACCAAAGTGCGTTCGCGCCACCGTCCCACGACCCCGCCGGTCCCCGATTGGTTTTTTCCCTGCACGTCCGTCATCGTCGTATCCTCGCCCGTCATGTATCCTCGCGTTGCATGCACCCTAAATTTACCAACTTCGGCGCAACGAAATTGCCAAAATATGTAATCCGTTACAGGAGGTTCTCGACATCTCTCCCAAAAATCCATTGGTGATAGTCATACACCGCGGATTTTAAGACCTTCGGGGGGGCATGCCGACAAAAGGAAAACCCCCCGGGGAAACCGGGGGGTTACCGCATTTATTCGCTAGCGCTCTTGGGTGAGGGTTTCATCAAGCAACTGGCGTATGTACGAGAGGATATCATCGCGCAGATCATCGCGGTCGAGGGCTGCATCTATGGTAGCCTTGACGAATCCCAGTTTTTCGCCCACGTCATAGCGCTTACCAATATAAGGCACCGCAATAAGCCGGTGTTCGTGTGCCAAGATGTCTAGCGCATCAGTGAGCTGAATCTCGCCGCCCGCACCTTGCGGCAGGTCCGCCAACAGAGAAAACACGACGGGATCCAGCACATATCGGCCCATTACGGCCAGAGGCTGGGCCGGCGCGTCAATGGGATCAGGCTTTTCGACCAATCGCCTGACCTCCATATAGCCATCCGCGGTAAAATCCCCAAATACGATGCCATACCGCCCGGATTCTTCACGAGGCACCGGCTGCACGGCCACCACCGACGTGCCAGGTTGCCACCGATCCATGAGCTGGCGCAGTACTGGAGGGTTGCCGACCATCACGTCATCGCCCAGCAGGACGGCAAAGGGTTCGCTCCCCACATGATTTCGTGCCATCATCACCGCGTGTCCCAGACCTATCGGTTGCTTTTGACGAATGAAGTGCAAGTTGGCCATGTCGCTCACGTGCTGCACCACGGCCAACAGGTCGGTCTTGCCTCGTTCCCGCAAAAATTCTTCTAGCTCGGGCGCCCGGTCAAAATGGTCCTCGATGGAGCCTTTTTCCCGGCCAATTACCACCAAAAAGTCATCGATACCGGATAGGACCGCTTCATCTACCACCATTTGAATGGTCGGGGTGTCGATAATTGGAATCATTTCTTTGGGCTGGGCTTTGGTTGCCGGCAAAAATCGCGTTCCCAACCCGGCTGCGGGGATTACCGCTTTGTGCACGCGCACGTGATCAACCTCCTCCACTCGTCGACGCCATTATAAAAGATGTTCGTGGCTTCCTCCTTGCTTGAGCGCCTCGACCACCTTACGGACGTCCTGGCTCTTGTCCGGCGACAAAATAAGCACCGCATCGTGGGTTGCCACCACATAGAGATCCTTGACACCCACGAACGATACCAACGGGCCGTCGGTAATCGCCGTGACATTTTCAGATTCAACGAAAATGGCATAGCCGTGAGCCGCGTTTTGCTCGCCGTCTCGCGGCAAAAGTCTCGCCAGCGCCCCAAAGGTGCCCACATCGTCCCAGCCGATGTCGGCCGGCAGAACATAGACCGACCGCGCGTTTTCCATAATGCCGTGGTCGATCGAAATAGCGGGGAGCTCGGCAAAAATATCCTCGATGCGCCACGGATTATCCACTAGTGCAGCAATCCCGTCGGCCAGCGCCGGCAGAAATTCCCGCACTGCCCGGAGAAACTCGTTGACCCGGAACGCAAACATGCCGGAGTTCCAAAAATAGCGGCCGCTGGCCACCATTTTTTCCGCCACTTCACGCGGGGGCTTTTCTATAAACCGTTTCACTTGCTGCACCGCGGCATCCCCGAATGCCGCGCCGTTTTTCTCTATATAGCCATATCCTGTTTCCGGGTGAGTCGGAACGATACCAAACGTGTAAAATCCGCCGTGTTCAGCCGCCAGCATTAAGGCCCGATCTGCCAGGCGCAAAAAACGATCAGCTTTTTGAATTACGTGGTCCGACGGCAACACCAAGAGTACAGCCTCGGGATCGCGTCGATGGATGGTTTCAGCGGCCCAAGCGATCGAAGGCGCCGTATTGCAGCCCCTCGGTTCGCCAAGAATTTGACTTTGAGGAATACGTGGAAGATTGTGCGCGACCTTTTCCACATAATCAACACCGGTAACGACAAAGATGTGATCGTCGTCAATCAGGGTCGCGACCCGGTCACGGGTCGTCTCCAACATACTTTTGTCCCCAATTAGAGTAAGGAATTGCTTGGGGTGCATGACCCGTGACAGCGGCCAAAACCGCTCGCCGCGGCCACCTGCTAAAATGACCAGCCAACGCGCCACCCTTAACCTCGACCCCGCTTCCGATAAGAGTCTTGCAGTGCGCTCAAACCCGATGGCACAGATACGCCCTGGTCATCTAGTGCTTCCCTAAGCGCCATGATCAGTGTCATCATGTGTGAAACTTGAGCGCCCTGTCCCATGACTCCAATTCGCCAAATTTTTCCCGCCCAAGGCCCAAGACCGCCGGCGATTTCAATATTATAATGGTCCAACAAGTACGCCCGCAGCCGACCATCGTCGACACCCTCGGGAACTTGTACTGTGGTGACGGTAGGTAGCCGATGCTCTTCGGGCACCATAAGCTTGAGTCCCATGGCGTCAAGTCCGGCCCATAGGCTTGAAGCCACGGCACGATGACGCGCCCACGTTTCTTCCAATCCCTCTTCGATGATGAGGCTTAGAGCTTCGTCTAGCGCGTAGAACATACTAATGGGAGCGGTATGGTGGTATGCCCGCGCTTGCCCCAAATAGCGGCCAATTGCCGCCAAATCGAAGTACCAGCTGGACACCGGAATCTTTCTCCGGTTGATCCGATCCAACGCCCGCCGGCCGACGGTCATGGGTGCCAATCCGGGCGGAGCCGCCAAACACTTTTGTGTACCCGAAAATACCACATCAAGACCCATAGCGTCCACCTCGACCGGCAGCCCACCCAATGCGGTGACCGCGTCAACCAGTAAAAGGGCCCCCCGATTGTGGACCCGATCGGCCCATCCGTTAAGGGGCTGCAACACGCCGGTTGACGTTTCCGCCTTCACCACCGCCACCAACTTGACAGCTGAATGTTCGTTGAGGGTGTGCTCAAGTGTTTCAAGAGTGCACGTTTCCCCGAAGGGCACTTTAATTGAGACCACTTTGGCGCCTAAGCGCCCCGCCGCATCCGCCAACCGTTGGCCAAAAACTCCCTGTTCAACCACCACCACGACATCGCCGGGCTCGGTTAAATTAACCAGACTCGTTTCCATGCCGGCGCTGCCGGTACCAGATACGGGAAAGGTTAGGGGATTTTGAGTGCCAAACACTGTTCGAAGCTTGTCCTGCACGTTATCGACGATCGTCAAAAATGCTGAATCCATATGGCCCAACAGTGGTTTTGCCATAGCGTGCCGCACACGCTCGGGAACGGGAGATGGTCCCGGACCCAACAGGAGACGCTTAGGTACATCCAACTTATCCATGAAAAAACCTCCTCCGCGAGCGCCTCCAATACCAGCTATTTTACCATTCCCCTTCAAACACGCCACGGAGGGAGCCGAGGTCCCGTTTATCACATGCGCCGTAAAACTCCGCCGTTCAGGGCGGAGATATCCCCTGCTTTTGGGCCAGTCTGGGGATTTCCTCCGGTCATCAGGCGCTGGCCCCGAAGGGGTTAATCAGGGGTTTCCTGTTGCTCAATATAGTGTCGAATGATTGAGAGCGGGGCTCCCCCTGCTGATCCGGCAAAGTAACTCGGGGACCAGAGGCTACCCCCCCATAGCGCCCGCTCGGTACTGGGGTCATGCTTCTTGCGGATCAGGCGGGACGAGACGCCTTTGAGACGATTGACCAGCCGGGAAATGGCCACTTTTGGCGGGTAAGTAATCAGCAAGTGCACATGATCCCGCGCTCCGTCGAATTCCGCCAAGGTGGCTTCGAAGTTCTCGCATACGTCAGAAAAGATCGTCCGCAAGTCCTCCAAGATTTCCTGGGTGAAGACCAACCGCCGATATTTTGCCACAAAGACCAAATGCCCGTGCAAGTTAAACACGCAGTGCCGTCCGGTTCGGTAGTCGCTTGTATTTGCCATAGACCAAGCATATAATACCTGAGTTTCGCCATTATCATTTTATGGATCCCTAAAACCCGCATAAATACAGGCTTTTGGCGTCATCTCAAGTGTAAGGGTACGATTTTCCTGCGTACCAACGCAGGAGTATTTTATGCTCATGCCGAATTTTTTAGATGCGGGGAGATCGAGCACTCCTTTAAGTCTTGGTGTACCCTTACACTTATTCAAGCCTCTGATCCAACGACCAGCAACGGTTTCCGGGTTTTCCTGCCACCTAATGGGCGAAACTCAAGTAATAGACATAGCAGTTCGTCAAGAAAGAAGGTGTTCCATGCAAGAAACGACCGTCTTCTCCTATCGGGTGTCCCTGCCCCCCACGGAATGGGCGAAAGCCTCGGAAACGCGTCGAGCCGCCGGCGACCTGTGGACGCGGTTGGTCAAGATTCACCGGTTTTGCCGTCGGCGGCATTGGCGGTGGCCGACGGAGGCTCAACTCAAAGCCCATTTCAAACAGCGGTTCCCCCTGCATTCGCAAACCGTCCAAGCCCTCATCGAGAAGTTCTGCGCCACGATTGATGGGGTGCGCACGAAACGGAAGCACGGGGATAAGCAGGCCCGGTATCCCTGGCGGTTCCGCCGATACTTCAATCCGATCTTCAAGGGCCAAGCCTTGAAAGTGGAGGAACATCATCTGCTCTTGCCCCGCGGACGAAAACGAGACTCCATTCGGGTACATCTGCCGGAGTTGCCGATGGGCCAGATGGTGCAAGCCGAGTGGGGGTTTGGCGAAATCTTCCTGACCATGGTTCGAGAGATCGCTGAACCTGTACCGGATCCCTCCGGCAAAGCCGGAGGGCTGGATATCGGGCTCATTCACCTGGGCATGGTCTCTGATGGCGATCATGCGCTGGCCGTCTCCGGGCGAGGTCTTCGCTCTGTCAAGCAGGGCCGGGCCAAAGCCCAAGCCAAACTCCGGAAGAAGCGGCGTCGCACGAAACCCGGGTCACGACGACGAAAACGACTGAACCGCGCACGGCACCGCGCTAGTCAAAAAGTCGAACGGGTGACGCGCAATGCCTTGCATCATGCGGCCAATCAGATCGTCGCGTTTTGCCTCGCTTACGGCCTCACGATCCTTTACGCGGGCGATCTCGGTACTCTCAACTATAAAAAGCGGCGCCGCCGATCTCGGCGGACGAATCAGGATGTGGGGGCGTTGGAGTTTGGGCGCTGGGAACTGTACTTGGAATACAAGCTCCGTCGTTACGGCATCCAACTGATCAAGATTAGTGAAGCGTACACGTCCCAAACGTGTCCGCACTGTGGCCATCTCAACAAGGTGGCAGGCCGCACCTACCGCTGTCGCGCCTGTGGCTATCGAGCGCACCGGGACGGGGTGGGTGCGGCCGAAGGCATCCTTAACAAGGGGATGCATGGGGAGATTCGCCCCGGGGAGATCTTGGTTCCCCCACGAATCACGTATCGCCGTCCCGTGCCGCTCAAAGGCACGTTAAGGCGTAGTTGCGGCTGAACCCCGCCGATGTTGCTGGTGGGATAAGCGGTGGCGAGTCCGGAGGAGCACTCCAGGGTTTCACAACCCGTCGATGCAGCCACGGTGGTTCCCCCAGAATCTCCGGCCTTCAGGCCGGGGAGGTTCAAAATGTCCTGGGTGAATACTATACCTGCGCATGTAGAAAAGGAGGAGGACGAAGCAATGAATCGACGTGATTTAGCCCGTTATATTGACCACACCCTGTTGCGTCCCGACGCCACCCGGGATGATATCCAAAAACTGGTCGGAGAGGCTCTCGATTGGGGCTGCTACGCTGTATGCGTTAACAGCGGATATGTGCGGGATGCTGTTCAATTTCGAAGGGGAGCCAAAGGTCTGCATATCGCGGCCACGGTCGGGTTCCCGTTGGGTCAGGCCAATACCCAAGGCAAGGTAGCCGAGGCACGGGCGGCGGTTGAAGCGGGTGCTGATGAAATCGACATGGTCTGGAACCTGGGCGAGTTCCTGTCCGGTGCGGTAGAGGAAGTGCGCGCCGACATTGCCGCCGTCGTCAGGGCAGTGGGAAACACCCCAGTGAAGGTGATTTTGGAGACCGCGCGGCTGACCCCGGATCAAATGCGACGAGGTGCCCAAATTGCAGTCGATGCCGGCGCACAGACTGTCAAAACATCGACGGGCGTCGGGTTTTCGGGAGCTACCCGAGAAGCGGTGGAAATCTTACGCAAAACGGTTGGAACGGATTTTGGGGTTAAAGCGTCGGGCGGGATTCGCCGCTACATAGATGCCATCGACCTCATTGCAGCCGGTGCCACGCGGCTTGGTATTTCCCAAACGGGCGCCGTGTTAGCCGGAGCGCCCGGTCCCACCTAAAAAACTTGCATCTAGACAAGGCAGGAAAACTGGTTTAAGCGCCGAACTGACCAAACAAACCCGCGACTGGGAGGAAACCGAGATGAATCTCGCGATTTTAACATCCGGTGGGGATGCTCCGGGAATGAATGCCGCGATTCGCGCTTTTGTCAGGCGGACGCTGGCCGACGAACACGGGGTGTGGGGGATTGAACGGGGATTCGAAGGGCTGGTCCACGGAAACCCGGTCCCGCTTACGGCCACATCGGTGGCCAACATTCTCATGACAGGAGGAACGATACTCCGCACTTCGCGATTCACTGATTTCCACCAGTTAGCCACGCAGGTTAGGGCCATCGAGTCGCTACACAAATGGGGGATCGACGGACTAGTGGTCATGGGCGGAAACGGCTCGCTTTGTGGAGCGTATCGGCTCGGACAGGCGGGTGTTCCGGTAGTCGGTATCCCCGCCAGCATTGACAATGACATTGCCAAGACCGACTACGCCATTGGATTTGATACTGCTGTCAACAATATCGTCGCGTCCATCGACAAGATTCGGGACACCGCCTCGGCCCATGAGCGTATCTTTGTGGTGCAGGTGATGGGAAATCATAGCGGCGCATTGGCGATTGCCGCAGGGCTTGCCTGCGGTGCTGAAGCCATTATGATTCCCGAACGGACCACCCGGCTTGATCTGATCGAAAAGCGTCTGCGCGAAACCTATGCCCGCGGCAAGAAACACAGCTTCATCGTCGTCGCCGAAGGAGCTGGTGACGCTCAGCAAGTCGCCCAAGAGCTCGCGGTGCGAACCGGTCAGGAAGCCAAGTGGGTGGTGTTGGGGCATACCCAGCGCGGAGGGCCTCCCAGCGCTCATGATCGCATCATGGCTGCGCTATTTGCCTCCAAAGCGGTTGAGTTGTTGACAAAGCGCCAGACCAACACCATGGTGGCATTGCATCGCGGGTCCGTTCAAGCCGTGCCCCTTCCTAACGTGATTCAAAGCAAAAAGAAGTCACCCTTAAAATGGCAAGATCTGGCGGAGATCCTAGCGCGGTAAGGTTAAGGCTTTCCCGCTACGGCAGACGGTGTCAAACTAGCTGGGGCACCGAACGATCGGCCGATATAAATGGCTATATCGACCGTGATGCGCTCATGAAAGGAATTGCGGTGGAGTTCAGATCCTATATATAGCTCCCACCTTTAGACCGGGGTCGTTGACTCGCCGGGATATAAGGCATAGGCTTCGTTCCCTGATTAAGGAGGTATCTCTGTTACCCGGAGGCAACCACAAAAAAGGCTTCCCGAAGCCCGGGAAGCCTTTTTTGGTTGGCGGTTATGCTGCGCGGTGCGAATCCTTGGCCAGGTCAGGATCACCACGGCTTAATGCGTTCCACAGTCCACCCGCCAGCATCAGGGCACCAATTGCCATGGTGACCCAAAGCGCCCATGCGTGAGCAGCAAATCCGTAGAAAAACGGGGTTAGCCCTAAATACAAACCAAACACCGCCGCTGCCCAATACCACCATCTTCGGTTCGCGCGTTCGAACAGCACCCAAATACTTCCGACCAGCGATAGCCCTCCCAAAATTACGGAGGTCCAACGATAGGCGCTGGAATGCATCGGGTTCAAGGCCCACGCCGATATCACGAACCACGCGCCGAAGGCTGCCAATAAGGAATTACGCCATGTCATTATGACCACCTCCCGCATTTTGGAGCGGTTTTCACAAGCCGCTTCTAGCTTTGTTATAGCGCCCTGCTAAATCATTGTTAATCGCAGATTTTGGCCACGCTGGGCTTCCCCTGGCATTTTTCGCTGGATACCCACAAACAGGACAATAGCATACGCCTTTTCTTCGAATTTTTCACGAACAGTCGTCGTTGCTGGGTCAGGCGCTGCCAAAACTATTAGAGCCCGTTGGAGAAATTTCCTTAGAGCGGCAGATGGACAGCCTTGGTGTCTAACGTCTCGCAGTCTCTCTCTTGAGACGGTACAATAGTGGTCAAAATCGTTCCCCTCGAATCCGTACCAACGAGCAAGGATGGGAACATAGATTGGTGGGAAAACTGTCCAATGATTGAGCAATGGCTCAGCACGCCGGATGTTCGGTTCGTCTTGCAGCCAATCATTTCGTTGTCGAGTGCGCAGACCATAGGATATGAACTGTTAAGTCGACCCATAACCGACGGCAGGGAACTTCCCGTCGAATCATTCTTTCAGACGGCCAGTGAACAAGGCGCCGCCGTTGCTGTCGATCGGCATCTCATAAATCGAATCACCAAATTTTTGAATGAACGGTCGATTCCTGCCCCTGCCTTCGTTAACTTGCATCCCGACTCACTCACGGATCCATATATTCAGGCGAGAATTGTTCCACTGGCACATATGGTAGTTATTGAAGTCACCGAGCGGGTTGATTGGAACTTCGCTGAGCTTGAGTCTTTCTTGCGCGAGTGGCAGCAACGTGGGGGAATGTTCGCTCTTGACGACTTCGGCAGCGGATATTCCGGCCTTGAGAAACTTGTAATCATCCATCCGGACTATGTCAAATTGGACGCTCGTTTGGTGCGCGGCGCTGATCAGAACCACGTCAAGCAAAAAGTAATGGAAGCTGTAAGCCAACTGTCCTCTTTCTTGTCGTTCAAACTTTTAGCGGAAGGTATTGAGACCGAAGGAGAGTTGGAAACCTGTCTCACGCGGGGTGTGACGATCGGCCAGGGATTTTACTTCTGCCGTCCGTTACCGTGGGACCAGCATCCACAAGTCGATCCGGCCATCAAACACCACATTCTTCAGCGGTATCAATGGATTCAGCGCTCAAAAGCGGCCCCACAAACTATAGGTCCCGACTGGGCCTATCATGCCGCAGTGCTAGCCGATCTGCAGCTAACGCCGGGAAACCAAGCGCGGGCCGACCTGATTAGCTCTGCTCTTTATCGAGTGCTCCGTCCGCATTCTGCCACGGTTCTAGTGGCTGACAACGAAGGTCTAAGGCCATGGGTCAGCCATGGACACGCACATCGCCACATGATGCCTTGGAGCAGCCCTTCGCTCGCTCGCGACGCGTTTCAACATGTCCGAGTTGAGGTGCGGCAAACGTCGGGGGACAACGGCGATAGCAATGGGCTAACCGGAGAGCTTAACCACCTACTGGGATCACCACAATCGGTTGCCATTTGTCCTGTTGGCCACCCTCCGTGGGGTCTAATCGGCGCCGACTACCTTCAGCCATATGCTTGGAGTGAGGAGCGGCTAAACGTGTTGCACACGTACGCACGGTTAATGAGTTTGGTCGTTTCCCCTAAAAGGGAGGCGCCGCTCAATATTCGGGCAAACCCGGCGGATTGAGCCAATCACCCGTACATCGCTGCACTGTTGATGAGGCGTTATCATCCCGTGGCTGGCGCTTTCACGCTGAAGGGGATGGGAATTCCCGTATCGGGGTTGCTGTAGCATCCGACCGGAAATGGCAATAGCGGGTGCGAAGAGCGAAAAGCGGGCATAAAATGCCTATTTTGGGCCGATTTCAGGGTCGCTGACAATGGGATTAGCGTATCCTCTGCGGTTGGGTTCTTTAACGCAAACGGTCAAAACTCTTATGTCTCAAGGATTTCAGCAGTTATTGCCAATTCCGTTCCAATGATACAGGAACCCCGTCTATCGTCCACTTGAAATCTCGTGGGGCGATGGGAGGAGGTGCAGGAACAGATGAGACGTCGAAAGGTGGGCCGTGCCATTATGGATGCAGCGGCGGGATTAGACTTGCCACCGGCGGACTGCCATAGCAATCCCTACTGGCCGTACGACCGGATTGCGCAACTCGCTCTGCTGCGCGATCTAGCGCATCGGTTGCGTCTGCCGCAGGCTCGCGAACTGGATGCGATGCACATTCGGCTACGATTGCAGGCGTAGTTGCGATGGTGGGCCCCGGTGATACAACTTGGGAATCATCAGATGCACACGGTATATTGAGAGGGCATTGACCTCTTGATGTCTAATTCAGAAGCCCTCTCGCCCTTAAATCGAGCAGGGGGCCTTTAGTTCAAAGGGAGGTGGATCGATGCGACGACAGCTCACCTTTGACGCGCCCGATCCCGAGCGGTCCCAAGCTCTGTTCGATCCTTCTGAACGATACCGCTATTGGCTGGCCCGCATGTGGGCCCCGGACCAACCCACCGTCAATTTCATCATGCTGAACCCGAGCACTGCCGACCAGTATCAACTCGACCCCACCGTCACACGCTGTCTGCATTACGCCCGCCGCTGGGGTTTTGGGACACTCATCGTCACCAATATCTTTGCCTATCGTTCGACGGACCCCAAGGCGCTCTACACGCTCGACGATCCGGTGGGGCCCGAGAACGACGCCTATCTGCGGAAAGCCGCCGCGCCAGCGGACTTGCGCGTGGTAGCGTGGGGCACGCATGGCGCTCTGGGGGGCCGACACCGGGCGGTACTAGCCTTGCTGGCGAATTATCCTTTGACGGCGCTCGGGGTGACACAGGAGGGGTTCCCGAAGCACCCGCTGTATCTGCGCGCTGATGCGCCCTATGTGTCCTATCCGCCTATTAGTAGGAGGTCAACAACTCTAGAGAAAGGAACTCCATCCGATGCCTCGTAACGCCTATCTTGCGATGACCGCCCTCGCGGTGGTGCTCGCCGGATGCCGGGTGACCTCCGCCCCGGCAACAGCTCCACCCACGACCACGTCACCTGTGGCAACAGCAGCTGTGACTCAGACGGCAAACGGGACTCGTTCTTCTGTTGCTGCTGTAGCCCGAAGTGCTCCCACAATGCGCTTTCTCGCGGAACCCCAGGCCGGGATTGCGCCTTGGTTGACCGCAATTCAAGGTGCCCAGCATAGTATCGACGTCAACGACTACCTGCTGACCGACTCCTCTCTGATTGCGGCACTACGTCAGGCCGCTCAGCGTGGCGTGGTGGTGAACGTCATTATTGATGGGGAGCCCTATGGGGACACCCGTGCGGTAGCGGCAACGCGGGCGGCCTTCGCAGGCTCTAAGGTGCACCTACGGCTAGCGCCTGCCCGGTTTACAGTTCGTGGCAGGTATGACCACGCCAAGTACCTGGTGGTGGACCCGGGGACGGCTCACGCGCTAGCGATTGTGGGTTCGCCCAACGGCACCACGAGCGCCTTTGATGGCGGCAATTTGGACGGTGCCATCGAGACCTCTGCACCCACTGTGACCCGGTCTCTGGCGGCCGTGTTTCATGCCGACTGGACCAATACCCGGGCGGGGGCCTGGCCACGGAAAACTTTGGTGCTCTCGCCGGGATCGCAAACAACACTCCTAAGTCTACTGCGGAACAAAGGTCCCGTGGAGGTCATGACGGAGGAGTTGGGCGACGCCGGTGCGTTATATCAGGCTCTGGACGCGCACGGCTCCGGGGCCCGCGTCTTGGTACCGACGTCTTTGTCCGTCGAAGACCAACAGTATGCCGCTGCCCTTGAGCAACAAGGCGTTCAGGCGCGGACGCTGTCCGCCCCCTACGCACGTGCGAAACTGATTGTGACCCCGACCGAGACCTTTGTTGGCTCTCAAAACTTCTCGGAGGTGTCGTTGACTGCCAACCGAGAAGCCGGCCTCATTACCCGTGCCGCGAGCATCTATACGCCAGCGCTCGCCTGGTTCAACGCGGAGTAGGTCCACGCAACACCGGGGAAACCACCTTCTTCAACGGCTCCCGTTTCGGGTCGCTCGGGCTCCAGGTCGTTGCCGTGCATCCCGAAAGGCGACACGCCTGCGCAAGTCGAGCGTTTATGGGGCAAACCATCATCCATCTTGTATGACACATATCAAGGCGTTCCAGAAACCGTCTGGCACTACACCGCCGACATGGTGTACTTCGAACATGGCGCGGTCACTTGCGTTAAGCGTTTTGGTTGAATTTCGGAGGGGGTGTTTTCGTGTCATCGGTCCGTGATGCCCAACCTGAGCTCTGGACTCAAACTACGCTGAAAAGCCGAGATTGGACGCTCAGCCTCATCCGCCGCTTTCTCGATCCACCGGATGCGACCGCGCCGAATCCCCGCTTCCGCTCCGCGGGCGCGCCCATGAAGCTCTATGACGCGGAGCGCGTGCAGAGTCTTGAGGCGACGGAGGCCGTCTCTGAAGCGTTGGCTCAATCCCGTCAACGATCCCTGCGCGCGAAAGACCGGGCTGCGCGTCAGCGTGAGGCGGTGTTGGCGGCCGGGCGTGTGGCGGGGGGTTAGTGGACTGGGTGGGATAGGGGAATGGACCATGCATCAATGCCGCCGTCCTGGCCATTGACGTACACCTCGAGAGTCAACGGACGGAGACCCCAGGGGTTTCGGGCGGAGCCGGTAATGGTGATGAGCCAATCCCGGTGCCAGGGAGCTCCGGCGGGTTGCGATTCACTGGCGGTGCGCGTCCAGACAATGCGACGACTCGTGTGCGTGATGTGGGTGAAATACGGTCGGGCGACCGCCATCACCGACCGCGTGGTCGCGTTGATGGGCGCCTTTAGCTCATAGCGATTGTAATAGAAACGGGTAGTACCCCACACGATTAGCGCGAGGACCAGGATCCCGAGTCCGAACCAAAGCCGGCGATGAGGATGCACGGATGGTGTCATCCCTTAACGACCTCCATGTGCCGCGGCATGACGGGTTACCGTTAACGGCCATCCGGAGACGCCCGGCCCGGTATTAATCATGGCGTGGTCCACGCGGCTGGTCTGTCCGTTGACGAAGACGGTGTAGGAATAGGACGCCTGACACGCCGAGGGTCCGGGAGTGCAGACAAGTTCCTGGATCTCCCAGTCTCGATGGAGATAGCCCCCATACGCGACCATGGTGGTGCTCCACAAGCCCCCCGTGACGGATTGGCTGGTCGGTCCCAGCCATCGGCGGGCGACTTGCCGGGCCGCTGTTACTCCGACGGAGACGTGATAGACCGCCGTATATCCCCATGCAGCCGCCGCTACGAGAACGGCGGCCACGATCGCGGTGCGCATGCGCTTGCCCATCGGGATCATGGCCTCCTTATCTTGGGTTTACTGGACGTAGTAGGTCCAGTCAAATTGCGTTGCCCCGATCCAGTATGACGAAAACGGGAAATAATACTGGAGATTGGCCGTTGCAGAAGCTGTGTGCCATCCAGTGGCCGCATCATTGTTAGCATACAACGAAACCTTGGAATCGATCCCGTTGTGTGTGCTAAGTGATGAAAACTCTTCCGACGCGGGACTCCAACTGCCGCTTTCGTCCACCGTCCAAGTCGTGGCGTTGGACAGATCCGAGGTGCCCGATGTGGGAAACGTGTAGCCGACGCTCAATCCCGCGTAGGCGAGGCTCACGTTTACGGTTCCGCCACCCCCTGAGAAATTGGGGTATATCTGATTCTCATACACTTCACTGGCGTTCGTCGCGCCTTGCATCTTGACTTGCGTAATCGAAAAACCGCTGTTCTGGTTCGTCGCATATGAATTGGCCCACCAGACGCGGAAATCGAACAGAAAGGATTGGCCTGGTGTCATCGTTGGATTGCCTATCATTTGGGCCAGGAGGGCTGGTTCGGAGACTTCTGCGCAATCACTCCAGCCCTGTCCGTCGATCCAGTTGTTGGATGGGTCGGGCGTACAGTTGCCGCCACCCCCAACGACTGTTTGCGGAGACGTCGCCTGGTTGGTTGACGCGGTGGGCGTTGCGGAGGAATTGGCAGGGGTTCCCGCCAGGCCCGCTTCCGTCATCTCTTTGTGGAGCAGCGCTTTTTCCTTGGCATATGTCACGCCGGGATTCGCCAGGGTGAACGCGACGTTGCTGTTGCTGGCCCAGAGATGATGGCCGTTGGGACTCACCGAAAACATCAGATTATCGGGACCACCCATGGTGCTGTCCATGAATGTGGTAATCGGTTGATACGCCATCTTCGTCGCGGTTCCGGAAAACGGCCACTTTTGGCCGTGATAATTGATGTCCCCCTGAATCGTCATGGTGGTGGCAGTCTCACTGGTAACGGTCCAAGTGGCGGTGACCGTGCCGAGGTTGCTCCACTGCTGGTTGTAAGCAAATCCCGTGTCGTGAAATGTAATCGGCAGTGACTGGGCCTGAACGCCGCCGCCCGCCGTAAAGGCGGACAGCAGGCCGGCTGTTGCCAACAGTCCCGCGATTTTCGTCACAATACCTTTAATCATCTATTGCACCTCCCGTGCTGGGCACATGGTTGCTGGAATGTCGGAGGTGCTTCGTCCGTCTCGAGACGAAGCGTGGGGTGCGGGTTGTCTCATATCACGGTCGTGCCGTCGGGATACCCCGGGTCAGTGGTTCCCGACCCCGAGACGGTTTGATGGATCGTGACGCGATGTGCTGCTACGACTGGTGACGTGTGGGCATACCCAATCGCCAGTACCGCGCAAACCATCGTGCTGACAGCCCATATGCGTTTGTGTAGTTTCACTGTCCATTGACCTCCTTGACTTCACTTTAAGAAACCAAGGGCGAACACGGTGTGCCAAATCCGCACGCCCAATCGGGCGATTGCGCACATTCAGGGGGAGGAGTTTCTCCTTAACAAAGCGAATACTCGGCCTATAGGGGAGGAGGTATCGGTATGGGCGGGCTCGGCATGAAATTACGTCAGTTGCGCCAGGTGCGGCACTTAACCCAATCTGAAGTGGCCGACCGGATTCATTGTGACCGCTCCTATCTTAGCCGGATCGAGCGCGGCGAGGTGTCGCCAGCGGTTGATTTGCTTCAGGCGCTGTGCGAGACCTTCGCGGTGTCACTGGACCAGGTCTTGGAGACCCCCCAACGGGCGGACGGCGACTTTGTCGTCCGGCGGTGCCTCTCGTTGATGGAGCAAGGCCGCGTCGCAGAGGCCCAAACCCTTGCCGCCGCGAGCTGGTGGGATTATCTCGATGGCTCGTCAGATATTGCCGATCGCCTCTTGGCGATTCTCACTGACACCCGAAACGATACTCCCGAAGTGTTGACCATCATCTTAGCCAACATGTTTCGGCAAGCGACCACAAACCGCATCGACGAAGCATTCTTTCGCCATGGATTCCACTTGCAGCGCGCCTTGGCGGAACACGGACAGCTACGGGCGTCCTGGATCTTCTGCCAATCGCTTTTAGCACTGGACCCCGGTCCCGCGGATGCGTTTGCTCTGACGCTTAGTTTGGGCACCACCTTATTTCGCCTCAAGGATCTTCATCTGGCCAGTGCGATGTACGCGAAGTCCCGCGATTTATGGGGCGAACCGATGCGTCGTGTGAATTTGGGCCGGGCGTTGCACGGCCTTGGCGCTTGTGAACTCGACCTGCACCATCCGGCTGCCGCGACTCGCCTCACGCAGAGCGCGTGCGAGGTCTATGCGGAGACCTCGGCCGACCTCTATCACTTGGCCTTGCAAAATCTCGCTATGGCCCATCATCTCAACCGAGAGCCCGCCCGCACCACGCGGTATTTAGAGCAGTGTGCGCGGTACTGGGCGGATCGCGGGGATACGCCCCACGTGCAGGAGGTTGAGGCCCTGCTGGTCAGTATCCACTAGCGATGGCGCGGGAGGGATCTGGCTTACCGCCGGAGGACCAGGCGGTGGCCACGGTGGAGGCACTGATTGAGCGGGCGCGTCAGCTGCAACGCAGCGTCGGTCGCCTGCAGGGCACGGACGAGGGCGGATTATCATTTGTTTACATCGCCGTTGAGCGTGGCCCAGAATATGGGGGACTCTAGACTTCGAGCTGAGACTGGAGAGATTGGGCGGTGGATTCGTCGGAAAGAAACTGGCGTTTCAGACGCTACAAACAACCTGAACGCGGTGTTAAAGGCTCTTTCAAACAAGGCGACAAACTTCCCCGTCATCAATGGACTCTATATGTGCGCCTTCGCGTTGGACTGTGAGACGCCGGGCCAGGGCTTCCCAACGTTCAACTTTGCCGACTATCTGGCTGGCTGCAGCAGATGGCAACCGGCGTCACGGATTCGGTGGGCAATCAACTGATTGGTTGGGGTGGTGTCTATGGCGGACAGGATGCGACGAAAGTGTGGGATTCTGTCAACACATGCGTGAGCACCTACGGTATCCGGCCGAACTTTGTCGCCGTGTCGAGTTACATTAGTCCTCAGTTGCTAATCCACCCACTAACCCACAGCAAGATGACACTAAGTGTCATTCAGGGCGAGATTTTATCCCCAAACTTTGGCCAGTTCCCCGGAACGATTGCCGCTCCATGACAGGCCATGCCCCGGCCCCGCGATGATGCCCGGCCTTACCCGCATAAGGACACGGCGTGCTGACCACACACGCGATGAGGAGCCGCTCCGCAATGCGGGCCCCAGAAACCGACGGTGAGATCGATACGTAAACAAGGCAGAGAGGGGGCCGGGCGCGTCCGCGCCCGTGGTATGCATTTGAGCATCAGCCTTTCCCCCCAAAAAGCGCATACATGGGCACATCGTCATCGGATAACATCGGAGGAGAAACATAGACACGCCGGATCTGAAGGATTTTTCGTAGAGCAATTCGCCCCGTTTTCCGGCGTAATTTTGTCGATTGTATGACAATGGGAGACAACCGAACGAAACATTATGAAAAAGTATGACCTTTCTTGGCCCCCTCGGCACGGAACCGAGCCGACCTCCCACGCTATGGCCCGATTCGTTGGGCCTACCGGGCTCCGTACCGTAGGGGTGGGGATGGGTCCCCTAAACACGGTGCGGATTGTATCGATAGACATATCCCGCAAAGTACAGGCGTTGGCGGGCGCGGCCGCGCCCGTGGTACGTGCCGTCCAAAAAGGTCTCGGCATTGGCATTGCGAATCACGAGATGAATCCCATCTTTCCCGCAGAACAGGATACCCCCCTCGATCCGATGTCCTCGGTCGCGCGGCCGATAGATAGACCGGCAGGAGCCGGGGTCCCTGCGGCCGATTGGACTTTTTCGCGGCGATTCGGTATGGTCGCCTGGGAAGGCCTGCTGTGGTGCCCTCAAAGTACCGCAGCGCCGTCCGATCTACAAAGGAGGGGACTGTTCTCATGTTGCGACCGAGTCTCACGGATGAAGCCATCTGCACGGCCATTCAAGACGATTTACGCCACTGGAATGCGGACTGGGGTGAGCGTGACGCCTGGGAGAAGGAAATCAGTTGGAGCCTCATCGCGGATATTGATGCGCTCGTCGAGCCGCTCCGCCGCTATTATACCCCCGACCGGGGGCGCCCCGCCTGTGACCCGGCCCCATTGCTCCGAGCCATCGCGTTGATGACGGTCCGGGAAGTGACCAGTTTAGTCGATGGACTACGGCAATTTCATCAATCGCCCTTTTTAGCCCGGCTCTGTGGCTGGTATCATCGGGAGGACATTCCCGCCATCAATACGGTCTATGGGTTTTTACGTAGGAACTGATAGTTAAGGAGCGGAAGCACGCGCTACCCTAGACTTTCCGGTTCTCGCGGTCTGCACCCCATGGGTGCGGACCCGACGGGTCCGCTGGGTGATGCTCCGCGGAAACCCGCGGAAGAAAGGGCTAGACTTGGCACCCCGGATCTGCGAAAAAATGGGAATCCAAACTAGGCGCCGCGGCCCATGTGAAAGCCAGCGTTTATTTGGGAAGCGGGCAACGACGATTTGATCCTGACGGGGAAGGGGCCTCGGGGTCGCGGGTCAACTGCTGAACACCCTGTCCTTGTACCTCCCGCGTTCCGGGCACGGAGCGCCGGGATATTTCGCATCGGGATGTGGCGGGGCCTATCTGGGTCTATTGGCTAAAGGTCAGCATGATTTCGATGTCATCGAAGCCTTTCGCGACGATCCGTTCTTTGCTCTACGCTTGGACCAAGCGGCGGCCGCGGAGGACCAAACCCAGTGGAATGCCACCATCCAAGCCAGCGCTGATCAGCTGCTGCGCCGCCACATCCACTGTGCCATGATCCGGGTCGAGACCCAGGAGTTTGTGCCGGTCGATATCGATGTGTCCCCCTTCGATAATAGCAAGACCCACAAAGAAGGCGCCTCACGGACCTATAAGGGCTCCGATGGCTATGCCCCGATTTTCGCCTACCTGGGCCACGAAGGGACCTGCGAGAAGGCAAACAACACAGCCAAAAGGGAACGCCGTGGACCTCGCTCGCGGCCCCGGCGCAGGCCGTGCTCCCGTGGTATCCAGACCACGGGACGATGGAACAATGCCGCAGCGAGTCCGATCGGGATTTTTTGGAGTGCCTGCCCTCCGGCGAATTTGACACCAACCAGCTCATTTTGCAGCTGGCTTGCCTGGTGTTCAACGTGCTACGGATTATGGGGCAGGCCACGCTAGACGCGGCCGTGCCGTTGCGTCGCAAGGCCACCCGGCTCCGGCTCCAAATCGGTCATCCATAACCTCATCACGTGTGCCGCACAGCTAATCCGCCATGCGCGCCGTGTGGCTGCGACACATGCGCCGCAATCCGTGAGGACGGGTGCTGCAGCACCTCTACACCGTCTTCACCTAAGTTCCTCCCTCTGTCGTTCAGTAGATCATCGCCTCCATCCGCTTTTGACGGCAGCAGCGCTTGACGTGCCCTTGAGACCATTTGCGGGTGATAATCTCGCGCTATTTGCCGACAATAATCTCGAGTGGCGAGACGGGGATGGCACGACCGAGGGTTTCCCCTCGACGCCGGTGTATTACAATCGACCGAGGATACACTGCGGTTCCGTCTGACCAAGAGGGAAATGAACGGGCATCTGTGGGGGTTCATAACGCTGGCTGAGAAAGCCCCTATGAGATACCCGTACAAAAGAGCCGGCGATCTACCACAAGGCCGCGCTGAGCCTCGAAAAGCGCATGCTCCCGATGCGAATCAGACGTTTGGATACCGTGCCAAGAACTCATCGGTACACCGAATATGGATGACCGCTAGCAGTTGACCATCAGGGCCTATTACCCTGGTGGGAGCTGAGTCCACTTCCGGCTCTTCATACACATTTTTGAGGAGAATCTCGTCGCCGCAAGCGGCACAGACCACCGATCGTTTTTGGTGATCGGCAGATGACTTTTTTCTTTCACCAAACATGGCATCCTCCCGAGCGCTAACTAATTCGCCGGCTCCTCACCATAGTATTCCCGAGAATTATCATGGGATATCAATTGGGTGTGGCTCTTCTGGAGGGAAGGTTAATCGAACAGAAGTTTGCAAAATGAAGCGTTGGCCCCGTGAAAAGACTGAGGATTCTGGGCCTCCGAACCCATCGTTTCAGGGGTATCCACGGGTTCTGATCATTACCATCACGAGAAAAGACGTCAGTGGAGAAGCCATGGAATGTCCGTGGTTGGTACCGTGGAGAGAGGAGCAGGTCGATGAATTGTAGTGCTTCTTTTCTTTTGATAGCAGTAGCGTTAAATTCGCCGTGGACGTCGCCGATTCCTGCCTAGGAGGTTTGGGAATCGCTGGGAACAGCTAGTCCCAACATTTCCCGAGCCTTGGCCCGGT
>JAKACZ010000088.1 GCA_021820965.1 Bacillota bacterium | reverse complement strand
GACTTCATCGTCCTGTTTCGTGATGCACGGGGGATTCCCTGCCCGGGTGAATTATGTGACGCGGGGGTGGGTGAATTATTTGGCGTTTTTCGCGCTTATGCGGGTGAATTATTTGGCGTTCGACATCCATCCGCGCTTATGCGTATGTTCAACGTCGCCCACACGTTCTTCAAAGCGACGATAGGCCCGCAAAATAACGGTCAGAAAATACTCGACCCATGGCAATACGTTCTGCTTCCTGTTATGCCACCCTTGAGACGATTGGTATAACGTATCGTAATACTGCTCTTTCGTTTCCTCGATGATTTTTTCGAGGCTGACATACCGCCCGACCGTGTATCCTCCTTGATACAAAAGAAGCAAGGTTAGCAGTCTCGCCATCCGCCCATTGCCATCAGAAAACGGGTGAATACACAGAAAATCCAAAATGAAGATCGCAATCAAAATGACATCGGGGAGTTTCCCAAGATCCCGCGACATATCAAATTTTTGGCAGAGGCTTTCCATCGCATCCGGGGTCTTCCATGCAGGAGTCGGCACAGAGCGAATCCGCTGGTCCCCCGAAGGCAACGTCTCTTCGATCACATTATCGACAGATTTCCAATTCCCGCCTCGACTAGCACCCGTGTAGGCCATCAAGTCGCGATGCAACTGCTGGATCATGTTCGCGCGAATGAGAATATAGGAATGGCTGTCGTGGACCGTACGCAACACATCTCGGTAGCCTGCGATTTCGGCCTCAGAACGATCTTTGGGCGGTGATTTCTCCTTCATGATCGACTCAAACCGCCGAGCCGAGACGGTAATTCCCTCTATGCGATTGGACGATTCCGTGCTCTGAATAATCGCGTGGGACCGAAGCGTGTCTAATACTTGTGGGATTTGACGTTCATAAAGTGTTTGCTTCCCGCGATACTCCGCGATTTTACTGGTCAAATTTAGGATATCTACTGTGATCGGGAGTTTGTCTAACACATCTCCGCCGAAAGAACTCATGAATAAACACCTCATCAAATAATATATTTTCCCTATCAATTATATCGTTATTTTGGCCAACATAGTGAAGTTTAGCCCAAAGCGCAAGGGTTTTTTGGCGACAGCGCAAAAGTGCTACGGATCGGTGCGCCTTTCCGTCCAAAATACTTCTCGAGTCGAATAGCCTGTTTAACGGCCCGAGCGCGTCCTACGGCTTACTGCAGACTCGCTCCCGATAGCCGGTGATAAACCCCATGTATCTTTGTTCCCGTCAAGAACGCAGGAGCATAAACATGGTGGGCCAAGGGTTAGGCCTCTTCGAGCATCTCGATGGTCACTTGGGCGGACTCCAAAATGTGTTTCAGGGTACCCGGAGGGACTGTTCGGCGACTCTGCATCGGGATAATGGTATAACGCTGCGGGTTACGGAAATGACGTATCAACAAATGGCTACCGCTCTGACCAAGCGCTTGAACGCAAACCGGAGCATCAAGCCATACTTGCGCATCAGGCGGCGTAACACCGTGTCGTGTTCGGGCGTGACGGCGAGCAAGACGCCAAAAATGGTCGTTTTCATTCCGACACTCCTTCCTGAGCTCCGGTCGCCAGGGCTTGACACCCGGTGGCAGCGAGCTTGGGCCCCCGCGTTGGCCGTCCATCGAGACCGCGGCCCTGATCGCGATCCACTCGTCCACCAGGTCTTGTGGGTCATCCTGTACCGTGTGCCCCCTGACGATCACGCGCACGCCGACGGGTTCTGGCCTTCCGCCCACACCCCAATCCCGCGCTTCGCCTCCTGTCTCCGTGCGGATGACTCCCACGCGATGTGATGGGCCCGCGTGGACATCCTTCCCCGAGCGACAGCTCAGGGTATCCACCGCCAAGATTCGGACCACGATTCGGCTTCGAGCCTGTGCGTTGTGGCACCCCTGACCCCCTGAAGGAAGTCAGGGGTCTGTCGTACACAGGGCCTTCTCGATCCGGACGACGCCTCTATGTCAATACATATGTTTGAAGACAGCGTATAATGGACTCTCCTGGCGGCAGGTGGCTCAGCAGGCCGGTGTGGCCTTATCCACCCTGCAACGATTCGCCCAAGCCGCCGACCAACCCCAATCCTCGTGATGATGGGTGTACCGAAAAACGGGGGTCCAGTTCCGACGCTGGCCGATGAGGCCCCGTGCGGATTTGCGACCCCTATCTTTTTGTCGTCAGCTGTACCGCACACTGACGGAGAGGAATTTTCCCAGAACAGACAGGAGTCGGTGGACCGGATGGCGAATGGCTCTCCATGCAGAACGAGCGGCCAGCGCGATGAGGGGGGAGTCACACGGATCCCGAATTGAAAGGCTATTTGGATGGTATGCGGCAAGACTTGACCCAGCAAATGGATGGTATGCGGCAAGACTTGACCCAGCAAATAGAGGGCGTGCGTCAAGATTTAAGTCAGCAAATTGTGGAGACGCGTCAGCATTCAGAGCAGTTGAATCACGAGACCCGCCAGGACTTAATGGCGCACACGGAGCAGTTGAATCACCAAACGCGCATTCTCGTTGAAGATCTTCACCATCAGATCCGATTGGTGGCCGAAGGCGTCCTGAATGTCAACGAGAAACTAGACCGGTTCCATGACGAGGTGGAGGCGCAAATCTTCGGACTCGACAAACGTGTCATGCGCCTCGAAGCCCAACGCGGCTCGGGTTCCGACGCCTAATATGGTTCGCCCCGCAACGGCAGGCGCCCAAACGTAGTGGTGGCGAATACTATTATATCGGCGATCGTCTTCGGCTTCCGCAGCTTTGCCCAGAGGGCTTCCTCCGCCGAACCACGAAGGCAGCTCTTACTTACTTCGACCAAACCGACCGAACGCCGCTGACTATTGTTGTAGACCGACAGTACCACATACCCGGTTATACGCGCCGACCAGGTGTTCGATACGCGTCCGCGGATCGTGAAACGTGTCATCCCTGAGTGCGCGCGTTTCTCCACCCTACTCGCTTCGTCAGAGGGTGGGTTTTGCACCACTCGGCTCGCGTGTCTAAGCCGTCGTACTTGCTTAGAGCCGCGGGTCAATGGGTTCGCTCTCCAGAGCTAGAATGGCGTGCGCACACTCGTGGACGCGGCGCAAGGGCTCGTAAGCGACAAACCAGTTAAGTCCCTCCAGGCCGAGAGCAAATTCGCGAAGCGCTAAGGCTCGTTTGGCCGCTAATCCTCGGTGTCGTAAGCGGTCTAGATTCCCCGGCGCAGTGTAATCGGGACCATATATGATACGAAGGTATTCGCGTCCGCGCACCTTCACGGCCGGCTGCACCAATTTTCCCTGGCCATTGCGCACAATGAAGGCTGTGGGTTTGACCACCATTCCCTCGTGGCCCGAGGTCGTAAGTTGCTCCCACCAGTGCACCCCTTCGGCCACACTCTTCGGATCTCCGACACATACTCGTAGCATGGGCGTGAGTTTCAGAAGGGCCGGATCTGCCGCCGCCAATTTTCCCAACTGTTCCAGGTGCCATAGATGGTCGCGGTTCATGTGGACCGCAGCCTCGGAGGCCAGCAGGTGAAACGGTGCGATTCTTAAATCGGCTACGGATTCCACCGGCCAGACATAGCGTCGATAGGCCTGAATATATTGGTCGATCCGCTCTTGGCTGGCTGAAAACCGGGTTTTGAGGTCCGATATTGCGAGACCTCGCTCCTCGGCTTGCACCAGAGCGGCATTAACCGCCCTAAGCCCCATACGGCCAGCACGGCCCACCGCAGCATATTGGCGTTGCACCAACTCTTGAGCCTTCAACGACCACGGCATGATCTCAGCATCAATCAGCAGCCAATCGGTTTGCAACTGATCAAAAAGGCCTTCACTGTCTGCTGCGGTTCGCACCCGTTCCAGCACGGTCACTTCTAAGGTCGGATCTTCGAAGAAGTGACGCCCCGTGCGCGTATATACGATGCCAAAGCCTTGGACCATGCCAAAGCGCCGCTTGGCAGCTTGCGCGTCACGGCACACCACGATGACAGCGCGAGATCCCATATGTTTTTGCTCGCAGATGACCTCTGGCACGCCCTGCTGTTGGAAATAAGCAAAGGCTTCGGCCGGATGCTCCAAGGTGTCAGGCTGCTTGCTCGTCTCAGCCGGAGACATCGTCGGTGGCAGATAAATCACCCAGTGGGGATCGGCGGCAAAGCGGCTCAATACCTCCAGGGCTGCCGCCGCGTTTTCCTCCGGCACGATGACCGTGCCCATGAGGGTGGTCTGCACCCGCCGCCTGCCCGAGATGTCCGCGATGTCGAGCACGTCGTCATGGGCTTGTTGCGCGGTCAAATCGGATGGGAGCCGAAAGCCCAACGGTCGGATGGGGTCCACGTAGGTCTGTTGCGCCATCACAGCGACCAATTCTTTTTCTGGATACCGGAGTGCGGTTATCCGGCCGCCGAACACGCACCCGGTGTCTATGTTGATGGTGTTGTTCAGCCATTCCGGTTGAAGAACCGGAGTGTGCCCATACACAACAGTGGCGGCGCCGCGATAGTCGGCGGCCCAATTGTATCGGACCGGCAACCCGAACTCGTCCGTCTCCCCGGTTGTCTCACCACCCCGGTTGTCTCACCATAGAGGGCAAATTCGCGCACCTTGGAGGATCCGCGCCCATGCATCGATTCGGGCAAGCCCGCGTGAGCTACGACTATGCGCCCGCCATCCAACACATAGTGACTGACCAACCCATCCAAGAACCGCAATACCCGCTCGTAAAATTCGGGCGTCTCTAGGTCGAGCTGATCGAGCGTCTCTTGGAGCCCGTGGGATACCGTGACCCGTTTCCCCTTGAGCTTTCGAACCAATTTCCACTCGTGATTGCCGGGAACACATATGGCGGTGCCTTCGTCCACGGCGTCCATTACCAACCGCAAGACGCTCGCAATCTTCGGGCCGCGGTCGGCCACCGCCGCGGCCCACTCGGCAAATTGCTGGCGCGTCCATTCGAAGCGGTGGTCCGCGTGACGCATTGCGCCGGCCGGCAAGGCCGAAAACAAACGATTATACTCGGCATTGGGCGTCGTGAGCACGACGACTTTAGGCCTGGCAAATTCGAAGACGACCCGCTCAAAGGCAGGTAGTCGCCCAGCGTCCAAGTGTTCGATCACTTCGACTATAGCCGCACCGTCGAACCCTTGCAGGCGGCGGTCGCGGTATGTCAGCGAGCCGTGCAGCAACGTCACCTTGCCCTCTAACTGCGAGGGAAGATGGTCGAGATGGAGCCGTCCCCGGACATCTCCAAGGCCACATGCGAGACATCCATCCCCACTACGTCCGTAAAGGTGAGATCTCGCAACAGATATCGGAGGAGGCGACCTTCACCACACCCCAGGTCAAGCACGCGCCGTGCTCCGTGTGCTTTCAGCACCTCGAGCACTGCCATGAGCCGTTGCTCATGCAAGGACGGACCATGCTCTTGGGGCGGCGGTTGAGCGGCTTCCACATCCGCTTCAGGCACTAATCGGGCCAGTGCTTCGGTGACTAAGCGCCGTCTACGTTTCAGATACCTCCAGGTGATAAGCTCCCGTTCCGGATGTGCCTCAAGCCACCCTTCACCGTGGCGTAACAGCTTAGCTACCTCATCGTCGCCGACATAATAGTGCTTGCCGTCATCGAGAACCGGCATGAGCACGTAAAGATGGCTTAACAGCTGCTGAAGTGGTAGGGAAGCGGCCAAGGTGACCGTGTAATACGGGCTCTCACCCCACTCGGGAAACTGGTCGTCTAATGCGGCACCTGTCACCGAGACGCGATAGCCCAACGACTCAAACAGGCGCCGGATAAGGGGTTCACCACCATGGCAGAGCAGGACCGCAACGGTCGCTTCCCACGGCATGGCTTGCTTCATAAGACCCGGGCGCGCCTTGCACTGGCCCGCCAAAGCCGTGCTAAAGACTTGCGCCAGCGCCACCGAAAGGAAGGAAGAGGCGGCATAGAGGCGGTCACTAACATATTGGTCGCTCACCCCACCGCTGCCAGACTTGCCACGAACCAATCTGACCGGGTCAACGTCTAAGAGCAGAGCGGCGGTACACCGTGCGTCGGTCGCTTCTGGGTAAAAGACGTGAGCTTGTCCGAACGATAGAGGGAACGACTGCACCTTGTCTGGATGCTTATGCAGTAGGTACCCGAGGTCCGTCGCGGGCTGGTGGCTTGTCGTAATTGTTAAAAGCATACGCATGAATTCCTTTCTGGAACGAAGAATCGAACCTGGGTTCAGTGATGCCAAATTTCACAGGGATCCGCCGTTGGCGCGATATACCCGGCAAAAAAGAGGTTGAAAACGGTACAAGTGTTTACGCGTCACCACACGATGAGAACTTTAGTATGGCGTTCACGAGAGGGCATGCCGGCTCCCGCAGTGGGGAATGATGGCGGAGACTTGGCGACCCGGTATGCACATGGTAAAGCTTCCAAATCCGATTCAAAATCTTTTTGACCGGGTATATAGTAGTAGTTTATCGCAACACTGGTCTTGGCCACCCGACATGTTCAAGCTCGGACCACTTCAGGAGAAGTGCTACGGTGTATGCTTTTTTAGTGGGCCGTCGGAACGACTTAAAGATAGATGATGGCCACGACCCACCGCGGTACCGAATCGCCCCATCAGAAAGATGCTGCTAAAAAGGTCGGTGAGCTGTACACGCGCCTCCATGTATAGGGGTAAGATATGACCCCCTTGTATTCCACCGCCAAACTAAATTCCGCGAGGCCGTCGGTTTTCGCACCAGCACATCAATTTCATGGACGGCCCCAGACTTATCTTTCCGTGCCACATGGTTGTCGGCTTCGTAACCGTTGATACGAAAGGTCGTCGCAATTTGCTGTTAAGGCCTCGTGCCCCTTTACTCAACCACCCTGCTGCCGCCCTTCAGCAATTTCGTTGGCCTACTTCGACGACCGATTGACACATATTTACACTAACGGCTTGCTAACTGGCGAAACCGGCGTTTCCAGCTTTGCCAACCGGTACTTGGACACAACTGGAGCAGGAGAAGTCGGGTTGGGGCGACGAAAGAACCGACCCCCATTGGCGGATGCGGATAAATGAGGGCGCCGCATTCCACCGACCTCGCGGTAAGCCCAGATCTGACACTGGCGTGAAAAGCCCTGACCTGCTGGGGCGAGTCCGCCCCAGCCTCGCGCCTACTATCAGGGTAGGTTGCCGATCCTTCTCCTATGTCTCGCATCCTCCTGACGGAGCCAGGCAAGGTTTAGCCGCTCATCGGACGAGGGACGCCCAGACTCCAAATCTTCGAGATAGCGAAAATCAGCGGCCAAACGGCGCTCAAATTCCTGCGCATCCCCCCAGTGGCCGTGCCCGGGAATCACCAGGCGGACACCTTCGAGCATCGCAAAATCCGACAGAGCACGGCGGTAATCGCCGACAGGGTCACCCTGATCAAGGTCCAACAGAGGAATTTCAACGTCTGATAACATGTCACCGGCCACCAAAATTCCCCGGTCGGAAAAAAAGAGCGCCGAGTGCCCCGGAGCGTGGGCCCTATGCGTTAGAATGCGAACCCGAGGACCGTCCCAACTCAGGGCATAAGCGTCCCGCGCTAGCGGAATGAGACGGGCAAAGTAATACCGGTCATATCCAGGCACCACCTCCTGCGCCTGGCGGGACAAATCCTCATACTCCCTGGACGCGCCGTCTACAGTCTCTTGGCTGGCGTAACGTGGAACGTCGCCGAGGGCACGCGACCAGAGTACATGATCCCAATGGGGATGTGTGGAAAATCCGATGACGGGGGACAACCCTTGAATAAACAGATCTTGAGCCAGCTCTTTCAATTCATCGGCTTCGACCCCAGCGTCGACTATGAGGCACTGCTGCTCGGCCCCTGCAACTACTGTGGTAGTAGTGATGAAACAACGGCTAGTGGCTACCCAGAAACCCGGGGCCACCATTTGTAAACGTGGGAAAGCGGTCACCCCCCGCATTTAGGTTAAGGCTACCATAAATATCTCAAACACGTCATTCCAACATTGAGCGGGCGGGTCGACAGAGAGGCACAGCCTTCTTCCGATTCCCGGCGCCGGCGGGCACCGACGGTCCGTCCATCAATCGCCGAGGCCGTCGCCTGGCGACGGTTGGACGCCGGGCGGGATCCCACCTGTTGGCGCTAATGCTAGGGTCGCGGAAATTGTCCGCACGACTGGGTTGGACGTGATCGGGATGGGGAAAGCGTCCCCCCATCTCCGCTATACGTACCGGGGTCGACCGCTGACCCTGAACCCACTCTATCGTCCAGTGGTGCATCTTCGTCCAGGACCGCCGCAGTGAATCCACGGAATGGTTAGGGCCCTCTGGAGTACCGACCTCACCCTCACGGACGACGAAGTCGTCCGGAGTGATGGGCGATTGAGACGTGTTTCATGGTGGCCAAGCGTCTCCTCGGCATTCCTCGGGAATATCAGGGCCGTTCCTATGAGGCCCTGGGCTGGATCCGATACCAATGGCTGGCACTGGGGGCCAGGCAGGCGGAGGACCCGCGGACCATTGGCGACCTGTTTTATGTGCAGTGCCGAGAACTGGAGGACATCACCTGTGGCGGGGTCGTGGACCAAATTCTCGCCGCGTTTGCGGCGGCGATGCTCCCGGACGATTGAGAACGCACGGAAGCGCCAATCGACCACCTTTGTGTGCGATTTCCGGACCGTGTTCCGGCGCGATTACGCGATCGCATGGTACGCACGGCGTCACTAGAATATTGGAAGTCAGTTAAGTCAATCAGGACAAGACTTTCAAGTTGTTCTTGCCCTTGGAAAGTCGATAGTATTACACCGCCTTCCCGTAGATAATCGCATATTCGTAGTAAGCACTTTGAACCTCCCAGGTCTCGCTGTGACCGCGGCGGGGGCACCACTATTTGAGCATGTGGCATCCTCCACGCTCGTCCGGGTGACCCCCTGAGGTAAGTCAGGAAGCCAAGTTCCTCCCGTTTAGACTCGCAAACAGAAATCGAGCCCCTGGCTCGTTGACACCTTAACTCCCCTCCGCTACAGTACTTTGTATGCATGACTATTTAGGTAATCTGAGAGAATTGGCTGGTGGTCATTAGCTGTCAACCAGCTTCTGTCAATGACCCCCACCTGAGCTTCACGCTCGAGGTGGGGGCTTGTGAAGAGACTTTTACATCGTAAGCATTGTACTAGACCGTTTTCCCAGGCACGGCAGGACCAACGCCACGGAATCTTTCCCAAG
>JAKACZ010000087.1 GCA_021820965.1 Bacillota bacterium | reverse complement strand
CGACTTCATCGTCCTGTTTCGTGATGCACGGGGGATTCCCTGCCCGGGTGAATTATGTGACGCGGGGGTGGGTGAATTATTTGGCGTTTTTCGCGCTTATGCGGGTGAATTATTTGGCGTTCGACACGCGGTTTCGACCCAATGGGTCTTATAAGGCCACGCCGGTAAGGGCGGTCGGATCCCTCATTCATGGGTGGGTTGTGTCTCTCAGTAAGACACTTCTTTATATTGGCGGCCGGAAGACTGTTTGAGGTAGCCGTCGCAGGACTAAATCCGCCTAATTGTGCGAGGGTGCGCTAGAAACCGCTTGGTTAAGGATGGCGGCAGCAACCAAAGCTGATCCGGGTCAACCCTGGTACGAAGCGTCGTGGCGCATTTATGTCGAAGCATTTGCGCCGCCTGTTAGCCATTACACACACAAACGGCTAGATTTTGTAAGGAGGCTATTATAATATAAGATTAGTAAGAGCAGTAGGAATTTCTAAGGAGGTCGGATCGTTATGCGACACGTCACCATCATGTCCAGTAAAGGACAGATCGTCGTACCTATCGAGATTAGGCGTCAGTTGAAATGGGGTGCCGGTACTCAGTTGCTGGTGCAGTGGTCAAAGGAGTCTCGACGTCTCATGCTAGTTCCCGCTAAAACACCGGCCGCCGTTGTCGAGATCCCCCCGGCTGGCATTTTACGTGGTGCATATCCTCCTAGTGCTCAATACGTGCAGGACCTACGGAAGGAAGCTGACCGGGACCGTTGGTCATGACTACGCTCTTATTTGACACGTCAGTGTTCATTTGTCACCTGCGTGGCGAGGACAACCGTTGTACGGACTACCTGCAACAGGTCGCATCAGGCACATTGGATGGGATGATCTCCATCGTCACAGTGGCAGAGTTGTATGCGGGAGAGAAAATCACCGAAAACGATGAAGCCATTCTTGATTCCCTGATGATACCGTTTCAGGTCATCGATGTCGACACGGAGATCTCGATGCATGCTGGACGACTTGTACGCCAATGGAGGCGGTCACATGGAATGGGTCTTATCGATGCGTTGATCGCTGCCACGGCCTTGACCGAAGAGATTCCCGTTCTAACGTTGAACGCTAAGCACTTTTCCTTCATTCCCGGATTGGTTATGATTAATCCGGTCGTACCGGATTAGTTACCTTCTGAATAGTGTGGACTGCGTATGCGCGTCACCATGGCGTCACCAAGATCGCATCCATCCGATGTTTCAGTAGGCCCTGTGGACGTGACACCCCGAAAAAAAGGCGTGATTATGCGAATCCAAAGACAGCGCGGACGGTATAGGTGGTCTCTCTCGCGGGACTTTGGATCGCGCATGCGCAGGTTCGAGCTCTGCCTCCCCAGACAATGTGTTTTGAGACACCGTAAGCGATTTCGGGGTTTTTTGTTTTGTAGCGCGGCTGCCGATTAGCACCGGCGTCACCAAGAGAGTTCGGAGCCGAAATACTGAGTAGCAGTAGACCGGAGCGTCGAATTCGAAAACCTTTAAGGCCGGGGCTCGTGGCCTAATGGACACAGAATATTATTCATGGTTGCAAGGCAAGTCCCCTCGGGAATCAACTGTCAGTAGCCACAACTCGGTGTGTAGCCCTCCCTACATTTCCGGAAGAGATCGATTAGAGCTTTTCTTGTCTTGTCGCCTTGCATATCATCTTTGTCTACTGCGATGGCATAGTGGCGGGCGCACGTGTTTTCAGCTCATGGCATTAAAGCCGAGCTCGTCTAACGACGAATCCGTGGCCACGAGCGGTAGGTTCGCTTTGCTACGTGAGCAAAACCGAAGATCGATGTTGCGTCAATTTTATGTATTATATTATACATTAGACATCTCCATCAATTGCCGTTACCTGAGGCCGGTGCGGGTTCGGCAGCTAAAGACTTTTGAATGTAACGCATAGGAATTAGCAGGTCCAAAGATGTACCAAGGCGTCGAAACCCAAGGTGTTCGTAAAGTGGCACTAGGTCCTCTGACTTGGCTTACACCAGGACCCCGGCTAATCCGAGACTCTTGAAGTCCCAATGCCCGTTTGAGGGCATCACCAACCAAGGTGGTGCCAAGTCCCCGACTTTGTACCGTTCTTGAAATTGCCAAGCGGCCAAGCAACGCCACGGGAACCTCCGGGTATCTTGGACAAAAGTTTGACCATTCTTGTGGCAACTGACCAAGCTCAACTGTCGAAGCTGCATTACCCTTTCTTAGGCTAACGGCCAAGGGGGGGGGTAGCGGGCTAGTCTGCAGGGCTGGACAGACCAAAACTCATGTTTGCCATAGGGCTGAAGCGGTCCGAATCCCCGTCGGGGATTTCCCAGGATTGTCGACGTCTGGGAGATCTAGGATAAGACGTGCGACGCCCAAAGGCGCGGCGCAGCGGTCGTAGAACCAGAAACTTGCGTTGATCGCTGCTACGGCCTTGACCGAAGAGGTTCCATTCTAACGTTGAACGTTAAGCACTTTTCCTTCATTCCCGGACTGATCATGATTAATCCGGTCGTACCGGCTTATTTACCTTCTGAACAGACTGCGTATGCGCGTCGCCATGGGGCGTCACCTCAAGCGCTAGCAACAGCGCGTTTTTTGCAGAATAGACGGGATTGTTTATGTCAAGCAGTCTCGTGTGCCTGGCTCGCACCGCCCATGCGATGGGCAAGGACCGGAACGTCCACGGCCTACGCGAACCTGGCTGATTATAATGCCCGGTCGGTCACCAGAGACGCAAGCGGCGGTATCATGCAGACCGCCTATCGAACGGCCTGTCCCTTTATTGGGAGCGGGATTTGGCAACACTTGATCATATATCCAACGGCTGGTGGTAACATGAAATAGTATGATTTTTTGGTGCAGCAATTTTCGCTCTCTTGGGGAGGAGGCAGGCGTGTCGACAGATTGTCTGCTCATTGGTGCTCCTGCTAGCGGAAGCGGGAAGACCACGATTACGTTGGCGTTAATGGCGCTGCTAACTGCACAAGGCAAACGGGTACAGGGTTTTAAAGTCGGACCCGATTATATCGATCCAGCCTTCCATCATCTTGTAACAGGTCGACATTCCTATAACCTTGACGTGTGGATGGGAGGAGAGGAGGACGTCTGCCGAACGTTCGAGAATCAGAGCCAGGATGCGGATATTTCCCTTATCGAAGGCGTCATGGGGGTATTGGATGGAGTGTCGTCAGACAGCAATTGGGGATCATCGGCGCACATAGCCGAAATTCTGGGCTGCCCAATTCTTTTGGTTCTGGATATCCACGCGATGGCACGATCAGCTGCAGCCGTCGTGAAAGGGTTTCAGATGTTCGCTGGTGGGGCGTCGATTAGAGGGGTAGTGCTCAATCGGGCGGGCAGTTCGCGTCATGCGGCAATGGTGAAGTCTGCGATCGAGCAGGAGACAGGCGTATCCGTGTTGGGCTATCTCACCCAAGACGCTTCTATTGTATTGCCTGAACGCCACTTGGGACTCATCACGGCACAGGAAACCAGCGAAGAAAGTCGTCGCAAGTTGGAAGTCGCGGGACGGCTCCTTGGGGAGAATTTGGACGTTACGGAGCTTTGGCGAGTTGCCAACCAGGCAGGCGACCAGTCCAAGCCGGTGGTGGCCTCACGTACTCACTTGCCCCGCCTGTCAAGGCGCCCCCGCGTTGCGGTGGCTTACGATCGCGCCTTTAATTTCTATTACCCGGCCAATTTCGACTTGCTGACCCGGCTGGGCGCTGAATTGCTGTGGTTTCGACCGACATCCGGCGAGCGGGTTCCGCCCGAGGCCACCCACCTGTATCTGGGCGGAGGATTCCCAGAAGAATATGTGGAGGATCTGGTCCGACACCCGGATATACTGGCGGATGTCCGCCACCGCGTTTTGTCCGACCGGGTCCCAACGTTGGCTGAGTGCGGCGGATATATGTTTTTGGGAGAGGCCATATGGTCCAATGGCCAGCGATTTCCGATGGTGGGCGCGATTCCCATGGAAACGGAGATGACACCATCGTTGCAGGAATTGGGATACCGGGAACTCACGGTGCTCTCCGACGGCATCTTCCCATCCGGCAGTCGGTTCCGGGGCCATGCGTACCATCATTCGAGGATCCGCCGCTCAAGCGGCCTGGTCTCGGGTTATGAGGTCTCATCAGCTCGTGCACCCATGGCCCCTGAGGGGCACGGCATCCCCAATCTTTTGGCGGGATACAGCCACCTGTATTTTCCGTCCGCCCCAGAGGCCGTTCGCACTTGGCTGCAACAGGGACTGGCCTGAGTATGATAGCCCTCAAGGCACGAATCGGTCAGGGCCCGGGGGAGGTATGATGGCTGATATTAAGTGCGTCGTACTTGATTTAGATGGAACCCTGCTGAACAGCGGCAAAACGATCTCTCCGAGAAATCTGCAAGCGCTACACGCTTGCCAGAAGAACGGAATATCCATGGTTGTCGCCACGGGGAGGCCGCCGCGCGCGGTTCGGCATTTGCTTGTCACCGAGGCTTTGACAGGATTTGTCATTTATCTTGATGGCGCGTTAACCATCCACGAATCTCGTGGTGTGGTCTACGACCACCGGCCCATCCCTGCCCCGCTCAGCACTCGAATCACCCGTTTGGCGGCATCCTGGGCACCGCGTTCCATCATCTCGTTTGAGGTTCAGGACGCGTGGTATGTCCTTCAGCCCGGGACCGTCGACGAGGTCATCAATGACGGCTCACCCTATCCGCCGCCCCAGGCGGTGGATGATGCCCACATACAGTCCTTGTCGCCCACGAAGATCATCATTTCCGGGTTTCCCAACTGGGAACGCATCCTCAGTCCATTCGACCCATATGTGCAGATCCAGGCAACAACTGACGGGGCGTTGATTCAGGTCATGGAAAAATCCGTAGCCAAAGAGAGGGCACTGAGCCGGGTGCTGGATTCTTTGGGTATGAAGCCCAACGAGGTCATGGTATTCGGGGACGGCCTGAATGATCTGGGGTTGTTTGGGTTCTGTGGGTACTCGGTGGCCATGGGGAATGCTGCGGACTCGTTAAAGAGGCGCGCCCAATACATCACCGGAACCAACGATGATGACGGCGTGGCGGTGGCCTTACAACACCTCGGAATTATTCAATAAGGCGGGTTGATGGACCACATGCCCGACGTCCCAAAATCCGACGTCACGCGTTGACAAGGCCGAACGCCTCCCATACCATGAACGATAAGAAGCCGCGCACATCGTCCAAGGTGCTCGCCCCTGGCCGGACCGGTTGGGGATCACGAGAGAATAGGAAAACCGGTGCAAAACCGGTGCGGTCCCGCCACTGTAATCGATCCCTGAGTTCGAGAGCCAGGAGACCTGCCTTGGATGCGCAGAATCCGCCTTCGAGGAAAGGTCGTGGAGATTCTCATCCTATCCACTGACCGTCGTCGAGACGGTCTTCTTCATTACGATGGGTGGGACGTGCGTCGTGGGATATTCGTTTATTCTGGGTGGGGCGCGCAGCGGGAAAAGCCGATACGCAGAAGACCGGGCTTCCCGGATCGCGGAACAAACGTCCTGGCCGGTGGTTTACCTGGCTACGGGGACCGTGACGGACCAGGAAATGCAGGATCGCATTGCCATTCACCAACATAATCGCCCAGCTCATTGGACCACGGTTGAGGAGCCCCTGGACGTGGCCCGATGGCTGGATGAGCGCCAAGCTCCAGCGGTCGTATTGGTTGATTGCCTCTCTTTGTTGCTCAATAACTGGATGCACGCCGGCTTGACTGACGAAGCCCTCGAGCATCGAAGCCACGGTTTGTGCCGGGCTTTTGAGGCGTTTCGTTACGGTTTGGTGGTGGTCAGTAATGAGGTCGGCCAGGGTATCGTTCCCGAATATCTTTTGGCCCGGCGCTATCGCGACGCGTTGGGTCGCTTGAACCAGCAGACGGCGCGCACTGCGGAGCACGTCATTTGGATGGTTGCGGGACTGCCTGTGGATGTTCGAAAGTTGCGGCCGGAATGGTAAACACCTGGGGCATGGGAGCCGCAGCCTTGGGAATCGACGCATTGGTTGGCGATCCCCGCGGATGGCCGCACCCCGTGACTCTCATGGGAGCAGCCATTGGTACTTACGATCAGCGCATGAATTGTGATTCGCTTGACGCGGGTCGCCTCAGAATGCGTGGCATCGTCTTGGCATTCGGGATCCCGTTGGTGGCCGGCGGTGTCGCGTGGACCCTGGTGTGGGGAGCGGGGCAGGTCTGGTCGCCGCTGGCGTGGATGACGGCGGTTTGGGTGACATCCACCACGGTTGCAATGAAGGGGCTGGGGGACGCCGGCCTCGACGTGCATCGTGCACTGGCTCAAGGATTGCCCGAAGCCAGGCGGGCGGTGGGGCAGATTGTTGGCCGCGACACCGACCAGCTTCCAGAAACAGAAGTGATTCGTGCGGCTGTGGAAACGCTGGCGGAAAATATCGTGGATGGAATCGTGGCGCCGATGTTCTACGCGGTTTTGGGCGGTGCTCCGTTAGCGATCGCATATCGCGCGGTCAATACGCTCGATTCGATGGTGGGTTATCGCAATGCCCGATACCAGGATTTTGGGTGGGCCTCAGCCAGACTCGATGATGTCATGAATTTTATCCCCGCACGGCTAACGGCGGCATTGCTGTGGGTGGTGATGGCGTTTCTCGGGTTGGCACCCATGAGGGCCTGGCGGACCATGCGGCGATATGCGCGCCGCCACCCCAGTCCCAACGCGGGAATCCCCGAGGCAATGATGGCTGGTGCTTTCGGCGTTCGTCTAGGGGGCCTCAATTTTTATGGGGGTGTACGGTCGCATCGGGCCGAGTTAGGCGACGCAACTCGTGCCTTGGAGGCCGAAGACATCGTCCATGCCGTCCAGGTGGTCCGGTGGACCGGCGTCTTCACGGGTCTGCTGCTATTGGCTGTGGGAGCATGGCTATGGTCAGTGCGATGAGAAATGGCTTCGAAAGTCTGGCACTGGTGATGGCGTTTGGAACCATCCTGCCCGTGGCGGTGGTTGGGAGCGACGATCACAATGCGCTTCACCGTAAAACGGGAGTTTTCCCAGTCGTGGGATTGGCATTGGGGTTGTTCCTGTGAGGCTTTATATGGGGGGCTGCGCCGATCATTCCGCTCGTTCGGGCGGTCTGGGCGGCGCTGGCATTTTAATCATCGTAACGGGAGCCACATCTTAACTGATTTTGCGGACACATTTGATGGCTTAGGGAGTCGCAAATCCGCCTCCGACGCTTTAGCCGTGATGCCAGCCGAATCGGCAGCATGGGGGCTGTGGCCGTGATCCCGGTGCTCATGGGTCGGTCGCTTGTGCCAGCTTTGCATCAACGTCAAAGGTGCTTGGGTGGTTGTGTCGGCATTTTTTCTGATTGGCATTGCGCAAGTGGGAGCGAGAGCCGATGAGAGAGTGAAGGTCTCGGTTTTTAGAACTCCCCGGATTTATCTGTGGGGAGTGGCTCAGGGGAGGATGGGGCTATGGCGGTTAAACCCGCGGTTCACGGAGGCCAAGTACATCGCGCGGCCCGCGAATTAGGCGTGCCGCTTTCCGATATTTGTGATTTCAGTGCAAGCATCAATCCGTTGGGTCCGCCCCAGTCGGTGCGGCAGGCATTGCTGCAATCGCTGGATGACATTCGGTTCTACCCCGACGCGACGCATGCGGAAACGAAGCACACCATTGCGAATCGGTATGGCGTGCCGGAAGACAATGTCCTTATTGCCAATGGCGCCACTGAAGCCATCGATCTCGTCTTGCGCACGCTGTCCCCAAGCCGCGTCTGGATCATGGAGCCGTCCTTCAGCGAGTATCGGGCGGCGGCCCAGAGGAATCGTCTGCGCGTCGCTTCGGTGCCGTTGGAGCGTCCGGATTTTGCGCCCCCATGGGACCGCTTGGTCGAGGAGGCGCAATCGGGCGATTGCGTCATCTGGAACAATCCGCATAATCCGAGCGGACGCCATGTGACACGAGACGGTTTTTCTGAACCGCTGAAAGCGTTGGCGGAACGCGGCGTGGCAGTTCTGGTCGACGAATCCTTCGTGGACTTTCTAGCCGACGAGGCGAAGAACACAGCTTTGTCAGAGGCTTTGCAGCCGGGTTCCCGGGTTGTGGTGGTGCGGTCGTTGACAAAGTTTTTGGCGATACCCGGCCTTCGATTTGGGTACGCGATCGCGGACCGTGCGTGGGTGGCAAGCATCGATCAACTGCGTGATCGCTGGAGCGTTGGTCACCTCGCACACAAAGCGGCATCTGTCGGCCTCCGAGACCGGGCGTTTAGAGACGACACATGGAATTGGCTTCGCGACGAGCAGCAGAATGTCAAAGCTGTCTGGGAGCCGAGTGCTCTGTATCAGTGGCAACCGACGTGGGTCAACTTCTTTTTGATGCGCTGGGCCAACGACGAACTCTCTCGACACTTGTCGCGCACCCTCTTTAATCGAGGCATCTTGATTCGGCTGTGTCAGGACTTCGACGGGTTGGGGCCGGCCTATTGGCGTGTGGCGATTCGCAGCAGATCCGAGAATGAGCAGTTGCATTCGACCGTTCAGGAGATATTGCAAGACCGATGGCCAAGTGTGTGATGGTGATGAGTACGTCATCGCATGTTGGTAAACGTGTTATTGCCACCGTGCTATGCCGAATCTTTCGTCAGGACGGGTATCGCGGGCGCTCTTCAAGGTTCAAAACATGTCGCGAAATTCTGCCGTCGTCCGGGAAGGACGGGACATACGCGGTGCCCAGGCGGCTCGGGCTGAAGCGGCCGGGGTCCCGTCGAGTACGCATATGAATCCATTGCTGAAGCCTACTGATGGACACTCCTCGCCGTTTCTTGAAAAGTTTCCATTTATGATCCGACCTCACTTTGCCGACCCATTCAGCGGAAAACGTTGTTCGGCAAAACTCCTGCGTCAGATTGATTCGTCAACTCGTATTTCGCACCCCTGGATGAAGGCCCGCGAGTGGTTGGTCCTGACGTGCTGGCGCGCCCATAATTCGGTCCGTTCTCACGCCGCCATCCAAAGTCTCACACCTCCAAAAAAATTTGTGGGTGAGAGCCCTGGCCAAAGGATTTTCCCGGATCCCTGGCGAAGTAGGAGGTATGGACACACAACAAGGCACCCAGCCACGGGCGCCCGAGGCGCCGGAGTTTTTGCAGGGGTACCGCATGGGGTTTGCCGTGGTCGCCGCGGATATGGCGGAGCGGATGGGGCTTGTGGACTATGTGAATGCCCATGTCGCCTGG
>JAKACZ010000042.1 GCA_021820965.1 Bacillota bacterium | reverse complement strand
CATGCGTATTTTAGCAATAGATTTGCCTGACGTCGACGCCTTATGACCGGAGGAAATCCCCAGACCTGCCCCAATGCAGGGGATATCTCCGCCCTGAACGGCGGAGTTTTACGGCGCATCTGATAAAGGTGGGTTGCTTGGATAGCTTGGAGTCGGCGAATTCGCACGTCTAGCGGTGGCCTAGAGCTGAGGCTTGTACGAAGCCCGATATTCAGCGCACGAAGGATCACAGACAACCGTAGCGACACATCGTGAGCGTCATAAATCCGGGACAGAATTTGGTCGAACCGTTCGCATGCGTTGTCCGCGTTTCCCTCTGCTACGGAAATCTCTGCGTCCAATAACCTAACGGTGAACCATGACCGGCACATGCGCGCGTCCAACAACTCAAAGGCTCGATAGAGAAATTCCTTGCACTGCTCGACGTTTTCTTGTTTCCAGGCCATTTCGGCCCGGGTGCTGGCGAATTCCCCCCATGCGTGGCGATTATCTACATGCGACCAGTCCTGCGCGACTCTGATCCAGTGGTCAGCGGACTCCCAATCTTGCTCCATTACAGCGCCGTATAGGCAGTTGTTAAGGGCGCCAATGACCGCATTCTCACAGTGTGGAATATCGGTGTACAAATCGAAGGCTTTCTGGAAAGAACCGATTGCCGACCGGTATTCTCGTTGCGCGAGTGCAACATTACCTAACGCATGGCCACGTGAGCACGACCTCCTCATCAGTAATCCATGGTTCCACAGATCGCCACTGGACAGCCGCTTCGTCGTATCGCCCCAACTGCCAGAGCGCCACGCCTAAGTTGTAGGCTGCAGATTCCCAAGCGGGCTGCACGTTCCTCGGCAATTCCATTACAACTTCGAGAGCTGGGAGCGCAATGTCCGGCATGTTGGACTTGAGACAACCTCTGCCCAACATAGCCAGGACATCAATTTCGAGGTCTAACCATCCCTCATTATGGGCACGCTTGGCTATCGCTCGACCAATGAGCGTTGCCCGGTTAGGTCGATTTTGCTGCCAAGCCGCTTGGGCGAGTACTTGCCACATCTCAGCCGTGAGGCGTGGGTACCGCGTTGTAGAATCGGCGTAAATTGCTTTGCACACACCGAAACGGAGGGGCGGGACGACCTAATAACCGCTGACAGACAATAATTGCTTCCCGGGGCTCAGTCGTGCGGTTCAAAAATAACTCGTCCCACACACCCACGTAGAGGCCCAACCCAGGGGAAATGGCATCGAGAACCGAGACCGATGGACACATTCGATCATGTTCGATGGCATTTATAGTGGACGTTGAAACGAATCGGTGGACTGCCCTCATTACGCGGTCTTGTTGTAAGCGCGCCTCTCGGACCGCTGTCGCTAACGTCATTTCCTGTTGCAATTCATTGTCACCTCAAACGGGGAGAGGGTCTTAGACCCATCTTTTATACTTTCGCTTCTCGGTGTCTCAAGACAGACTACATCGTTGCCCCCTTGCGTCACCCCTCCGTCACATCTAATTTTATAGTTGCAAGTCAACACAGGCAATTGTAAGGAATGAGAAATTGGGAAGGCGGGCTGCGGAAATGATGGTTCGTCGAGTGTTCTTCCAAATACTTTTGGGAATAGTTGTCGCGGTAGTTCTCGGCATGATGGCTTCATCGCAGCACATCGCGTTGCAGTCGCGTCAGGGACTCATGCACGAGCGCACCAATAGCGCTGTCATTGTGGCTTCCAGCACGGACCCCCCAGTTGCGAGTCCCATGGAGTAATTATCTTAAGGGCGAAAGGCAAAGGACGACTCGATGCAAAGGAGGAGCACATGGAACCGATTAGTCTTCAACGGATAAAAACTTTGCCTGCCGACGAGAAATTTGTTTGGTCCCGGTATAACGTCGCGGTTGAAAAAACAAATGATCATTCCTATTTATTGTACAATACCCGGTCAGGGAAGTTGGTGACGTCCCGTAAACCCTTCGAGGTCATAAAGAGCTATTACGTGGAGGGCCAGCCTCTCCGCCACGAAGATTCAACGTTGCAGAAATTGGGGTTTCTAGTTGCTGACTATACGGACGAGTTGGCCACTACCCGCATGGATTTGGATGAAATGAAACGCGCGCGGTACCAACATTTGATGATTTTGCCGACTGAGAAGTGCAATTTTCGCTGTATCTACTGCTACGAGGAGTACATCAAGGGACGCATGAGCAAAGACCTGCAAGCTGGCGTTCTGCGTTGGATAGACACGCACAAGAATGAATGGGACGCATTCACCATTAGCTGGTTTGGCGGAGAGCCCCTTCTGGCTTATGAAGTGATCAAGAATATTTCAGAAGGTGTCATGAGCATTTGTAGGGCTGAGGGCATTAAGTATTCCGCGTCCATGACTACCAACGGTTACCTTCTCTCATTAGGCAAGGCTCAAGAGTTGTTTCGTCTGGGAGTGTCTACATATCAAATAACTCTTGATGGTCCCCAAGCTGAACACGATGACAAGAGGCACCTAGCCAGCGGGGAAGGCACGTACCTACGCATACTCGATAATTTGGTAGCCATTAGCGAGACAGATCTCCCGGTAACTGTAAATGTGCGCGTCAATTTTGACCAAAATAACGCGCCATATTTGACCGACCTTGTAGACGAAATCGCGGTCAAGTTGGAAGGCGACCAACGCTTTCGGTTTCGCCCGTTTGCTGTTGGCAAATGGGGCGGAGAGCACGATGACGATTTGCCTGTATTGGACCAGGAAGACGCCGTTTGCCAGACCCTCACAAGCACTGAATATGCTGTTCGGCATGAAATCGCAACTGCAACTCATGAACAATTGACGCCAAACCGCGTATGTTATGCGGCCATGCCTAACTCCCTGATTATTGGTTCGGACGGCGTCATTTACAAATGCAGCGTGGCCTTTGATAGTCCAGTGAACCATGTTGGACGATTGTTTCCCGATGGTCGTTTTGAGCTCAACCACGAAAAGTTCGCCCTTTGGGTTGAAAAAGATGGGTCAACGGATCCAGGATGTCAAGCATGTCGCGTTCATCCCATTTGTCATGGGGCAACATGCCCCTTGGTCAGAATCGAAGCCGACCAACGCCCGTGTCCTCCAGTTAAGGGAAACCTCGAAGGATACGTGAGTCTCATGGCTCTGGAGGTTCTCCGGTGACGCTCAACAAGCTGAGCCTCAACGTTCTCGTCATCAGTGCTGGCTCGGTGGGCGTCGTCCATCTACCGTCGTATCTTCCTGCGCTCAAGCAGCAAGATTGGTCGGTCAAATGTATTCTGACTCCGGCTGCGGCTGGGCTCATCATGCCAAGTACCGTTGCCGCTTACGTGGATACATTTGTGGACGATCAGTCTTGGGGAGCTAGCGTCGCTCGTGTGCCACACATGGACCTTGCCCATTGGGCCGATTGTGGCATTGTCCTCCCAGCTACCGCTGACATCATTGGGCAAGTGGCATGCGGCTTAGCACCGAATTTAGCGACGACTACAATTCTCGCTTGTGCCAAACCGCTGCTGTTCTTTCCGAATATGGAAGAATCCATGGCTCGTAAACCGGCTTTTGGACGCAATCTTGAGCGACTCCAATCTGACGGGTATTACGTTCATACAGAGTGGCGAAAGAGCTACTCGGTAGGGCTTAACCGCGACGTTTATAGCCACGGAATGCCGCCTCCGAATGTCGTTGTGGACGAAATCCGTGAAGTCATGCAGTCCGCCTTGAAAGGAGGTGATACAGATGCAAGAGGTCGAGCTGGTGTTCGATAATGCACCCGACATGGAGACGGGATTCTCCTTTGGAGACGACAATTGCGTTTGCTAGTTCACTGGCGAACGCCGCCGCCGTAGGACAACCTTGGGTTGGCCTACGGTGGCCATTACGATAGAGAAAGATGGTTTCCATGACAGTGCTGCGCGTCGCATTGGATGATATTCCGGAGTATTGTCGGCCGGACCACGGGGCAGTGACCAGAAGCCAGCAGCATATTATGCGCAACTGCTTTAGGCCTGTTTTTGAGTGGCACGGGGGTGCGTTGACCAGTTCCTTTTTCGAGGAGTGGTCATGGGACGGACGGTTATTTCGGGGGCGCGTTACTCCTATGAGACTTTCCAACGGACGCACGGCGCGTCCGGAAACGGTAGGTCAAGCCATCCACCGGAAGTTTGAGCTCCTCCAGATTCGCCACCGGCTAGACTATACCGAGACGTCTTTGGCATTCGAAGTGGACGAGACGTTTGGGCCATTGCTCTCCGTGTTGACTGAGGAAGATGTGCTAGTGACTGATAATGGAATAGGGACCACCTATGGAGTCACTGCGTGGGACCAGGGCTACGTCCAATTAGACAAAGTCACTTCGCTAGGGGGTCATCAATTACCAGATACGGTACAATTTATCTCCTACAAGTCAGCCGACGCTATTCTCGATGCCCTGTTGTCTGACGAAATCGATTTGGCATATGAGGTGCCCTATCGCGTTTTGCGTGAAGGCCACCCTCAGGTCAAAGTGACTGTAGCACCTATCCGCTCGATGAATGGCTTACAATTCAACTGTCAACGCATCTCAGCAAGCGTGCGCCGTCTCATTCGAGACAACATAGACTTGACGGTCATTTTGAACTCCGTCCACGAAGGCATCGGCATTGTGCCCGATGGGCTGTTTCCTACGGGAACCCTCGGCTACGCCCATTCGACCCGTCATAACCGTGAGGACCGTGCCGTGCTGAACTTGTCAGGCAACCTGCCACATGAACTTGAACTCATTACTCGCCCGGCACCGATCGCAGTCCAGCGTTGGGGGAGGGCCATTGCCGAACCGTTGAGGGAGTTGGGAATTAATGTGAGGATTGTGCCTCTGTCGGTTGGCGAAACAGTCGCCCGGATGCAACGCGGAGACTTTGACATGGCTCAATTGGGATTTCAAATCGGGCCGGATCCGTACGCCTTTCTTCGGGGATTCTTTTCGCGTACGGGAATAACCAACCTGACAGGGTTCTACTCGCCACAATTCGAAAAATTGCTGGAGGTTGCCCGAGAGACGGCATCGGAAGAAGCAAGACATCTGCTTTATTTTCAGATGCAATCGATTATCCGGTCTGAAGTGCCCGTGATTCCAACGCGCCAAGGATATTCGATAGTAGCTTGCCGTGTGACGAATCCAGTTCCGTTAGACCCTCATCAGGACGGGATCATTATCGTGGAGCGGGGGCGATGGGGATGAATAAGGCAACCACATGGCTGAGCGTTTGGTATGGGATTTCGGGGATCAGTGACGGCCTCTTCACTACGATAGCCTTATGGGCAATTCAGCGAACGGGCACGAGCCCATGGCTGATTACGCTGTCTGGCATTAGCCTGATCGCTCCCCGTTTCGTGCTGATGTACCTCGGTAAGGTTATTGACCGTTTGGGACCAGTCCCGGCGTTCGTGGTCCTAAACGGAATGGCGTTGCTTACTATCGGCGCCGCCCTCATTCTTGAGGATCATCCTATCGTGACCAAGGGATTATTGATGGGGGCTCTGTTTTTGATTACGACCCTGTGGCAAGAGGTCCGACTAACCGGCAAGGCGATTGTCGCCACCGAAGCACGATCGGCACAACGGATCAAACTGAATGGACGCTTGTTTGCAGTGCAGAACGCGTTTTTTCTCGGGGGGTTCGGAGTCGCTGGGCTTCTCTTCCTTACCCGTAATTGGTTCCACCAAACCATGGTAATCGAGATAGCGCTTCTTTTCCTGGGACTCGTAAATGTAATTCCCGTTGCGCAGTCGCCAGCATTGCGAAGTTCATCCAACCAATCAAAGTCGGGACAGTCCCCGAATTACCGGTACTTTTTTGCCACTCTGCAGCGATTATGGCAAACGCAGCAAGTTCGGTATGTCCTGGCGCTCGCCTTGTTGGCCAACATCACGATTGCTCCGCTGGCTGTCGGGTTACCGACACTGCTTCACCGAAGTATTGGCGCCCACGGCACCGCGTACAGCCTCATCAGCGCTGGCCGCCCTGCAGGCAATATCATTGCCGTGCTGGGCTCCGAAGTCGGTTCACATCTCAGTGTGCTTTTGGGTTCCGCCGCGGGCGGCGTGGTTATGGGGGTAGGCTACGGGTTCCTTGGCCTTCTTAAAAACGACGAATTATTAGCGGCCGGAATTGCGTTGCTTATGGCTGGCTTGGGGAACTTTTTCGTGGAGGCCTACCTAACCGCGTATTGGCAAGAACATGCACCGACGGCGAGTCGAGCGCAATTTTTTGGTAGCCTCATGTTGTTGTTTGCAATTGCCCACCCTATCGGGTTGGGGATGTACGGTGTGGTGGGGTCATCGATTACCATTTCCCAACCTTTTCTCATCGGTGGCGCGGGCGAGACGATCTTTGGGTTGGGAGTACTTATCCTGTTCGTGATCTCTCGCGCACGCAAGGGAACACGGCCTAAACCTGGGAGAGAATCGGTGTCCCGTTCCGAGGGTGTGTAGCTATTGACGGAAGAATGGGGCGTCGATTTATGTTTTGCGACTGGTACTAGCTTGGCTAGATGTTGATGTGAAAGGGAAGGTTGTCCCAGCCTTCGTAGATTTGATTCCAGCGAGTTACGCGATTTTGCTCCGATTTTCACTGTCTAGCCACCAATGAGCAGGCAATCCGCTCCGTAACGGGATCGGCTCCCGGGCAGCGCACCAGGCCGGCATCCCCCGATCCGCGTCCAAGACGCGGGACACGGTGTCGGATAGGTTGGGGACGTTAGGACGCAGCCACGTCGTGAACGGACGACTGGTCGGCTCTCTGATCGCGTCATGTAACTGCGCCTGCAAGACCGGCAAATCGCGATAGCCCAGGAGCCGGTGCAGCTGGACCTCGATTAAGAGGCTCGCGGACGTGAGCCCCACCGCGAGATATGGTCCCCGTTGCTCCGGCGCTTGACACTCGCATAGGGTCCGGACTTGGCTGTGGACGGATTCCCAGGAATTGGTGGTCGCCTGAGCTTGACGAAGGGTACACGGCAGCTGCCAGCGCTTGACGGCCACAGGCTCCTCCATCCCTTCCTGGAAGCTTTTCGCCGCCTGTGGGTAGTGTGATGCGCCAGTCGCTGTAACGCGCGTAGCGCGTGGGCGGCGTTTGGCTCTTGGTAGGCTTTCCGGAGGCGGTGCTGCGTGGCCGATTGGGCCGAGGCCGGGACATGATCCAGCACATAGCGTACTTTATGGTATGGGCCGTACACCGCTGGATGACGACGGTGTCGCCGAATACCGGCCGTAAAGCTTTCGCCAGGGCCTTGTGCACCATCGATCACCGCGAGGATCCCCTCGGGATTGGCGAAGCCGCGCTCCACCAAATCGGTGAGCAGATTTTGGACCACGGTACTCCGACAGCGTATCCGCAAGCGAGTCAGGCGATGCCTCCTACTCGGTCAGCCGTTATCCCTTGTTCAGCACTAAGTCGACCGTCGTCGTCGGGAGCAAACACCATCGAGCCACATCGGCTAGAATAACCACATCGGCACGAGTGTGATCGGCTGGTCGGAAGGCAGTTGGGCCATCTGCGTGCACAATAGCGACGGCACGTCGGCACTCGTGCAGCAAGCCTAATCTCAAATTATCTGGATGCCCATTTTATGCCTGTCCCCCACAATAAGGGACTGATTGCCATTGTGTTTACCAAGGGTTTCACCCAGCCAGTGGCGGTTGTGAGCCTCAAGGACACGCCTTGAGGCACAGTAAGGTGAACATACACGATATCAAGAACTCAGCGCGATAACCAGTGCTTTTTCGGAGGCGGAATACTTTTTGATCCTATTCAATACCCATCCCGCGACCGTGTTCGGCACATCTCCCGGTAAATAAACCGATAGACCGAAGTAGCCAACGACCACCCAAAAGTGTGCACCACGGGATGGGTGAGTTGATCCATTTCAAATGTCCCATATCTCCGTATGCGCTTGCCCTGTTCGATTCATCCGGAAATGCAACACACTGATCATCCTGGGAATTACGAAAGCACAAAAACACTCCAACACCTCTTGGCCGCAGTTTCGCCCCCTAGAGTTTCTTGAACTGATCCCGGACCCGTTCAACCCAGACCCGAAAGTAAGGCCTATCGCCGCCGAACTCGCGATGCGCAAATACATGAAAGGGGGGGTTTTGTACCGTATTTAACTGCGTTAATTGGTACACCAATGCGCAGGCCATTTTTTCGTCGACGGTCCGAAATCCGTCGTACAGATTACCACCAATTTTATTGTAGATGTCAGAGTAGACCCACTCCCAAGACTCCCAAAAGGTGTCAAACACGATCTCCTCTTCATACCACCGGACATCGTCCGGATAGGGCCGCGGGGAGTGCCGCTCCCACCCCTGGGCACTGTGTAGAATTTGCGCACGATCGGCGGACGAAAGGTCGTGAGCAGGTGGCACGTCGATGATCTCCACCGAATCGCTCTGCAGGTGCACGCGAGCCACGATGCTCCCGAATTGAGGGTGGGTCACGGTCGTCTGCACAATCCGCTGGTCCTTATTCAACCATTCATGCCGCATGAGCATCTGGTGATACATCGGACAGCCCACCTCCTTTTTCCTCGATCGTACATTTCACTCGGGGACGATACAACAGACTGCACCCGACCGGCAATTCCGACGGTCCGTTGTCTGAAGGTTCTTTTACCTGCGCATGACGCGCTGAACGCGTTTTAAAGAGAGACCGGACTAACGACCGCACGCATCCATGGAGTCGTGTTTTGCCCGGCATTAGTCCATTGCCGGCAGCGCTTGCATGACCAGGGCTCGCGCTTCGTCGACTTCTCGGCGGGTTTGCTCACGGACGGCGTCCGGGTCGGCGTTGAGTCCCGGACCTTCGTCCAAGCGGGCGTCAACGTTGTCAAGGATAATCGCTTCCACGCGGTCGAGGAAGTTGAGGAGAGTCAAGCGTTGGGGAGGACCCCAGGCTCCGACTAATCCTTGCTTGATAAAGGGTATTAAGGTGTCCCCTTCGCTGGCAAAGTCATAATAGTATTCGATCAATTCGTCGCTCGTCACGCACCGAACCTCCCTTATCCTCTATCCACGGTGGTTGTCTCGTTGAACTGTGCCAATCCGAGTACGGTCGTCCACGGCCGGCTGCTGATCTGAGCAATCGGACCTGGTGGCTGGTTCCTTATCTGGCGGCCGGACCGTGCGAGGAGACTGCGCCGCACCCGGGCCAGCGGCGTCGAACTCTAAATGATTCCGCTCCATGCCGTCTAAGCATGGTGCAACCACCCGCTTTGAGTCTCTCCCTGCGGTTTTCCCAGCGTTGCCGCTCACTTCTCTCAGGGCCCGACTTTTGGTGGCTTGTAACCGAACGGCCACTGGAACGGTTTGCCGTAAGTGAAGTCAAGCAGCTTTTGGGCAGTGGGGTCCTTGACGTGGAAATATTGATCGTAGATGGCGCGGGCAACAAAGCCGGAGTGCGCGCCCCATAGCCCCGACTTGATATAGACAATAATGAGGATGCCGGGATGCGGCATGGGTCCGTCTGTGAGGAAAAAGGCGTTGTTGGGTTTGCCGGTCAACTGGGCCGTACCGGTTTTGGAGGCCACCGCTATTGGGAACCCGGCCAATGCGCCATACCCGGTACCCGACTGGCCGTCTTTGATATTGGGGTCTTGCGCCGACATCTCCATGCCTTTTCGGATGACGGGATACACCCAGGACGGCACACCGGTGAGCTTTCCCTGCACGACTGGCTTGAACTTTTTTACCACCTGGCCATCGGGCTTGGTGATTTCCGAAACCAAATGCGGTTTGTACAGCGTGCCGCCGTTGACGATAGCAGAGTCGGCCCGAGCCAGGGCAATCAGGGTGTATTGACTAATGCCCTGTCCGATGGCGGTGTTGAGATTCCAGCCCCAGGTCCAGGAGCCGTCCCCGTCCTTCTTGAGCTGGCTTCGGGAGGGTGGAATGCTGGACTGCTCTCCGGTTAAATCGATGTGGGTTATCGTGTTGAGCAAAAACTTGTTGAACCATTTGTCCATCAGGGTGATACCCATGTCATAGCCGACGGTGTAGAAGAAGGTGTCGTCGGATAGGCCGATGGCCTGTTCGATATTCAGAGATCCGAATCCCGGGGAGTACCAATTGTGAAACTGCGGATCTTTGGGGAAATATCCCGGATCAAAAATTTGAGTCGAGGGAGTAAGGGTTCCCGACGCCAGGCCGGCTACCGCCATGATGGGCTTAAATATCGACCCGGGAGACAGGAGGTCATACAGCGGAACAAATAGAAACGGCGTCAAAGGATTTTTCTCCAATCGCCTAAAATAACTGAGGCGTGTGGGCGTGTTGGGCAGAAGCAAATTCGGGTTATAGCTGGGCAGGCTGGCCAGCGCCAGAATGTTCCCGTTGTTGGGGTTTATCGCCACGACGCCGCCTTGGTTAGCCCCGGGCGAATACGCGGAAGAACTCGGCGCGGCGTTTTGTATGCAATACATGTCATAGGCCAGCGCCTTATACGCCGTCTTCTCCAAGTCCCAGTTAATGGTTAGATGGAGTGTGTCGCCAGGCGTCGGCACGGCCTTTCCGAACAGCTTCACTAGCTGGCCGTTGCGGTTTACTTCCGCATACTCCCCGCCCGACGTCCCCACGAGATAGTTGTTGTACTCCGACTCCAATCCGAGGGCGCCCGCGTCCGTGGTCGCGGTGCTATCTTGCAGATATCCCAGAAGATTCCCCATGGTGCTGCCATAGGGGTAGTTGCGGATGGGGGTGGGTTGAATCCTGAGATACGGCAGATTGTTGAGGTTTTCTTCCACCGCGGTCATTTGTTTTGGGGTGAGGTTGGCATCAATCTCAATCGGATTCCAGCTCGGCTGCGACCGCAATTGCCTATTGATGTTGGCCTCGACGCGTTTGGCCGGTATGTTAATGTAGCGCGACAGGAGATTGACTTCAGGCGTGGGCAGAGGACCGCCTTGGGACAAATAGTAGAGGCTCCAGGCCGGCGTTGATCCGGCCACCGTAACTCTGTCGGCCGTCACAATGTTGCCGCGGGGTGCAGGAATTGGGATGTGACGCAACTGATCTTGTTGGGCCATCGCCTGATAATAGGCGCCGTGTTGAACTTGAAGGTCCCAAAACCGCCATCCCACCACGCCGAAGGCGGCGCTTACAAACGACAACATAAAAATGGCCCGGCGGCCGATGCGCTTTTGGGGCATGTAACGTCCTCTCCCTCAAATCCTTAACATCAGTGTAACAAAAGCGACGATCAGCGCGCACCTATAAACGGTCCAATCGTGGGAAAAACTATATGCCAAGAGTTGCAAAGACGGGAGTGGCAGGAGGTGCAGCATGAGACAATTTCACGCTTTTGCTGTCCTGGCGGCGGTTGCCCTGCTTGCCTTTCAGCCGGCGCGGGCATTTGCCCAAAATAGTGTCGTAACACTCGGCGGCAATCTTTCCGCCGCCCAGCGCCAAACGATGCGACAAACATTTAATAGGCCTGGCGCCCGCACTATTATTATCCGGCATCAGGACGAAGAGCGGCTTTTGGCAGGAATCGCGCCCCAGTCTGAGATCGGAGCGCGGTCCATCTCCTCCAGTGCCGTGACAATTAATCCGGCTGGAACCGGGATCCAGGTGCGCACCCATCACATCACCTGGGTCACTCCACTCATGTATGCCAACGCCTTGGCTACAGCGGGAGTCAAAGATGCCCTGGTTGAAGTAGATGCGCCTTTTCCGGTGTCGGGCACCGCCGCGTTGGCGGGAATCCTTACAGCCTATCAAACCGCCAGCGGCTCCCGCATTGGGCTGGGCCAACAACAGACCGCTGCCCGGGAACTGGTGGTGACCGGCAATCTAGGGGATCAGATTGGAAACAAGGCTAAAGCGTCGGCGTTAATCATGAACGTTAAAGGCCGCGTCATTGGTGGCCACCTTACCTCGGCCGCCGCCATTCGACCGGTGGTAGTGGCCGAAGCCCATCGCCTGTCGATTACCCTGAACCGAACCCAAATCGACGGTATCATCCATTTGATGGTGGCCATTTCCCGGCTACCGTTGAACCCGGCTACGGTGGCTGCCCAGTTACGAGGATGGCGGAACCAGGCAGCGGGTGTACTACCGCTGGGGGTTTGGCCGCAAATTTTGCGGTGGTTGCGGGTGATATGGGATGCCGTGCGATCGCTGGTGCGGGGAGCTATTTGACGGAATGCCGCGGTTTAGTTATGCTTGGGAAAAATTCAGCGCCGTGCCAATCGCATCTGCCAAGATGGCGATTTTTTTGGCTAAGCCTCACTTTAGGAGGCGTGACCGCGTGATTGAAGTTTATGACAGCTTGTCACGACGGCTGGTCGAATTTAAGCCTCGCATTCCGGGACATGTCAGCATTTATACATGCGGTGTGACTCCCTATGATCACAGTCACTTGGGACATGCGCGGCCAGCAGTCGTATGGGACGTTATTCGCCGCCATCTGCGCCGCCGAGGCTACGTGGTTACCTACGTGCAAAATTATACCGATATTGATGACAAAATTATTCGTCGGGCGAGTGAAGTCAATGAACCGGTCGACACCTTGTCATCCCGCTATATTGCCGAATATCACACCATGTTGGAACGACTCGGCGTGATCCCGCCCGACTTCGCGCCCCGGGTCACGGAAAATATAGAGAGCATCATCGGATACATTCAAGCTTTGGTCGAGAAACAGCAGGCGTACGAGGCCGACGGTAGTGTGTACTTTCGGGTTAAGGGCGACCCGGAATACGGTCGGCTTTCTCGTCGAAAAGTGGACGAGATGTTGGAAGGCGTACGCGTTGAGCTGGAACCGGAGAAAGAGTACGCGGGAGATTTTGCGCTGTGGAAGCGTGCGCGGCCGGGTGAGCCGGCTTGGTCCAGCCCCTGGGGACCGGGAAGGCCGGGATGGCATATCGAGTGTTCCGCGATGTCGCTCAAGTATCTAGGAGCGGAGTTTGACATGCACGGCGGCGGCATGGATCTCTTGTTTCCGCACCATGAGAATGAACGGGCGCAATCTCGGGCGTACCTCGGACATGAGCCGGTATCGTTGTGGGTCCATGCGGGCCTGGTCACTCGCGGCTCGGTCAAGATGTCTAAGTCGCTCAAAAACGGCATCACCTTAAATGAGCTGCTGTCCCGTTTTTCGGGCCGCGTCATCCGAACATATCTCCTGAGGGAGCACTATCGCTCACCACTCGATTTTGATGAGAGTCAAATCAGTGAATGGGCTCAGGCCTTGCTGCGGATTGACCGTTTATGGGAGGACGTGAAGGGTGCTCCCGCCGCCGGTGAATTGCCAGCGGGCGACTGGGCCCAACCGCTAGCCACATTCGAAGACCGATTTTTGGCGGCGATGGACGATGACTTCAATACCGCCCAGGCCTTCGCGGAAGTGTTTGACATGGTTAGAGCCGCCAATCGGGGCATCGACCAGAATCATGCCGACGTGGCCTGCGGCTTGGCGCGCCGCAACTTGGTGCAGGCCGACGAGATTTTGGGGTTTTTGGACTCGAAACCGGAGTCGGCGGGACCTGACCGCAAGTTGGCGGAAGAACTTGTCCGGCGTCGCGACCGAGCCCGTCGGATGCACAATTTTGCGCTCGCCGACGAGTTGCGGGATGCCTTGACAGCCGTCGGCTATGAAGTGCTGGACGGGTCCGACGGAACACGCATTCACTACCTTGGGGGCGGGCAATGAGAAAAACCAAAAATGGGCCGATACACAAAGGTCGCGGTTCGCATCCAACCAATTTGGGCCACCGCCGTCACTCACCAGGGGGCAGCGGCCCTATGCGAGACGCCGCGCCGCGCGTCCGTGAGCCGCGGGCTCCGGTGGAGCTGTCTGATACGCCGCTGCTTGTCGGCCGGCACCCGGTTCTCGAGGCCCTGCGCTCGGGAAGGGCCTTCACCCGGATTTGGATTCAACAGGGCCTTCAGGAGGGCAGTCTTCGGGAAATTGTCGCCTTAGCGCGCGATCGGCACCTGGTGGTCACTGAGGTCCCGAAGAGCTTTTTGGACCGGCTATCTAACGGCCTTGCGCACCAAGGCATCGGCGCCCAAGCGGCTTTGAAGCCCACACTGGGAATGGACGAACTTCCGGACCTGATCCAGTCATCAGCCAACCCCCTTCTGTATATCCTGGATGGTATCCAAGATCCCCATAATTTGGGGGCGATCTTGCGGACGGCAGATGCTACCGGAGCGACCGGTGTTATCATTCCTGAACGGGGTGCTTCGGGGTTGACTGCGGTTGTGGCCAAGGCATCCGCGGGTGCGATTGAGTACGTGCCGGTAGTACGGGTGACCAATTTAGCGCAGGCGATCGACAAGGTGAAGGACGCGGGTGTGTTTGTATTTGCAGCAGACCCTGGCGGTTCGACGCTATATACTGATGTGGACTGGACCGGGCCGGCGGCGGTGGTAATTGGCGGCGAAGGGCGCGGTGTCCGGCCATTGGTTCGTGCCCGGTCCGACGGGTTGATAAAGTTACCGATGTTAGGACATGTTTCGTCAATTAATGCGTCCAACGCGGCTTGTGCGATCGGATTCGAGGCGATTCGACAAAGACAACGCAAAAACTCTGTATTGACGCGCCTTTAAGGGCCCGACTATAATGGCGTATAGATTATGTTTATGTTGCAATTATGGTGATCGGTTTTTCGCTCACGGTTCTCATCACTTGTTGCAAATGACTGATTTTTGCTGCTTTTGTAAAGCCATGGAGGCGATGTGGGTGAGCGTTGGCCCTTTGCATGAGGTAAGCAAAAGCTATGATTCGATGTTGGACGAGGACATCGTCGTCGAGGCGCGCGAGGGCAACGGAGAAGCACTGGAGTTTTTAATCCACAAGTATCGAAATTTTGTGCGAGCCAAAGCACGGTCGTATTTTCTCATCGGTGCGGACCGCGAGGACATCATTCAAGAAGGGATGATCGGTTTATATAAGGCGATCCGCGATTTTCGCGATGACAAGTTGGCATCATTCCGGGCATTTGCGGAACTTTGCATCACCCGGCAAATCATCACGGCAATCAAAACGGCGACCCGTCAAAAGCATATTCCGCTAAACTCTTACGTCTCGTTAAACAAACCCATTTATGAGGAAGACTCCGACCGCACGCTAATGGACGTTATTTCGACGTCGCGAGTCTCCGATCCCGAAGAAATGGTTATCAACCGCGAGGAATTCGGCGACATCGAGGAAAAGATGGGCGAGATTTTAAGCGATTTGGAGTGGAAAGTGCTGATGTCTTATCTCGACGGGCGATCATACCAGGAAATTGCCGTCGAGTTGAAACGCCACGTTAAATCAATTGACAACGCCTTACAGCGGGTTAAGCGCAAGTTGGAGCGATATTTGGATGGGCGTTTGGCGATGCCAGTTCCGGAACTGGCTGATGAGGAATTTTAGCTAACCTTCTTTCGCGCCCGCTGTTTAAGTCGCAGCCATAATGCGTGCAGTTCACGCTCTTCGGCTTGGGTTAGAGCGGTTCCCCGGTAAAAGGCGGCTTCCAAGAGTTTGACCAGAGGCCAAATAATATCGGCATCATTCGGAAAATATCGTACCCAATCGTGCCCCCATTGACGGGGGCTCTTTTGGTGCCAGCGAGTACCCAGCCGCCTTTTGGAGATGCCCGCGATCTGAACCCAGAGCCGTGTGGCCGGAGTGCTGCGCTGATGGTTTTGTCGGACCAGCGCGGCTAGGGCAACAACCAATAGCAGAAGCGCTGCCAACTCCCAGAGATGGAAGGCGGAGGCGGTTCGATGGGTGCTCGCGTTGTTCACGTTGTTCGCGTTACGCGCGGTGCGCGGAGTATTGCGGCTTCCCGGCGGCATCCCGGGATTAATGCGGCGCCTGTGCGCTGTAGTACCGGGATTGGTTGATGGCGTAGGGGTAACCGGTGGCGTTGATGCTCCGATGGTGCTGGGCTGGCTGCTGCCACCCACGGATTGGGCAGCAAGCGGGGCGGAGAAGCCGGGTGTTGGATCGAACGGGACCCATCCGGACCCGGGAATCCAGATTTGAGCCCAAGAATGGGCGTCGATTGCCCGCACCACATATCCATGGCGTGATGGGTCGTACTGTCCGCTACTGTAGCCCACGACCCAGCGGGCGGGCACGCCGAGCGTTCGCATCATCATGATAAAGGTCGTGGAAAACTGGTCGCAATACCCCTTCTTATCTACAAACAAGAAATGATTGACGACATTTCCATTGGTTGGCGTAACCGTCAGAGAGTATCGATAATGACGGTCGAGGTACCGCTTTATCTCTTCGGCTGCCTGCCAGGGCCCAACCGCCGACGCGGTGATGCGTTTGGCCATCTCGGCGACCTTGGGCGAAAGGTTAGACGGGATCTCTAGTTCCGGTGAGAACTTGGCCGCGGGCGCCTGGAACGGAGCTGATCGGATATTAGAGAGGTTCTCCAAGGGCACTTGGGCCGTCAAGCGGTAGTGGCGGACGTTATGGGGCTGAAACCGTGCGGAGGCGGTGTGGACCACCGCGGGCACGGAAAAGCGGGTGGGGACCCCCGTGTAAAAGAGCGTCGGGAAAGACCCTGCAGCCAAATCGGTGATGGCGGCATGTACTGTCTTGACCGGCATGGTTTTGGCGAAGTAGGGAGTAATCAGAGGAATGCCGAGATCTCCCGGATCGCTAAAGTATGTCTGACCACTGCCTGGGTTAGTCCAATCGGTCCCGTCGAAGTGGGAGTACACAGCGGCCTGCCAATAGGTTGCGCGTGTGGTTTTTGCCAAAAATACCGGGGATCGGCTGGCGACCAGCGAACGCCCAATATGGGTAATACCCGGTCCGTAGCCGGTGGTGGCGAGAGTTTGGGATGCACGAATCCCAGGTAAAATCTGGCCTTTGAAAACCCCCAGCGGATCGCTCGAATGATGGCTGGGCGTCTGCCAGCCTATGATCAGGGGGATAAATGCCGCGACTCCCCAGACCCCATACGTGAATCGCGGACCTGCCACGGTGAGTGAACCGTCGCTTAAACCCTCACGGTGGAAGTCTATCAGCACGAAGAGTCCTAGAATCAAATAGGCGCCCAAGGCTAACTCGGCGGGTAAATTCCACAGTACGTGGTTGGCGGGGATGACCAGGGCGCCCACGATGAAAAGTCCGAACGCCTGCCCATAACGACGGCATTGCCGAAAGATCAGCCACGCCAAGAGTCCCCCCAATAAAAGCAGCGGTGCCGCCAGATGCGCGTTCATCTGGTTCCATTGCTGAAAAGGTAGGAAAAACAATTGGTGAACGGCCCCGCCAAAAACGCGCCCCAGAATTCGCGGCAATACCCACTGCGACCACGCCAGCGAGAGCTCGACATATAACGCCGCAATCCAAGTCAGCCAGCGTAAGACCAAGTGGTGCCACAAGTCGGCACCGCTAAATAAAAACGGCGCCAACGCCAAGAGCGCAGGATGGTTGTAGCCGCCGGCGTGGGCAAAGGGCCAAAAAAGCGCCGACATCCACAGCCCCAATAAAAGCGGGCGCCATGGTCGGCTCATGACGGGACCTCTCCGGCTTGCATGGGCTTGTCCAAAGCCCCCGGCAGGTGCTCCAATTGGGTTAGCCCGCCAGGGCCAATCGCGATGATCACCTCGGCCTGGGATCGCCAGTCGTCGGCGTGTTTTATCGGAGTCACCGCAATTAAGCGGGTTCCAACTGACGGGGCCGCCGCAGCGGTGCAACCCGGTTGGTAGGATAGCGTGCTGAGAAAGTTCATCATGTCGGAAAAGGCCGTTATTCCCGAGATCGGCTCAAAGGTGCGGTCGGGCTCGTCCCCGCTTGCCAGCCCGATATATTGTTTGGTCAGGTTGGCGTACTGCACGAGGGATGCCGCCACTGACACTGCCAGTTCCCAGTCCTGTCGGGAAAAACGGCCTGATCCGTCGAGTGCCACGGTATAGTTCGGCTGTGTCTGTGGCTCAAATTGTTTAACCTTAAGGTCCCCGGTATGGGCTGACGTCTTCCAGTGTACATGAGACAGGCGATCGCCCGGAACGTACTCCCGAATACCGCGGACGTGTACCGATTCCTGGCGAGTGGGCAGGGGCGCCCAGTTCTCCCCCTGCCAGCGGCGTGGGAATAAGTGAGCGCCGGTAAGTGAAATAGTTCGGGGCCAAACCACCAGCCGTGTGGGAACGGTCAGGGTTTTAGACCGGTTGAACAGCCCGAACCAATCTCCTGTCGTGACCGTGAGATGATCGATGTCATAGACGCCGCGTTTCAGTTCGGGAATTTGATATTTCATCACGACCGTCTGGCGTCCCAGGTAGCTCAGCACAAAGCGCGGCGGCAAGACATTGAGATTTTCGGGAAGATGGTCCACTACCAGCAAATATGGCCAAAGCCAGAACCGGGACGCGCGAACCGTGAGGCTGATGGTCAGCGCTTCGCCCGCACGGTAAGGTCCCGGTCTTAGCGCACGCGATACGATAATGCGCGACAAGGGCCCGAGCTGCCCCATCAGCGCCATGAGCGACAGAATGACGACAAATCCCAAGAGATGCCAGGCCAAAGACCCGCCTTGATACACGGCATAGGCTAATGAGGCGCCCAGTGCAGTAGGAACCGCCAGCCACGGTGCCGGCCACTTCATGACGGATCGGCCGCCGGTACTGGAATCCCACGGACTATTTCAGTAAATATTTCGTGAGCCAGATCGGGACTGGATGCGGTGGTGGTGCGAGACAAGATTAACCGGTGCTCAACCACCTGCGGCGCCAGCGCAATCACGTCGTCGGGGATCACGTAATTGCGGCTGTGAAGCAGGGCCCAAGCCTGTGACGCCCGATACATCGCCAGGGTTCCGCGCGGGCTTAACCCTAAATAGATCCGTGGCGACTGTCGGGTTGCCACCGCCAATTCAGCGATGTAGCGGCGCACACTGTCGGTCACATGGATTTTCCGCACCTCCCCCATGAGCTCCAAAAGGCGGTTACGGTCCATGACGGGCAGCAGTGCCTCTAGCGGTGGCCGCGTATCGGATTGCGCCAAGATTGCCGATTCTTCATCCAGCGTGGGGTAGCCGATATTGAGCCTAAAGAGAAAACGGTCCAACTGGCTTTCCGGCAGCGGGAAGGTACCCTCGAAATCGATCGGATTGCGCGTGGCGACCACCAAAAATGGCGGCTCCATGGGATGAGTGACGCCGTCGACGGTCACCTGCGACTCTTCCATGACCTCCAAGAGAGCGCTCTGGGTGCGCGGAGAGGTCCGGTTGATTTCATCCGCCAGCACCAAATGAGCAAAAATGGGACCGGCTTGAAATTCGAACTGCTGCGTGCCCGGGTGAAAGATGGTGACGCCAGTAATGTCACTGGGCAAGAGATCCGGCGTGCATTGGATTCGCCGATAGCGCAAACTCATACTATTGGCCAAGGCCTTGGCGATGGTGGTCTTTCCCACCCCCGGGACATCGTCCAACAGCACGTGGCCGCCGGCTAGAACGGCAGTGACCATGTATTCCATGATACGGCGCTTGCCTATTATCGTGATTGACAGATTGTCAATGATGCGCTTAAGTTCCGGATGCAGCGGGTCGAGTTCGCTGGAAGCTTCGGAACGACTTATCATGTAGATCCCTCGTTCCCTTTCTATTAATGAACTTCAGGCAGTAGCCGTAAAGTCCTGTCACTTACAGCATAACGCGTCGGGAAAAGATTGGGTTACGAATCAAACCGGGTTTTCACTACAGTTCTGTCACCGAGACATTGTTCGTCAGTCTCCCGCGTCCATGTAGACTGGCGGAGCGGAACAATATCCCCCCGAGATATTTGGCTGGCCCGCATCGAGGGGATCAAATGATGCAAACTCGGCTTGGCCTAGCCTGGCGTGGGCGCGCGCCTTGTGCACGCCGACCAAGGATTAAGATTTACATTATTATTGAGATTAAGCTCAATTATACCTTTCAGTGTCAAACGATAAGAATAGCGCTGCCACTCAAAAGCAGCGGTGGACTCGCCAAAAGAGATACCTGGCAAGGAAATAAAGAATATACACTCCTGCTTTACAGCCGAGCCCCTTTTGGCACAGGCCTAGCGCGCTCCATGGGCAGCATAGCCACGGCTCCATGCGAAGAATCGCGCAGCAGGATGTAAGCAGCTAACCGGCGGCATTGGGGATCGGGATTGCGGCGCAACACCCGAGCCCATCCGCATGCCGATGCAAGTGCATCACCGCGATGACCAACAGCATGTCATCGACCACACGGTAAATCACCGCACAGAGAAAGCGACCGAACCGGCAGCGCCGCGTGAGCTGCGACAAGACCAGCCAAGCTCCGGGAACCCCGTGATGCGGTCCAACGTCGACCCGGGACAGAACTGGTCGCCATGTTAATCGATATCGTGCTGGCATGTTGGGGCACTGGAGATTGGTTTGTGTGGCAACTGTGCCACGAACCGGAATAAGCTTGAACCCGTTGTTCCAGAATCCATAGGGATACCCATCGAGAAAGATAAAGTGGACCCCAAGCCCCGGGACTAGCGTTGCTCAAGGGGGTTAACGGCCTGTCGTGGCCGTTTTGTGAGTCCGTGTTCGCCTTATTCCAATGAATACACAAACCCCTTCAACAGCGAAGTGGATTGAATACTCGGTGGAGGCCCAATAGGATTGCTAAAGAAAAAGTCTGCCAACAAGCAGGTACTTCTTGATATTTGAAGAATATCTATAAATAGAGACTCTATCTACATATACAGACAGTAGGGATTGGCGTGAAGACGTACCTGAAGTTGCTTGCCATCATTGAGGCCATTGCGCGCCTTGGGCCGATTACACCTCGGGATTTACTGCAAGAGGTAACAATGCCTCGGAGTACCTTGCAGTCCATTCTGAAAGATCTCGTTGACCGGCAATGGATCGTCCGAACGACCTCCGGGTATGTGATTGGTCCGCAGGCGGGGCGAATCGGCGGAGCCTACCTGGTACACGCCGACCTGCGCTCGCTGGCTAGGCCAGAGCTTACGCGTGTTGCGCACAGGTGGGGGCTGACGGCGCACCTCGGTGTTATGGTCGCCAATCAACAAGAAGTCATATACGTGGATAAAGTCTCGGGTGGCGGGCCTGGGTTAACCTCATACGTAGGAAAGACAGTGCCCATGCACTCTACGGCGTTGGGGAAGGTGTTGTTCGGCTATCTCCCCATCGAGGTGCAAAACCGTGTGATCGCTGCCACCCAATGGGAGGCGAAAACCCCGAACACCCTACGGAACCGCGAGGCCTTGATGGATGAGGTACGACGCCTGCACATTGAAGGGGTGGCGTGGGACCGGGAGGAGAACGAAGTCGGCATTCGCTGCATCGCAGCCCCAATTCATGATTTCCGCAATGTGGTGGTGGCGGCCCTGAGTTTGTCAGGGGACAGCGTGGCGGTCGCAGATAACGCAATGGCCATGGCGGCATCGCTGAAAAGTGCCTGCGACACTATTTCTGCAGCATTGGGGTGGATCGGAAAGTGACGTCATGGGGAGGGAACCCACATGTGGAGCGAACTGGATACCCCGTCTATTCTTGTGGATCAGACGATCGTCGAGCATAACTTGCAAGGTATGGCCACAGCAGCCAGCGCTCGAGGCCTTGCCCTACGGCCGCACACCAAAACGCACAAGAGTCCCCTTTGGGCTCAACAGCAAGTGCAACTAGGAGCAGAGGGCATCATGGTGGCGAAGCTGGGCGAAGCGGAAACAATGCTTGATGCGGGGATCCGACGACAGTCTATCGGTTTTCCGATTATCGGGCAGCTGAAGGAAGACAAACTGGTGTCCTTGGTGCACCGTGGATTGATGCCCCGCGTCAGCGTCGATTCGACTGCCGGCGTCGACGCATTGGCCCGCGTCTATCAACGGACGGGAATCCCAATCGAGGCCATTATTGAGGTCGATACCGGCATGCATCGTTGCGGCGTGTTGGGGGCCACCGCTGTCGTAGATCTGGCCGACTATGTCCGCCGGATGCACGGCGTCCACTATGGGGGGATTACCTGCTTTGGTGGGCATATTGCCCGCACGCACGTCCAGGACGAAATCGTAGGGCGCATTCGTGAGGAGAACCAATACTTATCCAACCTGGTGAAGGTCCTGCAAGAGCACCGCCTACATCCAACCGTGATTAGCGAGGGTGGCACGGTGCCTGCCGCATTTCTAGAGGAGCTCACGGTCGCTACCGAAATCCGGCCGGGAACGTACGTATACAATGACGCCGCCACCGTGGCATCGTTCGCGGCTACTTGGGACGATTGCGCCCTGTCGGTGCTCACAACAGTCGTGTCGAAACCCGCCCCCAATCGGGTTGTGCTTGACGCTGGCAGCAAGACGTTATCGTCGGATGGTCCTGTGGCTGGTGGCTACGGCGCCCTGTGGGGACAGCCGGGCTGGCGGCTGGCTCGACTGTCTGAAGAACACGGGGTTCTCGAATCTCCGGAGATTCTACCATGGGCTATTGGCGACCGCATTCGCATTGTTCCCAACCACGCGTGCACGACGATTAATCTACACGACATGACGTATCTAATCCGACATGACCAGGTCGCCGGCACTCTTCCCACATTGGCCCGGGGCAAAGTTCAATGAGGAGGACTAACAACATGAAGCAACGCATACACACATCGGAAGCCCCGCCGCCGGGCGGACCGTATTCGCAAGGCGTACTATGGAACGGTTTGCTATTTACGGCCGGCGTGGTGCCAATAGACCCGGCGACGGGGTTGGTGGTGGGAACGACGATTGAAGAGCAGACCCACCAAGTGATGAAAAATCTGCGCACCATCTTGCAGGCTGCCGAGATGGACTTCCACCATGCAATTAAAGTAACTGTTCATCTGGCCCGGCTACTGGACGACTTTGCTGGCTTTAACCGTGCCTATGAGAGCTACTTCGAGCCTGAGAACCGTCCGGTCCGTACTACAGTCGGCTCAGCACTGAATGGCATCCTGGTCGAAATCGACCTGATTGCGGGGAAGGATTCATGAACGAACTCCGTACTGCGTTGGCACAGTGGCCCATTCTGCCAATAATTCGCCGAGGGACGGCCGGGTCCGCCCTAGACACGTCACGGGTGCTAGCCGAGGAGGGGTGGCCGTGCGTCGAAGTTGCGTTGACCACTCCCGGCGCCATCGAGGTGATTCAGACATTGCGGAAGGAGTGGCCGAGTCTGATTGTGGGAGCCGGTACCGTGTTGGCGGTAGATTTAGCCGAACGCTCCATCGCATCCGGTGCGCAATTTCTGGTCGCCCCCGATTACTCACCGCATGTAGGAGCGTGGGCTCATAGCCAGGGGATAGCCTACCTGCCCGGCGTGATGACCCCGACTGAAGTGGCTCAAGCCGTTTCCTCCGGATTTACGGTTCTCAAGTTGTTCCCTGCCGCACATTTAGGGGTGAACTACATGAAAGCGATCGGCAAGGTGTTTCCATCAGTACAGTTTGTGGCGACCGGAGGGATCGGGCCTAAAGACGCCCGGATTTGGCTTGATGCAGGAGCGTTAGCTGTCGGTATGGGTGGCTCCCTAACCGACGGTGCGATCGAAGACACACGGGAGCGGGCCGCGTTCGCAAAACGGGAGTTGGGAGCGTGACTCGTCGAGCCCCCCTGGTATGGACAGTGGGAGAGCCATTGGTTGCCCTTGTCGCGGAAGACCGCCGCCATGTCGAAGACGGAGCCATGTTACGGCCATATGTGGCGGGATCGGAGTTGAACGTTGCTGTCGGATTGCGGCGGCTCGGTGTTGAGGTTGTGTATGGAACGGCTGTTGGTGCCGATCCCTTCGGTGCCCTTGTCAAAAAGGCAATCCGCGCAGAAGATATCACGACCTCGTTCATTCACGACGATCCCGAACGCCCGACGGGCCTTCTGATAAAGGAGTGGGTGGGGCCATCGGCCGATCCAGTCGTGCACTATGTACGTAAGGATTCGCCCGCGACGCGGCTCCCACTATTGCAGTGGGGAGATCTGATGCGCCGTAGTAACTGGGTTCACGTCTCCGGGATTACCCCCATGCTAAGTCAGAATAACCGTGAGGGACTCGCGAAAATCTGGCCGACGCTGAAAGGCACTCGCAGTCTAGACATCAATGTCAGATGGAAACTGGGGGACGCCCAGGCGTGGCGGGAGTGTCTCGAACGGTTGATTCCGGACAGCACGCTGGTCTTCGGATCGGGCGAGGAGTTCCAGAGCCTTTGGGGGTGTGATGCGGCACTGGTGCGCGATCGGTTGCATCTGCGACCCGACCAAGTGGTCATCGGGACCGAAGGCGAGCATGGGGCGTGGATAAATATCGGCGGAACGGTGGAACATTTCCCCGCCGTGCCCACGGTTGTGGTCGATCCGGTGGGGGCCGGCGATGGGCTGGCCGCGGGAGTGATTGCTGCGCGCCTTTGGGGCTGGGAGTGGAGTCAAGCCATGCGTTTAGGCTCAGTCATGGGGGCGTCTGCGGTGGCGTCCCGAGGTGACTACGAGGGGTATCTATACCGCGATCAAGCCATGGCGTGGATAGCAGGGAAATGGGTCAGTCGGTAGTTGCCCTGTCCTATTTCTTTCGCTTCAATTGTCAGTTAAATCCGAGAATAGCGAAGGGAGAGATAGATGTGGCAAGCGGGCAAAGGCCGGTAGGACTGAAGCGCACATTGACCTTTTTCGAGCTCATCATGGCGTCCATCGCTGGCATTTTTGGATCAGGCTGGTTGTTTGGCGCATTTTACGCGGCACGGGATGCCGGTCCGTCCTCGATTTTGGCGTGGGTTATCGGTGCCATCGCCATCGGATTAATGGCGCTGGTATTCGCCGAGCTCGGCGGGATGATTCCTGACGCCGGCGGCGTGGCGCGGTACCCGCAGTACTCGCACGGGCGGTTTATGAGTTTTGTGGTTAGCTGGGCCGCCTATATTGGTTATGCCGCCACCCCACCCATCGAGTCCGCTGCAGTCATGCAGTAGCGACGACTGGTTTCCCGGCCTATATAACAAGGCCACCGGCATACTTACCGGTGAAGGTCTATTGATCGCGCTTCTATTGATGTTAGTATTCTTTCTGGTCAATTAGCAAGGTGTGAAGCTCTTCGCATCATTGAGTTCGAAATTGACGGCGGTGAAATTTGCCGTCCCGATTCTGACGATTATTGTGTTGGCCTTTCATTTTCACGGGGCCAATTTCTCCAAGACATCATTTGCTCCAGACGGGTTTACGGGCGTCATGACCGCGGTGGCGAACGCCGGCGTTATCTTTGCCTTGTTGGGATTCCGACAATCATTGGATCTCGCCGGTGAGTCTGCCAATCCCCAGCGGGACATTCCGCGGGCGGTGCTGTGGTCAGTTGGGGTATCAGCTGTGATTGTCATCTTGTTGCAAATCGTGTTCCTGGGCGGCGTGCCCACCCATCTGTTGGCTCACGGTTGGGCGGCGCTGAATTTCTCCTCCCCGTTCGCAAATTTGGCCCTAGCGCTGAATATTGGCTGGCTCGCTATTATTCTCTTCGGGGATGCGGTGCTGTCACCCGGGGTGAATGTCTTGGTTTACAACGCGACGTCGTCACGCGTGCTGTATGCCATGGAGAAGAACGGCTATTTGCCCAACTGGGTTGGCAAGGTTCACATCAAGACCCAGGTACCCTATGTGGCACTGATCCTGTCCTTTATCATGGGACTTATCTTCCTGTTGCCATTTCCCAGCTGGTCAAAACTGGTGGGCATTGTGTCCTCTGCGGTAGTCTTAAGCTATCTGGCCGGACCGATTTCCGCAATTGTGCTACGGCGTACGGGACCACACCTGAATCGCCCCATTACCATCAAGGGCCTCAAGGTGATTGCGCCTGTCGCGTTCGTCATTGGCTCCCTCATTGTGTATTGGTCAGGCTGGCCAACGAATGGCTACCTGATGGCGCTGTCGTTAATTGGCATGATTCTGTTCTTCGCGGGAACCTGGAACCGGGGGACGGAAACGCATTGGCAGTCAGGCTTGTGGTTTCTCATTTATCAAGCGATACTGACGACCTTGTCGTTTGTGGGTTCGAAATCATTCGGCGGCCATAACTGGATTCCGTATCCGGCCGATGTTCTTGTCGTGATAGTCCTCGCTGTCATTTTCTACTTTGTCGGTGTGAGCCGTGGTCGGGTAACCGAGGAGGTGTCTGCCGGAGTTAACGAGGAAAGCGCTAGTTAGCCAGGGGCACGCGAGACTAACCATGGGGAGCGCATCGCGAAAGCCCGGGATTGGCTTGCGAATATCGTCCCGTCCACACACATTCAAAGACGGGTTGGGGCCGGGTTTCTGAGGACATCCTCAGAAAGTTCCTGGTTCTAACAACCGCTGCGCCGCGCCATTGGGCATCGTGCGCGTCTTGTGCCGGATCTCCCCAGGCGTTGACGACCCTTGGAAGTCCCCGAAAGGGAATTTGCACCGCGCCAGCCCAATGACTAACTTCCAAATCTAGCCCTATGGCCTAACCCGCTTGACTCGGTCTTGGCGCTTTCGCAAACAAGTGGAATGCGCGGGCGGTGTGTTCAAAGACGCCGCCCATTGCGTTTTTTGAGATTCGCACCACAGATTCTCCACCGTGCTGTCGAACGTCAAACAATTCAGCCAGGTAATCGTGCACAGGGGTCATTGATTCATGCGGCAGCCGCAACCAGACGAAAATGGACACAAAGGCCCAAAAGGGACTTCAAATCCCGGCGAGGCTGTAGATTCGAGGCGTTAGAACTTTCTAAGGGCATCTGACACCTCTCGTACTACCAACATCCGATGTCAAATCTTGGACGCCCTCTCATACCAAGGGGAGCCCAGCCGCTGGGAACGCCAGCTTAACGAGCCTAAACAATGCGGCACCTTTGTTACTCAATGAGCACGAAAAGTTTTCAGTACAAGGAGGAATTGCGCATATTATTCGCGAATGCTCCTGTTGTCATAACGTTAGGATCATGAGATGAGTTAGAAGGAGGTATGACACATGCGGTCTAAATATCGTTGGAGTATTGTTGTTCTCATCGCGGTTATTACATTGATCAACTATCTGGACCGGTCGGCGATTGGCTATGCGACAAGCCCTATTTCGGCGGCGCTCCATTTTAACGACGCGCAGTGGGGTATTATCGACAGCGCATTTTCCGTCGGATACCTGGTGCTGGCGTTTTTCGGCGGAGCCCTGGTCGACCGGTATGGTCCAAAGCGCACCTGGAGTATTGCTGCCGCCGTATGGTCCCTGGTAACGATCGCGACCGCGGTGGCGGGGTCTTTCGCGGAGTTCTTCGTAGTTCGGGTTCTGTTAGGTGCCTCCGAGGGTCCGGGATTCCCGGCGGCAACCCGGGCTTCGAGCCGATGGCTGCCAGGGCACGAGCGGGGCCGGGCGTTGGGCATCATCGTTGGTATCGGCGTACCGTTCAGTTTGATGGTTGGTGGACCGATCGTAACCCAGCTCTTGACGCATGTCGGGTGGCATATGACATTCGTGGTTTTGGGACTGGTCGGTGTGGTATGGGTAGGATTCTGGCGGTTCATGTATAGCGACCGACCGGAGGATCACCCCAGGGTAAACATTCAGGAACAGGAATACATTCAGGCCGGGCGGCTTGACGAAGAGGAGGCGCCGGCGGTTCGCAAAATCGATTGGAGCGCCCTATTTAGTAATCGCAATTTGTGGATGTCGGCCATTGGATATTTCGCGTGGGGCTATATGTTCTGGGCGTTTATGTACTGGCTGCCAGGCTATTTAGGGCAAACCTTCCACCTCGACCTCGCGTCGGTTGGTTTGTTTAGCGTGTTGCCCTGGGCATTGGCTACAGTGGGCGCCATTGTTAGTGGGGTTGTTGTCGACCGTATTTTCAAACACAACCCCAGGCACCGACCGCGATTTGTCGTGATGGGTCTGGCGCTATTGTTGGCCGGCTTGTCTCTGGTTCCAATTGTGACTGCGCCATCGCTTACGACAGCGCTCATCTTTATTTCTCTCGGGGTAGGATTTGGCATGGTTACCGGCCCCTTGTGGTGGGTCACGGCTATTGACGCTGAACCGCAGCAGCCCGCGGTTGCGGCGGGGTTCGTTGATGCAGCGTTTGCGTTGTCAGGAATTGTGGCTCCCGCGGTTACAGGGTTCATCGCTCAGGCTACGGGCAGCTTTGGCAGTGGTTTTGCTCTAATGGCCGTGTTAGCCATTGTTGGTGCGGTTTGTTTGCTCTTTATTACACGTGAACAAAGGGTGGGAGGGCATGCTGCAAACGTCCCTGCATCGGTCCAATAAAATACCGCTTTACCACCAAGTTGCCATGTTGTTACGCACGGAACTTGCTGAGGGTCGTGTTGAGGTTGGTGCCAAAATTCCGCCGGAGCACGATCTTATGCAACGGTTCTCGGTCAGCCGCATTACGATTCGACAGGCCATCGACTCTTTAGTGCAGGAAGGGATTTTGGTTCGCAAACAGGGACGAGGGACTTTTGTTCTTGAGGCTCCTCGTCGCAATACAGTTACAGAGCTTGCGGGGACCTTGAATGCCATTGAAACCTTGGGGGAAAATACGGATGTGAGCCTTTTAGGCGCGGTTTACGTGACCTGCCCTCCGCGCATCGCGCAAGCATTCAAAATGGCACAGCCTATGGGGACCGTTCTCAAGGTGACGCGTGTACGGTCATCAAACGGGGAGCCCTTTGAGTACCTGGCCAACTGGATTGCGCCCGATTGGGCATCCCGTATCAATCTAGATGAGCTGAGGCATAAATCCCTGGTCTCCGTATTGAAGCGTCTTGGAGCCCAATTGGACAGCGCGGATCAGATCATCAGCGCAACCCTTACGTCGCCCGAGGTAAGCGAGTGTTTGGGAGCCCCGGTGGGTTCACCTTTGCTCCAGGGCCATCGGATTTATTATGCCGGAGGTGTCTCCGTCATGGTGCTCGAAAGCTTGTATCGGCCGGATCGATACGCTTATCGTGTGCGGTTATCGGCTGCGGAGCCGTTGCTATCGGAGGTGTGGGTCACCTCAATGACCAATCCGCTTTAAGCGAGTGGGGATTACTTTGGGAGGGTCGTTGATGCCGAGAGGGTCCACGATTGTTGAAAAGGTATTGATTCGCGCGAGTGGTCAGTCATCAATCCAACCCGGGGATATTATCGTAGCCTCGGTTGATTTAGCTATGATGCATGATTCCGGTGGACCCCGCCGAATCTTAGAGCCGCTTAAGGAATTGAATATGCCGCTTTGGGATCCTGAGCGGATCGTTCTGGTCGCCGATCACTATGCTATGCCCAACAGTGCCGATGAAGCGATTATCCTACAGACAGCGCGGCGGTTCGCTCAGGATTACGGCATAGCACGATATCATGAATTGGAGGGCATCTGTCATATTGTGCCGGCCGAATCTGGCTATATTCGTCCCGGCATGCTGATGGCGGGCGGGGATTCTCACTCCGCCACGCCAGGCGCATTGGGTGCTATTGCAATTCCTATGGGGTCGACCGACATGCTGGGGATTTTGGTGACGGGCCGAACCTGGTTGAAGGTTCCCCGTACGATTCGCATTGAACTCCAGGGCAGCCTGCCGAACGGCGTGATGGCGAAGGATATTGTGTTGTCTTTGCTGGGGCAATTGGGCATGGACCACGCCACTTACCAATGCTTGGAGTATGGCGGTTCCATTGCATCCTTGCCGGTGGAGGAGCGTATGGTGTTGACCAACATGGCGATTGAACTGGGTGCAAAGACAGCCGTCTTTGAAACGGACGGTGCTACCAGGAACTGGCTAATCGAGCATGGTGTGGAGGCAGAAACGATTGTCAATATGATTGCGGATCCCTATGCCGAATACGCAGAGCGTATCGCGGTCGATCTCAACAACCTTGAGCCACTTGTGGCTAAACCGCCGCGGCCGGACAATGTGGTGCCCGCCCGCGAGGTCAGAGTTCCGCTTGACCAGGCCTATATTGGGGCATGCACCGGTGCGAAATATCACGACCTAAGGGCAGCCGCCGACGTCGTTCGAGGGAAGCGAATCGCGTCCGGCATGCGATTTTTGGTCGCGCCGGCCTCCCGCCGGGCCATGGAACGGGCCGCTCAAGACGGAACATTACAGACACTAATTGCTGCTGGAGCCACAATTTTGTCATCGACCTGTGGGGCTTGTGCCGGTTTGGGTGCCGGGTTGTTGGGCCCAGGCGAAGTGGGGATTTCGTCGACCAATCGAAACTTTCCGGGCCGCATGGGACATCCCTCTGCCCAAGTGTACTTGGGTTCCCCGGCGACGGTAGCCGCCAGTGCTATCCAAGGAAGTATTACCGATCCGCGGGAGGTGATTTAGGATGGCAACGATTGAAGCCCCTGTCTTCCGTTTTGGAGAGAACGTCGACACGGATGTTATTGTCCCTGGGCAATACCTGAAACTGAGTTATGACGAAGTGGTTCCCCATGTGATGGCAGGAATACGGCCCGGATTCGTGCAAGAGGTGGCGGAGACCGGAGGCATTATCCTGGCGGGAAAGAACTTTGGCTGCGGATCGAGTCGGGAAGCGGCCCCCGAGGCGCTCAAAAGAGCTGGGATCAAGGCGGTCATCGCACCCTTTTTCGCCCGAATTTTCTATCGCAATGCCATTAACGTGGGCCTACCGGTGGTTGAATGCGCAGCATGTATTGCCAGTGCCATCGAAGAAGGGGAGTGGATCACCGTTAACCTGGACCAGGGGATTATAATCCGCCAAAGATCGAACGAGCAGTGGTCATTTCCCGCGCTGCCATCCCATTTGCAATCGATCCTGGACGCAGGGGGACTGGTCCCTTACTTAAAACGGTATCGTAGCGATCGTCAAGGAGACATGCCATGACATTGACATTAAAGGAACGACTGATGCGTCCCGGTCTCATCCAAGTTCCTGGTGCTTTTGACGCGTTGGGAGCCCTCTTGGTGGAGCAAGCGGGATTTGAGGCGGTTTATGTCTCGGGCGCCGGCCTCGCGTATACGCAACTCGGGAGGCCCGATTTGGGCTTGGTCTACCCGGATGAGCTACTGGCGCAGGTCGAGCGAATAACTGACCGCGTGCGCATCCCCGTCATCGTAGACGCAGACACGGGCTTTGGCGGGGTCCTCAATATCCAGCGCATCGTTCGGGCACTCGACCGCTACGGAGTGAGCGCGATACAAATTGAAGACCAGGTGTTTCCCAAACGCTGTGGGCACTTGGACGGCAAAGAGGTGGTGCCTGAAGAAGAAATGATTGCACGCATACGCGCGGCTGTCGATACTCGCAGTCGGAACGATCTGCTGGTTATCGCCCGAACGGATGCGGTGGCCGTACAAGGGCTGCAATCGGCCCTAAACCGATTGCAGGCCTATCGAGAGGCCGGGGCCGATGTGCTTTTTGTGGATGCGCCGACAGACCGTGCCATGATGGCGGATATCGTTCAGGCCGCCCAACCCTTGCCCGCTATGGCCAACATGGTAGAAGGCGGCAAAACGCCCATTCTGTCAGCGAGCGAATTAGAGGCTATCGGGTTTCGCCTGGCAATTTATCCGAACTCCTTGACTCGGAGAATGGTTTATGCCGGACGCGATTTGCTCTTGCACCTCAAAGAACAGGGGACAACAGATACTGTGGGAGACGTCATGGTTCAGTTTGCTGAACTCAATCAACTGCTCGGGCGAGCGGAGCTCGCGGCGTTGGAAGACCGCTGGAAGTACACACGATAATCAATGAGGATGGGGGAAGGAACGATGAGCCGTTTCGATCTTGCAATTATTGGCGGACATGTCGTGATGCCGACGGGAGCGGTGGTGCTCGCGGACGTTGGGATTCGCGATGGGAAAATTGTTGCCGTGGCTGACGCGATCGACAGCCACCAAGCCGATCAGGTAGTGAGCGCCCAGGGTAAAGTGGTCGCGCCCGGGGCTGTTGACGCACACTTTCACCTAGGGATCTATCGTCCCATTAGCGAAGATACGCAGTCTGAAACGGCTTCGGCTTTGGTAGGCGGGGTATCGACGGTTCTGAGTTATTTTCGGACGGGCAAAGACTATCTGAACAAGGTCGGACCCTACCGGGAAATTTTGCCCGAAGTTCTCGCACGGGTCCAAGGCAACGCCTACACGGATTATGGATTTCACCTCGCCATTATGACTAACGAACAACTCGCAGAGATTCCCTGGTTGGTGAGCCAAGGGATCGGGTCGTTCAAGTACTATATGTTTTACAAAGCACTGACCCTCAATGCGGCGTCTACGGATGCCAAGTCCTACACGATGGCAGATACGTACGATTTGGGCCACCTCTACCGGCTTATGACGCATATTGCGTCGGAAAACCGCAAGAGTGCGGGCCGTATCTCCCTCAGCATTCACTGTGAAAACGCGGAACTCATTCGGGTCTTTATTGAAGATGTCAAGGCTCGCGGCGGCCACGATTTGGCGGCCTATAGCCAAGCTCGGCCCGCGCTGTCGGAGGCACTGGCCATTGCCGAAGCGACGGTGCTGGCGGAAGCGACCGGCTGTCCCGTGAATTTCCCCTGCACCTTAGCAGTTCCAGAGCGGTAAAGGACGCCGTCGACTGGAGGTCCCGTCATTCTGGAGCTACTCATGCACGAACTGAGACCACGCTGCACCATTTAGCCTTGACGGTTGATACCGCGTTTGGCGGTATGAACGGAAAGGTCAATCCGCCCATCCGCGATGCTAACGAGGTCGACTTGTTATGGCAGGCTATTTTTCGGGGAGAAATCGACCAGGTGGTAAGCGACCATGCGGCGATTCCCGAAGTTAAACAGAACGATCTGTGGCAGGCCGAGGCGGGCTTCGGCGGAACCGCACTGCTTTACCCGGTGATGCTGTCGGAGGGATATCACAAGCGGCACCTGCCGCTGGGCGATGTAGTGCACTTGATTAGCCGCAACCCCGCAATAACAACCGGACTGTTTCCACGTAAAGGCGCGATTGCGGTCGGAGCGGACGCGGACATTGCGATTCTTGACCTGAATAAGGAGCAAGCGGTGTCGACCGAGCTTTTGTTGTCTGCGCAGCCCTTTACCCCGTTCCAAGGGATGGTGCTCAAGGGATGGCCGTCGACCACCATCGTGCGTGGCCGCGTTCAGTACCAGAACGGGAAAGTAGTCGGCGATCCCATTGGCCGGTTTGTCGTCCGCCCGGTAACAGATTAGAGAGATTGCGATGGGCCCGCGGCTACCGGAATGTGCACCATTTCATTGGTGTCATCTATCTGATGGCCGGCAAACTATCCTTGCCATGTCTCACGCGGGGCTACCCACACAAAATAGCGAGGAACTGTATTGTCGCAGGAGCCGTAAGTTGGCTTGGTTAGTGCTCGACCGTCCGCGGCTTGGCATTTACCAACCTTCGCGAGGTGATACTATTCGTATGGTTAATGGTTTGCTATCGGGAGCGAGAGCGCATTAAGTCCTCGGCAGTTTCACGTATTGAACGGTAGTGTCCTTATGAAGATACCGGGACGCCCGCCGTGTGTGACCAAGATGTGCCGCCATCCGTGCTCGCAAAGGTCACCGGACCATGACCACCGGGTTCATCCAAGGTGAGTGTGAGCATCCCGTGTTTGTCTACGAGACGGCCACCGATGGCGGCTTCCGGCAGGGGAATCGTCTGGGCTGCCCACGTTTGGCCGCCATCCCCCGTGCGGATGATGACCGCCTGTGGGACCAAGTAGGAGGCATCCACGATGACACCGTCCTCCCGGGACCAAAAGGTCATGCCGGTATAACCGTCACCGCCGATAAAGACGCACGTTGGCGATTCTGACGGGCACCCCACCGGCGAGGTGTACCGTTCGAGCGACCAGGTCTCGCCGCCGTTGACGGTATGAAAGAGATAAAAAGCCTCTTGACCTGCCCCCGGTTCGCCGCCTTGCAAGATCCATCCATCCGCGGCATTGACAAAGACCGGGGTATAATGCGCAACCCCTTGGTTCACGGTGGCGTTCTCCATGAGATGAACGGCCTGCGTGACGGTGGCTACCGGCGGATGGCGCCAGCTCGCCAAAATCCGACGAGTGGGCCCGCCCTCGACGTCAATGCTGTACAGAGTTCCGGATGGACTAAGGACGTCTCTCGTTAGGGATCCATTCAAATCGATTTGGTCTTGGTACAGGGTTGGACCCCAATGGATTCCGGTTCCGGGGGGGGTGAACACCATGGGAAGCAGAAATTGGATCCGAGGGACGACGCGGTCAATTGCACCTGGCCGCTGATTCCTTCAAAGGCCCAGGTCATCTGACCGAACGACGTCGACGGCAACGCGGCGGTCCAGCCGCTGGGGACCATGACCGACATCGAACCGGCATCGACCGTTCGCCATTCGCGGGCGGGCCGAGTGGAACTGGGCCCGGTTTCCGCAGTAGTAGTCGATGGGGGCGGCGTCGATGTCGGAGCGGATTGGGACCGCGCACCCGCTGCACCGGCCGGACCCTTGACGCCCACGCCGCATCCACCGACAAACATGAGGCTTGGCGATGAGAAGGATGAGAGATTGACGCCTCATGACGGTCGGCCTCCTGGGTTTGCATTTTCTTAACAAACGTCGGGAACGCGCAAACGGTTACTCGTGACCGTGCGACACCAATTGTTAGCCCGTGCCGTATAGCCGGCAAAAAAGAAGTTGAAAAAGGCACAAGTGTTTACGCGTCACCACATGATGAGAACTTTGGTATAGCGTTCACGAGAGGGGATGCCGGCTCCCGCAGTGGGGAATGATGGCGGAGACTTGGCGACCTGGTATGCACATGGTACATTCCTCCCACGTCAAGAAAGGATGAGTGCACGAACGATAGCGAATCCAGCCGACTGCGTCCATACAAAAGCTTCCAAATCCGATTCACAATCTCTTATTGATTTTGACCCGGTATACAAATGCACCCTTCACTCACCATGTACTGACCCGGAACGCCCACAAGCGCCGAAACATTCCGGGGCGATTGACGTTATGCCAGAAAAGGAGGTGTCGGGATGGACCGAAGGAGCGGTAATGCGCGCCCGCTAGCCCGATGGGTGCTAAGCGTGGGACTGGGCCTGGTGGCAGTGGGTGCTGGGGTGTTTTGGGTGGGACACCACCGAAATCCGGCACCGGTAATCGTTGGCCCCTTTATTCCTCCGTGGTCGACCCGGATGTCGGGCGTCGAGACACGGAACCATGTTTCGTGGACATTTACGATGGTTAACCGGAGAACCCAGCCGTTAACGGTAAAGCCCTGGACGTATTCGTTTCATATCATTCTCACCCCAATGGGCGGCGGAGCGCCGATTAGCCGGGTCGAGCATTTTCCGAAGCGCTTGACCATTCCGGTGCATCAGTCGCGTCGCTGGATAGTGATGGTGCCGACACCTCCACCCGGCTGGTACGACGTGGCGACCAGCACCGTCGGCGTTGATACACCCGGCTCCTCGACATGGGACCGCACCGCGTTGGGCGGTGCGTGGTTCTCTCCATATCCGGCCGGTACCCTACGCGCGGGAACTTTATCCCTTGACCAAACCGTGGTTCGCGACGGCTATACCGTGCATTTGACGTCGCTCACGATGAGCGATCGGCAGGCCCAAATCACGTTCCAGATCGCCACGGTGCCATATTTCCCCACCAACTACACAGTCGAGGTGATGGAGAACAGTCGGACAGTCGGCACCTGGGGAGGTAGTCAACGGACACCCCAGAAAAAATCATTCGCCCGTCATGTCCCACTCATCGCCACGGTTGCCTTGAATCCCATTCCCAAGACGGTGACCCACCTGACGGTGTCCATCACTAATCTCGGGATTAACGGTTCCGGCACTCAAACGGTACCGGGGCCGTGGACCTTTCGTGTTCCGTTGCCCACAGCTTCGTAGTTCCGATGCCTGCGTCGTCCAGAGTTTAGGAGGAGAAACTATTGCGGGCCAGGAAGTCCCCAGATTGACCCAGCGTGCAATAATTATGGCGTCAAATTGGCCTCAAACCCAAGCTCCACCTCAAACGTATACGTTATACACATTATTTAGTGCGGCTATCTATGGATCGCTCAGAAAATATTTCTATTATGGCGCGAACGGCAAAGATGTTATCGTATGGGGCAATACTTTTCTTTTGGGGACGATAAATCGGCGACCATGGTCAGAGTGAACCTGCACAGGGAACGTCCCGGCTGATGGACGTCTGAAGCCTTCATACTTTATAACTGCTAAAAGGTGTACGATATCGTCATTATCGCACACAGACGGTGGGCAGCAGGGCGGTTTGATGGGTGGTTCGATTACTGATGACGATTCGGGGTCGAAAGTGCATAAAGCAACACGAAACTGTAGTGCTTTCCGAGATTATACGTTGAAGGTGCAGCATCTGTGAAAGGGGAGCTCGATGGATTCAGCGAGGAAACTCATGCTATATATTGCTCAAAGTTTAGATGGCTACATCGCCCGCGAAGACGAATCGCTCGATTGGCTGCTGAAATTTGAAGGCACGGGTGACCATGGCTATGCCGCTTTCTATGAAAAGATTGATACGATTTTGCTGGGAAGGCGAACTTACGAGTGGATTTTACGAAACGTTCAATCTGGCTTCCCGTATCAAGGCAAGGAGTGTTACGTGTTTTCTAGGACGTTCAGCGGACAAACAGCCAACGTCACATTCGTGAATCAAGACATTGCCCGCTTCACTAACTCACTCAAGCAGAAATCCGGCAAGGTCATTTGGATAGTGGGGGGTGCGGAGATACTCAGCCCGCTGCTGCGTGAGAACTTGGTGGACGATTTTATCATTCACATTGCGCCAACCATTATTGGACAAGGCATTCGGTTGTTCCAAGCAGGTGCTTACGAAATGTCGCTCGAACTGATCAAGGTTACCCAATATAATCAGTTTGTCGAACTGCATTATCGGCGCATATGACCTCTGCAAGTGGGGAACAGATTGGGCGACAGCTCCATCGCTGATTTCACTTTCGTCACCTAACTATATTTATCATCATTGGGCACAGTCTATAGTCTATTAACGCGGGCGAATGTCCTTCAAGACACGCAGTACAATAACCTTGGTAACCGTGTCACCCAATAGTGCCGGAACGTGTTGCAACGTGTAACTCAAGTACACCATGTGGTAGTCGACGCAAGCGATGCTGTCTTGATGGGGCATGCGGTTGAACGAGCCGGTGGTCTTAAGCAACGCGGCAACCTTACCCTGTAGTTGGGCTTCTATCCTCTTCGTGGCGCGTATGGCTACCTTACCCGCATGACGCCGATTTTTGGGGCGAATTGAAGTCTGGCAGCAGTGTGAATCGCGAGTCGCAGATGGGTCGCAGATTATCTGACGGAGCATGGCGCCCTTGTGGCACCGGCGACGCGCAGCCCGGCAGGACCGCATCGTCAGCAATGCAGCCTCCAGGGCCGTTCCTCCGCCAATCCTCTGTGATGTTAGGCAGGGCGACGATTTCGCGAACGATTCCGTACCGCCGCGGGCACGGTGTACTTCACTGCAATGAGTTGTTGCCGTTCGCGCGGAGGGAATGGGATGCCCATCCGGGTCGCGATATGGTTTTCCTGTGGCAAACCGGGCTAAACGCCAGGAAATCGCGACTTCGATCACCGCTTGCTGATGGCGGTTTCCCTTTAGGGTCATCCACAGTAGTAAACCAGGGTCAATTGGGGATCCCAATGCTGACCCATGTCGGTCGCGAGATACAGCACCAGCCAGGCCCAACTGGGTCGGGCTTGCCGACGCCCGGGAACGATTGCACCAGCTTCTGGGATAGGAGCGCCCGCTGTCCGGTGTCCCCGCCGCGCTACGGGCGGTCAGTGGGACCCGCCGGATGATGGTCCGCGAGAAGGCGCGGATGAAGACTCATTCCTCATTCGGGGTGTGCTGTGGGCAGAAGGGAAGGACCTCGACATCGCCCACGATTTGTGCATTCGGATGTAGCCTATTCGGTTCTTAGCGCCTCTGCAGGCATTAGTCGCGCCGCGCGCATGGCCGGAAGAACCCCAAAGACGGCTCCAACACCGATAGAGAATACCACAGCGGTCACAACGGAGCTAACCGTAAGTCCAGCGGGGATACCCACGGCCTTACCCACAACGTGTGTTGCAATACCGGAAAGGGCAGTTCCGATGATGCCGCCAATTACCGCCAGCAGCACCGATTCGGACAGAAACTGGATGAGAATGTCACCGTCACGGGCGCCCAGAGCTTTTCTAATGCCAATTTCACGAAAGCGCTCGCTTACGGTGACTAGCATAATGTTCATGATGCCAATGCCTCCAACCAACAGCGAAATACCTGCGATTCCGGCAAGGAAGTCTGTGATGACCGACGTGGTACTGGTGACAGTTTTTAAGATCTCTTGTGCAGTAATAATCCGGTAATTATGGCTTGGGTGCCGCTTGCCTAGAATGCGGTTGGCGGTGGATTGCGCCTGCGGAACTGTACCGGCGGAGGACGCCGCAACGATAATCTCCGAAACATATTTTTGCTGGGTTAACTTCAAAGCGGCATTAAGCGGAAGAAACGCGGTGTGGTTGGGATGGAAACCCGGCCCCCCCGCGGCCGGAGCCAATACGCCGGTAACGGTAAAGCTCTTTGTCCCGACCTTCAGCGTTTGGCCTATCACAGCTTGCTTGCCAAATAAAGATTTGGCGGCGGACGAACCCAACACCAGTCCCGATCCGTCGAGGTGTCCCATCGACACTTTTAGGTTTTCGATGCGGAAGTAGGTGCGAGAGACCCCCATGACGCCGGCCGAGGATGCGGTTGCTCCTTTGGATAGTAATTCGGGCACGGTGATGACGCCGGCTGCCTTAAGCGCTGCATGGCCGCCATGGTTTAACGCGGAAACATCGCCCGCGGTTAATGTGCTGGGCACATTGACAAACGCGGCGCCGCCGCCCGGCCCGCCGGGGCGCCCTCGTTGATGCTGATGAGCGCGAGACGAGGGCAGCGCCGGGGTTATGGTCAGCACGTTTGCCCCTATAGTCGCAAACTTTTGATTCACAAAGGTTTGGACGCCGCGTCCGAGCGATGTGAGGGTCACCACGGCGAAAACGCCGATAATGATGCCAAGCGCCGTAAGGAAACTGCGAGTACGGTGATGCCAAATGGAGTCCCAAGCGATGGAGAATACGTTCATGCCTGCCCTCCAATGATGGACCTGGGTGCGACGAGACGGTTGGAAACCGGTTTGTCGTCGATGACTTGCCCATCTTCCAATGAAATGATTCGTTCGGCATGCTGCGCTACCACCTGATCGTGGGTGACAATAATCACCGTGACACCGATCTGCTGGTGTAGGGCTTGAAAAGCACTTAGTACCATTTCCCCGGATTTGCGGTCGAGGGCCCCGGTTGGCTCGTCGGCCAACAACACGTCGGGCCCCGGGGCAATGGCCCGGGCGATTGCCACGCGTTGGGCCTGGCCTCCGGACATTTGGCTGGGATAACGGTCCTTAAGGGAGCCTACTCCCAAATGGTCGAGCGCCCGTAGTGCGGATTCCTGCCGCTTGCTTGCCGGTACGCGGGCATAGGACATGGGTAGCTCAACATTGGCCAAACCATTGAGCCGCGGCAGTAAGTGAATCCCCTGAAAGACAAAAGCAATGCGGTGGCCACGCAACGCTGACTGCTGACGCGCACTCAGCCGGGTCATATCCTGATCGCCGAGACGATAACACCCGCTACTGGGACGGTCGAATAGGCCCAGAATGTTCATTAAGGTAGATTTGCCACTACCGGAAGGACCCATTAACGCCACCATTTCCCCGGATCCGATAGTTAGTGACACACCTCTTAAGGCGTGGACTGTGCCCTCGCCTTCACCATATCGTCGGACAATGTCTTTGAGCTGAATTAACCGGGCTCGCTCGGCCTTTTCAACGGCCATTGTCGGAACTCCCTTCTAAGATAAGAGGCTGATACCGCGCGGTCGAGTATTCCGATCATGTCAACCCATTCTTACAGGTATAATTGCACGAGGGCACGCTGCATACGGCTCAGGTGCTTGGTATTCTACGACGTCGACACCTGGAGTAATCAGGCCAGTCGTGGCGGTGCGGATCGAGTCCCGACACTCCATACGCCTCCTCCCCATGGTGTTGACAAACTGGCTTGCGCTTTGACTTGACACGGTTACCATTTTGGCAAGTTCCGGCACGTTGGTCGGTTGACGCTGGGTGATTCAGCAGCGTATAGGCTCTGCAAGCCAGCGGGATCTCCCGACGTGCGCTCGTCAAGCGGTTCGATGAAAATGGCTAAGGTCGCTCGTACGCCTCGATCACGGTTCAACAATAATTCGGCAGGATTCCCCCGCTGAACCAATAGGTCAGCTGCCGAAGATTTTAGTCGTTAGCAGTGAGCGGACGGAATCGCCTCGACGAGCAGCCGCGTTGACCGCCAGAGAAGATGGACTTTCGAGACCGCAAATTGCCCGAGACGATGCCAACGCGCGTCGGCC